>NZ_JBFAPV010000004.1:0-673095 GCF_040676925.1 Nonomuraea sp. NPDC049486
GACGTGCGGCGATCCGGGGTCCTCGGCACCCGACGATCATCCCATCCAGCGGATGCCGCTCACGCCAGCGTGATCACACACTTCTGAATGCTTACCCCTCGTCTCAGGAACCAACCCGTGGACCTCGGCCAGGTCAGCCTGCCCGACGATCGGTTGTGGCCAACCATGCTGAATCTGTCGAGGGTGCTGGAAGAGCGTGCGTGGGCGCTCATCGGAGGCCAGATGGTCGCGCTTCACGGCTTGGCCCTGGGCAGGACCCCCGTACGTTTCTCATCGGACCTGGACGTCATCGCAAATCTCGTGCTGAGGCCGTCCAGCCTGACTACCTGCGCCGCTCACGTCCGTTCGCTGGGATTCACCCCTGCTCCTACCTCGGACGGTAGGCGACTGCACCGATTCACGCAGGACAATCTGGTCATCGATATCGTCGCGCCGGACCATCCGCCTCGGCACCTTCTCCCATTGCGATAGTGGGCAAAGACGCTGTCGAGATCGATGGCGGATGGCGTGCGCTGCAAAGCACAGGCGTCATGCCCGTCATGTTCGGCTCCACGCATGGCCAGATTCCGATGCCCGATCTGGGAGGCGCCCTCGTCATCAAAGCTCGCGCTGCCGTAGCCGACTCGCGTGATCCGCAACGACACCTATTCGACCTGGCCTTCCTGTTCAGTCTCGTGGAGAATCCCAGGCAACTACGTGAGCGCCTAAGTGCGCGGGACCGGAGTCATCTGCGGCGCCTCGACCTGGGCGACGATACGCGCCAAGCACCGTGGGTCGTCCTATCTGACCAGGGCGACCGCAGCAATGCTGCCGAGGCATACCTTTCCCTGATTCGACACTGACACCGTGGCGCTGGCTGTCCAACGGACGTCCCCTACTCACGATCTTCCGCCAGCAGCGGATGCGGGAGACCGCGGAGATCGAACGAGCCGTGCAGGCGATGCGGCGATGTGTCGCCGAGGCACACGCAGAGGACGAGGAGTGATCGACATGGGTGATCGCAAGGCATGGGCGGACAAGCGCGCAGAGATCATGAGCCGCCCCGGCGCCGGAGCCGCCTATGAGGCGGCACGTCTGCGCTTCGAACTCGGTGCGGCCGTACGGAACCGCCGCGAAGAGCTCGGTCTGACCCAAGCCGAATTGATCGAGGGGGCCGGGCTCAAGCAGCCAGCTGTGGCGGATGACGTAACAAGCGCCTGACCGTCCTAAACGTCAGGCGCTTGCAACACGATATACAACGGTTCATACCCCCCGAAGGGAATGACAAGACGCTCGCTGTCCGCAGGGCAATCAGGCTATGCGTCGAACTCGCCGATCTTGACACCGCTGAGGAAAGCTCGCCACTCGCCCGGAGTGAAGACGAGCGCGGGGCCGTTAGGGTTCTTGCTGTCGCGAACGGCGATGATCCCAGGGAGATTGCTGGCGACCTCGACACAGTTCCCGCCGTTGTCACCGCTGCGGGAACTCTTCCTCCACGCCGCCCGGAGGAGGTCCGCATGGCTTAGGTCTTGAGCTTCCATTGGTCTCGGGCTTCCTCGATCATCTCTAGAGAGTGTCCAGGACGGTACGCCTCTGCTCGTAGTTTGTCATACCTGTCCCAGATCAACGTAACGAAGTCGTGTTCGGCTGACACCTCGCCTCTGCCTGCGGAGTCCACCGATACAGCCGTGGGGCCGTCCGGTAGCTCAGCAATGATGAAGCTGGACAGCAGGCCGGCAGTACACGGAGTGTCGAAGGGGACGACTTGCACCGTGATGTAGGGACGGTCGGCAACGGCGAGGACATGCTCCAGTTGCGTAACCATGCCTTGCGGTCCCCCGACGGGCCGACGAAGCACCATCTCGTCAAAGAGGACCCACAGAGTGGGAGGTGCTTCAGTGTCGAGGATGAGCTGGCGGTGCATGCGAGCGCTGACACCGTCCTCAACCCTTCGGTCTGAGGCCCCCGCGGGACCGCCTCGAAAGACGGCTCTGGCGTAGTCCTCGGTCTGGAGCAGGCCAGGGAACAGGAGCGGATCCCAGCTTCTGAGGACATGTGCCGAGGGTTCGATCTCGTCGGTCCACCGGAGGTACCAGCCTGGTCCGGACGGAGATGTGATGCTGCGGCACAGGCGGGTGAAGAGGTCGCCGGTACCGAACACCTGATCGCAGCCCGCGGCGAAATCCGGCTTCGGCTTGCGATTCCCCTTTTCGATGTGGGCGACGAGTGATGACGAGCAGTCCAGGCGCTTGCCCAGAGCCGACTGCGTCAGTTCGTTCTCCTTGCGTATTCGAGCGAGTTCTCTGCCGAAGCGCTGCGCTGGCGTGAGACGTGGATCAAGGTCGTTCCTCATGAAAATCTCTCACCTGTCTCCCCGGCAACTTGACGAATGTTGACGACGAGCCCCAATCGAAGGGAATTTTTGGGACTCGATTGTGCACTGGTTCTTTCTGCAAAAAGAGTCTTCACCTGGGCAGACTGAAAGTCAAAGGTTTCTGCCCAGCCTCTTGTCCTGACAGGAAATGGACGCCGAAACGCTATGGACGGATGCTTTGTGACATGTATAAGGCGGGCGAAAATCGACATCCCATAGGAAAGGATGCAAATGCACGGAAAAGGTCTCTTGCTCGGTGAGATCGCCCCGGGAGTCGCGCGATCGGCGAAGGCCATTGTGTCGGCGGAGCGTTCAAGCTTCGCCGGGCGGAGCATGGTCTGGCGGCTCCGGGATGACGCCCGTGCGGTCGGTGATGCCCGTGACCTCGTCCGGCGCGCGCTTCTGCTGGTCGGTCTGGGGCGGGAGCTGGTGGACGACGCGGTGCTGATGGTCAGCGAGCTGGTCACGAACGCGGTTCTGTACGGTGACGCGCCGTACGAGCTGGTGGTACGGGTCGATCCGGTCGAAGTGGTGTGCATGGTGGTCGATGCCGGAGCCGTTCGCCCGGTGCACCGGGGTGCAGATGCTCAGGCCGAGCACGGGCGGGGACTGCTGATCGTGGCGGAGCTGTCGGCCGGGCTGTACGGCTGCGTTCCGCAGGGGTTCGCCACGTGCCCCGGGCTGGCGGGTAAGGCGACCTGGTTCGCGCTGCCTCGTACGGCAGGCCGGCGATGAGCGGGGCGTCAGACCTACTGGAGGAGTATCACGGCCTTCACGTGGCTCCTGCCCAGGAGGAACATGAACAGATCGCCTGGGCGAACCCCGCCGCTCGGTGCGTGCGGGTTCGGGTGCGCGAGCACACGTGCAGCCGGTCTGCGCCTTGCTACGAGTTCTGCGTCGCGGGTGGGCTCGCGTTCGTCCGGCGATCTGTCAAAGGCGTGATGCAGGAGACGGCGTGGACCACGACAGCGGAGGCTGAGCGGGTCTGGGTGGCACTGCTCAGAGGCGAAGCCCGTTGAAACTCGGGCGCCCGTCATACTCGCAGGACGGTGACCTGGCGGCCGGAGGGTGTGGTCGTCTGTTCGAAGCCGCCGCGTTCCTGCCAGGGCGGGGCCTCGGGGCGGCGGTCGAAGATCACCAGCGCGCCGGTGGAGAGGGTGAGGCGGTCCAGGTAGCGGTCGAGCTGGGCGAGGCCGTCGGGTGTCGGGTCGTTCGCGCCTGCTCGCCACACCTTCAGTTCCATGGCCTCGCGCTGCATCAGGCGTTCGCCGTCGGGGCTCGTGTAGGGCCAGCGGACGAGCACGTCCAGGCGTTTGGTGCCGGCGGCGTACTCCCGGTCGAGGTAGCCTCCGCCGTTGACCAGGCGGTGCAGGAAAGCCATGAGGATGATCTGGCAGGCGGCCTCGTGGTAGCCCTCCTGACGGACCAGCACCTCGCCGTGCTCGCGCCAGAAGACGACGAACTCCTCCAGCAGGCGCGGCAGGTCGAACCGGCCGTCCGGCAGCACGAAACTGCGCGGGTCGGCCATCACGTACTGCTCGGACGGGTCTCCGAGCACGCGCAGAATGACCTCCCGGTAGATCGGGTTCGCCACTTCGAGCGGGGGTTTCTGCTTGATCAGGCCCAGGTCGCGTACGTAGGACAGGTCGTCGGAGAAGGCGGGGTCGATATGGGGGAAGGTCCCGGCCACGACAGGCTCCATCACCCGCTTGACCCGCGGCTCGTGCAGCCGGGCCATCACAGAGTCCAGATGCGTGGCGCGCGCCCGTATCAACCGTTCCTTGGCGTCTTCCACCTGCCCGGCGGTGACTGCGCCGGTCACGCCCATCTCGAAGACGACCTCATGGGCCAGGGCGTTGACCAGCCACGGCTGTCCCTGCGTCAGCTCGAACACCCGCTCCACCGCGTCCTTGGTGAACTCCTGCCCGGTCTGCTGAGTGTGCTGGTCGTAGAGGTCGGCGATGTCGTCGGCGGTGAAGTCGCCCAGGCGCAGAGACTTGGCGACGATGTTGAACGGGCTGGCCGGGTTCGACCTGCCGGCTTCGCCACCCGAGGCGACCTTGTAGTCACGCAGGTCGCGCAGCCCGCACAGCACCACGGATGCGGGGAACGGTTGGCCCTCATGCCGGGCGTTGTGACCGTGGCGGAGCTGGCTGAGGATGCTGACCATGCTGTTGCCTTGCAGGGCGTCGATCTCGTCGAGGAGCAGCACCACGCGGCGCGGGCAGCGGCGGCACCACTCGCTCAGCGCCGAACCGAACCGGGCGCCGGGCGTGACCTGCGGCCAGGAATCCGGCGGGAGCAGTTTCTTCGGCCATCCCGACCGCGCGGCGGCCTCGCGGAGGGAATCCAGCAGAAGCGACTCCGCGGCGGCGTAGTCGTCACCGGCCGACTTGGCGCGCTCGCAGGAGAACATCAGGGCGGCGATGTCGCCCTCGGCGGTCAGCTCGGACGCCAGGGTGCGCAGCATGGTGGTCTTGCCGGTCTGCCGGGGCGCGTGCAGCACGAAGTAGCGGTCCATCTCGATGAGCTCGCGCGCCTCGGGGAGCCGTTGCGTGGGAGGCAAGATGTAGTGGTGCTGCGGGCTGCACGGTCCGGTGGTGTTGAAGTATCTCGCTCGGGGTCGCCGCATGGTCACATTGTGTCATCACCTTGCCGCTTAATGTCTGGGACAAAGGATTCGCGTTCGTGTGGAAATCCGCTGATGGCCTGATCCACGAGGCGGCGTGGACGTTGACGGCCGGCCTGCTTGGGGCCACGCACTGGTTGGCCGGATAAAAGATTTTGAAACAGCCAAAATCCCCTCTACGAGGAATCGGGTGCCTGAACGGTGGTCTTACCCGCCGGTAGGACTCATCCGACAGGCGTTTCTGCGTAGCGTTGGACGATGTGTCGAAGCTGAATCTGCGTGCCGCGTTCGCGTTGGGGCTCGATTCCCCTATATCCGCGCAACAGATTTTCACGAATCGCGCATCCGAAATAGGCGCATTCGACAGGTCGATCGAGGCTCTGGCATCCCGCCTCCAACAGGCGGAGATATCCCCGGTGACGGATCGGCGGGTGCCGAGGCGGAACGTGCTCGTCTACTACGGCGTGGGCGGCATCGGGAAGACGACGCTCTCGGCCGAGCTCGAGCGCCGGTTCATGAGCCAGGACGAGCGGGCGGCGGTGCGGGTGGACTTCGCCGAGTCGGCGGTGCCGGAAGTGGAGTCGTACGTACTGCGGTTGCGAGCCGGGCTCGGGCATCTGGCGCGGCGGTGGCCGGCGTTCGATCTGGCGCTGAGCGCGTACTGGGAGCGGGCGCATCCCGGGCGGCCGTTGGAGGAGTTCATCAACGGCGACTCGATGCTCAGCCGTACTTCTCAGGCGATCGGATTGCCCGAGCAGATCACGGGAACGATCGCCGACGTGATCGGCGCGCTGCCCGGAGTGGGCGAGGTCACCCACCGGGTGGGGAGCCTGCTCTACAACAGGGCCGCCGAGGCGATCGTCAAGCACCGCACCCTGAAGAGGTGTGAACTGCTGGGTGAGCTGCTCCAAGCCGACCCCGATGTGGAGACGCTGTCGTACTTCCCGTATCTGCTGGCCTGGGACCTCGAACGCCTGGCCGGGCCGCATCCGCGCGCGGTGGTGTTCCTGGACACCTACGAGAACGCCGGCGGCCGGCACCACCGCGATTTCGAACGGTTCCTGCAGCGGTCGGTCTTCCTCATGCCGAACACGCTGTTCGTCATCACGGGCCGCAACCGGATCGACTGGGCCCACGTCGACGAGCTCGACTTCCCCGGCCCGGAGCGCTGGCCCGGTCTGCATGCCGACCACCACGGCGAGGAGCCTCGCCAGCACCTGGTCGGCTACCTGTCGGCGGACGACGCCGACGACTACCTGCGCAACGCCATGGTGAAAGACGGCACTCCGGTGATGGACGCCGTCATCCGTGAACGGATCGTCGCGGCCGGGGGCGGACTCCCGCTGTACCTGGATCTCGCGGTCACCCGGTATCTGGATCTGCTGGCGCGGGGAAAGGCGCCCACGGCCGAGGATTTCGGGCAGCCTCTGCGTACGGTCGCCGCACGGGTGCTGCGCGACCTGGGCCGGAACGAGCGCGAGTTGCTGCGTACCGCGGCGCTTCTGGACACCTTCGACATGGACATGCTCAGCGCTGCCTGCCCCGCCATTCCCGATGCGGCGTTGCGCAACTTCAAGGACCGCTCGTTCCTGGAAGTGAATCCCGAGTGGACGTGGCCGTACTCCTTGCACCAGGTGCTACGGGAAGCCCTGTGCGAGGCCGACGTGGACCTGGCCGACTCGTGGTCGGAGCGGGAGCGGGCCGAGGTCGCCGACCGGCTCACCGATCATCTGGCTCAGATCTGCACGGCGGCCGCCGCGCATGGTGATCGGAGCGCCGAAGTGGCGGCGTTCCGGCAGGCGCTCCTCCTGTGCACGTACACTGACCGTTTCCCGTACTGGCTGGTCGATGCCGCGCAGCGGCTGCTGGTGTCCGGCCGGTGGAGTCACTTGCCCGAGGCCCCGCAGACCCAGGTCGCGGCGTCGGCGCTGCTGCTGGGCCTGCGCGGGGCTCGGGAACGGCGATCGGGACGGCTGGAGGAGGCCATCGCCGCCACCGAACAAGCTCTCGGCCGGCAGCCGCAGCAGAACCGGCTCCGGCACTTCCTGCTGTTGCACCACGCGCACGCCCTGCGCGTCGCCGGTCGTTACGCCCATGCCGCCGAGCACTACCAGATGTTGATCGCGGCTGGCGCGGACGGGTTCGCGCCCGAGGCCGGATACTGGCTGGCCGACTACCGGTTCCTCGCAGGCGATTTCGGCACCGTACTCGCCTCCCTCGATGCTCTGGGCGAGCAGCCCGACGAGCTCAAGGGAGAGGTTCTGCGCCTGCGCGGGCACGTCTACCGGGTCAACGCCCTGTTCGCCGACGCCGAAGCCAGCTACCGCCAGGCACTGGCTCTGGCCCGCGACACGGCCAACCTCGGTGCGGAGGGCAAGGCCCTCACCGATCTCATCCAGACCCTGGCCTGGCAACGCCCGCGCGAGTCACTGCGACTGCTGCCCGACGCACAGCGGATCAACGCGAGCATCAGCAACCAGATCGAACTCGTCAAACTCCACGCGGCCACCGCCGTCGCGCTGGTCAACCAGGCCCGCTACGACGAGGCCGAGCAAGAGATCGCCCGCGGACTCACCCTGACCACCGACTGCGGCTACCCCGGCGGCGAGGTCTGGTGCTGGAGCGCCCGTGCCTACAGCAGCGTCGTCCGCGCCGACTGGAACGAGCACGCCACCGCCGCCGCCCGACTCACCCAGATCACCACCGCACTCGGCGGCAACCGATTCTGGGGCCAGATCGCCGCCTGGTGGAATCCCTCTGACAACGGCACACTCTTCGACGACATCGACTGGATCGACGGCCCAGAGGCAGCCCGCCGCCGCTGGACCGCGATCATTTCCGCAGAAGGAGGGCGGCGATGACGGACTCGGTGCTCATGGTGGGGCTGGGCGCGGTCGCACGTACCCACTTGAACGTCCTGGCGGACATGCCCCAGGTAGACGTCATCGCCGGAGTCGATCCCGCACTGCCGGAGAGGATCACCTTCCGCGGCCGTGAACTGCCCGTGACGCCCACCCTTCGGGAGGTCGCCGGCACCCCCACACTGGTGGTCATCGCCACGCCCACGCCCACCCACAGCATGCTCTGCCACGAGGCGCGCGAACTCTTCCCCGACGCCGCCGTCCTGGTGGAGAAGCCGGCCGCCGACGACCTGGCCGAAGCCGCCAAGCTCCTGTCCGACGGGATCGAGGTCGCCTTCCACATGGCGTACGCTCCCGAAGTGCTCTGGGGCGAGCAGATCGTCCGCACACACGAACTCGGCCCCGTACGGGAGATCCACGCCTGGTTCACCGACCCCTACGCCGACGACCTTGATGCGGCGCGGGAGCGATTCACGAGTAGCTGGATCGACTCCGGGATCAACGCCCTCAGCGTCCTGCCCAGGTTCTGCGATCCCGTCGAGCGAACCTCCCTGCGCCGGTTGGACGATTCGACGTACGAAGCCCGCATCCTCTGCACCTCCGACGGCGAGCCCTTCGAGGCGCTGATCGTGACAAGCTGGCGGGTCACCGCCGCCGCCCGCCGTACCAGCGTGCGCTTCGCCTCCGGCGCCGAGCTGCTTCTGGACCATCACGCCGTAGCCGGGTACCTGGTGCAGAACGGACGGATCGCCGAGAACTTCGGCACCGACGGGAGCGTCCCACGCCGGGAGAGCCACTACATCGGCCTTTATCACCGGCTCCTCGTCGATCGCCGCTCCCTCATGCCGAGCGAGCAGAGCAGCCTCCTGCACAACGTGCTTCTGCGGGGCGAGTAGCTCGGCCGATGGGCTACAGTCGTCCGCCGTGGCCGAATCCTCCCCCTATCTGACCGCGACCGCGGACGCCTACGACGCCCTCGCGGACGTCTACGCCGACTTCGTCCGGGACTCGCTCGACCGCCTGCCGCTGGACCGCTCGATGGTCGCCGCGTTCGCCGAGCTCGTGCGGGCCGACGGGGCCCGGCCCGTCGTGGAGGCCGGCTGCGGTCCCGGGTACATGACGGCACACCTGCGTGACCTCGGGCTGGACGCCTTCGGTGTCGACCTGTCTCCCCGGCTGATCGACATCGCCCGTAGGGACTATCCCGACCTGCGGTTCGAGGTCGGTTCGATGGGGGCCCTCGACGTGGCCGACGGCGAGCTGGGCGGGCTGCTCTCCTGGTACTCCCTCATCCACACCCCGCCGACAGAGCTGCCGCCTTACTTCGCCGAGTTCCGCCGGGTGCTGGCCCCGGGGGGTTACCTCCTGCTCGGTTTCTTCGAATCCGAGGGCGGCCCGGTAAGCCGGTTCGACCACAAGGTCACGCCGGCTTACCGATGGCCGATCGACGAGCTGGCCGACCTGGCTCGCAAGGAGGAGTTCGTCGAGGTGGCGCGGATGCTGCGCGAGCCTCTGGAGGATGAACGATTCCGCCGGGGCCACCTGCTCATGCGCCGCGACCGTACCGCGGCTATCGGGTGAGTGCACTGCTTCGTGGATCGGTCCGGGCTCCCGCGTGGAACGCCAGGGCCAGCGCGAGCAGAAGCCCGGCGCCCGCGATCGGCACCCACGACAGCGTGGTTGACGGGACGAAGTCCTGGGTGAGCCCCGCCCGATCGAGTACGGTCGCCGCGGCGACGATCGGCAGCAGGGAGCCGAGGCTCATGACGATCGCCAGGGCGACGAGCCCGGCAGTATCACGCCGGGTGAAAGGCCGCCCTTTCATGGTGGAGCTCAGCAGCAGAGCGGCCAGGCCCGCGCACAGACCGCCCAGGAGGACGTCCGCGCGCGAGAGCACCTGCTCGGCGACGGTGGCTCCCCAGACGCCCAGCGGAAGCTCTCCCCGGAGTACGACCCCGTCGGGAAGTCTCACACCGCTCAGCGGCGAGGGCCCGGCGTCCGGAGCGGTTGCCACGCGTACGGTGACGTACCCGCCCGCCTGGGTAGCGCCGTTGATCACGTAGGCGATGCCCCAGATCGCCAGGGCGGCTCCCGCGAACCTGACCAGGTGAAGGATCGAGCTGACGAACGATCGATTCATGAGTGCCCCCACGACGCGCGTCGACTGCCGCCAGTATGCTGCGCGGCGGTCTCCCTAGATAGTGCGCCCAGGTCTCCCCAGCAAAATGGCGGAGTGGGTGTCGGCCGGGCGGTGGACGACGGGGAGGGCCGGGCGTTCCTAGCCTTCGTGGCATCACCGGCCACTTAGGGGACACCATGTCGTTGTCAGATCCGATCCGATTCCGGAGGCTCGCCGCCGGCGCGTGCCTCATCGCCGCGCCCGTCCTGTACGTCGCGGGGGTGGTCGCCGACCCCGCTCTGCGCCAGGGCGGCGGCGACACGGCCGGCGTCTACGGGCGTCAGCTGGAGGAGGTGTCGATCAGCGCGGCGGTCCTGCACTGGAGCTGGGTGCTGCTGATCCCGGGCATCATCGGCATGATCCACCTGGTACGCCACCGCGCGGTGCTCCTCGGTCACGTCACGGGCGGGATCGCCCTGCTCGGCGTGGTGAACTTCTCCGGGCTGATGCTGGGCGACTACTTCTACGCCCGCCTGGAGCGCTCGCTGCCGCCCGCCGAAGGGGCCGCGCTCGCCGACCAGGCGTTCGCCGACCCGGGACTCGTGTTCGGGTTCCAGATCCCGGGGTTCGCCGGGATCCTCGGCCTGTTCGCGCTCGGGCTCGTCCTGGCGTACTGCCGAAAGGCGCCTTGGTGGGCGCCGTTCGCCATACTGCTGGGTATCTTCGGGGCGCCGGTCTTCCCGGTCGGCACGGTCGTGGGCGGACTGCTGTACCTGGCCGGGGCCGGGGTCATCGGCCTGCGCATCGTACGGATGAGCGACGCGGAGTGGGCGGCTCAGCCCGAGGGGAACCTGGCGCGTACCCGGTAACCGCCACCCCGCACAGGGCCGGCGGACAGGTCGCCACCGTGCATCGCGACCCGTTCGCGCATCCCGATCAGGCCCTGCCCGCTCCCGCCCCCTTGCCCGTCCCCCGTGCCGTCGTCGGTGACCTCCACGGCCACGGCGTCGGCGGAGTAGGCGACGGTGACGACGATCCGGGTCGCCCGCGCGTGCTTCAACGCGTTGGTCAGCGCCTCCTGGATCACCCGGTACGCCGACAGCTCCAGCCCTGGGGGCACCGGCCTGGCCTCGCCCTCGACCCGCACCTCCACGGCCGGACCGGCCTCCTCGATCTGGGCGACGAGGGCGTCCAGCCGGTCCAGCCCGGTGGCGTGCGGCTCGGCGGCCGTGCCGCCGGGGCTGCGGAGCATGCCGAGCATCAGCCGGAGCTCCTCGATGGCCTCGCGGCCCGCCCGTTCGACGCCGGTCAGCAGTGTGCGTTCCCGCTCGCGGTCCGGGGCGTCGCGGAGCATCATCCGTACACCGCCCGTGTGCAGGGTCATCAGGCTGACGTTGTGCGAGACGATGTCGTGCAGCTCCCGGGCGATCCTCACCCGTTCACCCGCGACCGCCTGCCGGGCACGCTCCTCGCGCTCGACCTCCAACCGGGTGGCCTGCTTGGTGAGGCGTAACGTCTGATCGATCTGGCGGCGCAACAGGATGCCGCTGGCGTACGCGACGCCGACGAAAATGGCGCTGATCAGCACTTCGGCCACGTCATTATGCTGAAATGTCTGTAAATAGCCGTACGCGAGCAGGACGCACCCCAGCCCGGCCAGCCCTCGCCGGGTACGCACCTCCGCCGCGCTGGCGACGGTGTGCACCAGGATGAGCGTGGAGTAGAAGTGCCACGCGGCGTAGTAGCCCGCCTCCGTGACCTCCCGCACCCCGATGCCGATCCCCACCAGCGCGAGCAGCATGCTCATCGGGAACCTCTGCCGGAACAGCAGCAGCGCCCCGGCGGCGGCCGCACCGGCGGCCAGCGGCACCGGGCGGCTGATCTGGCCCGGCTCGATCCCCTGCCGCCCGAACGACTCGACCTGCCCGGCGACCACCACGGCCAGCGCGAGCAGCGTGTCCATCCGGCTCGGCCGCCAGTTACCGCGCATCATTCCTGACCAGGGCGGACGAAGCCGGACTCCAGCGCGATCTCCCGGTTGGACAGACCCCGCGTCAGCTCCAGGAGTTGCTCGGGGGGCGAGCTTTTCAGCAGGGCCCCGCCGATGTGATGGCCGGTCGGCGGCCGCAGCCGCGTGGCCTGGTTCGGCCAGTCCTGATGCGTGTGGTGCGCCATGAGCCCATCGCGAGAGATGTTTGAGGCCAAACGATATGAAATCCCCTGCTCCGGCACAAGACCACTCGTTTCGTGTCGCCGGGGGCGCGGTGCCGCCGGTTTCACCACGACGGCGAGGGCCGCGTCCGGTGAAACGTCAGGCGTAACGTCCTGGTGGGTCCCGCGGTGTCTGGGCTTTCATGTGAATCGCTCTGAAAGGGGGGCTCCATGAAGGCTTGGCCAAGGGCGCGGGTCCGTGGCCTGCTGATCTTCGCGATCGTCGTCGGGACGCTGCTGGGCGCGGGGGCGGGCAGCTTCCTTCTATGGGGGTCGGGCGACGATTCGGCGGTCCCGCTCATGCGCGATCCACTTCCCAAGCCGTCGCGCTGGGCGGGACCGCCCGCGAGCTGCGGGGTGAGCCCGGAGACGATCAGGGAACTCGTGCCGGGCGCGGAACCGGGAGAGCAGAGGGTGAGAGAGACAGCCAGATTTTTCCTGTGCTCCTGGAGCACCCCGTCCAGCCTTTACGGAAAGAGGAGGGTCACCCTTCGGGTCAGCTTGTCCGAGGAGCAGTCCTCGGACAAGAAGCCGTCCGTCAGTGACGCGATGGGCTTCTTCGAGACCATGCAGAACAACCACGCGTCGCAGTGGCGAGACGTGGTGGGTCTGGCGGATGAGGCCGTCGTAGGGGGCGGGACGGTGTTGTTCCGCACCGAGGCCGTCATCGCCGAGGTGGAGTACGAGGTACGCCTTTGGGATCAGGAGCTGAAGCTGATCGACGACGAGCACGTTCTCACGGACGGCGCGCTGAAGGTCGCGGCCGGTGTGGCTCGCGCACTCGGGCTCGAGGTCGGCAAGCTGTCCGTCGTCACCGCAGCCAACCAGTCCACCGGCGACCTCCTGTCGGCCCCCGAGGACATCTGCGCGACCGTGAGCGAGGACGTGCTGGTGAGCACGGGCGTCACTCCGGCGGCGTCGATGCCCTTGACCCGTTTCGCATATGTCGAGGGCGCCGCCGGAGGCTCGTGCACGTGGTATGACACGGATTACACGAGATCCGTCCACGTGGCCGTCAGCGCCGTTCCCGACGGTGCCTCGGCCACCGCCGAGCGCAAGGCGGCCCGCCACTATCTGATGGAGTATCACCGAGCCAGAGAAGGCGCGATGATTCTCGATGAGCATCGCGGCTCGCTGCGCTTCCACGCCCTTCGCGGTCTGGGTGATGAGGCGTTCGCTTGCGCTTACGTCGACGGTCGGCGCTCCGACAGGTCCAAGGTGGAGGCATACGGCGTCGTCTGGTTCCGCGTGCACAACCTGCTCGTCCGGGTGGAACACAGGGCGCCGACCGGCGAGCTGACGGAGGAGTCCGCGCTGACGGCCGCTTACAAGATCGCCAAGGACCTGGCCGGATCACTCGAAACGGCTTGATCATGCATCCTCTCCTGTCCCGCGACCCTTCCCGGATCGGCGGATACCGGCTGCTCGCCCGGCTCGGCAGCGGTGGCATGGGCGAGGTCTTCCTGGCCCGCTCCCGCTCGGGCCGGGAAGTCGCGCTCAAGCTGGTGCACGCCGACCTGGCGGGCGACCCGGAGTTCCGGGCTCGCTTCCGGCGCGAGGTCGCCGCCGCTCGCGCGGTGAGCGGCGCCTTCACCGCGCCGGTGATCGACGCCGACCCCGAGGCGCCCGTCCCCTGGCTGGCCGCCGCCTACTTGCGGGGCGTCTCTCTCCAGCAGGCGGTCTCCGCGCACGGGCCGTTGCCGGTGACCGGCGGGTACGCGCTCGGGGCGAGCCTCGCCGAGGCGCTGCAGGCCATCCACCGGGCCGGCGTGGTGCATCGCGATCTGAAGCCGTCCAACGTCATCCTCACCGCCGAGGGCCCGAAGGTCATCGACTTCGGCATCGCCAGAGCGGCGGGGTCGGCCACGGTGACGATGTCAGGCTCGGTGATCGGTTCACCCGGCTTCATGGCCCCGGAACAGGCGACAGGGCTCGCGGAGGCCGGGACCGCGGCGGACGTCTTCTCGCTCGGCGCCGTGCTCGCGTACACGCTCACGGGCGTGGGCCCGTTCGGCGAGGGGCCCACCGACGTGCTCATCTACCGCATCGTGCACGACGAGCCCAGGCTGTCCGCGATAGGGGACCCGGAGCTCCGCGAGCTGGTGGCCTCCTGCCTGGTCAAGGAGCCCGCGCTGCGTCCCGTACCGGAGCAGCTCCTGGACCGCCTGACCCCGCACCTGCCCCCCGCGACCGCGCTCCAGGGCACGTCGTGGCTGCCCGAACTGATCATCACCTCGGTCACGCGGCGGCTGGACGAGCCCCCGCCCGCCGACGGCTTGACCCGCCGCCAGGTGCTCGTGGCCGGCGGAGGTGGGCTGGCCGCGGCGGTCGCGGCCGCCATCGGGATCGGCCTGGCCTCCGGAGGAGACTCCGGCTCCGGCGCGAGAGCGAAACCCTCCGCGGAGCCCGGCGGAGACGTCCTGTGGCGGACCAAGGTTCCGATCGGCGGGTTCGGCAAGACCATGGACGTGGCGGCCGGCGTCGTGTTCTCCATGGGGAGGGACACCGGCGTGACCGCGCTCGACGCCAGGACAGGCAAGGTCCTCTGGCGGGTGGCCACCCAGCCCCTGACCCTCCCGGGCCGACCGCTGACCGTGGCCGTGTGGGACCGGGTCGTGCCGCTGCGGGACAACGCCGTGGTATCCGCCTACGACCTGGCCACCGGCCAGGCGAGATGGACGCATCCCTTCACCGCTGGCACGCAAGCGTCACCGCCCCTCGTGGCGAAAGGGCTCGTCATCGTGTCGGGGGAGAAAGAGATCGTCGCGTACGACGCGTCCCGCGGTGAGATGCGCTGGTCGCTGAAAGGCGAAGACCACAGGGAAGCGTGCACGGTGTCGGACGATGTGCTTTACACCTGGTACGGCACGACGAAACCCGAGGTGCACGCCGTCGACGTCGTCACGGGGAAGCTCCGCTGGAAGCGCGCGCTGGTGCGGGACTACCGCGGTACAGGCGGTTCCCTGGTGAAGAGCGGGCGGTTCGTCTACGCCCCGCTGCACGACGGCGAGATCCACGCCCTCGACGCCGATTCGGGGGACGTGGCGTGGGTCGGCGGCCCCAAAGCGCGAAAGTTTCCTTGGTCTCCGCCGCTGTCGGTCGTCGGGAAGCATCTCTACATCGGTGACGAGGCGGGCAGCCTGTACGCGTACGACGCCGGAACCGGGGCCCGGCGCTGGAGGAGCCGGCTCACCACGGCGAAAGTGGGCAGCGGGAGCATGGCGATCGAGCCGGAGATCGCCCTGGCCCGCGAGACGGCCCTCGGCCTGGTGTACGTGTACGACGGTGCGGAGAACCTGGTCGCCCTCGACGCCTCCACGGGGAAGGTGCGCTGGCGGCAGGCGGTCCCGTACGTGCAGCAGGACCTGCCGGTCGTCGCCGAGGGCGCGGTCCACCTGGCCTCACTGGAGGGTGTGCAGTCGTTCCACCTGGAGACGGGACAACTGCTGCGCAAGCTCGAGATGGAGGGCGCAGCCTGTCTCAAGGCGGTGGACGGCGTGCTCTACTGCTTGGACGACGCGGCGGTCGTGGCGGTCAGGACGACCTAGACGCCCGGCTCCGCAGGTCCTCGGCCTGGGCCCGTAAGGGAGCGGCGCCCATCTTGTCGATGGCCGGCATCGCCTCCTCTACGATGCGCACGGCCACCGAGGCTTCCCCGGCGCGCATCCTCACCTCGGCGACGGCCCGCGCGGCGTCACGACTCCACAGCTGCCGGCGCATGGCGCTGTCGTAGTCGCCTCGCAGCCGATCCATCGCCGCGCGGGCCTTCCAGAGCTCGACCAGGCCGTGCTCTTCGTCCAGCTCCGTGAAGATCTGCTCGGCCAGCTCGTACTGGATGTCGGCCTCCCGGTGGTCTCCGCAGGTCATGCTCGACTCCCCGAGCAGGGTGACGGCCAGCGCCTCCGCCCGCCTGTCGCCCGAGCGCCGCGCCGCCTGCCAGCTCCTCGGCCTCGGCGTGATCCGTCTCGCCCATCGCGGCGGCCAGCCACAAGGGGACGTCGGGCACGTCGAGCGCGGCCGGGCGCCGCAGCAGCCGCCGCTCCCGCTCGCTCAAGGCCCGGTGGCTCAGGTCGAAGCTGGCTCGTACGGTGAGGTCGGAATAGGAGAGCAGGTCAAGCCGCCGGTGCTCGTCCGCCAGCCGCCGGGCCAGCTCGTCGAGCCCGCGGTGCGGCAGGGCCGCGAGCCGGGCGCCCGCGATGCGCAGGGCGAGCGGCAGCCCGCCGCACAGGCGTGCCACCTCTTGGGCGCTTTCCGCGTCGTCCGAGACTCGCTCGGCACCGACGATGCGGCCGAGAAGTTCGGCCGACTCCTCCCCGGTGAGCGGACGCAGGCCGATCACCGCCTGCGCGCCCAAGCCGGTCAGGCGCCTGCGCGAGGTCACCAGCACGGCGCAGCCCGCCGAGCCGGGCAGCAGGGGCCGGACCTGGTCCTCGTTCGAGGCGTTGTCGAGCACGACGAGCGCCTCCCGGCGCGTCATCAGCGAGCGGTAGAGCGCGGCGCGCTCGTCCAGGTCCTCGGGGATCGCCCTGCCGTCGACCCCCAGTGCTCGCAGGAACCCGGCGAGCACCTCCGCCGGCTCGGCCGGCGTCGTGTCCGCGCCGCGCAGGTTGGCGAACAGCTGGCAGACGGGGAAACGGGGCAACAGCCGGTGCGCCAAAGGGACGGCGAAGACCGTCTTACCGATGCCGGGCGCGCCCGCGACCACGCAGATCCCCGGCGCCGTGCCGGACTTCTCGGCCAGCGCCCGCACGGCGGTGGCGACCTCCTGCTCGCGGCCGGTGAAGTCGGCGGTGTCGGCGGGGAGCTGCTCGACCGTGCGGGTCCTGGGGCTGCGCCCCCGCTCCATCTCACCGATCGACCGCGAGCTGACGCCGGCCCGCTCGGCGAGCTCCTCCTGAGTGAGCCGGAGCCGGACCCGCGCTGCGAACCCGCCCCGAGCGGCGTGGTCGACGATCATGCTGTGAGGCTAGTGCACGGCGGCCGGACCTCCCAGCGGTCCAAGGTCGCCCGAACAGCTACAGCGCCCCGGCGGCGCATCATTCCTGACCAGGGCGGACGAAGCCGGACTCGTACGCGAGCACCACCGCCTGGAGACGGTCCCGCACGTCCAGCTTGCGCAGGATCTGGGCGACATGGCTCCTGACCGTGGCCTCCCCGACCCCGGACTCCAGCGCGATCTCCCGGTTGGACAGCCCCCGCGTCAGCAGCCGCAGCACGTCCACCTCGCGCGCGGTGAGCGCGGCCAGCTCAGGAGGAGGCGAAAGCGGGGGCTGAGCGGCGAAGGACGCGATGACCCGGAGGGTGACCGCGGGATCGATCAGTCCGTCACCCGCCGCCACGACCCGTATCGCCGCCAGGAGATGCTCGGGAGGCGAGCTCTTCAACAGGAAGCCGCTGACACCGATGCGCAGCGCCGCGTGCAGGTTCTCGTCGCTGCCGAAGGTCGTCAGCATCAGGATCCTCGGCGGGGCGGGGTCCCCGAGCAGCATCGTGGCGGCGGCCAGGCCGTCCAGGCCCGGCATGGCGATATCGAGCAGCAGCACGTCCGGCCGTTGCTCCCTCGTCACGGCGACGGCCTCCACGCCGTCGGCCGCCTCACCGACCACTTCCACTCCTGGGGCGTTCTCCGCCACCAGCCGCAGCCCTGCCCTGATCATGGCGTGGTCGTCCGCTACGACCAGTTTGATCGTCATGTCTCACCCGGCATGGCCAGATCGTATTCAGGCCACGGTCTTGCGCACCATCTCGGCCGTACGGGCGAGGCGATGGAGACCGGCACGTACCCGCTTCTCGCCCAGCTCCGGCAGGAGAGCGGACACGTGCTCGGCCGACAAGGCGGCCAGCACCGCATGGGCGGCGTAGTCGGGGTCGGGCGTGCCGTCGAGCAGGATCGCCACATGGCGGTGCCAGAACCGGTAGGCCCCGATCCGGTAGCGGGCACCCGGCGCCGCGGTCTCCGACATGCGGATCAGGTCCAGGTGCTCCAGCAGGTAGTCGAAGTACGCGTCGACGAACGCGGCGAGTCGCTCGCCGGCTGCCGCGCCGGGGCCGAGCGGTGGCGGTCCATGCAGGATCGCCTCCTGCAGCACACGCTCGCGGGCGTCCAGCAGGGCCGCGGCCAGTCCGGACTTGTCACCGAACCGGCGGAACAAGGTGCCCTTGCCGACGCCCGCGGCCGCGGCCACCTGATCCATGGACACCGCCTCCACGCCGTGTTCGGCGAACAGCCGGGCCGCGGCCTCCAGCACGGCGGCCCGGTTGCGTGCCGCGTCCGCCCGTTCCTTCGGGGGTGGCTTGAGAAGCAGTTCCAACGGGATTGCGGAAACGGACTGCAGTCCGCTATTGTCGCGAGACATAAGCGGACTATAGTCCTATTCATCTGGAGGTGGCGGCATGACCGCACTCATCACCCGGGACGAGCTGAAGGCCGCGATCGACGCGGGCACCGTGACCGTCGTCGACGCGCTGGGCGGCGACTACCACGCGAAGCGGCATCTGCCGGGCGCCATCGCCCTGGTCAGGGAAGACGTCGACAGGCTCGCACCCGCCCTGCTCCCCGACCTCGACGCCGCCATCGTCACCTACTGCTCCAACCCGGCGTGCCCCAACAGCGGCCAGGTCGCCGACCGGCTCACCGCCCTCGGCTACACCGACGTCCGCAAGTACCGGGAGGGTATCGAGGACTGGACCGACGCCGGCCTCCCCACCGAATCCGGATGATCCTCGTCGTGAAGAGGAGAGGCGACGGCGGGCCGCCAGGGACGTGGGGCCCGCCGTCGCCGTCGGGGATCAGGCCTTGGCCAGTGACCGGCCCGCTTCGAGGGCGGCGGCCAGGGCGTCGGCGCGCTGCCGGGCGGAGAGGTCCCTCAGTTCCTCCATGCCCGGGGTCGTGGCGGCGAGGGTGAGCTCACACTTGATCAGGGTGAGGTCCGCCTGCCAGACGTCGGCGAGGACGCGCTTCAGGTAGGGGGTGGAGTGGTCCCACCCGTCGCGCGGGGTGCCGGGGCCGTAGCCGCCGCCGAGTGTGGTGATCAGTACGGCGGGCGTGCCCTTCAGCAGCGGGGTGCCCTTGGCCGCGCCCGCCATGGCCAGGTCGGACCAGGTCTTGAAGTGCTGGGAGACGCCGTAGTTGTAGATCGGCACGGCCATGATCACGGCGTCGGCGTTCTGGAGTTCCCCGGCCAGTCCGGTGGCCAGGGCCAGGGCGTCGCGCTGCGCCGGGGTGCGGTCGGCCTCGGGGGTGGAGCGGGCGGTGGCGGCCTGTGCCCAGGCGTCGGCGGCCAGCGGGTCGGTGCCCAGGTGGCGGCGGGTCACCGTGCCCCAGGGGTGGGCGGCGGTCCACTCGGCTTCGGCTCGGTCGGCGATCTCGGCGCTGACGGAGGCGGCCGGGAGGATGCTGGCGTCGAGTCGGAACAGGTGCATGGATCGATCACTTCTTCAGGGTGGATGCTTCCCGCGGTACGCGGGGTGGTCGCACGCGACGGCCCGGAGAGCTCCAGGGCCCGCGTCTCTCGACAGAGAAACGGACTTTACCCCGGTTAACATTCCCGGTTAGATTGATCGGGTGAACTTCCCTGTCGTGCCCCTGGGAAAACCACGTGGTGAGCGCGCGGACGCGGCACGCAACCGCGAGCAGTTGCTGTCGGCGGCCCGCGCCATGATCGCTGAGCACGGGACGCGGAAGGTGACCATGGACGCTCTCGCCGAGCGCGCCGGTCTGGGCAAGGGCACCGTCTTCCGCCGCTTCCGCACCCGGGCCGGCATCTTCCGTGCCCTGCTCGACGAGGAGGAGCGCCGCTTCCAGGAGCGGGTGCTGTCGGGCCCACCCCCGCTGGGCCCGGGCGCCGACCCCGCGCAGCGCCTGATCGCCTACGGCCGCGCCCGCATCGCCTTCCTCCTGGAACACCACGCCATCGCCCGGGCCGCCCTGGACCGCGCCCAGCCGATCCCCGTGGGCGAGGTCGCCATGACCCGGCCCCACATCCGCATGCTCCTCGGTCTGTCAGGCTCGCGCCTGCCCCACCCGGACATCCTCGCCGTCCAGCTCACGGCCGCACTGGAAGGCCCGCTGCTGCTCTATCTGTCCATGGACGAGGATGCCGCGCCACCGGCCATGGAAGCGGCCCACCCTCTGACCGAAAGCTGGCAGACCATCATCGAACGCGTCCTCCAGGTCGATCTTCCCCCGGAGGACGCCGTCGATGGTTGACCGGATGTACGTCTAGCCGACGTCCTTGCAGTACATCCAGCCGTAGTCTTCGACCCAGCAGGGGTAGTAGTCGTCGTACCTGGGCTTCGCCTGTGCCGCCGTGCCGATGATGGCCAGGGACGCGGCGGCGACTACCACGGCTGCGGCGATTCGGCGGCTCGTGCGCGCGAAGGCGCCGGTTTTATTCTGGTTCGTCATGACAGATATCTGATCTTGAAGCCCTTGTGGATCACTTGCATCCAGCTGTCCTCAAGCCGAGCGGTCTCCCAGCGCTTCCAGCGCCTTGGCGAGCCTGACCTGCCGGATCTCCGGGGTGGAAGCCTGGAGCAGCGGCAGGATCACGAGGTAGCGGCCCGTCTTGTCGAGCGCCTCGAACGCCTGCCGGGCAGCCGGGTCGGCGTCCAGCAGGGCGGCGAGGTCGGGCGGCACCGTCGCGTTCTTCTGCGACTCGTACGCGCGATCCCACCGCCCGTCCTCCTGGGCGCGACGCACCTCGGCCAGCCCCGGCTCGCGCATCCGCCCCGCGGCCGTCAGCTCGGCGACCTTGTCGACGTTGACCCGCGACCACAGGCTCCTGGGGCGGCGCGGGACGTACTTCTGCAGGTAGTGGAGATCGTCCAGGCCGCGTCGCTGCCCCGAGATCCAGCCCCAGCAGAGCCCGACGTCGACCAGTTCGTCCTCGGTGACGGACGGGATGCCGGACTTCTTCTTGGCCACCTTGACCCAGACGCCTTCCGCCCGCGTGTGGTGCTCGGCCAGCCAGTTCTCGAAGGCCTCCGCGTCGGGGAAGGCGATGATCTCCACACCGTCGTCCATACGGATCAGGCTAACGCGGGACGATCCCGTACGACGTCGGCCGGCGCTACTCGGGCCGCGGCGTGACGGATTCGCGGCTGCGGACGTGCATCGGAACCCGGTGCACGTCGCCCACCCGGCCGGCGTCCGAGCGGTCGCGGTCGATCTCGGTGAACAGCACGTCGACGGCCTTGCGGCCCAGTTCGTAGTGGGGCAGCGCCACGGTGGTCAGCTTGGGCCGCATCCACGAGGCGATGGGGTGGTCGTCGAAGGAGACGACGGAGACGTCCGCGGGCACCTTGAGCCCGAAGTCGTCGAGTGCCTGGTAGGCCCCCATGGCGATCCGGTCGTTGAAGCAGATCAGCGCACGCGGCCGTACGGTACCCAGAAGGTCGCGCGTGGCGGCGAGGCCGTATTCCGGCTGCCAGTCGGGGCACCTGCGAGCGCCCGCCACCTCGACTCCCGCCTCGCTGAGGGTCTCGCGGATGCCGATGAGCCGTTCCACCGCCGCGACGCTGTCCGAGGGCACGTCGCGCAGGCCCGGCCCGGCACCGATCAGGTGGATCCCGTCGCGGTGGCCGGCGTCGAGCAGGACGCGGGCGGCCAGGCGGCCGGCCTCGACCTCGTCGGGAAGGACGGCGGGCAAGGGCGTGGGCTCCTGGGGAAGCGCGTTGAGCAGCACGGCGGGTGAGGCCGTCATGCTCTTGGGGACCTTGATGGTCCTGGTGAACATCGAGGCCAGGATGAGCCCCTCGACCTGGCGGTCCTGCATGGTCTGCAGCAGGAGGCGTTCGAGTTCGGGGTCGCCTTCCGTCTCACCGATGAACAGCATGAAGCCCCGGTCCCGGGCGGCCTCCAGCGCTCCCTTGATCATGTCGCCGGCCAGGCGTGAGGTGGCGACGGTGTCGGAGATGAAGCCGATCGTCTGGGAGGTGCCCTTGCGCAGGCCCACGGAGACGATGTTGGGCCGATACTGCAACTCGTCGGCCGCTCTGAGCACTCGCTCCTCGACGTCCTGGGAGATGCGCAGTTCGCGGCCGCGGCCGGACAGCACCAGCGAAGCGGTCGGGCGGGAGACACCTGCGGCCTTGGCCACATCGGCCAGCGTGACCCGTCGTGGACTCACCCAGAACCTCCGGTCGTCAAGAGTGTGTTACAGGGGGTTGACATCCTGCGACGCGCAGGATGAGACTATCGGCGCTAACCCGATTTAGCAACGGAGGCGGACGCCGCCCGGCGCCGATCGTCCCAAGCAGCAGAGGAGACGCACATGGCTCGTCGAGGTCGCCGCGGCAGGTCCGGGGCCGCGCTGGTGATCGCCATGGGGACGCTGGCCGCCGCCTGCGCGGCGCCCGGCAGCGACAACCCGCAACCTCAGGCCACCGCCTCGTCGCCGGTGTCCTCCGCACCCACGTGCGGCACGGAGCCGATCACCATGAGCGGCTACTTCGAGACCGGCTTCCCGCTGCCCAAGGCGCTGACCGCCGAGTTCACCAAGCAGCACCCGAACGTCACGTGGAACCTCCGAGAGGACCAGTTCGCGGTGATCACCCAGAACGCGCCGCGCGTGCTGGCGGACAATCCGCCCGACCTGATGCGCCTGCCCCAGGTCTCCGAGCTGGTCAAGGACAACCTGCTGAAGAACCTGGACGGCTACGCGACGGCGTTCGGCTGGGACGAGTGGCCGGCCTCCCAACTTGAGCAGCTGCGCCTGGGCCAGGGCGGGCGGCCGCGCGGCGAGGGCTCGCTGTACGCCCTGGGGCTCAACTCCAGCATGACCGGCGTCTTCTACAACAAGGAGCTCGCCGCCAAGATCGGGATGTCCGCCCCGCCCACCACGCTGGCGGAGTTCGACGAGGTGCTGGAGAAGGCCAAGAAGGCGGATATCACGCCCATCGTCCAGTTCAACGGCGGCGCCACCGGCGGCCTGGCGTTCCCGCTGCAAAACCTCATGGCCTCCTACGGCCCGGCCGGGCCCATCAACGACTGGATCTTCCAGAAGCCCGGCGCCAGCATCGACACCCCATCGAACCTCCAGGCCGTCCAGCACCTGGAGCGGTGGATCAAGGCAGGATACTTCCAGAAGGACGTCAACGCGGTCGACTACGCGACCATGATGAGCCGCTTCATCGACGGTCAGGGCCTGTTCATGTTCAACGGCGACTGGGAGTCGGGCAACCTCGACAAGCAGATGCCGGGCAACGTCGGCTTCTCCCTGATGCCGCCGGCGCAGCAGGGCGGCAAACTGGCCGCGATGTCGGCTCCCCTCACCTTCGGCATCGCCGCGAACGCCAAGAACGCCGACTGCGCCGCCTTCTTCCTCGACTGGGTGGCCACCGACAAGCAGGCCCGCACGATCGGCGTCGAGGTCGGCGGATCGCGTCCGATGGGACCGGCCGACGCTTACATGCCGGACGTCGCCTCGGACCAGGTCACCGCGAGCACTCTGGCGGCCGGGGCGGACATCGCCGAGGACAACGGCGCGATGGACTTCATCGCCAACGCCACAGGCGCCATCTACGCCAAGAGCTGGACACCGCAACTGCAGAAGCTGGTGGGCGGAGAGCAGACCCCGCAGGAACTGCTGAAGACGGTCCAGGCGGACTACGCCGCCCAGGTCGAAGGGAACTGAGACCGGTGATGAGCAGCCGTGCCGGCGCCCGAGCCGCGCGCCGGCGGCCGGTCGTGACCATGCTGGGCGGCACGCGCGGCCTGGTCGGCTGGCTGTTCGTCGCCCCGGCGCTCGCCTTCTACGCGGTGTTCGTGCTGCGCCCGATCACCCTGACGTTCCAGTACTCGCTGTACGACTGGAACGGCATCGGCGCCTCCACCTGGGTGGGGCTGGCCAACTACGGCAAGGTCTTCACTGATCCCGACCTGTTCGACTCGCTCGTCAACGCCTTTCAGCTGATCGTGTTCTTCAGCGCGATCCCCGTCGTGCTGGGCCTGGCGATCGCCGCGACGATCAGGCGCATCGCCCAGAGCAGGCTTGCCGTCGTGGCCCGGACCGTGCTCTTCCTGCCGCAGGTCATCCCGCTGGTGGCCGCCGGCATCGCGTGGAGCTGGCTGCTGGCCTCCACCGGAGTGATCAACCAGTTGCTCTCGCTCATCGGCCTCGGCGGGGTGACGCGGGCCTGGCTGGGTGACTTCGCCACCGCCCTGCCCGCGGTCGGCATGATCGGCGCGTGGGTCCTGCTGGGCCTGTGCACGCTGCTGCTCCTGGCCGGCATGAGCAAGATCGATCCCGCGTTGTACGAGGCGGCCCGGCTCGACGGCGCCGGGCCGTGGCGGGAGTTCGTCTCCATCACGGTCCCGAGCCTGCGCCAGGAGATCGCGGTCTGCGTCACCGTGACCGTGATCGCGGCGCTGGCCAGCTTCGACATCATCTACATCTCCACCCAGGGCGGGCCCGGCAACACGACCATGGTGCCCGGCCTGCAGATCTTCTACCTCGCCTTCTCCGAACGCGAGGTGGGCATGGCCTCGGCCCTGGCCGTGGTGCTCATGGTCCTCGTGATCGCCTGCGCCCTTCCCATCCAGTGGTTCGCGAAGGACGGCGACCGATGAGCATCCCGTGGCGGGAGGCGTGGACCGGCAGGTTCCTGCTCATCCTCATGATGGCGGTCACGCTTCTGCCGTTCCTCAGCCTGTTCGTCACCGCCCTGCACCCCTCGCGCACCTATCCGGCCGGACTGGCCTGGCCGGACGACCCGCAGTGGGGCAACTTCGTGCGGGCCTTCGAGGCGGCCAACATGGGCGAACTGCTGAAGTCGAGCGGGCTCATCGTGCTGGGTGTGGTCCCGATCTCGATCCTGCTGGGCACGATGGCCGGCTTCGCCATCGGCCACCTGCGCGTGATCGGCGGACGAGTGATCTTCCTGCTGTTCGTGCTCGGTCTGACCCTCCCGTTCGAGGGCATCATCACGCCGTTGTACTACCAGATCCGCGACATGGGACTCCTCAACACACGGTGGGCCATCATCCTGCCGCTCATCGGCCTGTTCATGCCGTTCAGCGTCTTCTGGATGCGCGCCCACTTCGTCAACATGCCTGGGGAACTGTCCGAGAGCGCCCGGATGGACGGCGCCACTACCTGGCAGCTGTTCCGCCGCATTCACGTCCCCCTGGCCATGCCGGCGATCTCGTCCCTGGGCATCCTGCTGTTCCTGTGGACCTGGAACCAGTTCCTGCTGGCCATCGTCCTGGTCGACGACCCTGCCAAACGGACGATGTCCGGCGCGCTGGGCGCTTTCCAGGGCCAGTGGGGCACCGACATCCCGCTGCTCTGCGCCGGATCACTGCTGATCCTGACCCCCACGCTGGTGATCTTCCTCATCTTCCAGCGTCACTTCGTCAAGGCCCTGCTGCAGGGCTCGTTGAAAGGATGACGGCGATGAGCGCGCCGCCGCTCTACGGCGGGATCGAGGCGGGCGGGACGAAGTGGGTGTGCGCGATCGCCGACGCCGACGGGGAGGTGCTCGCGACCCGCGTGATACCGACGACCACAAGGGAGACGACCATCACCGCGGCCGTGCGGTTCTTCCGGGACCACCGGACGCTCGCCGCGGTCGGCGTGGGCAGCTTCGGCCCTGTCGATCTGCGGACGGGCTCACCGACGTACGGCCACATCACCGCCACGCCCAAGCCCGGGTGGTCCGGCACCGACGTCGTCTCCCCGCTGCGCGCCGCGCTGCGCGTTCCCGTCGGCCTCGACACCGACGTGAACGCCGCCGCGCTGGGCGAGTGGCGGCGCGGAGCGGGACGAGGGCTGGGCACGGTCGCCTACATGACCGTGGGCACCGGCATCGGCGTGGGAGCGGTGGTGAACGGCCGGCCGCTGCACGGTCTGCTGCATCCGGAGTTCGGCCACGTCCGCATCCCGCACGATCGGACCAGGGACCCGTTCGCGGGCAGTTGCCCCTTTCACGGGGACTGCCTGGAAGGCCTCGCCTCCGGCGAGGCGATGCGCCGGCGGTGGGGACAGCGCGCCGAGGACCTGGACGACCCGGCGGCGTGGGAGCTCGAGGCCGAATACGTGGCCCACGCCGTCATGAACCTGACCTACGCGCTGTCACCCGAGCGGATCATCGTCGGGGGTGGCGTCACCAAGCGCGCCGGGCTGATGGGACGGACGAGGGCACGCGCGTTCGACCTCGCCGCCGGCTACCCCGCGATCTCGGCGCTGACCGATCGGGCCGCCATGGACGAGTACGTGGTCAGCCCTTCGCTCGGCGACCACGCGGGAATCACGGGCGCCGTCGAACTCGCCATGCGCTGCTTCGCGTGACCGGCAGAGCACATCCCACCAGTGAAAGAAGAGATCATCCATGCACTCCCGAGGACGGTCAGGCGCCCCATGGACCCGCCGGCACCTCGATCAGCTCACCGAGACCGGCACGGCCACGGCTCCCGTCATCGATCCCCCGGCCCTGCCGAGGATCCTGCCGGACCTCGATCTGTGGGACCTGTGGCCGATTCAGGAGGAGGACGGCTCACCGAGCGTGATCGACGGCCGGGAGCTGTGGATGGCCCTGTCGGCTCCCGCCCTCGGTCATCCCGAAGAGCGCCATGACCAGGCCCGGATCCGCCTGCTCGGCAAGAGCGGCGACGCGTGGGAGGACCTGGGGAACGCCTTCGCTGACGGCGCCTCGCCCGGCAGCCGTGAATGGTCGGGGTCGGCGGTCCGCCGGCCCGACGGCACCGTGTCCGTGTTCTACACGGCCGCCGGACGGCGGGGCGAAGCACGCCCGACCTACCGGCAGAGCGTCGTCGAGACCCGCCCCGCCCTGGTCGCGGACCGCGGCGGGGTCCTGCTGGGACGAGACGCCGAGCACCGCGAGGTCCTGCGCTCCGACGGCCTGACGTATCTGCCGGCCGACGAGTCTGATGGGGCGCCGGGCCGCATCAGAGCCTTCCGCGATCCCGGCTGGTTCCGCGACCCGGCCGACGGGCGCGACTACCTGCTCGTCGCCGCGTCCACCGCCTGGGAGGACGGCTTCACCGGTGCGATCGCCCTGGCCGAGTCACGGGACGGCGCCTGGTCCCTACTTCCGCCCCTGCTCGTCGCCGAAGGCGTCAACCACGAGCTGGAACGACCGCACGTCATCGTGCACGACTCCTGGTACTACCTCTTCTTCTCCACCCACCGCCATTCGTTCCACCCGGCCGACCGTGCGCCCACAGGGCTGTACGGATTCGCCGCGCCCAGCCTGACCGGCCCGTACGAACCGCTGAACGGCTCCGGACTCGTGATCCAGAACCCCTCCGTCGCACCCGACCAGGCCTACGCCTGGCTGGTGCTGCCGGATCTCCGCGTGGTCAGCTTCGCCAACTACCGCTCCCACCAGGGCATGGACCCCCGATCCGTGGGAGCGGCGCAGGCGCGGGCCGGTTTCGGCGGCACCGTCGCCCCGATGCTCAGGCTCGTACTCAACGGCATGACCACCTCTGTCAGCCCGGTCACATGGTCACCGTCCTGAAGGAGTCGGTGTTCCGATGGACCGGCGCCGGGGCCGCAAGAACCCCGGCGTCAGCCCGTTCACTCCGGCCGCTTCGCCCTGGAACCCGCCAGCCAGAGGCCGACGCCCACCAGCGCGAGCGCCGCGGCGGCCACCCAGATCCAGCCGGGGATCCCCTCGCCGGCCTCGGCCGCGGCGACGGCGGAACTCTCCGGCGCCGCGGGCGCGGTGGTCTCGGCGGGGACGCTCGGCGGCGTGCTCTGCTCAGCGGCCGGGGTCGGCGTGGACGGCTCCGGTGAGGGCTCGCCCTCGGCCGTGAAGGGGATCTCGCCCTCGATCGGGTGGCCGTCGGACGACACCACCCGCCAGGCGATGACGTACTTCCCGGCCGGCAGCGGCTCGGGCACCTCGGTCCGGACGAACTTCCCCTCGACCTGCGGCTCGCCGAGGTCCACCTGCCGGTCCCCGGCGTCGCGCAGGGCCACGAAGGGCATGCGGACGCGGGAGGTGAACTCCAGCTCGATCTCGTCGAGCGAGGTGACGGTGGCGTCCTTGGCCGGCGAGCTCGCCTTCAACGAGTCGTGAGCCAGGGCGGCGGGAGAACAGAACACCACAAGCAGGCCGCATATCAGCGCGGCCAGGATGGAACGTGGCGCGATCGCCATCGTGCAACTCCGTAGGTACAGGCCCGGCCCTCAGCCGGGTATGCCGAGCGGGCGCGCGGCTGTGACGACGCGCGCACCTGATGACCACGGGGCGCCGGGGGACGCGTACGTCAGCCGGCGCGGGCGAGCGCGGGCGGGCCGCGCCGGTGCACCGCCGCCGTGAACTCCAGGGAGCGCCGGGGACCGCTCCGGCCGGCGGACCGAACCGGCCGCACGCACCGGGGAGCCCGTACGGGCGAGGCGAGCACCAGGAGCAGCAGCCGCAGCGGCGCGACCCCCCACAGCCGCAGCATCGTCCACACGACGCTCTCGCCCTGGTGCAGCCACCAGCCGCTGACCAGCGCGAGGGTCAGGTGGACCAGCGCCATGCCGGCGTTCGTGTGGCCGTGGTCCGTGGAGGTGACGCCGCCTGGCGCGACCTGCGCGAACGTCTGGTGCAGGACGAGCTGGGCGAGCACGGTCGCGGCGAGCACGGCTTCCCGCGTACGCTCGCGCCTGTTGCAGGCGAGGGCGAGGGCGAAGGACGCGATCAGGCTGATCACCAGCGCGGACCCCGATATCGCCCCGCCGCCGGCGAACAGGTGGCCGCAGGCCGAGACCACGACGCAGACCGCCGCGAAGGCGGCCGCGCGGATCAGACGGAGGACCGGGGCCATGTGCCCATCCTCTCAGCCGGGTGCCGCGGTCCGGGTCAGTGGTGCTGCGTCGACTCGATGGCGCCGCCGAGCTTCGTGCGCAGGCCTTCCAGCACCGCCGGGTCGGAGACGACCACCCAGCGCTCGCCCACCAGGTAGGTGCCGCCGTACGGCTGGGCGGCGTCCAGCCAGTCGCGCTGGCCCTTGCCCGTGGTGAAGGTGACCAGGACGGAGTGGGCCGCGGACGTCCGGCAGACGGCCTGCCGCAGCTCGTCGGCGTCGATCTGCACGTCGGGGCTGGGGCAGCCGAGCGCGGCGCCGATCTGGTCGATGCTCGCCGCGGTCGCCGGCTTGGCGGCGGCGGCCGGTGGAGCCGCGTGGGCGTGGTGCGCCGCCGCGGGCTCCCCCGCGGCCGGCGCCGAGCACGCGGTGAGGAGCGTGCCGAGAACCACGGCGCACGCGGCGCCGAGCGGCTTGCCGACGAAAGTCTTCATGGTGCGGTCCCCGGGGGTGTAGGCAGAGCTCTTCCATACCGAGATACGCACCCCGGGCGAAGAAGTTCGATCGGTGCCGCGTCCGCCCCCGGGCTCGGGTCACCAGCCGAGTTCGTCGCAGCCGCTGTGGTCGGCGGGCTCGACCTGCAAGGTGGCGTGCGCCACGCCGTGCCGCTGGAGCAGCAGGTCGCGCGCCTGGTCCAGCACCGCGTGGTTGTCGCTCTGGTCGGCGGTGACCAGGTGGGCGGTGGCGACGTTCATGCCGGACGTCAGCGTCCACAGGTGCAGGTCGTGCACGTCGCGGACGCCGTCGATGGCGGACAGGTCCTGGGCCACGGCGCCGGCGTCGATGCCTTCGGGGACGTGCTGGCCCAGCACGGCGAAGACCTGGCGGCCGAGCGAGATCGCCCGGGCGGCGACGAAGACGCCGATGGCCAGGGCGATGACGGTGTCCCAGATGGGCCGGCCGGTGGTCGCGACCAGCCAGCCGGCGACGATGACGCCGACGGAGCCGGCGGTGTCGGCCACGACCTCCAGGTAGGCGCCCTTGACGTTCAGGCTCTCGGCGGCGCCGGAACGCAGCAGCATCAGGGCGACCAGGTTGACGGCCAGGCCGAGCGCGCCGACGACCAGCATCGGGCCGGAGGAGACCTCCACGTGGTGGCCGATGCGGCCGATCGCCTCGGCCACCACGTACACCGACACGACGATCATCAGCACCACGGCCAGCAGCGAGGCGAACACCTCGGCGCGGTAGGAGCCGTAGCTGCGCCGGCCGGTGGTGTCGGGCCGGGTGGCGATCCGCGTGGCGATCAGCGCCGCGCCGAGGGTGACCACGTCGGCGGCCATGTGGCCGGCGTCCGACAGCAGCGCCAGCGAGCCGGAGAGGAGACCGTAGACGAGCTCCACCACGAAGAACGCGCCGATCAGGGCGAAGGAGACCGCCAGCCGCCAGCGGTGCCGGCCGCCCGCGTGGCCGTGCCCGTGCCCGGTGCCCATCAGTGGTCCCCGCCGCGCTCTGGGTGGATCGCCTCGGTGTGTCCGGTGTGCTCCAGCGCCAGGTCCAGCAGCATCCGCACGTGCGGGTCCTCAAGCCGGTAGTACGCCATCCGGCCGGACCGCCGGGCGGCCACGATGCGGTGCGCGCGCAGCAGCCGCAGGGCGTGGGAGACGGCCGACTCGCTCTGCCCGGTCACCGCCGCGAGGTCGCACACGCACAGCTCTCCGTCCAGCAACGCGACCAGCAGCCGCAGCCGGTTGGGGTCCGACAGCAGGCCGAAGACGTCGGCGGTGTCGACCACGTCCTCGGGGGCGGGCATCCGCTCGCGCACGGCGGCCACCCGGTCACCGTCGACCACCTTGACGCTGCACCCGTCGATGGTCAACACACTGTCACTTGAAGAGCTGTTCATATATGAGAGAGTAGCCGGTGCTCTGGATCAGCTGTCAAGCCGTCAGAGGAGGGCTACTCGGCGTCCGCGGTGTCCGCCTCGCGCGGCGCAAGCGCGTACGCGAGGGCGACCCCCAAGCAGAGGGACAGCGAGATCCCCAGAAGGAGGTCGTGCAGGGTGACGCCGAGGCCCATGCCGATGGCCAGCCCGCAGGCCATGCCGAGCGTCCAGTCGGGGGAGGTCTTCTTGTCGTTCGTCATGGTCAGATCTTCGCCGGACGGGGCGGTGCCGAGGTAGAGACCGCGGTCATCGAAGGGCCGTGACAGGTGTCATCCCGGACGCGGGACCGCGGTCACTTGAGGGGGTCGTGGCCCCAGTTCATCAGCGAGTAACGCCATCTGGTCTCCCGGACGTCGCCGGACGGCCGCTGCGCCAGGTGGCGGTGCACGTAGCCGATCACCTTGCGCATGTGCGCGTAGTCCTGCTCGGTGAGAGCCGACTCCTTCTTGTGGAGCAGTTCGACGATCCTGCGGCCGGACTCGTGGCCGGTGGACTCGCCGCCGCCGTCCTTCTGCCCGACCGCCTTGGACTCGTCCGTGTCGAGCCAGCGCTTCAGCTCTCCGGCGGTCATGTTCACCGCCTTGCCGAACTCGGCCGCGATCGCCCGCTCCTCCTCCCCGGTCATCAGGAGCCCTTGTCCTTGCGCAGGGCCGACGGCTTGTGCACGGCCTTCTTGCCGCTCTTCTCGCTGCGCACCACGTACTGGGGCTCGTCGGGCGAGGCGGCCACGGTACGGCCGGCCTCCTTCTCCCGTTTGGTGATCTTCTTCTCGACCTTGCCGTGGGCGGTGGAACCGTGGCTGCGCCAGGTGACCTCGTCGCCCACCGACGGGTCCTTCTTCCGCTTATCGGCCATGACCTGCGCATACCCGGGCCCGCGCACGTCACACGACATGGTTGCGCAGGCCCAGCTCGTCCGGATACGGGAGGAAGTACGTCTGGTTCTGGACGTAGGTGGCGGCTTCGCCGCGGGCGTGGTGGCGCAGCAGGGCGAGCGGCACGCTGAGCGCCACCCGGCGCTCCTGGTAGGAGGCGATGACCTCGGCCAGGTCGGCCCGGCGGACCGGGTCGAGCTCGTCGCCGAGCATGCCGAGGCAGTGCTGCAGGACGTTGACGTTGCGCCCGACCGACGCCTTGACCGCCATCGCGGTGCGGAACGCGGTGCCGTACACGCCGGCGAGCTCCTCGCGCGGGCGCGTGCCCGCCTCCGCGACCAGGCGGCCGGTCTCGCGGTAGCCCTCGGTGGAGTGCGCGAGCAGCTGCATCTTGTGCCGGGACTGGAAGGCCACCAGGTCGCGCGGCCGCCAGTCGCTCCGCAGCAGCTCGCGCAGGCGCGCGTGGGCGAAGATCCGCTCGGTGAACGCCTCCCGCAGGACGGCGTCACGGAGCCGGCCCTCGTCCTCCACGGGCAGCAGGGGATGGCTCTCGATCACCGCGTCGGCGAACAGGCCCCGGTTCTGCCGGGTCACCATCGTCTCCCCGTCGTAGAGCGGGATGCCGTGGATGCCGCAGCTCGGGCTCTTCGCCTTGAACACGTACCCGTCGACGTCCAGCCCGGCGGACCGCTCGGCAGCCAGCCCGGTCATGGCGGGCGTGAGGTCACGGCCGGTGTTCCTGGTCATGAGCCGGGGGCCACTGGGGGAGCGTTCGAGCCGCAGCGACTCGCGGGGCGTGCCGAGGCCGATCTCCATCTCCGGGCAGATCGGCACCCAGTCCACGAACGGCGCCAGCTCGTCGGTGAGGTAGCGGGCGCGGCTGTGGTTGCCGTTGTGCCGTACGCGCGCGCCGAGCAGGCAGCTCGACACCGCCACCCGCGGCCTGCCCAGGCACTGGTCCTCAACCATGCCCCACAGCTGCCCACAACGGGTCGCCGCACGCCACCCGCAGGCCGGCGTCGGACCTGGTCACAGCGGCGCGGGGAAATCTTGTCCCGATGCTCGGACCGCCATGGCGCTCGTTTGGGACGCCATCGGGCACGTGCATCCGTGATCGCGACGGCTTCGAAAGACAGTGTGTGGAACAGACGAGAAGCGAACAGGCGGGGCGCGTGGCCCTCGGGCCGGCCCGCGCCCTGGGAGTCCTGTCCCTGCTGGCCATGGTCGGCCTCCAGGTGGCGTCCGGGCTGGCCGCGCGGCCGGAACGGTTCACCGGGCTGATCGTGGCGCTGCTCGCCGCGTCCGCCGTCGCCTTCGCCGCCGGCGCGTGGGGGACGCGCCGGGCGCTGGCCGCGTTCGGGGCGGCCGTGCTGACCGGGTACGCGGCCGAGGTGGTCGGGGTGCTGACCGGGTTCCCGTTCGGCGAGTACGCCTACAGCGACGTGCTGTGGCCCCAGGTGGGCGGCGTGCCCGTCGTGGTGGCGATGGCGTGGGGCGGCATGGGGCTCGCCGCGTACGCGGTCGCCGCCACCCTCTTCGGCGGCTGGGCGCGCGTCTGCGCGGGCGCGGCCGCGCTGACGGCGTGGGACCTGTTCCTCGACCCGCAGATGGTCCGACTCGGCCTGTGGACGTGGGCGGCGGACGACGGCTTCTACCGGGGCATCCCGTTGAGCAACTTCGCCGGCTGGCTGCTGGTGTCGGCCCTGGTCATGCTGGTCGTCGGGCGCGTCGCCGGCGACGCCGCGCCGGGGCGAGGGCTGCTCGCGGTCTACACGGTCATGGCGGTCATGGAGACGATCGCCTTCGCCGCGGTGTTCGACCCGACCGACCCGCTGGTGGCGGCGGCCGGCGGGATCACGATGGGCGCGTTCGCCGCGCCGGCCTGGAGGCGGTCATGGCAGAGGTGACGGTGGTCGGCGGCGGCGTGGGCGGCATGGCGTGCGCGCTGCTGCTGGCCCGGCGGGGGCACGAGGTCCGGCTGTACGAGCAGCTGCCCCGGCTGGGCGGCAAGCTGGCCGAGCATCGCCGTGACGGGTTCGCCTTCTCCCTGGGGCCGTCGCTGCTGACCATGCCCGGCCTCTTCCGCGAGCTGGGCCTGGACCGCGAGCTGATCGAACCTGACCCGCTGTGCCGGTACCGGTTCGCCGACGGCACGGTGCTGGACGCCCGGCGCGACCCCGGGCGCATGGCCGCGGAGGTGGAGCGGCTGGCCCCCGGCGAGGGGCGGGCCTGGCGGGCCTTCCACGGCTGGGCCAGGGGCGCCCTGGAGGCGGCGGACCGGACCGTGTTCGCCGGGCCGCTGATCCGGCGCCCCGGTGAGGCCCGGCTGTCCGACCTGCTGGCCGTGGCGCCCGCGCGCACCCTCGACGGGCTGGCCCGCCGCTACTTCCGTGACGCCAGGCTGCGGCAGTACGTCGGCCGCTACGCCACCTACGCCGGGTCCAGCCCGTACCGCGCGCCCGCCGCGCTGGGGTGCGTCCCCGCGCTGGAGCACGGGCAGGGCGTCTGGTACGCGCCGGGCGGCCTGGCCCGGCTGGCCGACGACCTGGGTCTGCTGCTGAAGGCGGCGGGGGTGCAGGTGTTCCTGTCCGAGCCGGTCGCGGCGGTCGAGGCCGGTGGCTCCGCCGTCACGGGGGTCCGGCTGGCGAGCGGGGAGAGGGTCCGGTCGGACGTCGTGGTGGCCAACACCGACGCCGCCGCGCTGTACGGCCGCCTGCTGCCCGACCGTGGGCGGCTGCGCAGGATCGCCCGGCTGGGGCGCTCGTCGTCGGCGCTGCTGGTGCTGGCCGGCGTGGAGGGGCGCACGCCCGGCCTGCCGCACCATGCGGTGCTGTTCTCGGCCGACTACGAACGGGAGTTCGCCGACGTCTTCGAACGGGGGAACCCGCCGCTCGACCCGACGATCTACGTCGGCTGCTCGGCCGTGGACGACCCCTCGCAGGCCCCGGTGGACGCGGAGAACTGGACGATGCTGGTCAACGTGCCCGCCCGCGATCCCGGCCGGTGGCCGATCAGCGTGGCGGCGTACCGGGATCTGGTGCTGGAGCGGCTGGCCGAGCGCGGCCACGACCTGGCGGGCCGGTTGCGCTTCGCCGACGTCTTCACCCCGGCGGACCTGCGCGACCGCTACGGGGCTTGGGGCGGCGCCATCTACGGCAGCGCCTACCGGGGCAGGCTGTCGGCCTTCCTGCGCCCCGGCAACCGCGGCCCCCGGCGCGGCCTGTACCTGGTCGGCGGCTCCGCGCACCCGGGCGGCGGGCTGCCCATGGTGACACTGGGCGCCCGCATCGTGGCCGACCTGGTGGCCCAGGACTTCCGCACCGGGCGGCCCACGGCGAGCGACGTGCGAGGTGGTTCCCGATGAGGTCGCTCACGGTCGTGCAGGCGGTCGCCGCCGGGGTGGCGCTCGCCAGGCTCGCGCGGGGGCGGCGGCGGCTTCCGCCGCTCCGGCCGCGCCGGGACGCGGGCGTGACGATCTCCGTGGTGATCCCGGCGCGCGACGAGGAAGCCAGGATCGGGCCGTGCCTGCGGGCCGCGCTCTCCGACCCCGCCGTCACCGAGGTGATCGTGGTCGACGACGGCTCCCGCGACGGTACGGCCGAGGTGGCGGCAGCGGCCGGGGCCAAGGTCGTCACCGGCGAGCCGCTGCCCGGCGGGTGGGTGGGCAAGCAGTGGGCGCTGCGCCAGGGGGTGGCGGCGGCCGGCGGCGAGGTCGTGGTCACCCTGGACGCCGACGCCCGGCCGGGGCCCGGCCTGTTCGGCGCGCTGGCGGCCACGCTGGAGCGGTACGACCTGGTGAGCGCCGGCCCCCGGTTCGTCTGCGACGGCGTGCTCGAACAGGCCCTGCACGCCTCCATGCTGGCGACGCTGGTCTACCGGTTCGGGCCCGTCGGCCCGGCGAGCCCGCCGCCGCCGCACCGCGCCGTCGCCAACGGCCAGTGCATGGCCTTCCGGCGCGCCCGGATGGCAGAAGCGGACGGGTTCGCGCTGGTACGCGACCGGATGACCGACGACGTGGCGCTGGCCAGGCGCCTGGCGGGGCAGGGCTGGACGGTCGGCTTCCTGGACGCGGGCGGCCTGCTGGAGGTCGACATGCACGACTCGGTAGGCGAGCTGTGGCGGGAGTGGGGCCGCTCGCTCCCGCTGCGCGACGTCACGGGCCCCGGCTGGCAGGCGGCCGACCTGGCCGTCATCTGGCTGACCGGGGCGCTGCCGGTGCTCCGACTGGCGGTCGGCCGCCCCACCCGTCTGGACACGGCGCTGCTGGCGGCGCGGCTGCTGCTCACAGGCGCGCTGCGCGGCAGCTACCGCGCCCCCGGCCTGGGCCTGCTGCTGTCGCCGCTGCTCGACCCCGCCGCCGCGTTCCGGCTCACCCAGGCGACGCTGCGTCCCGTACGGACCTGGCGCGGTCGTACGTACCCGGAGGTCAGCGGCGGCGCTCGGCGAGCGCGGCCTGGCCGAAGCGCAGCCCGATGAGGCACATCAGCCCCCCGGTGGCCGCCACCAGCTCCACGGGCGCGAACAGCAGTTGCAGCACCGGCACGCCGAACACCGCCAGGCGCGCCCCCACCGCGAACGAGCGCAGCGCCACGGCGGTGACCACCAGCGCCGTCACCGCCAGCACGAACGCCGGAGGACAGATGACCGCGACGCCCCCCGCGAAGGTCAGGATCGAACGGCCGCCGCGGAAGCCGGCGAAGATCGGCCAAGCGTGCCCCGCCATGGCCGCCGCCACCGCCAGGTACACCGGCAGCGCGCTCGCCCCGGTGACGACGCCGAGCGCGGTGGTGTGGACGCCGCTGACCAGGAGCGCCACGAGGGCGGCCAGCGCGCCCTTGAGCGTGTCACCGGCGAACACCGGCACGGCGGCCCGCAGGCCGAGCTGCTCCTTGACGTTCCAGTACCCGGGGTTGCGGTCGCCGACGTCGCGCGGGTCCACGCCGTGCGCCCGCGCCACCAGGACCGCCACCGGCACCGAGCCGAGCAGGTAGCCGGCCATGACCGACACCACCACCTCAACCATCGCGTCGTTCCACCTCATCCGGTACGACAGCGCCCGCGCGATGCGGCACATGGCCTTCGACCGGCCGTTGTTGCGGCGCACCGGCGGGCTGCTGTTCTGGCGGCTGCTCGGCACCGGCCGCGGCCGGGCCATGTCCCTCGGCGCCGACCTGCGCCGGTGGGCGCTGTTCGCGGTCTGGCGCGGCGAGGACGATCTGGACGAGTTCCTGCGCGCCTCGCCGATCGCGGCCCGCTGGCGGGCTGAGGCGTCCGAATACTGGCAGGCGCGGCTGTCCCCGATGGCCTCGCGCGGCGCCTGGTCGGGCCGCGACCCCTTCGCCCCGCCCCCGCCCCTCAAGCCCAGCGAAACCCCCAGGGGGCCGTCCAAGCCTACGGCGCACACCGGCGACACCCCCGGGGACTCCCACAGGGCCGAGCGGGTTCGGGGTATGGGCGGGTCTTACAGGTCCGGGGCTACTGGCGACATCCCGGGGGAGCCCCTCAGGTCCGAGCGGGTCCAGGGTGTGGGTGGATTCCTGGGGTCCGGTGTGCCTGGCGACGCCCCAAGGAAGCCCCTTAGGGGCGAGGCGACCGGGGTACTTTTCGAGGCTCCGGGGGCCTTCGGGGCGGGCGCGGCGCGCCGGGGTGGCGGGCCGGTGGCGGTGCTCACGAGGGCGTCGATCCGGCCTCGCCGCCTGGTCGCGTTCTACCGGTCGGTGCCGCCGGTCGACGAGTTGCTGCGGCGGCAGGACGGCTGCCTGGCCTCGATCGGCATCGGCGAGTGGCCGCTGGCCCGGCAGGCGACCTTCTCGCTCTGGCGCGACCGCGAGGCGGTGCGCGCCTTCGCCTACCGGGGCGAGGCGCACCGGCGGGTCATCGAGCGCGTGCGGGCCGACGACTGGTACGCGGAGGAGCTGTTCGCCCGCTTCACCCCGTACGCCAGTGAGGGCACCTGGGACGGAGCCGATCCGTTGCGCTGAGGACGTCATGACGATGTCTCCACCGTTACGGCTTGGACGCCGACGGTGGTCATGGCGCCGTCTCCACCGCCACGGCATCGATGCCGGCCGCCGGGTTCTGCGATGACAGCGCGTGCGCCACCACGCAGGCGCGGGCGATCGTGGCCGCCGGAGAGGAGCCGTGGGCGACGACGACCGTGCCGCGCAGACCCAGGAGGGCGGCGCCGCCGTGGGTCTCCGGGTCGTAGCGGCGGGCTACCTCGGCGAGCCGTTCCGGGGAGGCGATGCCGGCCTGGGCGACCATGGCCAGCGCCGTGCGGACGCACCCCTCGACGTTCTTCAGCACGATGTTGCCGGTGAAGCCGTCGGTGACGATCACGTCGACGGTGCCCGCCAGCACGTCGTGGCCCTCCACGTTGCCGTGGAAACGCAGCGGCAGGGCGGCGAGCAGGTCCCCGGCCCGGCGCGTCAGCCGGTTGCCCTTGCCCGGCTCGGACCCGATCGACAGCAGCCCCACCACCGGGTCGGCACGGCCCAGCACGGCCCGCGCGTAGGCCGCCCCCAGCTGGGCGAACTGGGCGATCATGGCCGGGCTGGGGTCGGCGGTCGCACCCGCGTCCACCAGCACGCTGGCTCCACCCGTCAGCGAGGGCAGGGCCACGGCCAGGGCCGGCCGCAGCACCCCGCCGGCCCGGCCGATGCCGCGCACCGCGCACGAGACCACCGCGCCGGTCGACCCGGCGGACACGAACGCACCGCCCTCGCCCCGGCTGATCAGCTCGCAGCCCACGGCCAGGCTCGACGTCGTCAGCGTCGCCGCGGCGGCGCCGCGCTCGGCCATCGGCACGGTGTCCTCGGCGTGCACCACCGCGATCTCCCCGGCGGCGCCGTGCCCGCGCAGCTCACGCTCCACCCGGTCCCGCGCGCCGACCAGGACGACGGGCACCCCGTGCCGCCGCCACGCTGCCACGGCCCCGGCGACCGTCGCCACCGGCCCGTGGTCCCCACCCATCGCGTCCAGGACAACAGGCGGAGCCATGGAAAGGCCGGCGGTCATGGGAGTTCCACGCTGACGCGGCGCTCGGCCCTGCTCGCCTCGGCGGAGGCCAGCAGGTGGCGGGCGAACACGGCCGCCTTGCGCCGGCGCGGCACCCGTACCCGGCCCGCCAGGACCTCGAAGCCCCGGCGCTCGATCTCGTCGAGGATGCCGCCGTACAGGGCGTAGGCGGCGCGGACGCACGGCCGGGAGGAGGCGGCGAGCAGGCCGATCCCCCCTGCGGCGGCGCGGTAGTGGTCGCGGGCGCGCCCCGCCTCGAAGGCGAGCAGGTCCCGCAGGGCGGGCCCCGTACGGCGGGCGCCCAGCTCGGCCGGGTCCACCCCGAACTTGTCCAGATCCTCCATCGGCAGGTAGACGCGGCCCCTGGCGTGGTCCTCGCGCACGTCGCGCAGGAAGTTGGTGAGCTGGAACGCCAGGCCGAGCTGGCGGGCGGGCTCGCGGGCCGCCTCCTCGCGGCCGGGCGTCGCCTCCAGCACCGGCAGCATCATCGTGCCGATGGCGGCGGCCGATCCGGCCATGTAGCCGAGCAGGTCGTCGTAGGTCGCGTACCGGGTCACCGACAGGTCCGCGCGCATGGACGCGAGGAAGACCGCGATGTCGTCGTGGCCGATGCCGAAGGAGTGGACGGTGTGCAGGAACGCGGGCAGCACCGGATCGTCCTTCTTCGCCCCGGCGAGCCCGGCCTCGACCTTGACGGTCAGGGCGTCCAGCGCGCGGGCCCGGTCGGCGGTCATCGTGAACGAGTCGACGATCTCGTCGGCGTACCGGGCGAAGCCGTACAGCGCGTGCACGTGCCTCCGCTTCCATCGCGGCAGCAGCCGGGTGGCCAGGTAGTAGGAGCGGCCGTAGCGGGCGTGGAGCCGCCGGCAGCGTTCGTAGCTGGCGGTGAGCGTCAACGGGTCTCCTTGAGGATGCGTTCGGCGGCGAGCCGGCCGGAGATCAGCACGGGCGGCACCCCGACTCCGGGCGCGGTGTACATGCCGGCGAAGTGCAGCCCCGGCACCCGCCGGGCCACGGCGGAGGGGCGCAGCCACGCCGTCTGGGTGAAGCGGTGGTCCAGCGCGAACGGGGTGCCCGCGGTGTGGCCGCGCGCCGCCCAGGCGGGCGGGTCCAGCACCAGCCGGGGCGCGCCCGACAGGTCGCCGTAGCCGAGTCGCGCCATGCGGTCGAGCAGCCGGGACTCCAGCCGGGGGCGCAGCCGGTCCCAGTCGGTGTGCCGCAGGTTGGGCGCGGGTTCCAGGACGCTGAGGGTGGCGTGCCCGTCCGGCGCGGCCTCGCCGTCCGGCGCCGGGCAGGTGACCAGCAGGCTCGGGTCGGGCTGCGGCCGGCCCGCCTCCAGAGCGGTGAACGTCTCGTTCCAGTCCCGGCCGAAGTGCAGCGTGTGGTGCGCCTGGCCGGTCGGCGGGCGGTCCAGGCCGACGTGCATCACCAGGCACGACGGGGAGTGGCGCGGACGGCGCAGCCGCCAGTCGCCCGCGCGGGAGGGCAGCAGCCGCCGAGCCGCCAGCCGATCGCAGGCGACGACCACGTGCCGGGCCGCCAGCCGCTCGCCGTCCCGCAGCAGCACGCCGGTGACACCGTCGCCGTCCGTCTCGACCCGGTCGGCGGGCACGCCGTAGCGGAGGTCCGCGCCCAGCTTCTCCAGCAACGCCGCCATGGCCGCCGGGATGGCGTGCATGCCGCCGTGCCGAGGGAAGTACACGCCGCCGACCGTGTCCATGTGCGCGATGACGGCGTAGATGCCCAGCGCGCGCTGCGGCGACAGCCCCACGTACAGGGACTGGAACGTGTGCGCCTTGATCAGCCGAGGGTCCGTCAGGTGGCGGGCCGCCAGGCGGTCCAGCCGGCGGAACCCGCCCAGCCGGGCCAGCCGCAGCAGCGCGGCCGGCCGGGCCAGGGCGCGCAGCCGGGTCATGTCCGCGTCGATGAACGCGGGCCACTCGACGCGGAACAGTTCGTCGAGCAGGCTCCGGTAGCGCTCGTAGCGGGCCGCCTCCGCCGGCCCGCACACCGCGCGGACCTGCTCCGCCATCGCCTCCCGCTCCGCCCGCACGTCCAGCCGCGACCCGTCGTCGAAGACCATCCGGTACGAGGGATCCAGCCGGCGCAGCGGCAGCCAGTGCCGCAGCTCCTGCCCGGCCGCCCCGAAGACCTCCGCGAGCACGCCCGGCATGGTGAGCACGGACGGACCGGTGTCGAAGCGGTACGCCCCGAGGCGGGTCGTTCCGCAGCAGCCGCCGGGCTCGCCGAGGGCCTCGACCACGGTGACCTCGCGACCGGCCGCGGCCAGGTGGATGGCGGCCGACAGCCCGCCCAGGCCCGCGCCGACGACGACCACGGGGCTCATCAGAAGTCCCTTTCCGTGCACTGGGCGGCCAGGTCCACCAGCGCCGTCCTGGCTTCGTGCGGGATGCCGGGCGGCCGGTCCAGCGCTGTGACCGCCTCGTCGACCAGCGTGGCGATGCGCCGCTCCGCCGCGTCCAGCGCTCCGCACTCCACGATCAGCTCGCGCGCCGCCTCCACCCCCCGCTGGTCGGTGATGTCGTCCAGGAGCGCGCTGCCCGTCTCGCGCCGGGCGTAGGCGAGCAGGTAGGTCGCCTTGCCCTGGAGCAGGTCCGCTCCCGAGGGCTTGCCGGTGCGCGCCGGGTCGGCGAACACGCCGTTGACGTCGTCCCTGAGCTGGAACGCCTCGCCCAGGGGGAGGGCGTACGCGCTCAGCGTGCGGCGCGTCTCGGGACAGCCGTCCGCGACGGCGTGACCGAGGTGCAGGGGCCGCTCGACGGTGTACTTGCCCGACTTGTAGAGCGAGATCACCCGCGACGGCTCGTCACCCGTCCGGGCCCCGGCCGTACAGGCCAGGTCAAGATACTGGCCGCCGATCGCCTCCACCCGCAGCCGGGTGAGGACGTCGAGCGAGGGCCCCAGGTGCGGCCCCGTATCCAGCAGCGCGGCGTCGGCCCAGCTCAGCGCGAGCAGCGCGAGCAGGGTCGCCGCTGACTCGCCGAACCGGTCGGCGTCGCCCCGCCAGCCGGACCGCCGGTGCAGCTCGGCCAGCGCGACGTGCGCCGCCGGCCGGCCACGCCGCGAGCCGGCCTCGTCCATCACGTCGTCCAGCAGCAGCGCCGCCGCGTGCACCAGCTCCACGGCGCAGGCCGCGGGCAGCACCGACTCCAGCCGCTCGCCGCCGGCCGCCCGGTAGCCCCAGTAGACGAACGCGGGCCGCAGCCTCTTCCCGCCGCCGAGGACGAACGCCGTCAGGTACTCGCGCACCAGACCGACCTCCGCCGGGGCGAGGAAGCCGAGCCGGCGGACCTGGTGGTCCAGCAGCCGCGCCAGCCGCCGGTCGACCTGCTCGCGCACGTGGGTGGTTCGCGCGATCACCGTGTCCATGTACGCAGCCCCTTCTGTCGCTATGGGAAGTCTTCGCGGGAGGGGCCCGACCCGGTTGCACGCGAGCTCGAATCGCACTATCACGGTAACCAGCGCGTACCGGGTTTCCGCGGGGGACACGCCTGGTCATGCGTCCGAGCGGCTCCGGAACCGCGAAAAGATGGTCGGACACGTCGAACGTCAGCGGGAAGACCATGGTCGAGGAGACACCGGACAACGTGGAGGACGCGGGCTACGGCATCGGAGCCGCCTCCCGGCGGCTGGGCGTGCCCGCCCCCACACTGCGCACCTGGAACCTCCGCTACGGCCTGGGGCCCAGCCGCCGCACCCCCGGCGGCCACCGCCGGTACGACGCCGCCGACCTGCGGCGGCTGACCGAGATGAAGCGTTTGATCGCCACCGGCCTGGCGCCGGCGGAGGCCGCGAGGCTCGCCCTGGCGCTGCCGCCCCCGCCTCCCGCCGCGACGCCGGAGCCCACGGAGGAGACCCCCGCCGACGCCCCGGAAACCGGCGCACCCCCGACCGGCACCCCCGCGACCGGCGCACCCCCGACCGGCGTTTCTGAGGCCGGTCCGCGGCGGCCGCCCACGGCCGCGCTGGCCCGGGCCGCGCTCGTGCTCGACAGCCACCAGGTCTCCGGCCTGGTCGAGGAGACGCTGGCCCGGCACGGCGTGGTGTGGACATGGGAGCGGCTCCTGCTCCCCGTCTTCGACGCCATCTGCCGCCGCCAGGACGACACCGGCGCCGGCATCGACGTCGAGCACCTGCTGTCCGACCGGGTCCAGGCGGCGCTGCAGCGCCGTGCCCGCGACGTCCCGCCGCACGAGGGCCGTCCGGTGCTGCTGGCCTGCGCCGAGGACGAGCAGCACAGCCTGCCGGTGCACGCTCTGGCCGCCGCGCTCGGCGAGGTGGGCGTGCAGACCCGCGTCCTCGGCGCGCGCACCCCCTACGCGGCGCTGGCCCACGCGATGCGGAGGCTCGGCCCGGTGGTCGTGTTCGTCTGGTCGCAGCAGGCGATCACCGGTGACACCGCCCCGCTCGCGGCCCTGCCGAGGCTCCGTCCGGCGTGCCGGATCGTCATCGGCGGGCTCGGCTGGCAGGGCGAGCCGCCCCCGGGCGTCGTCCGGGTGTCGACGCTGCCCGAGGCCGTCGCGCGCATCACGGCCACGCTCGCCTGAGCAGCCCTTTCACCGGAGGACCTTGTGGCATCCCCCTATGCCCAGCTATGAATAAGTTTTGAATAGGTTTTTGGGGTGAGGGGCAGGGACATGCGGATCAGTGACGAGGAATCGCTCAGCGGGTGTTACCGCGCGCACGGCCCCGCCGTGCGCTCCTACCTGCGCCGGTACGTGCCCGCCCAGGACGTGGAGGACCTGGTGCAGGTCGTCTTCGCCGACGTCTGGCGCTCGCGCGAGCGGTACGACCCGTCCAGGAGCCTGGCGGCCTGGATCTTCGCCATCGCCCACCGCCGCGCCGTCGACCACCTGCGCGGCCGCGGGCCCGTCACGGTGCCGCTGGAGGAGGCCGGCGACCCGCCAGGACGAGGACGCTCCGAGGTCGACGACCTCGCGGACCGCGACCGGCTCAGCAGGGCGCTGGCCGAGCTGTCGCACGCCCAGCGGCAGGCGATCGAGCTGGCCTACTTCGGCGACCTGAGCCAGCGCGAGATCGCCGAACGGCTGCGGGTGCCGCTCGGCACCGTGAAGGCCCGCACCTCCCGCGGCCTGCGCAGACTGTCGGCTCTGCTGGTCGCCCCGTGAACCCCGGGCCCCGGGTCAGACAGCCGGCACCGGAGCGAGCGTGGTGATGGTCAACCGGACGTGATGGTCCTCGTCGTCCGGCCGGCGGGGGTCGGTGTGGCCGGGCTCGCGGAAGAGCATCGGCCTGGACGGCCCTGGACGAGCAGATCGGTGCCGCCCGCCCAGATGCGTTCGGCGTCCGATCTGCGATCGCGGAGGTCGTCCACCACGGCCGTCAGCTCGTGGCCGCGCGGCGACCGCATCGCCCGGCCGCGGACCAGTGACATCAGCGCACCATTACGGTAACCACCGGTCACCGGTTTTCGAACGGGACACGCCTAGCGGCCACCGATGGGTGAGCCGCCGGCTGGATCAGGGCCGGTTGTCCTTTCCGTCCAGCCACAGGGTGTCGGACTCGTCCCGGTGGGTTCCGGTGCTGCCGACATGCTTGGCGTCGATCGCCGGGCCCTTCTTGATCACGTGTACCAGCGCCATCGCGTGCCCGCGGCCCAGCCCGTGGTCCTGCTTGAGCCACTCGACGATCGTGCCGGCCTTCACGGACGGGTCGTCGAACCCGCGTTCCTTCGCGAGCTCGACGAACTCGCGGGGCGTCAGCCCGGTCTTCGTCTCGATGTTGTCCAGATAAGCCTGGAACGACATATGACTCTCCCTCTCGTATGACGACTTGTCAGGCCCGTACGGCCTTCTCCAGTTTGGACATGGTCACCGCGATCCAGGCCCACGCGGCGACGACGCCGGCGAACATGGCGAGCGGCCCGCCCGGCGCGCCGCTCATCCCCCAGCACAGGCCGACCGCGAGCAGCACGCCGCCGGCGCGGCCCGCCACGGCCCAGGACGTGCCGCCGAACCGCCGGCTCAGCACGAAACAGCACGTGATCATCGCGATGAACGAGACGCAGGCCCCCGCCAGATGCACGGCTCCGACCGAGCTCATCGTCCCCGGCATGTCGGGCGTACCAGGAGGAAACGCGAAGCCCGGATCGGCCGGGAAGACGCCCGCCACGATCAGGCCGAGCCCTTGCAGGCCGAGCAGGCGAGGCCCCCACACGCCGCCCAAGCCGGCGCGGCGCATCCCCGCCGCACCGCACAGGGTCATCACACCGGTCACCAGGAAGCTGGAGACCTGGATCCAGCCGAGGTCGCCCAGCGAGAGCATGCTGATCGGGTGCCGGATCAGGTCGAAGCCCGTTCGGGTGGCCGCCTGGGTTGCGGCGAGCACGATCCAGATGGGCGCCGCGAGCATCCCGGCGGTGAGCAGCGGCGGGCGTCTCCGCGTCATTGCCTCAATGATTGTCATGTCGACCATGTTGATCAGGGGGTCGCCGAGGCACCAGGGCAAACTGAGTTCCCGGGACGCCGTTACCGGCGATACCGTTACCGGCAACGCCATTTCCTGCTTGACGCGGCAAGGGGGGAGCGCTTGCACAAGAGCCGCGAGCTCCTCGGCCAGTTCCTGCGCGAGCGCCGCGCCAGGATCACCCTGAGCCAGGTGGGCCTTCCCCCGCGACGTTCCCGCCGCCGTGACTCCCTCACCCAGGAGGACCTGGCCTACCTCACGGGATACTCCATCCGCACCATCAGCGCGCTGGAGCAGGGCGCCGAACACCGCCCCACCGCCGAGCTGCTCGAAGCCATCGCGTCGGCGCTCCAGCTCGGTCAGGACGAGCGCAGCATCCTGTGGTATCTGGCGAACGGCACCCCTCCTCCCGAGCCTGACGGCGCCGTCGAGCCCGACCCGGCCCTGCACCGCCTGGTGAGCGCTCTCGAACCGCACCCCGCGTACGTGACCGACGGGTTGTGGAACGTCCAGAGCCAGAACTCCGCGTTCGCCCGCTGGATCTGCGACTTCACCGCCATGCCCGAGGGCGAGCGGACGATCCTCCACTGGTTCTTCCTGCACGAGCACTCCAAGCACGTCATGGTCGAGTGGGAGCGCGAGGCGACGGCGCTGATGTCGCTGGTCCGCGGCCGGGCGATGCGGTCACCGCGCGGCCACGAGCTCATGGCCGTGGTGGACGACCTGCGCGAGCGGAGCCCCGACGCCGAACGCCTCTGGGCCGGCGGCACCGAGCTGCTCGTGCAGGGCCCGTCCAGGCCGATGCTCTTCCGCGAGCCGGGTCACACGGGCGCCGACGACCGTCACGTCCAGCTGACCATCACCACGCTCGCTCCGGTGCGCGCCGGGGAAGGCCATCGCATCCTGGCCTTCCTCCTGCCCGAGGGTTACTCCGCGCCGCCCGAAAGCGGAGGTTGCCCCGCGTGCCGGGGCTGATGCCGGCGCGGGGCCGGTTCTGTCGTAGGGCCGGGGCATGATGCCGGCATGCTGCTCCGTATCGAGGCGTCCGATCTGCCAGGGCTCGAATGCGGGCTTCCCGGGGTCCGCGACATCCACGTCGGCGTGCAACGGCGGGCGCGCCCCGGCGAGTTGACGGGCACGTTCCCCGCGGACGCCCCTTCAGCCGTCTGGGAGCTGGAAGTGACCGCGACCCGCGGGGAGTCCGGCTGGGATCTCCGGGGCCCGTTCGTCCAGGGCGGGCCGGGCGGCCGGTTCGTCTACCTGTCCTGGATGTCGGCCGACGACGCCGGGGGGTTCTCGATGTTCCGGCGGGCGAAGCTGCTGTTCGACGGCGTCCCCCCTGACGTGCTGGACGCCGCGGCGGGCCACGGGTTGCTGGTGGCGCGGCTGGGGCTGACCGATGCCCGGGGTCACCCGTTGTGCGCCGCGGTCCGCCCGCCGCTGGTCGAGTGGTCCGCCCCGGCTCCCCGATAACCGGTGCCGCCGTCCGCGGCCTGACGTCTCCGGCCCGGGTGACAAGAGCGGGAGAGGGGGTAAGTCGCAGGTCGGGCCGCATGGCGCTGATCGGGGGGATCATGCTGGGGATGCCTGACGGGGTGCGCGGGTGCCTGTTCGACATGGACGGCGTGCTCACCCGCACCGCCACCGTGCACGCCGCCGCGTGGAAGTCGATGTTCGACGACTTCCTGCGCGACCGGGCAGACCGCACCGGCACCCCTTTCGTGCCGTTCGACGCGGTGGCCGACTATGACCGCTACGTCGACGGCAAGAAACGGCTCGACGGGACCCGGAGCTTCCTGGAGGCGCGCGGGATCAGCCTCCCGGAGGGCAAGCCGGACGACCCGCAGGACGCGCAGACCCTGTACGGGTTGAGCAACCGGAAGAACGCCCTGGTGCAGGCCATACTCGACAGGGACGGCGTGCAGGTGTTCCCCGGCTCCGTCCGATACGTGCAGGCCGCCGAGGACGCGGGGCTGCGCAGGGCGGTGGTGTCGTCGAGCGCCAACGCCGCGCACATCCTGGCCGCCGCCGGGATCGCCGGACACTTCGAGGCGCGGATCGACGGGGTGGTCGCCCGCGAGCGGCACCTGGCGGGCAAGCCCGCCCCGGACATGTACGTGGCGGGCGCCGAGGCGCTGGGGCTGAAGCCGTCGCAGGCGGCGGTGTTCGAGGACGCGCTGGCCGGAGTGGCGGCCGGCCGGGCCGGAGGTTTCGGCTTCGTCGTCGGCGTCGACCGGAAGGGGCAGGCGGACGCGCTGCGCGAGCACGGCGCCGACGTCGTCGTCGGCGACCTGGCCGACCTGCTGAAGTCGGAGGGCCGGCGATGATCCGGCATCCCGCGTTCGCCATCGAGCCGTGGTCGGTGCGGGAGCGCCGGCTGGACCTGGACGTGCTGGCGCAGAGCGAGTCGGTGTTCGCGCTGTCGAACGGGCACATCGGCCTGCGCGGCAACCTGGACGAGGGCGAGCCGCACGGTGAGCCAGGCACCTACCTCAACGGGCTGTACGAGCTGAGGCCGCTGCCGTACGCGGAGGCGGGCTACGGCTACCCCGAGTCCGGGCAGACGGTGGTGAACGTGACCAACGGCAAGGTGATCCGGCTGCTGGTCAACGACGAGCCCTTCGACGTGCGCTACGGGACGGTGCACGAGCACGAACGGGTCCTCGACCTGCGCGCCGGCACCCTGACGCGCACCGTCCTGTGGAGCTCGCCGACGGGCACGCGGGTGCGGGTCACCTCCACCCGGCTGGTGTCCTTCACCCACCGCGCCGTCGCCGCGATCCGGTACGAGGTCGAGGCGGTCGACGAGCCGTTGCGCGTCGTCGTGCAGTCGGAGCTGGTGGCCAACGAGACCCAGGAGACCACGGACGACGACCCGCGGGCGGCCGCGCGGCTGCGGTCGCCGCTGGTGCTGGAGGAGAACGTCCCGAACAAGAACGGCCCGGCGATCATGGTGCACCGCACCCGGGTCAGCGGGATACGGGTGGCCGCCGGCATGAGCCACGAGATCGACGGGCCGGACGGCACCCTGGTCGACGCCGACGGCAGCGGCGATGTCAGCCGGCTCACCGTCGCCACGAACCTCGCCCCCGGACGGCCGCTGAGACTGGTCAAGTACTTCTCCTACGGGTGGTCGGTGCGGCGTTCGCGGGCCGCCACGCACGATCAGGTCGTCGCGGCGCTCGCCGCCGCCCGGCTGGCCGGGTGGGACGGTCTGTGCGCCGACCAGCGGCGCTTCCTCGACGACTTCTGGAACGGCGCTGACGTCGAGGTGGAGGGCGACCCCGAGGTGCAGCAGGCCGTCCGTTTCGGGCTGTTCCACCTGCTGCAGTCGGCCGCGCGCCTGGAGGAGCGCCCCATACCCGCCAAAGGGCTGACCGGCTCGGGCTACGACGGGCACGCGTTCTGGGACACCGAGATCTTCGTCCTGCCGGTGCTCACCTACACCTATCCGCGAGCCGTCGCCGACGCGCTGTCGTGGCGCCGGTCCATCGTCCCGCTGGCGCGGGCCCGCGCCACCCAGCTGGGGCTGCACGGCACCGCCTTCCCGTGGCGGACCATCCACGGGGAGGAGTGTTCGGGCTACTGGCCGGCCGGCACCGCGGCCTTCCACGTCAACGCCGACATCGCGCACGCGGTCACCCAGTACGTCGACGCCACCGATGACACGTCGTTCGAGCGGGAGACCGGCCTGCCGCTGCTGGTCGGCACGGCCCGGCTGTGGTGCGCCCTCGGCCATCACGACCCGGCCGGACGGTATCGCATCGACGGGGTCACCGGCCCCGACGAATACAGCGCCGTCGTCGACAACAACGTCTACACCAACCTGATGGCCCAGCAGAACCTGCGCGTGGCGGCCGAGACCGCGGCCCGCCATCCCGACGAGGCCGAGCGGCTCGGCGTCACCGCCGAGGAGACCACCGCCTGGCGCGACGCCGCCGCCGCGATGTCCGTCCCCTACGACGAGGACCTGGGCGTGCATCCGCAGCACGAGGCGTTCACCCAGCACGCGCCCTGGGACTTCGCCGCCACCAAGCCCGACCAGTATCCGCTGCTCCTGCACTTCCCCTACTTCGACCTCTACCGCAAGCAGGTGGTCAAACAGGCCGACCTGGTCCTCGCGATGCACCTGCGCGGCGACGCCTTCACCGCCGACCACAAGGCGCGGAACTTCGCCTACTACGAGGCCCTGACGGTCCGCGACTCGTCCCTGTCCGCCTGCACCCAGGCGGTGATCGCCGCCGAGGTGGGGCACCTCGACCTGGCCTACCGCTATCTCGGCGAGGCGGCCCTGATGGACCTGGAGGACCTGGAGAAGAACACCGTCGACGGTGTCCACATGGCTTCGCTGGCCGGGGCGTGGATCGTCCTCGTGACGGGGTTCGGCGGGATGCGCGCCGGCCAGGGGCGGCTGGGGTTCGCCCCGAAGCTGCCGCCGGAGATCACCCGGCTCGCCTTCCGCCTGCGCTACCGCGGCAGCCTCCTGAGCGTCGCCGCCACGGAAGAGACGACCACCTACGAGCTCCTGGAGGGCCCGCCGATCACCCTGACCCACCACGGCGACCAGATCCGCCTCGACCGGGAATCGGTCGCCCGCCCCAACCCACCGCACCCGCCGTCGAACGGGCAGCCCCGCCAGCCCCCCGGCCGCGAGCCCGCCGCCCGTCACACGAAATCCAAGGGGCACAGACGCCGGTAAGAGACGGTCTCCGCCGGGCGACCACGACGCGACTCGCCGCGTACGGCTCACCGCCGGGCGTACAGGTGACTTCGCGTACGGCTCACCGCCGGATGTACACGGTGACTCGCCGCGTACGGCTCACTTACGGGCGAGTGCGGTCCGGTAGACCGCGATCGTCTCCTCCGCGGCCCCGGCCCAGCTCAGCCGCTCCCTGACGAACCGTTCCCCGCTGTCCGCGAGAGCGCGGCGGGCCACCGGATCCGCCATGAGGTCGATCACGGCGTCGGCGATGGAGCCGGGGTCGGCGCTTCGCGCGTACCGCACGGCGGGGTCGGCGGGGTCGCCGAGGAAGATCCGGGAGAACCCGTCGCCGAGGATCGTCGGCCTGGCCAGAGCCATGGCCTCGGTCGCCACCAGGCCGAACGGCTCGAAGAGCGACGGGAAGACGCAGAGGTCGGCCAGCTCGTAGTACTCCAGCAGCGCCGCGACGTCGACGAACCCGCCCGAGGTGAGGACGCGCCCCTCCAGCCCGGCGTCCGCGACGATCCGCGCGACCCTGGCCTCGTCCCCCTCCCCGACGATCACCAGCCGGAGCCGGGGGAGCGCGACGGCGATCTTCTCCATCGCCTCCAGCAGCTGGTAGATCCCCTTCTGCCGTTCGATGCGGCCGACGAAGAGCAGGACAGGGTCGCCGTCCGCGATGCCGAGACGGGCGCGCAGCGCGGCGGCGCCGGAGCGGAGCGCGGCCCTGTCGACACCGGCGAGCCGCCGTTCGAACGTGCCGCCCAGACAGACCACGTCGATCGTGTCCCGGTCCCACCCGGCGGCGGCGAGCTGCTCGCGCACCTCCGGGGTGGCGACCACGACCCGGCGGGCGATCCGTCCCAGCCACCGCTCCAGGGCGGCGAACACGCCGACCGGGTCGGTGATGCTGCGCTGCGGCGCGACGCCGTACTCGGTGGTGTGCACGTGGAAGACGACCGGCAGCCGCAGCACGTAGTGGCACAGCAGGGCGGCCAGGAAGTTCGTCGAGTCGTGCACGGCGACCAGGTCGGGCCGCTCACCAGGTGCCAGCCGGCGCAGCCGCAGGAAGTACCGCCAGTTGCTCACCACGACGTTCACCGCGAGCAGCACGAACTCGGTCCGGCGCGTCCGGTTGAGCCTGCGGCGGCGGCTGATCGCGCCGAGCAGGCGGCCGAGCGGCCGGTAGACGGTGACGCCGTCGCGCCGCTCGTGCACCGGCAGGCGCCCGTCGTTCAGCGTGAACACGGCCATCTCCAGGTCGCGCGCCAGGTGCGGCGTGATCTCCTCGACGTAGCGGCCGAGCCCCGCGGTGATGTTGGGCGGGAACTGGTTGATGACGTGGACGACCCTCATCGTTCGACCTCCGGAGGACGGGCCCGGTACACCCGGGCCGCGGCGACGGCCACGACGGCTACCAGGACGAGATTGGTCAGTGCGAACCCCACCAGGCCCCCGGTCAGGCCCTGCCAGGAGATGAACACCGCCTGGCAGGCGAGCGCGAGGGGCGACCCGACGGCGAGGCAGGCGATGAGCACCTTCGCGCCCCGCACCCCGTCCATCGACAGGGCGAAGAGGTAGAGGTTGAACACCGTGTGGACGCCGATCCCCACCGCGGACAACGCCATCAGTCCGGGCGAGTACGGATACTCCGCCCGCAGCACCAGGAAGAACAGCGCGCTCGCGGCGAAGGAGAAGACGGCGGTGGCCACCGCGATCGCCGGCGCGAGGCGGCCGATCCGCCGCAGCGCCGCGACCTTGTCGGCCGTCGCCAGCACCGGCAGCAGCACGAGCCCGATCCCCTCGGTGAACACCACGCCGAGCAGCCTCTTCGGGAAGCCGTTGTAGATCGAGTAGACGCCGACGTCGCTCCCGGAGGCCCAGTGGTTGAGGAAGATCACGTCCACCCCGAACAGCACGGCGGTGAAGGCGGCGATGACGCTCATGTAGGCGCCGTGCCGGAGCAGCGAGCGCGCCAGGGACGCGGACCAGGAGCGCGGGACGATATCGAAGCCGATCACGGCCACGAGGGCGAACACGACGTTCGTGACGATCAGCGCGACCAGGTAGACCTCGGCGTCCCTGATGCCCGCGACCAGCAGGCAGTAGGCGGCCGTGGCCAGGTAGACGGCGGCGACGGCGAGCTTGAGCCCCGCCACGAACGCGAACTTCTTCAGCCCGCGCAGGAAGCTCTCGGTCAGCTGGTTCACCGTCATCGACAGGGCCAGCGCCAGCGCGAAGCAGAGCGTACGGACGTCGACGCCGAGCAGGCGGGTCAGCGCCGGGGCGGCCAGCAGCCCGGCGGCGACCAGGCCGCCGCCCAGCGCCAGCGTGGTGAACAGCGCCGTCGTCACCAGGGCCGGCCGGTCCTGCGGCTCGGCTCTCGGCAGCTCCTGGAACATGACGTAGTTCAGGTTGAGCAGCATGCCGACAGTGACGATCAACGCGATCGTCAGCACCAGGGTGAACCGGCCGAACGCCGCCGCGCCGATCCCCCAGGCGATCACGAGCGTCGTCGCCGCCGCCGTCCCGCTGGCGGCGATCCCCACCAGCGTCGGCCACACGGCCCACCCCCGCCCCCCGACCAACCTGGCCACGTGCTCGCGGACGGCCCAGCCCCGTCCACCGGCGAGCCTGGTCGCGTGGTCGCGTCCGGCTCTGTTCCGGCCGCCGAGCAGGCGTGCCATCCGGTCGCGGACCGGGCCGGACGTCACGGGGTCACCTCCGCGTACGCCGCCAGCGTGGTTTCGGCGGTGCGCGTCCACGAGTATCGTGCGCGGACGTGCTCGGCGCCGCGCCGGGCGAGCCCGGCAGCGTGCTCCGGGTCGTCCAGGCAGCGCGACAGGGCCGCGGCCAGTTCCTCCGGCTCTCCGGTACGGCAGCGGACCGCCCCGTCGCCGACCACCTCCGGCGAGTAGCCCGGCCCGACCACGACCGGCCGTCCCAGCGCCATCGCCTCCACGGCGACCAGCCCGAACGGCTCGTACGACGAGGGGAAGGCGCACACGTCGGCGGCCAGGAAGTGCGCGAACACCTCGGGCGGGTCCAGGAACCGGTAGCCGGCGACCACGTGCCCGCCGACGCCCTCCCGCTCGATCAGCCGGGCCACCTCCGCGTCGTCGCCGCTGCCGATGAGCACCACCCGCAGGTCGCCGCGATCGCGGAGCAAGGGCACCGCTTCGATCAGCGTGCGCACGCCCTTGTGCGGCGACAGGCGACCGGCGAAGACGACCAGCCTTCCGGCGCCGCCGGGCAGGTAGCGGGCCCTGACCTCCGCGCGGAGCCGGTCGCGCTCGGCGGGGGAGAGCCCGGCCAGCCGCACCAGCTCGGGATCCTCGAACCCGTGCGGCACGACCCGCAGCCGCCCCGGCGGCCAGCCGCGCGCCACCAGTTCGTCCCGCATGCCCGCGCTCGGCACCACGATCAGGTTCGCCAGCCGGGCCTGCGCGTTCTCCAGCGCGGTGATGCCGGCGGTCACGGCGGTGCGGCGCGCCCCCGGCGCGGTGTTGTGCTCACAGGTGTGCACGTGGAACACCACCGGCATCCGCCCGACCACCCGGCACAGGATCCCGGCGATGCACCCCATCCAGTCGTGCACCGCCACCACCGCCCCGGACCGCCGCCCACCACCCCGCAGGATCCGCGCCGCGACCCGCACATTGAAAGCGACCACCCCGGCAACCCTGACCAGCGCCCGGACACCCCCACGCGAACGGGCGTCCGCACGCGGCTCGGCGTACTCGGGCGGGCGGGCGTTCTTGCGCGGTTCGGCACCCCCACGGGGTTCGGCACCCCCACGCGGGCCGGCACCCCCACGCGGGCCGGCACCCCCACGCGGGCCGGCACCCCCACGGGGGCCAGCGTTCTCGCGCACTTGGGCGTCCCCAGGCAGGCGGGCGTCCGCACGCGGCTGGGCGTCCCCCGACGGGCGGGCGTTCTCGTGCGGGTCGGTGGGTTTGGGTGGGTGTGGGTGGGCGGGCTGGCCGGCGGTGGGCAGGCGGTGCAGGGTGACGTCGCCGGTCTGTTCGGTCCCAGCCCGCACGTGGCGGCCTACCGCGCCGTACACCTCGATGGGGACGCCGGCGGCGCGCAGGGCGGGGAGCATCCGCTCGGCGTACCGTCCCAGGCCGCCGACGACGTTCGGCGGGACCTCGGTGCAGACGACGTGGCAGCGGCGCGGCCGGGTCAGTCCGGGCACCGCTGGAACGCCTGGCGGGCGAAGTCGAGGTCGTCCGGGGTGTTGACGCCGCGGGCCTCGGAGGGGTCGGTGACCGGCACCACCGTCACCGGCCTGCCGCGGACCTGCGACAGGTACGGCAGGAACGGCAGGAAGTTGACCTCACCGGTGGCCGCACCGGGGGCGGCGTCGAGCAGGTAACCCGCCCACGCCTCCGCCAGCCCGTCCGTGCCGAGGCAGAAGACGCCGACGTCGCTGAGCCCGCCGGGCCGGCAGTCGTCCCCCTCGCGGGACATCCGCACCCTGACCAGGGCCGGCCCGTCCAGCTCGTACTCGACGTACGGCGCGGGCATCGGCACCAGCGGGAGGGTGAGGCCGTCATGGCAAGCCCGCACCACCTGCCGCACGGTCGCCGGGGACAGGTTCACCTGGTCACCCCAGACCACCAGGATCCGGTCGTACCCCTCCCAGTGCGCGACGGCCCCGAAGATCGCGTCACCCATGCCCGTCGGCCGCGCCTGGACGCTCACCGAGACGGCGCCGCGCTCGATCTCCTCAGCGGCCAGGCGGCGGAACGGGATCTCGCCGGCGGGGGAGACCACCACGTGGACGTGCTCCACCCAAGGGCTCAGCCGCCGGTGCAGCAGGTGCCACACGGTGACGCCGTCCGCGATCTCCAGCATGATTTTCGGGATGCCGAGGCCGAGTCTGGTCCCGCTCCCGGCCGCCGGGATCACCGCGCAGACGCGCTGGTCACTCACTGCCATTCACTCCCCTGCCGAGGAAGTCCACGATCTCGTCCAGATCCCGCACCTGGGTCGCTCCCGCTGCCGGTTCCACCGCGTTGACCTGCAACGTCACCAGCCCGGCGCCGACGGCGGAGGCGACGCCGTGCTCGGAGTCCTCCAGGGCCACGGCGTCGTCCGGGTCGACGGACCAGCGCTCGCAGGCGTGCCGGTAGAACGCCGGGTCCGGCTTGCCTGACGGGGCGTCGTCGCCGGTGAGCACGCCGCTGAAGTAGCCGCCCAGCGAGCAGGCCGCCAGGACCCGTTCGACCGAGCCCCTGCTGCCGCTGGTGACCAGGTAGGCGGTGCGGCCGCCGCTGGTCAGGCGGTCGAGCAGCCGCCCGGCGCCGGGGAACGACGCCACCCTGCCCGCCTCCACGTACTCCCGGTAGAGCCGCTGCTTGCGCCGGACCAGCCGTTCGGCCACGTCACCGCCGACGCCCAGCCCGGCCACCACCTCGCGCGTGGTCGCCCCCGCGTGCGCGTCGTACCGGAAGGAACCGAGCGCGGACGGCGCGAGCTCCCCGATCGCGGCGCGGAACGCCGCCGCGTGCACGGGCGCGGAGTCGACGAGCGTGCCATCCAGATCACACAGCCAGACCCGCCGCCCGGTGACCATCGCCGCCAGACCCTCGTGGCCCAGCCGGTCGTCTGCCGGACTCATCGGACCCTTGCGGCCCAGCCGACCACCCGCCGCTGGGCCCTCGCGGCGCAGCCGGCCGTCCGCCGTCGGGCTTATCGGGTCCTCGTACCCGCGCCGACCGTCCGCCGGGTTCATGGGGTCCTCGTCAGGGCGGCCTCGTCGGCGATCTCCATGAGGGCGCGTACGGTGCGGGGGCCGCAGTGGACGCCGGGGCGGTCGGCGTCGGCCAGGTCGGCGGTGACCCATCGGGCGCCCGCCCAGACGCCGCCGGCGACGACGTCGGACGGGACGCCCGGCGCGTCAGGGGCGCGGTGGCTGAGGACGTGCGTGACGGTGCCGCGCTCGTTGCCCGGATCGCCGAGGTAGGCCAGGGTACGGCCGACCAGCTCGGGTGCGCTCAGCCCCTGGACGTCGTGGTCGTCGCGGGTGTTGACGACGAACACCTTGGCCGCGGCCCGGCTCTCAGCGATCGCGTCCGCGACCCCCGGCGTCAGGTAGCTGGGCAGCAGGGACGAGTGCGGGGTGCCGGGTCCGTACAGGAGAAGGTCGGCGTTCCTGATCGCGTCCCCGGCCTCCGGGTTGAGCGAGACCGTGGCGCGCAGGTCCGCCAGGATCCGCCGCACCTCCTGGACGGGTCTGGCCGCCAGCTCGGCCCGGCGCTCGAAGGTCAGCGGCTCGCGGAGCAGGAACAGGTCGGTGATCGCGGCGGCGTCCTGCGGCGCGACGATGTCCGCCTCGTCGGCCAGGAGCCGGCCGTCCTGCTTGAGCGCGACCAGGAACGCGTTCTCGCCGCCGGTGACGTTCACCAGGCCGAGCGGTGACTCGAACGTCCGCGCGCACGCGCGTACCGCGGCGTTGAAGTCCTCGCCCAGCCGCAGGTACGCACCGGCGAACACCAGGTTGCCGAGCGCGCACTCGGTCAGATCGAGCCCGTCTGGATGGCTGTCGACCCAGCGCAGAAACGCGGCCAGGTCCCGCCCGATCGCGGCACGCGCCTGCGGCGAGAGAGCCGCTGGGTCCAGCGCGCTCGCGGTACGCGCCGACGGCGGCAAGGCGGCTGGGTCCGGCGCGTTCGTGGTACGCGTCGAGGGCGAGGCCGGACCGCCTATCGTGTCGGCGAGCTCCTCCTTGCCGGCGGTGAGCCGGTGCTCCAGCACCGAGCGGAGGGCGACTGGGTCGGGCGCGTCCGCGGTGCGTGCAGGGGATGACGGGCTGCTTATCGCGTGGGCCAGGGCGGCGAGTTCCTCCGCGCCGGCGGTGAGCCGGTGTTCCAGGACTGAGCGGAGGGCGGCCTGACGGGGGTCGCGGTCGTCGAGGTGGACCAGGAGGTTCTTGCGGAAGTCGGAGGGGCCGAGCATGCCGGGGAGGTAGCGCCGGAGGGCGCCGGTGGACCGCCCGTTGTCGTAGCCGTTGATCACGAGTGTGAGGTCGACCCCGGGCGTGCGTAAGAGGCCGCGCGCGATGCCGGCCCCGCCGCGCCCGCCGCTGAAGAGGGTGACGGCGGTGCGGCCGCTCATCGGGCCCGCTCCGTCATCCCGCGCGCCGGTTCCGACGCCTCCGGGAGGCGGAGCACGCCCCGGCGTAACAGCCACCGGCGATAGCCGAGATAGCCCACGAACAATGCACGGTCCCGCGCCCCGCGCCAGAACCGCCACCCCCGGGCGCCGCCGCCGCGCTCCCGGTGCTCGATCGGGATCTCCACCCAGGTGTGGCCGAGCTCCGCGACCCTGGCGGTGATCTCGGTCGAGCAGTTCATCCCGCTCGACTCCAGGTGCAGGGCGCGCAGCAGCGGGCCGCGTACCACCTTGAAGATCGAGTTGTAGTCGCGGTACCGGGTGCCGTGCGTGAGGTTGCTGACCGCGCCGCTGGCCGCCGAGCCCCACCGGTACGCGACGCCGTCGGCCTTCCTGATCCGGGCGCCGGAGAAGGCGTCCGCCTCGCCCGCCCGTACCGGGTCCAGGAAGGCGTCCAGGGCGGAGATCGGGAACTGCCCGTCCGAGTCGAGCAGCACCACCCAGTCCATCCGGGTGTGCGCGATGGCGGCGGCGATGGCCGCGCCGGCGCCCCGGTTCCGGGCGAAGGTGACGACGACCAGCTCGGGGCAGTGCTCCCGCAGGTCCGCGAGGATCTCGCCGGTGGCGTCGGTGCTGCCGTCGTCGCAGACGACGATCTCCCAGGCGCCGATCGCCGGGTGCCCGGCCAGGTAGTCGCGCCATTCGGTCACCGCCGCCGCGATGTTCGCCGCCTCGTTGTAGGCGGGCGCCGCCACCGAGATGCCGACGGTCGGTGGTACGTCGTGGGTGTCCAGCTTCGCCTCCTCAGTGACGGCCTGGCGTGCTTCCCAGCAGGCGGGAGATCCAGCGGTCCAGCGGGAGCAGGTTGATCCCGACGACGATCGGCACGTGCGCCAGCGTGAACAGCACCGCCCCGGCGAAGGAGATCGGCCCGCCGGTGATCACGTTGATGTGCGGCGCGTCGATGACCTCGGGGATGTCGACCGGGTTGACGACCTGCCACATGACGTCGAGGAGCCCGGAGAACACGATGACGATGCCGCTGATCGCGATCTTCAGGCAGCGCCCGGGGCTGCCGCCGCCGATGCGGTAGGCGGCGGCGACGGTGAGCACGATCCCGGGATAGAGCAGCAGGTAAAGATGGGTGTAGAAGCTGTCGCCCTCGACGCGCCCGACGTCCCCGTAATAGAAGTAACTGACGCGCGGGATCACGTACGCGGTGAAGAACACGAACGGGACGCACAGCAGCCAGTGCAGGCGTTCCGACACCCACGGGAAGAACGCGATAGCGCAGCACAGAAAGGCGAAGGCGAGCAGTTTGACGCCGAGCTCCCAGGCGGCGCCGATCTCCCGGCCGTGCGGGGTGGCCAGCCAGGCGAACGCGAAGCCGAGCGTCCCCGCGAGGAGGGCCATCCACCACAGGTGCGGGGCCCATCGGGAGGGGGCGGGGTGCTCCGCGTCCGCGAGGGGTAACGGAGACTGCGGTGTGTCGCCACGGGCCGTCATGAAGCTCCGCATCTCCCATCCAACGTCGCCACGCGAAAAGCTGGTGACCTGGAGAAACGCGCCGGACCCTGATTTACGCCGAAATAACCGACGTTACGGCGTCCGTAATTCCACACATTCCCCCGTCGTCATCCCGAAAAGGGACCCTATACGTTCCTCTGCATAGATGGGGAGATTTTTCGTGGATCCGGCGGGATGGGCTCAGAGGAGCGCCCCCGCGCGCCGCAGCCGTCGTTCACGGAGCGCGAGCAGCGGGGGCAGGCCGAGCCGCAGCCCCACGTACGCGGTCACGACGAGGGCCTCCCAGAAGCCGGCCGAGCCGACCTGTCCCTCGGCGAACTGAGTCACGCCCCACTGGGCCAGCGAGACCATCAGCGGCAGCATGACGGTGAGGAACACCCAGGCCATGACGGCGATGCCCGCGACGTAGAGGAGCGCGAACCAGCGGGCCATCGCGCGGTCCCGCGCGCCCGCCCCGGCCAGTTCGGCCGTCTCCGGCCCGGTGAGTCGGAAGATCCGGTTCTTCACCGTCAGCCAGGTGACCCGGTAGAGGTTGTGGCAGCGCAGGGCGTTGGCGAGCAGGGCGTACGAGTCGCTGCGCAGCGGCAGGGCGGCCCACTGCCACACGATGGCGACGATCCTGAACAGGACCACGGCGGCGAGCAGGTCGTCCAGGGCGCCGGGCGGGACGAGCATCCGCAGGCCCAGCGCGGCCGCCACGACCACGGTCTCGACGGCCATCCCGGCCAGGTACACCCCGTGACGCCGGTCGCGCGGCACCGCGACGATCTGGGTCAGGTCGGTCTCGTAGACGATGTACATGCCCCGGTAGCTCACCCGGAAGGTCGCGGGGACGCCGATCGCCCGTCCGGCGAGCCAGTGCCAGGCCTCGTGCAGCGCGCCGAACGCGATGCCCAGCACCAGCCATCCGAACACGGACAGCCCGGGACTGGGCAGGAACCACGCGTCCTGCCAGGAAGGGCGCAGGTCGGGCCGCGTCACGAGGACGGCGAGCGCGAACAGGAGCGCCACTGTGTAGAACGACCAGCCGCTACGCCCGAACAGGCGGGCCGCCGCCCGAGGGCTGATCCCCTCGATCCACTTGACCCGCCGGCCGGCGGGCGCGACGGTGTCGTCCGGCGCCGCGGCCGGGTCGAGCAGGCCCGCGGCCGTGAGGCCGTCGATGAAGTCGCCTCCGTCGACCGGTTCGCCGGCCGCCTCGCTCGCCCGGGCCGTCGCCTCGTCCGCCGAGCCCGTCTCCTGCAAGGTGGTGACGAAGACCGCGCCCGGCTCCGGCACCGCGACGAAGACGCCCAGGTCCGGCCGGCCCAGGACCCAGGCCGAGCCGTCGAAGGCGACCGTCAGCCGTGCGGCCCGTTCGCGCAGGTCAGCGTCCAAGGACGCGGTCATTCTTCTCCGCCTTCACATCTGAGGGGGGGCCGCGCTCCCCGGAGTGGAGCGCGGCCCCGGATCATCAGGAGTCCGACCCCGGGTCCGCGTCCACGGTCAGGCGGGTGTTCTCGATCCGCACGATCTCGATCTTCATTCAGGTCACCTCCCTCCGCACACGTCACAGTCGGGATTGCGGGGCCACTCGGTACGACTCGTGGCGCAACCGCCCGCGAAGTCGACGATGAGCGGCCGACCGGCGTACGCCGGTGGCTCGAATCCGGTCAGGTAGCGCAGGACCTCGAACGCGCCGTACGCGCCCAGGAGGCCGGCGACCGGGCCGATGCCGCGGTTCGGCCGGGCCCCGTCGCGGTAGAGGCGGATCGCGGCCAGGTCCGGCGCGTCGGGATCGGCGGTCGGCGGCACGCAGGCGCGGCAGGCGCTGACCCCCGGCGCGACCGACCAGACCGTGCCCGAGGTGACCCACATGCCGCCCCTGACGAACGGCACCCCGTGCCGCACGCAGGCCGCGTTGACCCACAGGTCGATCTCGTTCGGCCGGTCGATGCCGGAGGCCACGACGTCGGGCCGGGTACGCCCGACGAGCTCGTCCAGCTGCTCCGGGCTCTCGACGCCCAGGTCGATCGCCTCGACCTCGATGGACGGGTCGAAGGCGCGGACCCAGTCCGCGGCGCGCGCCACCTTGCGGGAGCCGACGTCGTCCCAGCGGTAGAGGTACTGCCGCGCGAAGTTGCGCGGGTCCACGGTGTCCCGGTCGAGGAGCGTCATCCTGCCGACGCCCAGCCCGGCGAGGTGGGGGATGGTGTTGGAGTTCAGCCCGCCGGTGCCGAGCACCAGCACGTGCGACTCGCGGAGCCGCCCCAGCAGGTCCTCGCGGCTGCTGCCGAGGGTGCCGAACGACTCGAGGAAGGCCAGGTTGCTGAAGTGGCGTTCGGCCTCGCCCGGTCCGAGCTTGCCCAGGCGGTCCCCGTCCTCCAGCAGCCGCTCGGCGTCCAGCGCGGCCACGGCGGCCGAGACGTCGGCGACCGGCAGCGACAGCTCGCCGGCGAGCTCCGCGACGGTCCGGCCGCCCTCCCGCAGCAGGTGGAGGAGCTTCTCCACCGTGCCGTCGGGGTCGGGGAGCACCAGCCGGTCGCGGGGGTCGTACACGAGCCGCAGCTCGTCTCCGGCCCGCTCCCACGCCAGGGTCTTCAGTCGCGGCCTCATCCGTTCGTCAGCGCCAATCTTCGCGGGGAACTCTGGACAGACGATGACACCCGCCCGCATGGCCGGCGCATGGATCCCGCACGGATCGGCCACAGGCGAGATTGCTCTCGCGTGGGCGCTGCACTAGCGTCTGCCGGTGTGCGTCGGAAGGGTGCCCGCGTCCTGCTCCTCGGTCCCCTGGAGGTCGTCGTGGACGGCCGGGCGGTGCGCCTGACCGGCAGGCAGCGCGCGCTGCTGGCGGGCCTCCTGCTCGACGCCGGTCGCGTGGTGTCGGTGGAGCGGCTGGCCGGACGCCTCTGGGGCGAGGATCTGCCGCCGTCGGCGGCGGCCCGGGTACGCGCCCTGATCGCGGAGCTGCGCCGGGCGCTCGGGGCGGCTGAGGTCATCGTGACCAGGAGCCCCGGCTATCTGGTTCCCGCCGGGGCCGTCGACGTGGACGCCGACGAGTTCGCCGCCCTGGTCGCGACGGCGCGCCGGGAGGCGGGCGACGGCCTGCACGCCGAGGCGATCACCACGTACGACCGGGCCCTCGAACTGTGGCGCGGCGACCCGTACCCGGATCTGGGCGGACCCGTCGCCGAGGCGGAGCGGCACCGGCTCGACGAGCTCAGGACCGAGGCGATCGAGGGCCGGGCGGAGGCCCAGCTGGCCGTGGGGCGGCATCAGGCGGTCATCGCCGGGCTGACGAGGGTCGTGGCCGAGCAGCCGCTGCGGGAGCGCCCGCACGGCCTGCTCATGCTGGCGCTGCACCGGGGCGGACGCCTTCCCGAGGCGCTGCGGGTCTACCGGGAGTTCCGTGACCGGCTCGTACGCGAACTCGGCGTCGAACCGGGCCGCGACCTGCAGTCGCTGCACCAGAGCATCCTCGAAGAGGACCCCGCCGCGCGACCGGCGCCGGTTCCCCGGCAGCTGCCTCCCGACACCGGCCGTTTCGTCGGCCGCGAGGCGGAGCTGCCGCGGATGGACGCGGGCCGGGTGACGCTCCTGGTCGGCCCCGCCGGCGTCGGGAAGACCGCGCTGGCGCTCCACTGGGCGCACCGGCGGGCCGGGCTCTTCCCCGACGGGCAGCTCTTCCTCGACCTGCGGGGCTTCGACCGGCGCGCGCCGATGCCGCCGTCGGAGGCGCTGCCGCTGCTGCTGCAGGGGCTCGGCCAGGCGGCGAAGGACATCCCGGTCGAGCTGGACGCGCAGATCGCGCTGTACCGCTCGCTGCTCGCGGGCCGGCGCGTGCTGCTGGTCCTGGACGACGTCGCCGAGCCGGACCAGATCCGCCCGCTGCTGCCGGGCGACCCCGGATGCCGGGTCGTCATCACCAGCCGCCACCGCCTGGGCGGCCTGGTGGCCCTGGACGGCGTCGAACGGCTCACGCTCGGCGTCCTGGAGCCCGGAGAGGCGCTGCGGCTGATCTCCGCGGGCGTCGGCGAGGAGCGGCTGCGCCGGGAGCCGGAGGCCGCGCGGGAGCTCGTGGCGCTCTGCGACCACTCCCCGCTGGCGCTCTCCATCGCCGTGTCCTGGATCGGCGACCACGAACACCGGAGGATCGCCGACTACGTGCGCGAGCTCGCGGAGCGCGGGCGGCTGGTGCGCCTGCGGGTGGACGGCGACGAGAGCGTGGCCGTGCGCGCCGCGCTCGACCTGTCGTACAGGGCGCTGCCCGCGCCGGCGCAGCGCGTGTTCCGCCTGCTCGGCCTGGCGCGCGGCGCCGGCATCTCGGCCGCGGCCGTCGCCGCCCTGGCGGGCACGGACCGCGAGCGGGCGGAGGTCCTGCTCGGCACGGCGGCGCGGATCCACCTGATCGAGGAGATCGGCCCGCGCCGCTTCGCCGCGCACGACCTGGTGGGGGAGTACGCCGCCCAGCGCGCTCTCGCGGAGGACTCTGAGGCCGAACGGGAGGCCGCCGTCCGGCGGCTGTTCGACCACTACCTGTCCACCACCGTCGACGCTCTGACGGTGGCCGGCTTCGAGGTCCCGGAGACGCCGGGCCAGGACGCGACGGCCTTCGCCACCGCCGCTCAGGCGCTCGGCTGGCTGGACACCGAGTGGGACAACCTCACGGGGGTGATCGCGTCCGGGGCGCGGCCGTACGCCTGGCTGCTGGCCGAGGCCATGACCGACGTCCTGCAGCACCGCCGGACCCGGGCGGAGTGGCTGCGCCTGGCGGAGACCGCGCTGGCCGCCGCCGAGCGCGACGGCGACCCCAGAGGGCAGGCCGCGATGTGCTACTCCATCGGCCGGGCCCGCCTGCTCACCGCCGACCTCAAGGGCGCGATGGGCTTCCTCGAACGGGCACAGGAGCTGTGCCGGCTGGCCGGCTGGTCCCAGGGCGAGGCCTCGGTGCTGCAGAGCCGCGGCGTGGTGCTCAAACAGCTCGGGGAGCCGCGCCGGGCCATCCCTCTCTACCAGCGGGCCGTGGAGATCCATCGCGAGCTCGGGTCCGTCCGCGGCGAGGCGCGCGGGCTCAACAACCTGGCCTCGGCCAACCTCATGCTGGCCCGGCTGGACCGCGCCGAGGAGTGCCTGCTCGCCTGCCTCGCCCTGACCGAGCGGTCAGGCGACACGCACCTGCGGACGCTGACACTGGTCAACCTCGCCCTGGTCCGCCAGAAGCAGGCCCGGCTCGCCGACGCGCTCGCGTACCTCGAAGAGGCGCTGGCCCTGGCCCAGGCCGCGGGCCTGCGGTACGCCGAGGCGGTGACGTACGAGACCTTCGGCTGGGTCCACCGCGACGCCGGCCGCCACGAGCGGGCGATCGACGCCTTCACCCGGGCGCTGGGCATCGCCGAGGAGGTCGAGAACAGGCGGTGCCAGATCGCCTCGCTCACCGGCACGGCCGCCGTGGAGACGGAGCTGGGCCGGACGGACGACGCGCTCGCGCACCTCGACGCCGCCGCGCGGCTCGCCGAGCGCACCGGCACCGACCTGGACGAGGTGCTGCTGGAGCGCGCCGGCGCCCACTTCCGTCAGGGCCGGTACGAGGACGCGCGGAAGGAGGCCGGCCAGGCGCTCGAACGCGCGCTCACCGCCAACCCGCTCAACCTGCCCCGCGCGCACGTCCTGCTCGCCGCCGTCCACCTGGCGGCGGGCGACGGCGAGGGGTGCGTACGGGCGTGCGAGCGGGCCATCGGCCTGGCCCGGCGCTCGGGGCAACGCCTGCAGTACGCCCGCGCCCTGACGATCCTCGGCCACGCCCGCAGCCGGGAAGGCGACGACGGGCAGGCCGCGCGTCTCTGGACCCGGGCGCACGCGCTGTTCACGGCCATCGGCGCGCCCGACCGGAGCGAGACGGCGGCCCTCCTGGACTCGCGGGCGTAACCCTTCCCGTCAGCGGCGGACGACGGCGCAGGCGTCCCTGTTGAGCGAGAACCGGGTCGGCAGGGACGCGTCGCCAGTATGGCTCGCCAGGTAGCCCATGGTGACGCTCTGGCCGGGGGCGATGGAGCCGTTGTGCCCGGCGTTGACCGCGGTCACGAAGTCGCCGCCCTGCGTGAGGTCGGTGTTCCAGTCGGAGATGACGGACTGGCCCCGGGCCATGGAGAACCGCAGCGTCCAGCCGTTGATCGGGGTGCTGCCGGTGTTGGTGATCGTGAGGTCGACCGTCATGCCGCCGCCCCAGACCTGGGTCGTGTACCCGATCCGGCAGGTCGGCTCCGCGCGCTCGAAGGAGACGCGGTGCAGGCCGCCGGGCAGGTCGTTGACGACGTACAGCTCGCCCTCCGTGGTGGCCCCGAACGCCGTGACCTGCGTGGGCATCTGGCCGATCTCCGCCACGGAGTAGCCGCCCGCGCCGTCCTCGCGCACCGCCCACACGATGGAGGAGCAGTAGTCGGTGGCGATGTAGGTGCCGCCGACCAGATCGGCGAACTCCTCGCCGTGGTACACCTGCCCGCCGATGACCGCGCAACTGCCGGTGTACGGGGAGTAGGTGAAGACCGGCTTGGTGTAGGCGGCGCCGGAGCGGCACTGGTCCGCGTCGAACACCTCCAGTCCTTCGTAGCAGGACCAGCCGAGGTTCGCGCCGGCCTGCCGTCCGGGCTTGACGTGGTTGATCTCCTCCCACCTGCCCTGGCCGACGTCGGCGATCCACATCGAGCCGTCCGCGGGGTCGACGGAGAAGCGCCAGGGGTTGCGCCCGCCGTACATCCAGATCTCCTCGCGGGCGCCCGCCACGCCGACGAACGGGTTGTCCTCGGGGACGCAGTACGCCAGGTCGCCGCAGCTCCGGCTGACGTCGACGCGGAGGATCTTGCCCAGCAGGGTGTCGACGCGCTGCCCGGAGTCGAACGGGTCGCCGGAACCGCCGCCGTCGCCGATGCTCATGTACAGGTTGCCGTCGGTGCCGAAGGTGATCTGGCCGCCGTTGTGGTTGCTGTGCTCGGCGTGCTCCTGGGACAGCAGCGGTTCGAGTTCCGCCTCGTCCAGGTTGTATCGGCCCAGGGTCACGGCGCCGTCGGGCAGCGCGGTGTAGGCCAGGTAGAGGTCCTGGCTCTCGGCGAAGTCGGGTGGCAGGGCGATGCCGAGCAGCCCCCGCTCGTTGCCGGACTCGTCCACGGACGCCGTGATGTCGATGATCGGGGTCTGCTCAAGACCGGTGTCCGGGTGGTAGACGCGTACGGTGCCGCGCTTCTCGGTGATGAGCAGCCGGTCCGTCCCGTCGTCGGGCGTGGCGATGGCGGTGGGGCGCCGCAGTCCGAAGGCGACCTGGGTCGTGGTCGTGTTGATCGATTCGAGCGGCACGCCGCCGTCCGTGACGGACGACGGCGTCGCGGCCGTGGCCGGTGGGGCGATCGCGGTCAGGGGGGCGAGGAGTAGCAGGGACAAGGCGAGCGACGCGGGGGCTGCCCGGCGCTTTGCTGGCATGTCGGCTCCAGTGACGGGGCTTCGTCGGAGCGCGTCCGGGATCGCGACACCCGCGTCCCGCGGTGCCGTGCCTGGACGCGCCCGACCGGACGGTATCCGCCCGCCGCCGTCGCGGCCAGGTCTCTGCCTTCCCGCAGGCGTGGTCAGACCCCTCGCGCCCCCTTGCTCGCCGCTGATCAGGGACGACGCGAGAGCACTCCGGTGAGGACCGGTGAAACGTACATCGGGTCAGCGATGGTCGTTCTCCTTCAGTTCGATGACCCAGGCCCGACGCTCGGCGATCTTGCCGTCGCGCATGACGAACACCTCCGCCATGGACATGCGCAGCTCACCGCCCTCGGCCCGCTGGACCGTCCCCGTGAGCTCCGCCATCACGACGTCGCCCTGCTCGACCATGCGCACCACCTCCAGGTGGGGAGGGTCGATGAGCCCGGGCGGGCCGTCGATGGCCTTGTCGTAGGCGTCCTTGCCGGTCAGGTGGAAGGCGCCGAAGACGGTCCACTCGATGTCGTCGGTCAGGCAGGACAGGATCTGTTCGTGATCGTTCTTACGGAAACCGTCCAGATAGGTGGTGACGGTCTCGATGTTCCGTGACATGTCCGCTCCTTGGAACCATTGGTCTGTTCGCGGGTAGGTCGGAGCGGCCGGAGCGTCCTCGACATCGACTACGTCCGAGGGCCGTAGGTCAGGCGGCGCAGGACGAACTCGGCGGGGCCCGGCCGTCCGCGCTCGTCGAGAAGGCGGGCGAGCAGCACGGTCGCGAGCCAGACGATCACCGCGATGATCAGACCGGTCACGGTGGGACTGCCGAGACGGTCGCCGAGGTCGAGCGTGAAGGGCGCCAGGAGGACGAGCCAGGCCACCGACTGGAACAGGTATCCCGACAGGGAGCGCCGGCCCAGGGCCGAGAGGGCGCCGACGACGGGGCCTGGCCGGGTGACCCGCATGGCGATCAGGCCGAAGACCGCCACGTAACCCGGGCCGGCGAACATGCCACTGGCGCCGTGGAGCGTCAGTGCCAGAGCGGCGGCCGGCTCGTCGACGTGCAGCCATCCGGCGCTGACCAGGGCGGCCGGGAGACCTCCGGCGACGGCGAGGCCGAGCCCGAGGACGGCGGTCCACGTGAGCAGGGTCCGGTGGCGGGCCGGCTCTTCGAGGACGCGGCGGCGGGCGGCCCACATGCCCAGCCAGGCGATCAGGATGAAGGGCAGGACGGTCAGCGTGTGCGACGGCCATTCGCCGAGGCGAGCCGACATGGACTCCAGGTAGCCAGGAGCGGTGAGGGAACCGATCGGGATCGCCGGCAGCGGGGCCGACCCACCGGAACCCCCGACGATGCCGCTCACCACGGTGGCGCCCATGACCAGGACCTGGACCGCCGCGACCGCCCAGATCACCAGCACGATCCGGTGGAACCCGTCGCTCCGGCGCAGCAGCACCAGGGTCATCACGATCCCGACGACCCCGTACGCGCCGAGGAAGTCGCCGTAGTAGAGCAGAGCGGCGTGCGCGAACCCGAAGACCACGAGCCAGAGGTTGCGGCGCACCAGCACCGAGCGGACCCGCCGCGGGGTGGCGCCGGAGGCGTCCTGGCGGCGGGCGAGCTGGACGACTCCGTAGCCGAACATCACCGCGAAGACCGGATACCCGCGGGCGTGGACGAGCTCGAAGAGCAGGAAGGTGAGCCCGGCCTCGGCGCCTTCCGGGTCGAGGTCGAGGCCGGGCTGCCGGGCGAAGACGACTCCGGCGACGTTGGCCAGCGCGATGATCAGCAGCATCGCGCCCCTGGCCAGGTCCGGTGCGAGGGCGCGTTCGGCGCGCCGGACCGGCCCTCTCGATGTCCGCGACGCGGCGTCGACGCTCATGTACGTCCCTCTCCCCGAGATTTAGTTTCAGCGAGAAAGTATCACAGATATACTAAAGAAGGTTCTGGCATGATGGGGCCTGACTCTCCGGGGGTGAACAAGGGAGCCATGACCAGCGAGGACTACATACCGGCGGCGCTGCGCAGGCTGTGGCGGATGCCGGAGTCCTCGCGTCTCGGGCGGCCCGCGGCCCTCGACGTCGACCTGATCGTCGCCGCGGCCGTGGAGATCGCCGACCGTGACGGGCTCGGCGGCGTGACGATTCCCAAGGTCGCCAAGAGCCTCGGCTTCACGGGGATGTCGCTCTACCGCCACGTCGGGTCCAAGGACGAGCTGCTCACGCTCATGGCCGACGCCGCCTCGGGCACGCCTCCGGACCTCGACACCGACGACTGGCGCGAAGGGCTGCGCGACTGGGCCTTCGCGCTGCGCGCGGTGTCCTGGCGCCGGCCGTGGCTGACGCGCGTGCCCGCCTCCGGGCCGCCCTCCGGCCCCAACCAGATCGCCTGGATGGAGGCCGGGCTCGCCATCCTGTCGCGCACCCGCCTCGACTGGGCGCACAAGGTCGGCATCCTGACGCTGATCAACGGCTACGTGGTCCAGTGGGTGCGGCAATACAGCGAGCTCGCCGAGGGCAGGGCCGCCGAGGGCCGGGGGCAGGCCGACGCCGAGCGCGACTACGGCCGCGCGCTGGTCCGGCTCGTCGACCCCGGACGCTTCCCCGAGACGGCCCGGCTGTTCGCCTCGGCGCTGTTCGAGACGCTGCCGTCCGACACCCCCGACGCGACCATCGCCGACGCGGACTTCTCGCTCGGGCTGGAGCTGATCCTCGACGGAGTCGCCGTCCGCGTCGAGCGCTCCTGACGTCAGCGCCGGTGCGTCGTGAGGGCGGCCATGGCCTTGGCGTGCCAGGCGGGGGCGTTGGCCGCGGCGAAGATCTCGGCCGCCGTCTCCAGATGCTCTATGTGCCGGCCGTCGACGATGTGGCCGAGGGCCAGGTGCACCCGCCCCTCGAAGTTCTTCCCGTTGAGCTGGCGGCCCTGCTCCAGAGCCAGGGTGAGGGTGGCCCTGCCCTGGGCGGGACGACCGGCCGCCACCTCGGTCTCGCCCAGGACGAGCAGCGCTTCGGCTTCCTGGAAGAGGTCGCGCCGCGCGCGGGCGCTCGCCAGGACGTCGGTCAGGATGTCATGGGCCTCCTCGACCCGGCCCCGGCGCAGGTAGGAATCACCGAGCGTGCGGCGCAGGTGGAGTTCGAGCTCGGGAATCCCCGGGGGCAACAGGGCGAGCCCGCGTTCGGCCGCGGCCTGCGCCTCGCCGAAATGATCGCGTCGTAGGTGCAGGGCCCCCAGATGGAACAGCACGTACGCGGCTGACGCCAGGTCGCCGAGGTCCTCGAAGATCTCGAAGGCCCGCTCGAACGCCGCCAGAGCCGGCTCCCAGTCGGCGAGCACGCGGTGGGCGACGCCGGAGTCGGCCAGGGCCAGCGCGTGCCCGCGCTTGTCGCCGAGGCGCTCGTACAGGTCGACGGCCTCGCTCGCGCACGCGGCCGCGAGCGACAGGTTGCCCATCTGGTGGTGGAGGCCGCCGTGGCTCAGGAGGAGGGCGGCCGTGCCGCGGAGATTCCCCTCCCGGCGGCACAGTTCCAGGGCCAGCTCGTAGTTGGCGAGCTGGTCGTCCTGGTAGCCGCGCCGTTGCCGCAGCATCGAGCCGGTGGCGGTCAGCTCCCAGCACGGCTCGGACCAGCCCGCGCGGGCGGCCTGCCGGACCATGGCGGACAGGTTGAGGCGTTCGGCGTCGAGCCAGAGCATCGGCTCGGGGACGAGCGACGCGTGGTCGCCGGGCAACCAGCGTGCGCAGGTGCCCTGGACCTCGTCGATGTCCTCGCCGCGGAAGGCTCTGTCGGCGTGGGCGGTGAGCGCCAGCATGGCTCCGAAGGCGCGGAGTGTGGCCGCGTGCCGCTCCTCTTCCGGCTCGTCCGCCTCGGCGCGCTCGGCGGCGTAGAGCCGTACGAGATCGTGGAAGCGGAAGCGCCGCTGCCCCACGCAGTCCACGCCCAGGGGCTGCAGCAGTTGCGCGTCGACCAGCTCGTCCAGCAGGGCGTCCGCTTCGGACAGGTCCGGCTGGTCCAGCAGCGCCGCGAGATGCCAGGCCGCCAGCCCGCCGGGTGCGTCGAGCAGGCTCAGCAGCCGGAAGGCCCGCGTCACCGGTGCGGGAAGGTCGCGGCAGGACAGCTCGAAGCCGCTGCGGACCTGCAGCTCCTCCCCGCTCAGGAGGTCGAGCCGGCGTTGCCGGTCAGCCAGCTGCGCGACCAGCTCCGCGAGCGTGCCGGTCCTGCTGCTGGTCAGCCGGGCGGCCGTCAGCCGCAGAGCCAGGGGGAGGCCGTCGCACAGCCGGGCGAGCCGCTCGGCGTCCTTACGTTCCCGTTCGACCCATGGGGCGCCGAGCACGCCGGCGAGCAGGTCCACGGCTTCCCGGTCGTCCAGGGGCGAGAGGGGGACGGCCGCCGCGCCGTACTCGATGAGGAGGTCTTCCAACCGAGGCCTGGCCGTGACCACCACGCGGCAGCCGCGCGCGCCCGGCAACAGCGGCCGGACCTGGGCCGCCGAAGCCGCGTTGTCCAGCAGGATCAGCACCCGCAGCGGGTGCAGGACGCTGCGGTAGAGCGCCGCGCGCTCGTCGGGGTCGGCGGGGATCTGCTCGCTGTTGACGCCCAGCGCGCGCAGGAACCGCCCCAGCAGGTCGTGCGGGGCGACCGGTCCGGCCAGGCGGTCGTAGCCGCGCAGGTCGGCGAAGAGCTGGCCGTCGGGGAAGCGTGACACGTTCCGGTGGGCCCAGTCGAGGGCCAGCGCGGTCTTGCCGACTCCGGCGATGCCGCTGACGATCGCCACCGGCGCCGGGCTCCCGGGGGCGACCAGTCCGTCCAGCGCGCGGGCCGCCTGCGCGCGTCCGGTGAAGGCGGAGTTCGGCGGGGCCAGCTGCGCCGGTATCACGGCCGGGGCCGATCCGCGGGGCCGCGACGGGTACGTCTCCTGACGGAGGATCCGCTGTTGGAGGTCGCGGAGCTCGGGTCCTGGATCGAGGCCGAGTTCACGTGCCAGGAACTCGGCGGCGTCGCGGTAGGCGGCCAGCGCCTCGGCCTGCCGGCCGTCACCCCACAGGGCGGTCATCAGCTGGGCGCGCAGCTTCTCGCGCAACGGGTGGGCGAGCGCCACCGGCTTCAGCTCGGCGACGATCTCGCCGTGGCGGCCCAGGGTGAGTTCGGCGTCGAAGCGCTCCTCGGTCACGGTGAGCCGCAGCTCGTCCAGGCGGGTCGCCTCCTCCCGCACCACGGCCAGCGTCTGCAGCTCGGCGAAGGCCGGGCCACGCCACATCCGCAGGCCGCGGCCGAGCGTGGCCGCCCCGGTGGTCAGGTCGCCGCGGTCGATCAGCTCCCTGCCGTGCCGTACGGTCCGCTCGAACTCCAGGGAGTCCAGCTCGTCGTCGCCGACGGTGAGCAGGTAGCCGGAGGCCGCGGTGGTCACCCGCGAGGTGCCGAGCGCCTGGTTGAGCCGGTGGACGTAGATGCGCAGGCTCTCGCGGGCGGAGGCCGGCGGAGCCGACTCCCACACGGCCTCGATCAGGTCCGTCGCCCCGACCACGGTGTTCGGCCGCGACAGCACCGCGGCCATGAGACGCCGCACCTTCGGTGGCATCGGCACGACGTCCTCCCGGCATCGCGCCTCCACCGCGCCCAGCACTCTGAACCTCAGCACCGCCACCGCCTTCCCGGCCCGACTCACGGATCTCTCACGGCATCCTCACGACTACGCGGTCACGATGGGGCCGGTTCGCAGAGATCGGTTTCGAACCTCCACATCTCCGGACGGATCGAGCGTCGTCGCCCAGGCCAGGGCGCGCGCCGGCCGCCCTCACCTTTAGCGAACGGAGCCCGATGGACCCGACTCGTGTCCGCCTCCAGACGTACGCCCGGTGGTAGCGGTGCGTACTCCGCTCTTGCTCACCGCGCTCGCGGGCGCCGTGCTGGCCTCGGTGCTGACCGTGCCGGCCGCACCCCTCACGGCGCCGGCCTCGGCCGCCGTCGAGAAGCCGGTCGGGTCCGTCCCCCCTGACCGGCGGGACGAGCTGCTCGGCTCGGGCTGGTCCGGCTCCGACGACCTGGCCTGGACCGCCACGGGCGACTCCACCGGCTTCCACCTCCTGGTCGCCAGAGCCTCCGAGGGCTACCGGTGGCGGACTGCGGCGACGCTGTCCGAGGGCGGCTTCGACACGGACAGGTGGATCGGCAACGTCTGCCTCACCGGCTCGGCCAAGCGGGCGGTGGTGGCCTACGGGCCACGTCAGTTCACCAACTCCGAGGCGCTCTTCCAGCGTGGCGCGTTCACCGCGCTGGTGGACCTGGAGTCCGGACGGATCACCAAACTGGGACTGCACGCGAGCCTCGCGTACCACAGCCCGGGATGCGGCGCCGGCGAGAGCGCCGTGTTCGCCCAGGCGGGCGGGAAGGAGAGCACCGCCACCCGGCTGCACCTGGTGGACGCGGCGACCGGCAAGACCGCCGCCCCGGTCGAGGTGCCCGGCCAGGCCACCTCGGCGGTCCCGATGGGGGACGCGATCGTGGCGGTGGCGGGCGACGGCCTGGTCGAGGTCTCCGGTTCGGGGAAGGTACGCCCGTACGCCCGTCTGGAGGGCACGCCGAGCCACCTGCGTCCGCACCGAGACGGCAGCCTGACCTTCCTCGCCGCCCACGGCGACGACCTGGCGACCGTCGAGCACCTGCCCGCGGGCGGGGAGCGGCCGAAGCAACTGGCCAAGGGCCCGCTCACCCGGCTGGGCCTGGCAGCAGGGGCCGACGGCAGGGCCTACCTGACCGGCCGTCCCACCGAGGTCGGCGAGTTGCCCGGCCAGGTCGTGCAGGTCGCGGCGGGCGCGCACGACGAGGTATCAACGGGCGGCGCGCTGTTCCTCTCCCAGACCGGCACGCGCCTGGGAACGCCGGGTTCCCCCTCACGGGTGACGCTCAAGGCGCGCGTGGCCCGGACCGGAGCCGGCCTCGACTTCGCGCTCGTCCCCGGGGGCCCGCGGACCGGGACCGGCGCGCGAGCGGCAGAGGGGCCCGCTCTCCAGACCGACGACCCCGTCGAGCCCTGTGCGATCCCGCGCAACGACGCCAGGCGGCAAGCGCTGCAACCGCACTGGAAACAGGTCGAATGGGCGGTGAACCTCGCCGTCCAGGGCGCGCTCACGACGCCACGGCCCTCCAACTGGAATCAGTCGGGGCTGCCGTCCTGGTCACCGCAGGGCCTGCTCCCGCCCCTTCAGCTCAAGGGCGGCGGCCGGGTGCCCGCGCAGATCATGCTCGGCATCCTGGCCCAGGAGTCCAACCTGTGGCAGGCGTCCTGGCACGCCCTGGAAGGGGTCACCGGCAACCCGCTGATCGGCGACTACTACGGCAGGCGCGCCTCCGACGACGGCTGGAGCATCCGCTGGCGGGAGGCCGACTGCGGGTACGGCGTCGCGCAGGTCACCACCGGCATGCGCAAGGGCGACCAGGCCGAGACCACCCAGCGGGCCATCGCCCTCGACTACGCCACGAACATCGCCGCGGGGCTGCGCATCCTCCAGGACAAGTGGAACCAGGTCTACGACCACATCAAGATCAACAATGCTGACCCGGCGAAGCTGGAGAACTGGTTCGCCGCCGTGTGGGTCTACAACAGCGGCTTCCAGCCCGACGCGCGCTTCGGCAACGAGACCGGCTGCCGGCCCAGCCCGACCTGCACCGACCAGTACGGGAACTGGGGCCTCGGCTGGTCCAACAACCCGATGAACGCCGACTACCCGCCCAACCGCGAGCCGTTCCTGGAGAAGAGTCAGTCCGACGCCGCCAACCCGCAGCGCTGGCCGTACCCGGAGAAGGTCATGGGCTGGGCCGCCCACCCCATCGTCAAGTACGACTTCCGCGATGACTCGACGCACTCGGGATACAACCAGGCGTGGTGGGTCACCCAGCCCGTGCGCGAGCGCGTGAAGCCGCCCCGGACCCTGTTCTGCGACAGCAGCAACTCCTGCGCCCCCGCCGCCCAGCCCTGCCTGAGGACGGACTTCCGCTGCTGGTGGCACAAGCCGGCTACCTGGAAGGAGCACTGCGACGTCGAGTGCGGCAACGAGAACATGCGCTTCCCGACCGACTATCCCGAACCGGTGTTCGCCCTCCATCCAGGCGAGGTCGAGCAGAAGAAGATGCCGGTGGAGCACTTCCGGCCCAACTGCGACCCCTTCACCACCGGCTTCAACGGGAGCAACGCCGTCCCGGCCAATTCGCTGATCATCGACGACGTGCCCGACACGGTCGCCTCGGTGCGGCCCGGCTGCGGCCGTCGCTTCACCAACGCGGGCTCGTTCGCGCTGAACTTCGCCAAGGACGGCGAAGGGCAGGAGCGTTCGAAGATCGACTTCCATCAGGTCGGAGGCGGGCTCGGCGGCCACTTCTGGTTCGCCAACACCCGCCCGCCCTCCGAAGGCTCCTACCGCGTCACCGGCACCTGGACCCTCGGCCGCACACTCCGCCAGTGGGCGCGGGTGATGGTGCACATCCCCGACCACAACGCCGCCACCCAGCAGGCCGTCTACACGGTCGACACCGGGGACGGCCGGCGGGAACGCGCGGTCCTGCAACGCGTCCGGCAGCACCGCTGGGTCTCCCTCGGCGTCTTCGACTTCGGCGGCGTGCCCTCCGTCTCCTTGTCCAACCTCACCGATGACGGCGACGGCGAACAGCGGATCGCCTGGGACGCCATCGCCTTCCAGCCCCTGAGCTCCAAGCCCAGGCACCAGATCGTCTCGCTGGGCGACTCCTACGCCTCCGGCGAAGGCGCCTCGACGGCGGCGCAGCACGACTACTACACCGAGACCGACAGCGACGGCGGCGGCGTCGAGGGCGTCTACAAGGACCCCGACTACCTCTGGAAGTACGGCAACGCCTGCCACCGCTCCAAGTACGCCTGGTCGCGAGCGGGCAGTCTCACCGACCGTCCGGCCCTGAGCATCGGCGAGCGGCACGACACCTGGGACCCGAGCCTGGAGCACCAGTTCCACGCCTGCTCAGGCGCGGTCACTGGCAACCTGACCGACGAGGGGCAGTTCCGCGAGCCGGCCCAGCTCGACAAGGGCTATCTGGACGAGAACACCACGCTCGTCACCCTGTCCGTCGGCGGCAACGACGCCCGCTTCAGCGCGATCCTCACCCACTGCATCTCCCGGCTCAGTCTGGATCCCTGTAAGGAGACCGCCCTGGAGGAGGACGGCGGCGTCCCGCTCGGCGAATCCGTTCCCCGGCAGATCAACGACGTCGTCGGCCCCGCCGTCCGCGACACCCTGCTGGCGATCCACCGTAAGGCCCCGAACGCGGCCATCGTCCTGATGGGCTACCCGCGGCTCTTCGACGGCGACTGCTTCCCCCGCATCGGCCTGCCCACCGCCCTCTGGCTCGGCGAGATGGCCGGTGTCCTGGACGACACCCTGCGCGGGGCCGCGGCCGCCGCCTCCGCCAGTACCGGCGCGGTCGTGTCCTTCGCCGACCCCCGTGAGGAGTTCGCGGGCCGCGGGGTGTGCGGGGAGCCGGAGGCCATCCACCGCGTGATCGCGGACCGTACGCAGGGCGAGAGCCCGGACGAGTTCGTGATCTCCCAGCAGTCCTTCCACCCCACGAAGGAAGGCAGTTCGGTCCTGTACCGCAACGTGTTCGACCAGGCCCTGCGCGACATCAACCGCTGACAATAAGGAGACACCATGCCCACCGGCACCACGATCGCACGCACGCTCGCCGCGGTGGCGTTGGCGTGCACGACCCTCGCCGTCACCGGCGGACCATCGGGCGCCACGACGGCGCTGTCCTGCAAGGGAGCCACCTGCGTCGGCAAGAACCCGGCCACCTACGGCTGCGACGACGACGCCGAGCGCATGGCCATCGCCTCGACCGGCGACTGGAGCAAGAGCGTCCGCCTGATGAGGTCCGCCAAGTGCTCCGCCTACTGGGCCGTCGGGGTCGACGAGAGCTCGTGCTGCGGCTCCTCGGTGGTGAAGGCCGTCCGGCAGATCAAGACCACGTACGGCTGGTACAACCAGCGGGTCCAGACCGTCAGCCACTCCAACGGCGCCGGCACGAAGTGGACCCCGATGAACCAGAACACCAGTGGCGACCGCCACCAGGCCTGCTACTACGTCTGCACCTCTTGGAAGTCATGATGAAGCTGCTCACACTCGGCCGCGCCGCACTCGCGACGGCCCTCGCCGTCACCGCGCTCGGCGGCGTCGCCGCCACCTCCGCCCAGGCCGCCGCAGGTTGTTCCGGGGCGTCCTGCGTGGGCAAGAACCCCTCCACGATGGGCTGCACCGCGGACCAGACCATCCTGGAACGCGTACGGATCGACTCCTATCTGGAGTTCCAGCTCGTCCACTCGGCGGCGTGCGCGGCCCGATGGGGAGCCTTCAAGGTCAGCACCACCGGCTCCGCGGGCAAGGTGACGTTGACCGAGACGAGGCAGGTGAAGACGCCGTACGGCTGGTACAAGAACGGCGAGGAATGGGTCGTGGCGGACCTGTCCAAGAAGGGCACCACCCGCACCGAGATGAACCGCAACACCGGCGACGACCGGCACCGAGTCTGCGCGAGCGGGTTCGGCTGCACCAGTTGGAGATCGTGAAGCCGGCCATGAGTAACTGATCGGAAGCGGGCCGCCCCCGGGCCGGGGGCGGCCCGCCGCCGGTCCCGTGGCTAGGATCGGCCGAGGGCGTCGCCGAGCCGGATTCGGGGGAAGGCGAGCGGACATGACCGGATCGTGGGGATGGGACCTGCTGATCGGGATCGTGGTCGCGCTCCTGGTCGCCTGGCTGGCGCTGATCGCCACACTGGCGATCGTCGTCGTCACCATGGTGCTGCGCTCGGTGGTCCGCCGCGCCGGCCTGGAGGCGGTCCGCCGGCACTGGCCGGGCACCGACGACGGCCTCGCGGCCCTGACCCGCTTGACCGGCCTGGACAAGCCACGCGCCTAGCGCGCCATGCGGGGTCGCTCATCGCGGGATCGGTTCGGAGGGGGTGCCGAGGCCGCGGGTGATGAAGGCGTACATCTCCGCGAAGACGTCCTCCGGGACCCGCTTGGGCTCCGGGCCGTCCCACAGGATCCAGCGCATGCCGATCAGCTCGCCCACGCCCATCAGCGCCCAGGCCAGGACCTCGGGATCGGCGCGGACGACCTCGCCGGTGTCCATCGCGTGACGGAGCCCTTCCATGTAGCCTTCGGCGATCTTCGCGTAGTGCTGGTGCATCGCGTCGGGGGAGACGAACTCGGCCTGCCGGATGATCCGGTAGAGAGCGGGGTGCTCGGCGGTGAACCGGAAGTATCCGCCGAAGCCCAGCCGCTCACGCTCGGCACGGCTGTGGCCCTGCGCGGCCGCTTCGGACATCGCGTGCCTGACCCGGCGGTTGAGATCGGCGACCAGCTCGTCGAAGATCTGCTGCTTGCCCTCGAAGTAGATGTAGAAGGTGCCCTGTGACACCCCGGCCGCCTCGGTGATTTTCACGATGGAGGCGTCGTAGTAGCCGAGCGCGGCGAAGACCTGCTCCGCCGCGTCGAGCAGCTTTCTGCGTGTGCGCTCCCCGCGCTTGGACAGTGGCGTGCCACGCGCGCTCGTGAGGATCTCGGGGGAAGCGGTCACGTCGGTCTCGGTGTCCGTCATGGTCTCAACATATTAGCTGAATCATCTCTCATGTAGCTATTGACCCGTACGAGGGACAACCCTAGCTTGTACGTGAATCACGTCTCATGTTGGGAGCCGGAGGGTCTCTCCGCGAGCTGAGCGATGCGATTCACGAGGGAGCGGATGTGAAAGTGCCCGATGTGCTCGGCGCCCGCGCCGAGCTGAGCCCCGGCGCGACCGCGCTGGTCGACACGCTCAGCGGGCGTGAGTTCGACTACGCCACGGCCTCCGACCGCGCCGGCCGGATGGCTCGGCACCTGCGTGACGGGCTCGGCGTGCGGCCCGGCGACCGGGTGGCCGTGCTGAGCGGCAACCGGGTCGAGGTGATCGAGCTGCTGATCGCCTGCGGGCGGATCGGCGCGCTGCTGGTCCCGCTGAACTGGCGGCTGTCGGTGCCCGAGCTGGCCGGCATCCTGGACGACTGCGGTGCCGCCGTGGTGCTCTGCGACGACGCCCGTGCGGAGGCGGCCGAGCGGCTCGACGCCAAGGCCGTACGGCTCGGCGCCTCGTACGAGCGGGCCCTCGCCGACGTGGAGCCGCTGTCCGGGCGGTCCTGGAACGACGAGCACGATCCGTGGTACCTGCTCTACACCTCCGGCACCACCGGCCGTCCCAAGGGCGTCATCCAGACCTTCGGCATGGCCGTGGCCAACCATCTCAACATCGGCACCGCCATCGGCCTGACCTCGGCCGACACCACGCTGAACGTGCTGCCGACCTTCCACACCGGCGGCATCAACCTCTACACGCTGCCCACGCTGCTGGCCGGCGGCGCCGCGATCGTGCAGCACGAGTTCGACCCGGCGCTCGCGCTGCGGCTGCTGGCCGAGCGCGGCACCGCCTTCTTCGGCGTGCCCACCATGTACCAGCTCCTGCGCGACCACCCGGACTTCGCCGCCACCGACCTGTCCGGCGTGCGGTCCTGGGCCTGCGGGGGCGCGGCCCTGCCGGTGCCGCTGCTGCGCGAGCTCGCCGGCCTGGGCATCGTGGTACGGCAGGGCATGGGCATGACCGAGACCGGCCCCACCCTGTTCCTCATCGACGAGGCCCACGCCCTGTCAAAGGCGGGCTCGGTGGGCAAACCGCAGCTGTTCGCCGAGGTGAAGCTGATCGACCAGGACGGCCACGCCGCGGACGAGGGCGAGCTGCTGATCCGCGGCCCGGGCATCACCCCCGGCTACTGGAACCAGCCCGAGGTCACCGCCGCCGCCTTCACCGAGGACGGCTGGCTGCGCTCCGGCGATGTCGCCCGGCGGGACGCGGACGGCTATTACACGATCGTCGACCGGGTCAAGGACATGTACATCTCGGGCGGCGAGAACGTCTACCCGGCCGAGGTCGAGCGCGTCCTGTTCGACCATCCCGCGGTGGCGGAGGCCGCCGTGGTGGGCGTGCCGGACGCGCGCTGGGGCGAGACCGGCAAGGCCCACCTCGTCCTCAGGCAGGGAGCGGAGATCGAGCCCGACGAGGTCCGCGCGTTCTGCCGCGAACGGCTGGCCGGCTACAAGGTGCCCGCGTACGTCGAGGTGGTCGAGGCCCTGCCGCGCAACGCCGCCGGCAAGATACTCAAGGACCGGCTGCGGGTCGTCACCTGGAGCGAGACGTTCACCGTCGGCCAGCGGGACTTCGACCGGTTCGCCGCGCTGACCGGGGACGACAACCCCCTCCACGTGGACCCCGGCCACGCCGCGACGACCCGGTTCGGCGGCACCGTCGCCCACGGCATGCTCCTGTTCGCCCTGATCCGCACCGCCGTGCGCCGCCATCACCCCGGGGCCGAACTGCTCACGCAGCGCCTGACGTTCCCCGCGCCGACGCGGGCCGGGGAACGGGTCACGGTCACCGCCCGCGCGTCGGCCGACGAGCTGGACCTCACCGTGACCCGGGCCGACGGCACGACCGTCTGCGAGGCCGTAACGACCATCGGGAAGCGACCGGCCGTCCCGGAGACCCGGCCCGCGCCGGCGGGAACGGTCCGGAACGCGTCGGCGGACCCGGACCAGGCGGTCGGACGCCGCGCCCACCTGGAGCGGACCTTCACCGAGGAGGATCTCGCCGGATACCGGAGTCTGACCGGGGACACCACCGAGGACACCGTGCCCGAGCCGTTGGTCGCGGGGCTGTTCTCCGCGCTGCTCGGCACCGACCTGCCGGGCAACGGAACCATGTATCTCAAGCAGGAGCTGCGCTTCGACGGCCATGCCAGGCCGGGCGACGCCCTGCGAGCCGAAGTGACCATCAGCGCCGTCCGTCCGGAGAAGGCGCTGGTCGATCTGCGCACCGTCGCGACGATCGGAACGCGCGTGGTGTGCCAGGGCGAGGCGCTCGTCATGGCCCGCCAGTTCGCCCTCTAACCCCCCCTTGAAGAGGAGATCTCCATGAAGCGATCCGGCATCGCGGTAGCCGCGTTACTCGTCCTCGGCCTCACGGCCTGCGGAGGCGCCACCTCGGGCGCCGGCCCGGCGGAAGGGGCGGTGAAGGTCGGGCTCGTGACCTCCACCAGCGGGCTGGTCGCCGGCTACGGCCAGCAGTTCACCGAGGGATTCAAGGCCGGGTTGGACTATGCCACCAAGGGCACCGGCAAGGTCGGTGACACGGCCGTCGAGGTGACCTACCACGACGACGCCAGCGATCCGGCCAAGGCCACCGCCGTCGCCACCGACCTGATCGGCAAGGGCTACAAGATCCTCGCGGGTACGGTCTCCTCCGGCGTGGCCATGCAGCTCGCCCCGCTGGCCGCGCAGAACAAGGTCCTCTACATCAGCGGCGCGGCCGCCGCCGACACCGTCACCGGCATCAACGCCTACACCTTCCGCTCCGGCCGCCAGACCTGGCAGGACGTGCGGGTGGCCGAGGCGGTGGTGGACGGCGTGCAGGGCAAGAAGGTCGTCGTCTTCGCCCAGGACTACGCCTTCGGCCAGGCCAACGTGGCCGCCGTTCAGGCCGTGCTCGGCGAGGCGGGCGGCGCGACCGTCACCCCGGTGCTGGTGCCGCTGAAGACGGCCGACTTCACCCCGTTCGCCCGGCAGATCGTGGACGCCAAGCCCGACCTGCTCTTCGTCGCCTGGGCCGGTGACACCGCGGCGAACATGTGGCAGACCCTCGCCCAGCAGGACGTCTTCCAGCACACCAAGGTGGTGACGGGCCTGGCGGACCGTGCCACGTTCAGCTCCTTCGGCCCCGCCGGAGACAAGATCAATTTCTTGGCCCACTACTTCGCCGAGGCCACCGACAACGAGCCCGCCAAGGCCATGGCGACCACGCTCGGCAAGAAGCCGGACATCTTCCACACCGACGGGTTCACCGCCGCCCAGATGCTGGTACGCGCCATCGAACAGGGTGACGACGTCGACAAGATGATCAGCGGTCTCGAAGGCTGGACGTTCCTCGGGCCCAAGGGTGAGATGACCGTCCGCGCCGAGGACCACGCGCTGCTCCAGCCGATGTTCCAGGCCACCCTGTCCGGAGACGTGCCGCAGCTCACCGGAACGCTCCAGCCGGACCAGGCGGCCCCGCCCACCACCCCGATCAAGCGCTAGCCCGGTGAACACCGATAAGACGAGGGGAGCGCGGCCCGGGACCGCGCTCCCCGACGGGCAACCCATTCTCGAGACCCGGGAGCTCGGCGTCGCGATCGGCGGGGTCCAGATCCTCAGCAACGTCTCCCTGTCGGTGCGGCGCGGCGAGATCATGGCCGTGCTGGGGCCGAACGGCGCCGGCAAGACGACCCTCTTCAACATGCTCACCGGCCTGCGCCGGCCGACCAGCGGGCGCATCCACCTGCAGGGCCGGGACATCACGGACGAACCCGTCTTCCGCCGGGCGCGGCTCGGCCTGGCCAGAAGCTTCCAGATCACCAGCCTGTTCCCGTCGCTGACCGTACTGGAGAACGTACGGCTGGCCGCGCAGGCACACCTCGGCGGGAGCCTCGCCCTGTGGCGGCGCGTCCGCCGTACCGACCCCGCCCTCGACCAGGCCCGCGCGGCTCTGCGGACGGTCGGCATCGCCGATCACGCCGACGACCCGGCCGCGGCCCTGTCCCACGGCGGCAAACGCAAGCTGGAGGTGGCCCTCGCCATCGTCGGCAATCCCGCCGTACTGATCCTCGACGAGCCCACGGCCGGCATGAGCGCCGAGGACGTGCCGGAACTGACCGAAGTGATCAGGCAGGTGCGCGACACCCACGGCACCACCATCGTGCTCGTCGAGCACCGGATGGACGTCGCGATCGCCCTGGCGGACCGGATGGCCGTGATGCACCACGGCACCCTGCTCGCCTGTGACACGCCCGACAACGTGATGGCCGACCAGGTCGTGCAGTCGGCCTATCTCGGGGAGGCGCTTTGAGCACGCCGGACACGATCCTCTCCGTCTCCGGCCTCGACGTCCATCTCGGCGAGTCGCACGTGCTCCAGGGCGTGTCGTTCGAGGTCCGCTCGGGTGGCGTCACGGCGTTGCTCGGCCGCAACGGCGTCGGCAAGACGACCACCCTGCGCGGTCTGCTCGGGCTGGTCCAGCGCCGGGGCGAGATCCTGCTGGAGGGCAGGGACATCTCCCGCCTGCACACCCACGAGGTGGTCCGGCTGGGAGTCGGCTACGTGCCGGAGAACCGGGACGTCTTCGCCGGCCTCACCGTGCAGGAGAACCTGCGCCTGGCCGAGCGTCCCGGCGGCCCGCACCACTACGACCTGGTCTACGAGCTCTTCCCGCGGCTGCGTGAACGGCTGCGCCAGCGGGCCGGGACGATGTCCGGCGGCGAGCAGCAGATGCTGGCCCTGGCCCGCGCCCTGCTCAACGACAACCGCCTCCTGCTGATCGACGAACCCAGCCAGGGCCTGGCCCCGCACCTGGTGACCCACCTGGCCGACGCCCTCACGCGCGTCGCCACCCTGGTCACCGTCGTGCTGGTCGAGCAGAACCTGAACCTGGTCCGCCGCCTGGCCAGGGACGCGGTGATCCTCGACCAGGGCCGCGTCGTCTGGACCGGCGACGTGGGCCGGCTGCTCAACGACGACGAACGAACACGCGACTACCTCGGAGTGGGGGTGGCACGATGACCGGCCGCCGGGCCGCCTGCCGTACCGGAGCGCGGGCATGAGCACCTTCATCCTCTTGACGATCACCGGGCTCGGCCTGGCGGCGCTCTACTTCCTCGTCGCGTCCGGGCTGTCGCTGATCTACGGGCTCATGGACGTGCTGAACTTCGCGCACGGCGCGTTCCTCACCATGGGCGGCTACGCCGCGTGGCTCGTCGTGGACGCCACCGGAAGCTTCACCCTCGGCGTGCTGGCCGCGATCGTGGTCTGCACCGCGCTGGCGGCGCTGATGGAGACGACGCTGCTGCGCCGGCTGTACGGATCGCACGTGCCGCAGGTGCTGCTGACCGTCGGACTGCTGCTGGCGATCACCGCGCTGATCCGGTCGGTCTTCGGATCCGACGCCCACCCGATCGCGACCCCGGCCTGGATGAACGACGTGACCGAGGTCTTCGGCGCCCCGATCCCCAACAACCGGTTCCTGCTGATCCTCGTGGCCGTGGCCGTGTACCTGGCGATGTCGGCCTTCCTGGCCAGGACCCGGTACGGGCTGATCATCCGGGCCGGGGTGGAGAACCGGGCCATGGTGACCGCGCTCGGCATCGACGTACGCCGGGCGTTCACCCTGGTCTTCGCCATCGGCGGAGCGCTCGCCGCCCTGGCCGGCGCGCTCACCGGGGCGATCAACAACGCGGTCTCGCCGGAGCAGGGCATCAGCCTGCTGATCTACGCCTTCATCGTGGTGATCATCGGGGGTCTCGGCTCGTTCCGCGGCTCCGCCCTGGCCGCCGTCCTGGTCGGCCTGCTCCAGCAGTACGCCAACTTCTACGGACTGGTCGGCGCCGGTGACCTGATCGTCGTCCTCATGCTCGCCGCCATCCTCCTCATCCGCCCCCAGGGCCTGCTCGGAAGGGTCGCCACATGACCGACCAGATGACCCGCCCCGGGGCGGTGGCCACGGCGCGCATCCTGGGTGGCCCGCGCCCGTGGGTCAGACCGGTCTCGCTGGCACTGCTCCTGCTGATGGCCGCGCTGCCCGCCCTCGACGTCCAGATCCCCCTGCTCTTCGACGGGACGCTCGCCAGCCCCGGCGTGCTGCACCTGCTGTCCCTGATGTGCGTGATGGCCGCCATCGCGATCACCTACGACCTGCTGTTCGGCTTCACCGGCCTGCTCTCCTTCGGCCACGGGCTGTACGTCGCGATCGGCATGTACACCACCGCGGTGGTGCTGACCAACACCGGCCTGGGCCTCGGCGGCGCCCTCGGCTACGTGGTGGTGCTCGGCGTGGCCGTGCCGCTGGTGCTCGGCGCCGTCGTCCTGCGGGTGGGCGGCATCGCCTTCACCATGGCGACCCTGGCCTTCGCCCAGGCCGGGGCGATCTTCGTGGTGCGGGACCCGTTCCGGGTGACGGGCGGCGAACTCGGCCTCGCGCTCCCGTACGAGCAACTGCCCGACGTGCTGGTCGGCGTGGTCAACGCCAAGTACCGCTACTGGCTGGCGCTGGCGCTGCTGGTGCTGACCGTCGTGGTGGTGCGCTGGGCGCTGGCCTCGCGGCCGGGCCGGGTGTGGCGGGCGATCCGCGACAACGAGACCCGCGTCACCGTGCTGGGCCTGCGCTCCTACGCGTTCAAGCTGATGGCCTTCACCCTGTCGTCGTTCCTGGCGACCCTGGGCGGCATGGTCTACGCGCTGATCGTCGGCGGCGCCCACGCGGAGGTGACCGACTCCACCTTCACGCTCGGGCTGCTGGTCATGGTCGTGCTCGGCGGATCCGGCCGGCTGTCCGGCGCGCTCATCGGCGGCCTCGTCTACACCTACCTGAGCCACCGGCTGGGAGATCTGTCGACCACGGTCAGCGGGCCGCTCAGCGAGCCGATGTTCGTCCTCGGCGTGCTCTTCGTCGCTCTGATCATGTTCCTGCCGGGAGGCATCGTCTCCCTGGTCCGCCGTACCGAGTCCCGAGGAGAAGCGTGAGCGTGCGCATCGCCGGAACCGCGAGTTACCTGCCACGCCACCGGATGACCGCGACCGAGATCTCGGCCCTGAGCGGGATCCCGGAGGACGTGATCGTCGAGCGGTTCGGGCTGAGCGGCAAGCACATCGCGCCACCCGGCGAACACGTCACCGACATGGCGGCGAAGGCGGGCGCCCAGGTGCTGGCCGAGACCGGGACCGACCCCGCCGACGTGGACGCGGTCGTCTACTTCGGCTCGACCTGGAAGGACCACGCCGTCTGGCAGGCCGCGCCGCGGATCGCCCACCTGCTCGGCACGCACCGCGCCTTCGCCCTTGAGCTCGACTACGTCTCCTGCGGCACCCCGGTGGCCTTCCGGGTCTGCCGGGACCTGATGGTCGCCGAGCCGCACCTCAGGCGGGTGCTCGCGGTCGCGGCCAGCCGGGAGTCGTACCTGCTCGACTACACCAACAACCGCTCCCGCTTCGCCTTCAACTTCGGGGACGGCGCCGCCGCGGCGCTGCTCACCCGTGACGGCGGTGTCGCCGAACTGCTCGAAAGCGAGATGATCACCGACGGTTCCTTCTCCCACCAGGTACGGGTCCCCGCCGGGGGCAGCGTCGAGCCCGCCAGCGAGCACACGGTCAGGAACGGCCGGCACCTGATCGACGTGTCCGACCCGGCCTCGATGAAGGAGGGCCTGGACCGGGTCTCGCTGCCCAACTTCGTGCGGGTGGCCGAAGGGGCGCTCAAGCGATCCGGCCTCGGGCTGCACGACGTCGCCCAGCTGTGCGTCCTGCACATGAAACGCTCGATGCACGACGGCCTGCTCGCCGCCCTGGGACTGCCCGCCGACCGCGCCCTCTATCTGGACGACACCGGACACATGAGCGGCGTGGACCCGCTCCTCGCCCTGGACCGCGCGGCGCGCACGGGCAGGCTCAACCCGGACGACATCGTGCTGCTGCTGGCCGCCGGCACCGGCTACACCTGGGCCGCCACCGCGCTGCGCTGGAACCGTCGGGGGCCGGTCGGCGTCAACCGGTGAAGCGGATCGTCGCCCCTCGGTCGGTGACCGACAGCACGCGGAACGAAAGGCCGCCGACGGATCCCCGGCCGCCTTCCCCGAGGTTGACGCCGCCGCCGGTCGTCAACACCCGGCCGTTGACCCGGCGTACGGAGGTCGTCCGCACGGCCACCGTTTCGGCGTCCACCTTGGAGACGCGGATCTTGCGGGAGCCGTACGTGGCGGAGACCCGGAAGCTCACCGGCTTGGTGAAGGTGAACGTGCACTTCCCGTCGTAGCAGCTCCGCAGGTTCGGCTTGGCCGCGGCGTCGGCCGGCTGCGCGGCGAGGGCCGGCGCCACGGCGAGTGCGCACGCGAGGGCGATGGCGGTGATGGAGAACCGTTTCATGGTCTGTTCCTACAGGCCGCCGTCCGGGAGGGGTCCCGGGCTTCACGGGATGGGATCGACCGTGCCGGGAGGCGGGCCGGCCGGTTCGTCGAGGAGCCGGAGGTCGGAGGGGCCGATCGTGGCGGAGACCAGCAGGGCCATGATCAGGTTGTGGTTGAGCGTGTTGCCCAGCGGCGGCGGGATCTCCTCTTCCAGCAGCCCGGGCACCTTGGCGCTGAGCCGCTTACGCGTCTGGGTGACGATGTGGGCGGCCCGCTTCGCGGTCCACTTGTCCGCGGGGCGGAGGCGGCCGAGCTCGTCGGCGACCTGGGCCCAGGTCAACGGCTGGGGCCAGGGCTCGGGCCGGAGATATCGCTGGCCCAGGCAGACCAGGACCAGGCGTTCGACGGTGCTGAGTGGCCATCCGTTCGGGTCGCGGGTGTCGGCCTCCTGGGGGACCCGCGTCGCCGGGTGCGATGTCATGACGATCCGTGTTTCGAACAGGTGCTCCTGCCGGGGCGCGACGATGAACAGCGGTGTGTGGGCCACCGGCAGCGGCGCGCGGTGTCCGGTGAGCACCAGCCGCCCGCCCGGAAGGCGGATGGGCAGGTTGCCGAGGTTGCACAGGACCCACCGCGCGTTCTCGTAGGTGATGAATCCGTGCTGCCGGCTGACGTACGGGTCGTCCAGGCCCACACAGACGTGGACATCCGGCTCGCAGCGCCCGAACACCACGTCGAACCCGGCATCCGGCGCGACACGGATCCCGCCGTTGGTCCCCCGGACGTACAGGCTGCCCGGCACGTCCGCCGGAAGTCCGCCGGAGACGGACTCCTTCGGCAAGAGGTCCACCTTGCTGCGGGGGCCGTGTTTCGCCGATGCCATGCCGCTAACCTTTCACGAGCCCGGCAGACCTGACAGAGGGAAGTTCGGGTACATTCGCCGCTCGGTAAGGCTATGGTAGATCCACTCCGAAGGATCACAATTACCACATGGTTGATTACATGCCGCTGACTTCCGGCGACCCCGAGGAGTTGGGCGGTCTCAAACTCCTCGGCAGGCTGGGCCAAGGCGGGCAGGGTGTCGTCTACCTCGCCATGACTCCGATGAACGCGCGCGTGGCCGTCAAATGGCTGCACCCGTCCGACGAGGAGAGCATGGCGCGCTTCATGCAGGAGGCGACGCTCTCCCGGCGGGTGGCGACGTTCTGCACCGCGGCTGTGCTCAGCACGGGTGTCGAGCAGGGCCGGCCGTACATCGTCAGCGAGTACGTCGAGGGCCGCTCGCTGGAGCGGATCGTCAGGGAGGACGGCCCGCTCTCCGGCGGTGACCTGGAGCGGCTGGCCATCGGCACCGCCACCGCGCTCGCCGCGATCCACGATGCCGGCGTGGTGCACCGGGATTTCAAACCCGGCAACGTCATCATGGGCGCCGACGGCCCGCGCGTGATCGACTTCGGCATCGCGCGCACGCTCGGCCCGGCCACCATGACGAGCAGCACGCAGATCGGGACCCCCGCGTACATGGCTCCCGAGCAGATCAGGGGGCTCGGGCTCGGATCGGCGGCCGACCTGTTCTCCTGGGCCGGCACGATCGTCTTCGCGTCCTGCGGGCGGGCGCCGTTCGGCAACGACGGGACGCACGCCGTGATGAACCGCGTGCTCACGGGTGAGCCCGATCTGGGCGCGCTCGACGAACGGCTGGGCGAGCTGGTGCGGCAGTGCCTGGCCAAGGAGCCGGAGAGCCGGCCGACGGCCATGGACGTGATCACGCGCCTGCTGCGCAATCCGGAGCTCGGCGCGGACCCGCTCGTGGAGGGAACCAGGCAGGCCGCCCCGGACGGCGCTCCGCCCACTGACGGTGGCAGGACGTCGCGCAGGCCGTTCGTCGTCGCCGCCGCGGCCCTGGTCGCCGCGGCCGCCGTGGTGGCCGCGACAGTGCTGGTCGGCTCGCTGCGGACGGGCACGCCCACACCCCCACCGACCGCGGCGGAGTCCACGGCGGCGCCGTCGCCGACCACGCTGCCGGGCGGGCCGATCACGCTCAACGAGAGCCCGTCCGACCCGATCACCCTGACGTCGTACGAGGCCTACGACAAGAAACTCGACGACGACGTCAACTATGCCAGGCAGTCGCTGCGCGGGAAGTTCGACAGGTATCCGGGCAACCTGGAGTCGCGAGTGTCCCCCGACGGCCGCTATCTCGTGGGAAGGCCGGACGACTACACCTCGGACGGGTACGACTCGATCCTCATCACCGATCGGCAGGCGGGCTCCAGTTTCCGGGTCAAAACCGTACGGAAACCATTGGACACCAGCATCCGAGCCTGGTCGAAGGACAGTTCCAAGGTCCTCCTGAACCTCAACAGGAAGCAGGGCAAGGACGTCTGGACCACCCTGGGCTTCGCCGTCGTCGACGTGGCCGGGAACGACGTGGCCCAGAGCAAGGTCCGGGTGGTCGACGTGGCCGACGAGTCGATCCGTGACAGCGACTTCGGCTGGGACGGCGCCGATCAGGGCGTCGTCATCGTCTACGGCGAGGACGAGGGGTTGCGCTTCTTCGACGCCGCCGGCAGACGCACGCGCGACCTGCCGGGCGTGGGGCCGCTGGCCTCCGGCACCGTCGACCTCTTCTCGCCCTCGGGCAGGGTGTTCGTGACCGACTGCCCGGGTGACGACGAAAGCGACCACTGCCTCTGGGACGCCGCCACCGGCAAGCAGGTGCACAGGTTCTCCTCTGACTGCGACAAGGTCCTCGGCTGGTACGACGAGTCGCATCTCTACTGCTGGGAGAACGACAACGGCGCCCATGACGAGGTGCGCGTGGTGGCTTTCGACGGCAAACTGCTGCGAAGGCTGCTGGAGTCCCCGGACGAGGCCGAACTCGCCCCGTTCTTCACGATCAACCCCACCGGTTCATGAGGCATCACACGCCGGGACCCCTCCCGAAGGAGCCTGCATAGGCTCATCCTGCCGAGCGGAAGGGCGGACATGATGAGCGTGGTGCCACGGAGACGCCGGCGCACGGTGCTGGCGCTCGGGACAGGACTGATCGTCAGCGTGGGGTGCGGCGCCGGTGGTCCTCCAGCGGCGGCGCCCTCCTCTCCTCCGCCTTCGCCTCGTCCTTCGCCTGCGCCGGCCCGGGCGCTGGTCGGCTGGGCGGAGACGATGTGCCTCACCACCCAGCAGGTGGACGGCCCGTTACGGGAGGGGCACGAGGAGGACATGGAGGGCTTCGAGGCCGAGTGGTACCTCAGCAGCGTGAGCTCCACGGTCGGCGACGCGATCCAGGCGGTCGAGTCCGTGTCCCCGTCAGGCAACGGTGCGGCGGACGCGGAATCCGCGCGGCTGCTGAAAGTGCTCAAGGAGATACAGGGGCAACTGCCCGAGGACAGCGACGCGATCACGAAGGCCGCGGACAAGAAGAAGCTGTCCACGGCCGAGCGGCTGGCCGCGGCGGTGGGCGCGATCCCCCCGCAAGCGACGATTCTCACTCAGGTGGTCAAGAGCGATCAGGCGTTGGCCGTCTCCCATGACCTCGCGCCAGGTTGCACACCGTTGACGCCGTCCACCCCGTCGAAGGCGAACGTCTCCGCGCCGACCCGGGCGCTGGTCGGCTGGGCCGCCAGAATGTGCCCCCTCAGGGATTCCATGACGTCCCTGAGGGCGGATCCGTTCGACGATCCGCTGACAGAGGATCCGAGATTCGCCCCGTTCCTCGGGTCACGATTGGCGGAGTACATCTCCTCCGCCGGGACGCGTCTGGACCGGATGCGGGACGCGCTCGCCGAAGTCCCCGCCACCGGCATCCCGGCCGTGGACGAGTACCGCGCGAGCCTGGCCTCCGGAGTCAAGAAAGCGCGCGCGAAACTACCCGAAGGGGACCGGTTCTTCCTGATGCAGCTCCCCGTCAGTCAGCTGAAGAAGCAGGTCAGGCAGGTGTCCAGGGCGACGGCCGGGCTGGAGTCCGCGGCGGATCTGCCCGATCTGGTCGCCGGTCATCCGGAACTCCTCGCCTCTTACGATCTGGCTCCTCAGTGCGAGCCGCTGACCTCGTCCCGTGAACCCGGCGCCACTCCTCTGCCGTCCGCCGAGGACGGCGGAGACCTCGCCGCCTGCCGGGACGGCACGTGCCAGATCAAGGTGTCCAAGCCGGTCGTGGTCTCCGTCAATGGCGGAAGATACCTGCTCTCCGCCGCGGACAACGGACTGTCGATCGTCCGGGATACCGGCTACATGGTCATCGGCGCGGGAGGCACCGGCCGTTTCGGCATGAACGGCGGGAAGACCACCGAGTTCCGCGTCAAGGCGCACAGCCCGGACGGCGCCGTTCTCGACATCTCCACGAGCGAATGATCAGGCGGCTGGAACAAGTCCGGGCCCGGCGGTAATCGAGCGGCGGCCGGCGGGACTACTGGGTGTGGACGATCCCGAAGAACGATTCACCCTGCTGTACGACCGGTACTACCGGAACGTGCTGGGCTATGTGCTGCTCCGCGTCGAACAGGGCGTGGCCGAGGACGTGTGCAGCGAGACGTTCCTCGTGGCCTGGCGGCGGCTCGACGAGTTGCCCGAGCAGGTGCTGCCGTGGCTGCTCGGCGTCGCCCGCAACAAGCTCGCCAAGCAGCGTGACGTGCGGTACCGGCGCGAGGACCTGGTCGAGCGGATCGCCAAGCTGACCAGTGAGCAGGAGCACGTCGCCTGGGATGTCGCCGAGCACGTGGTGGACCGGGAGCAGGCCATCTCCGCCTTGCGCGCCCTTCCCGAGAAGGACGTGGAGGCGATGATCCTGGCCACCTGGTACGGCCTGACGCCCGACCAGGCCGCGACGGTCATGGGCTGCTCGGCGCGAGCGTTCAACGTCCGGCTGCACCGGGCGCGCAAGCGGCTCGACAGCAGGCTGCGCCAGGAAATGGGAGCCGCGCGACGGCCGATGCGACAGACGCGCGGCCACTTCGCCGAGGAGAGCTGACACCCGTGGGGGAAGACATGACCGACCGTATGTTCGCCCGGCTCAGGCCCGATGAGCTGGACGAACTCGCCGAGGCGAGCTACCGGCGGCGCCGCCGCGAGGACCTCGCCCGAACGTTCAGCAGCACCCGGAACCCGGCACCCGCGCCGAGACGTCCTCTGTTCCTCTTGGCCACCGGCGCGGTCGCCGCGGTCGCCGCCGGAGCGGTCGTCGTCTCCACCGGCGTGCTGTCCGGCACGCCCGCCGGCGACACCCCGCCGGTCGCGGCTTCGAGCACCCCGCAGAGCACGACCGGCGGCACGGGGGCGTCGCCGGCCACCCGGATCGACGCCCGATCCTTCCTGCTCGCCGCCGCGGCCACCGCACTGCGCGAGCCCGCCGCGACCGGCGACTACTGGTACGTGCGACAGCGTACGACCCATCCCACCGCCCACCTGCCGGAGGAGTTCTGGACCGAGGCGCGGAAGCTCCAGCTCCAGGAACAGGCGGAGGTCGACAGGACCGGCGCCGAGGACGACGAGCTGGTGGCGATCAACGAGAAGTACAACAAGAAGCTGGAGAACCTGCGCAAGAGCATCCAGCCCGACGGGCCCCCGTACCGGGCGTACATCGTCGAGTCCGAGGAACGGTGGCGGCCGAAGCGGCTCGGCGGCACCCACCGCGTGAAGAGCAGCGATCGCGAGGTCGTCTTCCCCTCACCGCAGGACGAGGCCAAGTGGAAGGAGGAGGGCTCACCGAAACTGGCGGAGGACAAGCCCAAGAGCGTCGACGACAACCTTCCGCGGCCCCTGTCGATCCCCAACATGGACATCACCATGCAGAACGTCGGCGACCTGCCCACGTCGAAGAAGGCGCTGGCCGGCCGCCTGCGCGCCCAGTTCGCGAAACTGCCGGACCCCCACAAGGAGTTCGACCTCTACCTGTGGCAGACCACCGTCGACCTGATGACCGCCCCGACCACTCCCGGCACCCGGGCGGCCATCTTCCGTATCCTCGCCGACCAGCCCGGCATCACCTCCCACGGCGAGGTCGAGGACGCCACCGGGCGCGCGGGGGTCGGCCTGGCGGTCGAGAGCGACGACGGGTACGAGTTCCAGTTGGTCGTCGACGAGGACACGGCGGAACTGCTGGAGTACTCGGTGGCCGAGAAGGACGAGGACACGGTCCGTGTCACCTTCGAGGAGTTCGGCTGGACCGACAAGCTGGGCCGGCGCCCGCAACGCTAGCCGGCCATGTGGCGCTGCCCGACTGCGACAACAGGGGGCAGCGCGCCCGGCACCGGTATTGGCACACTCGTCCCATGCACAACGGACGGCTCTTCACTCTCGTCGGCGGAATCTTCGGCCTGATCGGTCTGGTCCTGCTCTGCGTCACCATCGCGCTGGCCGCCTCCACGGCGAGCTTCCTGGCCTCGGCCCAGCGAACGGACGGGACCGTGGTGGAGCTGACCGCACGGACCAGCACGACCCGGAACTCCGACGGTTACATCCGCCGCAGCACCACCTGGTTTCCGACCGTGGAGTTCACGGTCGACGGCAGGCAGTACTCGTTCCAGAGCTCCACGGGCAGCAACCCACCGGCCTACGCGGAGGGCGAGAGCGTGCCCGTCGCCTACGACCCGGCCGACCCGTCCGACGCGCGGATCTCCTCGTTCTGGTCGGCGTTCCTGGCCCCGCTGATCACCGGCGCACTGGGCCTGGTGTTCACCCCGGTCGGCACGCTCTTGTTCCTCAAGGGCCGGCGTCTCACCCGGCGACGCTCCTGACCGTGGGGCTGTGGCCGACCGCCACGGGGCATGCGGCTCGGTACGGCGGGCGTCGGCGCGGACGCTGATGGCGTAGGCGGGACGACCGCGGCTGGTGAGAGCGCCGAGGTAGCGATGACCGGTCAAGTGGCACCAGGCAGGCAGATCGATCGGGGCGGCCGGGTCGGTGGCGATCAGGTGGACGACGCGGCCCGAGGGCAGGCCGGCCACCAGGCGGCTCAGCTCGATCAGCAGGTGGACGCAGCGGCGGTCACCGCCGTCCAGCACCACCGGGGCGGCGTTCGCGTGCTCGTGCGGTCCGGGCGCTTCGCTCATGTCAGCTCCCCGGCGTCGACGGGCATCTCGGCCAGCCGCCATTCGAGCATGCCGTCGGCCAGGCGGACCGCGTGCCGTCCGCGGTCGGTCAGCAGGCGGACTGCGTCGTAGGCGAACACGCAGTATTCGCCGCGGCAATAAACGACGATCTCGCAGCCCTCGGGCAGCTCGTTCATCCGGTCGGCCAGTTCGGCGACGGGGATGGAGACGGCCCCGGGGATGTGGCCGGCCAGGTATTCCTCCACCGGCCGGACATCGAGCACCACGACGCCTCCTGCCTGGAGGCGGGCGCGCAGCTCCGCGCGAGTGACCTCCGCCGCACCGTCCCGGCCGAGGTAGGCGTCCCGGGTCGGGGGGACGGCGGCCTGATGGTTCTCGGCGACCTTGCGCAGCAGCGCGAACAACCGGGCGACGTCGTCGCCGGCGAGCCGGTAGTGGATACGCACGCCGTCGCGACGGGTGGCGACGAATCCGGCCTGCTTGAGCGTCTGCAGGTGGGCCGAGGCGGTGGTCAGGTTCAGCCCGGCGGCCTTGGCCAGGGCCTCCACGGTGCGTTCTCCCTGGGCGAGCAGGTCGAGCAGTTCCAGCCGTTTTCCGCTGGCCAGCGCCTTGCCGCTGGCCGCGAACGCGTCATACAGCCGAGCCTTGGCCTGGGCCGGGGTTGCGTCCATCGTCCACTCCTCCATTAATCTATGGAATACGGTACAACAGGTCAATGGGCCATGGAGGACATCGTGGGTCTCACCGAAGATCATTTGATACCACTGGTGGACCACGGGCTGGGCAACAGCGCCTACCTGGTCGACCTGGGCGACGGGCGCGCGCTGGCCGTGGACGCCTGTCGTGACCTGCGCGCGCTGTATGCCGCGGCCCGTCGGCGCGACCTGACGGTCGCCTTCGCGGCCGATACGCACCTGCATGCCGACTTCCTGTCCGGCGCCGTACAACTCGGCCATGATGCCGGTGCCATCGTGCTGGCCTCGGCCTCAGGGCAGCGCGCGTTCCCGCACCGTGGCCTGGCTGACGGTGACGAGGTCGATCTGGGCGGGTTGCGGTTGCGTGCCCTGGCCACGCCCGGCCACACCGACGAGCACCTGTCGTTCCTGCTCCTGGACGGCGGCCAGGAGCTCGGCGTGTTCACCGGCGGGTCGCTGATCGTGAACTCCGCCGCCCGCACCGACCTGCTGGGCGCCGACCGCACCGAGGAACTGGCGCGCGCCCAGTACCACTCGATGCGGCGGCTGGCGGCTCTGCCGGAGGCGACCGCGGTATGGCTCACCCACGGCGCGGGCTCGTTCTGCTCGGCCCCGCCCGGCACCGAGCGCACCACCACCATCGGCGCCCAGAAACGCACCAACCCGCTGCTGGCCGCGCCCGACGAGAACACCTTCGTCAAGCGACTGCTGGCCGGCCGCCCCGCCGCCGAGTTCGCGGCAGGTCACATCCCCGGATCGCTGTCCATCCCGCTGCGCGAGCAGTTCGCCACCTGGCTGGGCTGGCTGCTGCCCGACACCGCGCCCCTGGCCTTCGTCATCGATGACGGACAGGACCCCGCCGAGGTCGTCTGGCAGGCATACAAGATCGGCTACGAGCGGCTGGCCGGACACCTCAGCGGCGGCCTGCCCGCCTGGCTGGAGGCAGGCGGGCAGGCCGTCGGCACCGCGTTCGTCACCGCCGACCAGGCGCCGGACGGCCCTTACCTCGATGTCCGGCAGGAGGCCGAGTACGCCGCCGGGCACGTGCCCGGTGCCCTGCACCTCGAACTCGGCGAACTCGCCGAGCACGCCGCGGACGCCCCGGCCGGCGCGGTGGTGGCCTGCGGGCACGGCGAGCGCGCCATGACGGCCGCGAGCCTGCTGGAACGAGCCGGCCACACCGGTGTGACCGTCCTGGACGGAGGCCCGGCCGAGTATGCCGCCGCCCACGGCCTGCGGCTCGACACCGTTGACGCCGCCGGTGCTCGGTGAGCACCGGCACCATCCCCCCAGTGCGGCTCGGGCTGGCCGAGAACTGGTTGCAGTTCACCCTGCTCGTGATCGTCAACGTCTGCGTCGGCGGGCTGGTCGGGCTGGAGCGCACCACCGTGCCACTGATCGGCACCGAGGTTTTCGGCCTGACCAGTGACCTGGCGGTGTTCTCCTTCATCATCGCCTTCGGCCTGACCAAGGCGGCCACGAACCTGGCCGCCGGTGCGCTGACCGCGCGCTTCTCCCGCAAACAACTCCTGGTCGCCGGATGGCTGATCGGCACGCCGGTGCCGTTCATGCTGGCGTGGGGGCCGTCGTGGTGGTGGATCGTGGCGGCGAACCTGCTGCTCGGCCTCAACCAGGGACTGGCCTGGTCGATGACGGTCAACATGAAGATCGACCTGGTCGGCCCGGCCCGCCGCGGCCTGGCCACCGGGCTGAACGAGGCCGCCGGCTACACCGCGGTCGGCGTCACCGCGCTGCTGACCGGCTACCTGGCCACCGTCTACGGGCTGCGTCCGGCACCCGAGCTGATCGGCGTCGTCTTCGTCGTCGCCGGCCTGGCGTTGTCGGTGGTCGTCCGCGACACCGCCGCGCACGTCGCCCTGGAGCTCGCTCAGCACCCCAAGCCGCTGCCGGACGGAGAGCGCATCGGGCCGGTCGCCACGTTCGCCCGCACCTCCTGGCGCGAGCGCTCGCTGCGCGGCGCCAGCCAGGCCGGGCTGGTCAACAACCTCAACGACGGCCTGACCTGGGGCGTGTTCCCGCTGCTGTTCACCGAGCACGGTCTCGGCCTGGCCGCCGTCGGCCTGATCAAGGGCCTGTATCCGATCCTGTGGGGCCTCGGCCAGATACCCACCGGACATCTGGCCGACCGCATCGGCCGCAAACCCCTCATCGTGTCCGGCATGCTCGTCCAGGCGGCTGGGTTCGTCCTCGCCCTGGTCCTGCTCGAACGTCCCTTGCTGGCCGGGATCCTGTCCGCTGTCGCGCTCGGGCTGGGCACCGCCATGGTCTACCCGGCGCTGATCGCCTCCGTCTCCGACCACGCCCATCCCGCCTGGCGCGCCAATGCCCTGGGCACCTACCGGTTCTGGCGCGACATCGGCTACGCCGCCGGCGCCCTGCTCGCCGGCCTCCTGGCCGACGCCTTCGGCCTGAACGCCACCGTCATCGCCGCCGCCATCCTCACCGCCGCCTCCGGCCTGCTCGCCGCCCGCTGGATCACTGAAGCTCGCCCGTACCGATGACGACCTTGCGCACACCGCTCACTCATCGCCCGCCCGCACGGCCGTACCGAGGAGGTGGAAGGAGAACGGAGTACGCGCCGGAGGGAACAGGAAACGATCCAGACGATCGACGCGGAACCCGGCCCGCCGGATCGCGGCCTCGGCGTCCCGGCCAAGATGGCAGCCGCCGACCATGAGCGGCCAGATGGTGGCATCCAGCACGTCCTGCACCCTGGCCAGGCCGGACGTGCCGGCGCGCTCATGCTCCAGGAAACGCAACTGCCCGCCGGGCTTGAGCACCCGCCGCGCCTCGGTCAGCGCCGCACCGACGTCGGGCAGCGAGCACAGCACCATGCAGAACACCACGCCGTCCACACTCGCGTCGGCCACCGGCAGGTGCCCGGCGACGCCGGGCACCACGTCCACGGGGACGGCCGTCTCGGCAGCGGCGGCCCGCTCGCGCAGGCGCGGCTCCGGCTCCACCGCCACCACCCGCGTCACCTCGGCCGGGTAGTGCGTGAAGTTGACGCCGTGCCCGGCGCCGACCTCGACCACCTCGCCGCCGAGGCCGGCCAGCAGCTCGCGGCGGCGTTCGGTCATGCCGCGCTCGTCCATGGCCTTCGCCGCGCTCATGCCGGTCACCAGGCCACCGGCAGAGCGGTCAGCCCGCCGGTCAGCGTGCGGGTGTCGAAGGTCAGCTCCGCCACCGGGCAGCCCAGCTCCAGGGTGGGGAAGCGAGCGGCGAGCTGGGAGAAGACCACCTGCAGCTCGATCCGGGCGAGCGGCGCGCCGACGCAGTAGCGGGCGCCGTGGCCGAAGGTCAGGTGCGGCACCGCGGGCCGGTGGAGATCGAACCGGTCAGGGTCGGCGAAGACAGCAGGGTCGTGGTTGGCCGCGCCGGTGTCCAGCAGCACCAGGTCCCCGGCCCGGACGTGGACGCCGGAGATGTCCAGGTCCTCCCGGGCGTAGCGGGGGATGCCGCCGCCGCCGAGGTTCGGGGCGCGCAGGATCTCCTCCACCGCGGCGTCGATCCGGGACGGGTCATCTACCAGGGCCCGCCACTGGCCGGGCGTGGACAGCATCCACAGCACGCCCCGGCCGATCGCGGTGACCGTGGTCTCGTGCCCGGCGAACAGCAGGAACATGCCCATCGCGGCGGCCTCGTCGTCGCTCACCCCGTCGGTGGCGGCCAGCCGGGAGATCACGTCCGCGTCCGCATCACCGGTGGCGCGCTTGCGGGCCACCAACTGCCGCCCGTAGGTGAACAACGAGCCCAGCCCCTGAGCCGAGCGGGCCCGGTCGGTGATGTCAGCGGCTTCCTGCGTCCAGCCGCGAAACTGCTCGCGCTCTTCGTACGGGACGCCGAGCAGCTCACAGATGACCGTGATCGGCAGCGGCAGCGCCAGCGCGGCGTGCAGGTCGGCGGGCGGCCCGGCGGCGGCCAGCTCGTCGAGCAGCCGGGTGGTGAGCGTCTCGACTCGGCCGCGCAGTGCGCGCATCCGCCTGGGCGAGAAGTGCGGCTGCAGCAGCGAGCGCATCCTGCGGTGGTCGGCCTGCTCGGTGTCGAAGCCGCCGAGGGGGCCGCCGAACAGCTCTGATTCGCCGGTGCGGGAGGCGTGTTCGGGCTCGGGGTGGGCACGGCCCAGTCGGGGGTCGTCCAGCAGGGCGCGTACCTCCTCGTACCCGGTCACCTGCCAGCCGGGGTCGCCGACGGCGGTGCGGATGGCGTGGATGGGGCCCGAGGCCTGCAGCCGGCGCAGCAGCGGCGGCGGTCGTAGAGGGCCGGGCTGGTCGTAGGGGAGCTGAGCGGGGGCGGACGACATGACTCCTCCATGAGGTAAACGCAGCTTTGTATACTCCGGTGTCTATTAAGCTAGATGTATACTCTGCCTTATACAAGTGGAGGTGGGATGAGCGACCATGACGCCGGGCCGGCTCGGCCGGTGCGCAGGTTGCGCCGCGCGGAGCGGCGTGAGCAGATCCTGGACGCGGCCACCCGCGCCTTCGCTCGCGCCGGATATGTCGCCACCGGCCTGGACGACATCGCCGCCGAGGCCGAGCTGACCCGGGCGATGCTGTATCGGCACTTCGACTCCAAGGCCGACCTCTATCGGGCCGTGCTGGACCGCGCGTGCGCGCGACTGGCCGAGGCCACCGGCGCCGACCACTTCGACGAAAGCTCCATCCCCGCCCTGCTGCGCGCCGCCGAGGCGGACCCCGACGGATTCCGGCTGCTGTTCCGCCACGCCGCCCGCGAGCCCGACTTCCGCGAGCTGATCGACACCATCCAGGCCGCCTCCCGCGAGATCGCCCACCGCAACCTCGCCCGAGCTATCCCCGCGGGGCCGTGGCTCGACTGGGCAGCGAACCTGATCCCTGCCTTCACCCTGGAAGCCGTCATCACCTGGCTCGACGCCGGCCGCCCGGACCCCGACCAGGCCGCCGCCCGCATCAGCCAGGCCGTGCACGGCATCATGGCCGCCGCTCAATCCGGCCGCTGAATTTCGGAGAATGCCGGCCGGATCCTTGAGTTCGCAGCCTGGCCGGTGCATATCAAGACATTGCAGACAAACCATCGCATGTCGAGAATTTCTTTATATGGCAGTCTTGTCGCTTTTATCGGATCATTCTTTGCCTTTCTCATGATGCTGCCCGAGATTGTGATTCCGACGATGGCGGGAATGTAGAAGCCGATCACTATATGCGGACAGCCGAAGACCGCCGTAGCAGTCAGCCAAACAGAAATGAGCTGTGCCGCGCCGCGATCCGGTGCGTCGTCGATTCGCTGGTGATCAGTTCTCATTCGTTCGCCATCCAGGATCGACGGGAAAGTCATGCGGTACAACCGACGGGGCGCCATGCTGGCCGCCGCGATATGCACGATGTTGGGCGCCATGGGCGGAATGGGCGGCGTGGCAGCGCACGCCGAGAGCGCCGTCCAGTCCGAGACCCGGCTGGTCCGCCCGTCGCCGCCCCCGGGCAAGGACGATTCCCGTCCCCCGGCCGGCCATCGGGTCTGCGGACCTCCTTACATCACCGGCGACCCCGACCTCGGGCCGACCGTCCTGCCGAGGACCGGTCATCTGGGCGCGATCCTGCGCGGCTACGTGCCGCTGGGCGAGCTTTCCCCGCAGCATTTCCTCTCGCGCTACTGGGACTACACCACGAACAACTACCGCTTCCCGCCTGACGCCGGCTTCGGCCGTTCCGGCGATTTCCCGAACGGCCGGCTGCTGCGTAAGACGACCTTCCTGCAGGCCGGCATGAAACTCGACCGGTTCGGCGGCTATTCGGGGTCGTTCCTGGCGCCGATGGGCGACCTGTACATCAGGCGAGGGCTGCCGCCGCGTAACCTGAACACCAACCCCGATGACCCCCAGCACCTGTGCAACTATCACGCGTTCCGAGTTCGCAAGTCGTTCCGCGTCGAGGTGGGCCCGGCCGCGCCCGCGTTCCAGATGCCGGGCGGCGGCACGCAATACCACGTGATCAGCAGATACTTCCCCGAACTCCCGGAGACGGACGACGAGGTCCCGGTGAGCTGGCTGCTGGCGAACAAATACCTGAAGGAGATCACACCGGTCACGTCCGCCCAGCTTTTGATCGACGGCAAGTGAACCGTCCAGGGCCCCGCCGCCCTGGCCGAGACGCGCCTCAGCACGTCCAGTGACGGAGTTTCTGGGGGTTGCGTACGGCCCAGATGCGCTTGATCCGGTCACCCGCGACCTCGAACGCGAACACCGTCACGGTGACGCCGGCTTGCTGAGCCACCAGACCGGGCTGACCGTTGACCGTACGCTCCAGGATCGTCACGTCGCCGGGCTTCTGATCGGCGATCTCGACCAAGGCACGCGCGACCTGCCCGCCGCCTTCGATGGGATGCAGGAAGGTGGTGGCGAGGCCGCCGCCGTCGGCGATCGCCGTGGCGTCGGGGTCGAGCAGGCGGATCAGGGCGTCGATGTCCTTGGCCTCCCACGCCTGCTTGAAGTCCTTGACGATGCCGGCCTGCTGGGCTGCCGGACTCGCGGGGCTCCGCGATTCGCGAATGCGGCGGCGGGCCGAGGAGGCCAGCTGGCGGCATGCCGCCGGAGTCCGGCCGACGATCTCGGCCACTTCGGCGAAGGAGTGGCAGAAGACATCGTGCAGGATGAACGAGACGCGTTCGGCCGGGGTCATCGATTCGAGCACGACGAGAAAGGCCATGTTGACCGACTCGTCCAGGGTGACCCGGTCGGCCGGGTCGACGGTCGCACCGCCCGGCCGCCCGCTGATCCACTCCGTACGCTCGGGCAGCGGCTCGGGGATCCACTCGCCCACATACCGCTCCCGCCTCGCGCGCGCCGAGCCGAGCACGTCCAGGCAGATGCGCCCGGCGACCCTCGTCAGCCAGGCGCCGGGGGACTCGATGGCGTCCTGCTGCTGCCGGGACATGGCGTACCAGCGGGCGTAGGTCTCCTGTACGACATCCTCCGCCTCGGCCAGGGAGCCCAGGAGCCGGTAGGCGAGGTTGATCAACTGACGCCGCTCGCTCATGAGCGCACTCAGGCCGTGTCCTGGCTCGGATCGGGTGGTCATGGTGTCGACGGCTCCCTCGGTCGCAGCTGCCCTCATTGTTCGACGAGACAGCGCGCCGAACTGTGAGGTCGGCACGTCACCTCACATTCGCGGGGACTGCGTCGTCGTACTGCCGAGACGAACACGTCATCCAGCGAACAGGAAGCTTCATGACCACCTCAACGCCGGCAGCACCGTTCACCCACCCGGCATCCGCGCAGCGCCTGGAGCGGGCGGCCGCCGCGCTGACGGACCACGGCTTCACCGTGGAAATCCTCGACGACGGCGCCGCCGCGCGTACCCGCGTCAAAGAGCTGATACCCGAGGGCGCCAGCGTGTTCACCGGGGCCAGCGAGACGCTCCGCCTGTCCGGCATCGAGGAGGACATCAACACCAGCGGGCGCTACGACGCCGTCAAGCCACGCGGCCTGGCCATGGACCGCGCCACCCAGATGCGCGAGATCTGGCGGCTCATGTCCACCCCCGACGTCATCGTGGGCAGTGTCGCCGCGGTCACCGAAACCGGCTCCCTCGTGGTCGCCTCGGCCACCGGAAGCCAGCTGCCCGGCTACGCCGGCGCCGCAGCCCACGCGATCTGGATCGTCGGGGCGCAGAAGGTGGTGTCCGACCTGCCCACCGCGCTGCGCCGCGTCGAAGACCACTGCCTCCCGCTGGAGAACGACCGCGCCATGAAGGCCTACGGCGCGCCCAGCGCCCCCAACCGCCTGCTCATCCTCAACGCGGAACCCCAGCCCGGACGCGGCACCGTCCTGCTGCTCCGCGAGACCATCGGATTCTGAGCCACAGAAGCCGTCACCGCAGGCGTGCGAGACGTCGCCGCCCCGGAGAGTGCCCGGCGCCACACCGGCGCCGGGCACTCTGGTCCCGCGGCCAGGTCTCATCGTGCCGCCACGAACCCTTCACCATCCGGCCGGGCGCGTCCGCCTGCACGGACAGGTGCGCTTCGGCGACTCGTCAGGGCTCAAGGTCGGCCGCGGCTCTGCCGCTGGCGACGTCGAACGGCACAGAGACCTGGTCGTGCGCGACGACCCAATGGTCGTCGGTCTTCCGGAAGCAGAACGTGGCCCGGACCCACATGCCCTTCGTCGCCGTCCCGTTCTCCAGCGTGCCGCTGAGCCGACCGAAAGCGTGGCCGAACGCCACGTCATCGCCAACGGTGAGCGTCAGGTCGCGAAGCTCGTAATCCACATCCCGGAAGAACGTGAACGCCTTCGTCCAGTTCGCCATCTTCGCCTCGATCCCCACATGCTGCAGCGGCGGCTCGACGTCGAAGGAGACGACGTCCGTCGCGTAAAGCCGCCTCAGGGTCTCGAGATCCTTGGCCCGGATTCCTTCGACGATCGTCTCGACCAGCCGCTCGATCTCGGCTTCGTCTACCTCACGGTGCGCGGCCATCGTCACTCATCACTCCCCATCGTGGGATCTGGGCTTGTCACCAGTCCGACGACACAGCACCCCGGGATGTCAGGCCCGCCCCACCGGCCGGGGCGCCCCGGTCATCGACCGTGTTCGGCGGTCCGGTGCCGCAGAGTGAGGCGCGCCCGAGGAACACGACGGCGGCGATCCAGCCCCACGAGGTGCACCGCGTGAGTGAAGGCTCATGGTGCGGCTGCCGCTCCGTAGAGATCACGCAGCCAGACGGTCCACGCGTGGGACGATTCTCGCTCGGAGCGGGTCTGAACGCCGTACTCGTACACGCCGACGGCCACCGGGGAGCCGAAGCGGTTGCGGCCGAAGGCGCGGTAGAGGGCGTCCTCGGTGCGCACGCCGATGAAGGCGTCGTCGTGGAAGTCGAGCACCCCGGCCTTGGCGGCGGCGCCGGGCACGGGCAGGGTGAGCTCGGAGCCGGTGGGCGTGTCCGCCGCGATACCCCAGGCGGAGCGGATCCTGTCGAGGGCGTCGGCGGTGATCGACGACTTCGGCGCGAGCGCCTCGAAACGTCGGAAGCTCCGGCCACGGAAGTACCTGAGGTACTGGCTGAGGGTGTGCGTGTACAGCTCGGTGTGGCGGCGCGCCCCTTCGTACTCGCTCTCCCAGTCGTCGACGAAGATGCCGCTGTGCACGTACCGGAGGTACGAGCCGCCCGGGGACGGGGTGATGTCGAACGCGATCTGGTTGAACCAGTCGCCGATCTCCGTCCGCAGCACCCCCCGGCTGGGCGGTTCCCACACCACGACGGTGCTCCGGGACAGGTCCAGCGGGATCGACCAGGCGGCGGAGTCGCGCGTCACCGCGTGCCAGACGTCCTCTGGCTCAGCGGGCAGTTCGCTCTCCCGCTCGATCCGAAAGTCCCTACTCATGGGCGAGCTCCGATCTCATGGCGGACAGTCTGCAGCGACATGAAGTTTTTGTCTAGACAACAATCATCTTATGGACAAAAATAAATGTCGGTGATCGCACAGGACCTTCACCATCCACCCCGAAGGGATCGACCCATGACCAGCGCCCGCTTCCCCCTCGCCCTCGGACCGTTCGCGGCCGCCCTGTTCATGGCCGTCGCGACAGTCGAAGCGATCTCCCGGCCGGCCTTCGATCTGACCAGACACGCGATCAGCATGCTCAGCCTCGGCGACCGCGGCTGGCTGATGGCGAGCACCTTCGTCATCAGCGGGATCGCGGTCATCGCGCTGGCGATCGGGCTGCGCGAGGCGCGGGCCGGCCGGCCGCGCACGGTCGCCGGTCCCGTCCTCACCGCGATCTTCGGCGCCGGCCTGATCTTGGCCGGGATCTTCCCCGCACCCGCGGGCCTCGGCTTCCCCGAGGGCACTCCTCAGGATCTGCAGCCGGTGATGACCACCACCGCGATCATGCACTCCGTCGCCTTCAACCTCGCGTTCGGCTCGCTGATCGCCGCGACGTTCGTGTTCGGGCGGGCGTACGGCCGCGAGCGCGCCCGCCTCTGGCAGGTCGTCTCGATCGCGACCGGCGTGGCCCTGCCCGTGCTCATCGTCTCGGGCATGGCGGTGCTGATCCCGACGGGGGTCGCCTTCTACGTGGCGGCGGTCCTCGCCTGGCTGTGGCTCGCGGCAATCGCCCTGGAGCACGCGAAGCGGGTCCGCGTGTAGGTGGTTCTGCTGTGCTCGATGGCTCTGCGGCTGTTTGTACATGATCGTTGGGGGATCGCGCTGCTCGCCCGAGGGCAGGCGCCCAAGGACGCAGAACGTGGGGCGTGTGGTCAGTCCAGCCCGGGCGGCCGGCGTGGCAACTGAGCATCTGGCCCGGCGTGGGAGCGAGTCGTCAGGCAGCGTGGCGGTGGGCCTTGGCGAATCGTCTTCTCGGAGGCTACGACGAAGACGGCCGAGCCCAGCTTCGCCGCCGACGTCAAGGCGTTGCTCGGGCCGGAGGCGATCGCGCTGTGAAACGAGCCCGATGTGACGGGCTATGCGTCCCAGCCTCGGTCGCCGGCTTGGACCAGGCCTGATTCGTACGCGAGGACTGCGAGTTGCACACGGTCGCGGAGGTTCAGCTTGGTCAGCAGACGGGAGACGTAGGTCTTGACCGTGGCCTCGGTGAGGAACAGTGCGCCGGCGATCTCGGCGTTCGATCGACCTCGTGCGACCTGCCGCAGCACGGCCGCTTCTCGTTCGGTCACGTTGGGCAGCGGAGCTGGGCTGGTGGAAGGCGCTGTGGCGAACCGGTCGAGTAGCCGGCGGGTGAGCTTGGGAGCGAGCATCGCCTCGCCCCGGGCCACGACGCGCACCGCGTGCACCAGGTCATCGGGAGGGACGTCTTTGAGGAGGAACCCGCTGGCGCCCGCCCGCAGGGCGCCGTACACATATTCATCGAGATCGAAGGTGGTCAGCGCCATCACGCGGACGCCGGGCTGCCGCGCAACGATCCGCCGGGTGGCTTCGATGCCGTCCAGCCGGGGCATCCGTACGTCCATGAGGACGACGTCGGGGCGGTGTTCGGCACAGGCGGTGACGGCTTCGACTCCGTCTCTGGCCTCGGCGACGACCTCCAGGCCGCCTCTTTCGAGGATGAGTCGGAAGCCTTCCCGTAGAAGCGCCTGGTCGTCGACGATCAACACGCGGGTCATGCCGGTTCCAGGGGAAGGACGGCGGCGACGGCGAACCCGCGGTCGGGCAGTGGGGCGGCTTGCAGCGTTCCACCGTACAGCGCCGCCCGTTCCCGCATTCCGATCAGGCCGTGTCCGGTTCCGGCGGTGCCCGGGCGTCCGCAGCCGTCGTCACGTACGTCGATGCGCAGCTCGTCGGCGCTGAATGTCACTCCCACGCTGACCTCGGTGGCGGCGTTGGCGTGGCGGCGCGCGTTGGTCAGCGCCTCCTGCACGATCCGGAATGCTGCGAGGTCGAGGCCGGCGGGCAGCGCCCGCGGCGCCCCGGCCACGGTGAACTCCACGGGAAGCCCGGATTTCCGAGCGTCGTCGACCAGTGTCTGCAGGCCCGACAGTCCGGGCTGGGGTGAGAGCAGGCCGACCTCGTCGGTGTCGCGAAGCATGGTGACTACCCGTCGCATTTCAGCGAGGGCGCCGTTGCCGGTGCGTCGGATAGTGGCGAGAGTACGGCGCACCCGGTCGGGGTCGTCGGTGACCATCTGTTCGGCCGCGCCTGCCTGTACCACCATCACGCTCATCGCGTGTGCGACGATGTCATGCAGTTCGCGGGCGATGCGGGTGCGTTCCTCGATGACGGCCTGTGCCGCCTGTTCGGCTGCGGCGACCTCGGCCGCCACCGCCCGCCGCTGAGAGGACCGGGCGTGACTGGCCATGATCGACTGCCAGCGGCCGAAGGCGAAGCAGACGCCCACGACACCCCAGTGGTACAGCATTTCGCCGAACCCGCCGAGCAGATCGATGAACAGGTCGGCGTAGATGAGGGCCGCACCGGCCATGGCCGCACCGATCCACGGCTCGCGTCCCTTGCCATGGCGCGCCACCGAGAACACGGCGATCAGGAACGGCACGAACTGCCCGAAGAACAGCAGGAACCCAAGCTGGGCCGAGGCGCACAGCCCGACAATCGTCACGGCGGTCGTCGGGATCGGGTGGGTGCGCCGCCACCACAGCGAAGCCGTGACGACCAGCACCTGCACGCTCGTCGCGAGCGGATCCCCGTCGCCCTGCCGCGATCCGAGCGGAAGCCATATCTCGGTGAGGCCCGTGACGAGTACGGCCAGACACAGGCCGACATCGGCGGTCCGGCGCCACCACACGTCCATGGGGGTCAACTGTAGGGGACGAGCAGGTCGAAGACATCAGCCCGAAGTTGACACCGCTGACCACTCTCGGCCGACTACAGTGACGAGCCGCTCAGACTTGACTGTCGCACATGACACGACACCTTCGCATTCTCATAGCGGTCTGCCTCCTCGCGTTTGCCCTGCTCAGCGTCGGCTTCATGGCCCTACAGCCCGAGCTGCCCGATGACCGGGCGCAGTGGCTCGCCACGATCGCCGACGCGCGTGCGGGCGCGTCGGCCGCCGCCCAGATGTTCCTCTGGTCCCAACTGCCGTTCGCGGTCGCGGTCGTGGGGCTGGTCGCCTGGCTGCGGCCGAGGTTCCCGCGACTCACGATCATCGGTGGCGTGTTCGGGGTGCTCGGCGCGTTCGGCCACACCGTAGCCGGCGGTTGGACGCTCACCCAGGTCGTGATGGCCGATGAGCCCGCCCACCGTGACGCCTACTCCCAGCTGATCGCCGCGCAGGAGCAGTCGGCCCTGATCGTCCCGTTCCTCCTGATCGGTGTGGTCGGCACCGTGGTGGGCATGCTGCTGCTGTCGATCGCCCACTTCCGTTCGCACGTGCATCCGCGATGGGTCGGCCCGGTGCTGTGGGTGTGGCTCGCGGTGGAGTTCGTCGGCAGCGGCATCAGCCCGTGGGCGATGTACCTGTCCGGGCTGCTGCTTCTTGCCGGTTGCAGTGGGCTCGCGGCCGGCCTGCTCGCCGCACGCCAGGACGAGTGCAGGTCTTTTGCCGTGACTGACTGAGCTGAGGGTTCCGCTCCTGAAAAACGGTGTGGCCTAGCGGAATCGAAGCGAAGGCGAAGACGGCAAATGATTCGAGTTCTTCAACTCCGCAGACTCGCTCACGCGAATGGTACGCTTTCGCGATCAGTGGCCGTTCTCTGGCCTGTAGCAGAAGGCATACGTCGATGCGCCGTTCACCAGTGCTCTTGTCCGCCGTACTCATCGGCCCCGCGGCGATGCTCGTAACGCCGGTTCCGGCCGAGGCCGCCATTCCTGATGTGGTGCGCGCCGTGCAGCAGCAGCTTGTCAAAGGCGCGAGTATGAAGTTCACCCAGTACGGCACCGTCACGTTCAACGGCAGAAACAGATCCGCCGACAACATGGCCCGCGTGTTCCGCTTCAACCCGATCCAGGACGGAAGGCTGCAACTGGGCAGGAACGGAGTCGCCGCGGTAGGGCTCACCCGCCGGGTGAACTTCGACAGGGAGAACCTCCCGCTCGCCAAGGAACACGCCGCCGAAGGCGATCTGGTCGCGAAAAGCCTGCTCACTCAGACTCGGCCGCACCGCTGGGTCAACACGAACGGCTGGTTCTACGACACGGGGCGGTTGTGGACCGCCGGCCTGCCTGAGGGAAAGACCTGGGCGCGGCGCGGAAAGGGCACCCCCGCGGCCACGGCTTTCCGTGACCAGGTCATCAACATCTTCGAGATCCGAACGCTCAAGACGCTGATTGCCGACGCCGACGAGCGGAAGTTCGGCCTGCCGAATCCGGCCGGCAAAACTCCGGCCATGAGGAAGACCGGATGGTATTCGGGCTCCATCACGTTCGGCGAGCTCTACAAATTGTCGCCCACATTTCGTGAGGTGGCCGGGAAGCGGCCTGACGCGAGTATCGCAAACAAGGCCGTCGGCTGGCGCATCATTTTCGATGCGAATGGCCTGCCCTTCCAGTTCGGGTCGGGCTGGAGTGTCGAGGACAAGCGGAAAGGGGCCGACGGCGGCGCTGTGATCAAGGCCGTGTCCTGGGGTTCCGCCACGACCATCGCACGGCCCAAGCCGGCTCAGGTCGGCGTCGTCCGCGCTCCCGCTGGAGGCCTGCCGGCGTTCGACACCATGGTCGACATGAACGAAGCCGCCCTGTAGCGCGGAATCGGATGCGGACGGAAGGCGTGCCGCTGCGCTCACGTCTGAACGCAAGGGATCGCGCGTCGGCGCGGCAACTTGCCGGCGTTCACCCCTTGGACGTGGTGCGGCGTCTGTCGGTCGTGCTTCAGCGCGGTCTGTTGGAGCGGGACGATCCATGGATAGTGGAGCAGTTCCGGCAGCGTATGCGCCTGCTGCGTGGGATGCCCGGCGCGGGCCACAGCAGGGTGGGCTCGTTGTAGAGGGGGATCTGGTGGAGGCCGGGCCAGTCCTCGATGGGGTTGAGCGCTGTAGAGGCGGGTCGCGGTCTGTTCGTCGGAGGCGGCGCTGCGGATGACCTGCGGGAGTCGGAGATCTTGGATGAGGTCGATGGCCGGCTGGGGACCGAGTTCGGGCCGAAGTCGCTGGAACGCACGATCGCGGCGATGGCAGAGCAGGTGATCGACCCCAACGAGGCGGCCCTGGTCGACTTGCGGAAACGCCTGTCCAAGTGTGATCGCAAGCTGGGTCAGTACCGCTCTGCCCTCGATGCCGGAGGGGACCCTATCGAGATCGCCGGATGGATCAACGAGACGAAGATTGAACGCGCCCACCTGGTGGGTGAGCTCAAGGCCGCCCCGGCCGCGCAGCGCATCAGCGTCGCGGAGATCAGGTCGATGATCGAGGAGGTCGGCGACCTGGTGCGGCTGGTCGGTGAAGCGGACCCGGACGACAAGGCCGCGCTCTACACCCAGCTCGGGCTGAAGCTCACTTTCTACCTGGAAAAGCAGTATGTGGAGGCCCGGATTGCTCCGGAGCCCCCACATGTGCGTTCGGTTTGTGTCCGAGGGGGGACTTGAACCCCCATGCCCCGCAAAGGGCACTAGCACCTCAAGCTAGCGCGTCTGCCTATTCCGCCACCCGGACGTGGTGCCTGCACGCGAGACCGTCATCCCGCGTCGGCTCCGTAAGGTTAGCAAACCTTTCGGGGTGCGTCATACCAGCTATGGGGAGAGACGCCATGCGTGACGCACAGGTCGCCGGGAGCAGGCCGTGTCATGGGGGGCGAGGGTGGTTCGAGGGGGTTTGGGCGGGCGGGCTTGACCAGTTGCTGGATCTCCGGTGAAAAGCGCTTGCGACAACCTTGAGTACTGCTACGGTTACGGACCGTTGAGGGGTTGTCATGCGACCGGCCCTTGCGCCGGTCGTCCTTTCGGGAGGTCACGTGGCACGCATGACCGCACAGCGGCAGAGGGAGCGGTCCCTCGCTGTGCGGAGCGTGCCCACCGGCGCCCGCCGGGTTGACCGGATGGCGCGGTTCGCGGCCGTCGCTCGTCGGGTCCTGGTGCGTGCGGTTGCAGTCGGCGGTCTTGTGGCCGCCGGCTGGCTGCTCGCCGTGATCTTCCAGATGCTCACCGCCGCTCCCGCGGCCGCGGATTCCATCGCGGCGACAGGGACGGCGATAGGAGCGGCGTCAGGAAACGGCTCATCCCTCGCGGTCGTGGCGTCCGACGACGCCGAGGCCATGGCGGGGCTGACGGTCGACGGGCTCACCAGCCAGTCGGACCACGGTCTGCCGTCGCCCGGCCCCACCGGCCAGATTCTCGACACCGACGGTCTGGTGCCCACCGGCGGTGGCAACGGCCCGTTCGGGCCGAGCATGGGGGATGTCACACGGTACGGGTTCGACCCGCGGCTCGATGTGAGGCGCGTCGTTCCCGCTTACGTGCGACCCCCTGTCGTCCGCGCAGCGGCGGACGACCCTTCTTTCTCACCTGACTAATCCCCGCCACAAGGTTCCGGCCCTTTTCCGGCCGGCGGCGGAGCGTGGGCGAGTTCCCCTCCGTCAGCGGGTGACATGTCGATCACTTCAGCAGGTTCGCGCTCCCCGGGGTTTCCGCTGTGCTCTCGCATGGCTCCGGGCCGGCCGCGGGCTGTCAGGTAATTCCCCCCAAACATCAGTAGGAGCATTCTCATGCGTACATGGGCGAAGGCTTCCACCCCCGCGGCTCTGCTCGCCGTGGCGGTCCTGTCGTTCGGCGGCGGCACGGCTTCGGCCGACACCGACGGCGACCACTCCATCGGCGGCGGCAACCAGGTCAACCTGCCGGTCTCGCTGCCGATCGACATCAGCGGCAACGCCGTCGGCGTGGCCGGCGACTCCACCGCCACCTCGGCGGGCGGCGCGTCCGTCGTCGACCAGGGCAGGGGCGGCATCTCCGACCGGACCTCCGGCGAGTCGAGCGTGCTCGGCGGCAACCAGATCAACGCGCCGATCAGCGCGCCGGTCAACGCCTGCGGCAACGCGGTCTCGCTGTTCGGCAACTCCGACGCCGGGTGCAAGGGCGGCGCGACCGTGCGCAAGTCCGGCAAGGGCGGCGCGGGCGGCAACCGCACCTCCGGTGACCGCAGCATCATCGGCGGCAACCAGATCAACGCGCCGATCTCGGCCCCGATCAACGCCTGCGGCAACGCCGTGGCGATCTTCGGGGACGCGGCCGCGGGCTGCCAGGGCGGGGCCTCGGTGCGCAACACCGGTACGGGAGCGGGCGGCAACACCACGTCGGGCCGCGGCTCGGTGCTCGGCGGCAACCAGGTGATCGCGCCGATCAGCGCGCCGGTCAACATCTGCGGCAACTCGGTGGCCGCGTTCGGCGACGCGTTCGCCGGGTGCCGGGGCGGCGCGTCCGTCACCAACGACGGCGGTCGCCGCCACCAGAGCCACGGCTATCAGCGCGGCTCCACCGGCAACGACACCGACGGCCGGTTCGGCGCGGGCAGCGGCAACCAGGTCGTGGCCCCGATCAACCTGCCGATCACCGCCTGCGGCACCTCGGTCGGCAACGCGACCTCCGGGTGCAAGGGCGGGGCGAGCGTGCACAACAAGGGAGGCAGCTCCGGCGCCGGCGGCAACAGGACGTCCGGCCGGTCGGGCGTGCTCTCCGGCAACCAGATCGTGGCCCCGATCACCGCCCCGGTCAACGTGTGCGGCAACGCGGTCGCCGTGGCGGGTGACGCGTTCGCCGGGTGCGTCGGCGGCGTCTCGGTGAAGAACGGCGGCAAGGGCGCGGGCGGCAACAGGACGTCCGGCCGGTCGGGCGTGCTCTCCGGCAACCAGATCGTCGCCCCGATCACCGCCCCCATCAACGCCTGCGGCAACGCCGTGGCGGCGCTCGGCAAGTCCGAGGCTCACTGCAAGGGCGGGGCGAGCGTGCACAAGAGCGGCGGCTCCGGCGCGGGCGGCAACAGGACGTCCGGCCGCTCGGGCGTGCTCGCCGGCAACCAGCTGGTCGCGCCGATCACCGCTCCGGTCAACGTCTGCGGCAACGCCGTGGCCGTCCTGGGCGACGCCGCCGCCGGGTGCCTCGGCGGCGCCCACGTGGGCCGCCCCGGCCCCGGCAAGGGCTACCGCCACAACACCCCGCTGGCCGGCAAGGCGCGCCAGAGCGGCGGCGGCATGGTTCCCGCCCTGCCCGTGCTGCCCGCGCTGAGCGGCGCGCAGGGTCTCGGCAACGCCTCCCAGCAGATGAGCGGCGGCGGCCTGCCGGTCGTCGGCGACGTCGTCGGCCAGCTCGGCCTGCCGCAGGTGCCCGGCATGCCCGGCCTGCCGTCGACCCCGGCCACGCCCGCCAAGTCGGCCAAGCCTGCCAAGCCGTCCAAGAAGCACACCGCGGGCTCCGCGAACCCGGCCACCGAGCTGGTCGCCGCCACCCCGGTCGGCGGCACGGTCAAGTCGCTCACCCGCGGCCTGCCCGCCGGCGACCTGGGGCTGATGAGCGCCGCCCAGCCCGCGGGCGTCACCGGGATGTCCGCCGCCTCGCTGCTGGCCCTGGCGCTGGGCGGGCTGTTCGCGGTGACGGCGACCCTGTTCGCGGCCACCCGCCGGTTCCGTCCCACCAGCAAGTGACACCCGCTGAGCGACCCGCGCCTCGGATAGCTCATAGGTAGGTGTCCGCATACGGCCGCTGCCCCTGGAAGCCTTCCAGGGGCAGCGCGCGCTGAACGCTTTGCCCGTTCCGGGGGCGCGGCCCGGGACGGGCAAAGCCATGCCCGGGTGTTCAGCCTGGGCGTGCGAGGGTGCTGCGCACCCGTACGATCTTGCGTCGGAGGCGTACGTGCCTGCTGCCGTCCGCGTGCTTGCGCACTCGGGCGAGTTCCCACTTGCCGTACTCTGCGTGCTCGGTCAGCAGCTGACGTGCGGCTTCTCGGGAGAGGTCGCGCGGGATGAAGAGATCCATGTAGGAGTAGTCGAGCACAACGATTAGTCTCCAGGGTGAGTCAGGGCGCCATGCCGCTCGATGGGCCCTATTCTGCGTGCTCGTGGATGGACCCGGAAGCCAGTGGGTAGCCCGGGGGAAGGAAATTTCCGAGCGAGGGGTTACCTTTCAGATCTATGCCGGACGTCCGGCAGGGGGACTGCAAGCGAACAGCGAGGTAGGAAGCAGCGTGCCAGCCAACAACGGCAGTGCCGGCGGAAGACGTCTGGTGATCGTCGAGTCGCCCGCCAAGGCGAAGACCATCGGCGATTACCTCGGCGCCGGCTACATCGTCGAGTCGAGCATCGGCCACATCCGCGATCTGCCGGAGAAGGCCGACGACATCCCCGAGAAGTTCAAAGGGGAGTCGTGGGCACGCCTCGGCGTGAACGTCGAGCACGACTTCGAGCCGTTGTACGTGGTCAACCCCGACAAGAAGTCTCAGGTCAGCAAGCTGAAGCAGCTGCTGAAGGACGCCGACGAACTCTACCTGGCGACTGACGAGGACCGCGAGGGCGAGGCGATCGCCTGGCACCTGCGCGAGGTGCTCAAGCCGAAGGTGCCGGTGCACCGGATGGTGTTCCACGAGATCACCCCGCAGGCCATCCGCGACGCCGTCGCCAACCCCCGTTCGCTCAACCTGCGCCTGGTCGACGCCCAGGAGACCCGCCGCATCCTCGACCGCCTCTACGGCTACGAGGTCAGCCCGGTCCTGTGGAAGAAGGTCAAGCCGAGGCTGTCCGCCGGCCGCGTCCAGTCGGTGGCGACCCGGCTGGTGGTGGAGCGCGAGCGCGACCGCCTGGCCTTCACCGCCGCCCACTACTGGGACCTGCAGGCGCTGTTCGACAGCGGCAAGCCGGAGGAGCGGCCGCGCGACTTCAGCGCGACGCTGACCGGCGTCGACGGCAAGCGCGTGGCCCAGGGCCGCGACTTCGCCAGCACCGGGCAGTTGAAGAACGCCGACGTGCTCCACCTGTCGGAGCAGGCCGCCGGCGAGCTGGCCGCCAGGCTCGGCGACTCGTCGTTCGCCGTCAAGTCCGTCGAGCGCAAGCCGTACACGCGCAAGCCGTACGCGCCGTTCCGGACGACCACGCTGCAGCAGGAGGCCAGCCGCAAGCTGGGCTTCTCCGCCAAGTACACGATGCAGGTGGCGCAGCGCCTCTACGAAGAGGGCTACATCACCTATATGCGGACCGACAGCATCACGCTGTCGGAGACCGCCGTGCAGGCCGCGCGCTCGCAGGCGATCAAGCTGTACGGCGCCGCGTACGTCCCCGACAAGCCGCGCCTCTACAGCAGCAAGGTCAAGAGCGCGCAGGAGGCCCACGAGGCGATCAGGCCGTCCGGCGAGGAGTTCCGCACGCCGGGCGAGACCGGGCTGAGCGGCGACAGGTTCCGGCTCTACGAGCTGATCTGGCAGCGGACCGTGTCGTCCCAGATGAAGGACGCGGTCGGCGAGTCGATCCAGGTCAAGGTGGGCGGCCGGTCGTCGGCGGGCGAGGACGTCGAGTTCGCCGCCTCCGGCCGGACGATCACGTTCTACGGGTTCCTCAAGGCGTACGTGGAGGGTCACGACGACCCGGCGACCGACCGCGACGACTCGGAGAAGCGGCTGCCCAACCTGGCGGAGGGCGACGCGCTCACCGTCTCGCGGCTGGACGTCGCCGCCCACTCGACCAAGCCGCCGGCCCGCTACACCGAGGCGTCGCTGGTCAAGGAGCTGGAGGATCGGGAGATCGGCCGTCCGTCGACGTACGCGTCGATCATCGGCACGATCCTCGACCGGGGCTACGTGTTCAAGAAGGGCACGGCGCTGGTGCCGTCGTTCCTCGCCTTCGCCGTGGTCAACCTGCTGGAGCAGCATTTCGGCAACCTGGTCGACTACGACTTCACGGCCGACATGGAGAAGGTGCTCGACGACATCGCCAACGACCGGGCGGAGCGGGTGCCGGAGCTGCAGCGCTTCTACTACGGTGGCGACGGCGACGAGGGCCTCAAGGAGATGGTCACCGACCTGGGCGACATCGACGCCAAGGAGATCAGCTCCTTCCCGATCAGGGGCACCGACATCGTCATCCGGGTCGGCCGTTACGGCCCGTACCTCGACCGTGAGGGCACGCGCGTCAACGTCCCGGAGGACATGACCCCCGACGAGCTGACCGCGGAGAAGGCCGAGGAGCTGATCTCGCGCCCGACCGGCGACCGTGAGCTCGGGCCCGATCCGGTGACCGGTCACATGATCGTGGCCAAGGACGGGCGGTTCGGGCCGTACGTGACCGAGGTGCTGCCCGAGGAGGCGCCGCCCGCCGAGGGCGAGAAGAAGCGGCGCACGAAGAAGGCCGACGCGCCCAAGCCGCGCACGAGCTCCCTGTTCAAGACGATGTCGCTCGACACGATCACGCTGGAGGACGCGCTCAGGCTGCTGTCGATCCCGCGCGTGGTGGGCGAGCTCGACGGTGAGCAGGTGGTGGCGCACAACGGCAAGTTCGGGCCCTACCTGAAGAAGGGCTCCGACTCGCGGTCGCTCGGGTCCGAGGAGGACCTGCTCACGGTCACGATCGACCAGGCCAAGGAGCTGTTCGCGCAGCCGAAGCAGCGGGGCAGGGGGCGGGCCGCGGCCGCGCCGCCGCTGCGCGAGCTGGGCGATGACCCCCACTCCAAGAAGCCGGTGGTGGTCAAGGAGGGCCGGTTCGGTCCGTACGTCACCGACGGCGAGACCAACGCCTCGCTCCGCAAGGGCGACACGGTGGAGGAGATCACCATCGAGCGGGCGGCGGAGCTGCTGGCCGAGCGGCGCGACCGCGCGCCCGCTCCGAAGAAGACCTCCACCAGGAAGGCTCCGGCGAAGAAGCCGGCCGCGAAGAAGAAGCCCGCCACCAAGTCCTGAGAGGGCTCTCAGGGGGCGGACCGCGCCGGTTCGGGGCCGCTCATAGCATGACGGCGTGGCGTTCCTGTTCGTGGTCCTGGGCGTGTTAGCCGGGGTCCACTTCTACCTGTGGCATCGGCTGGTGCGGGCGACGACGCGGCCGGGGGCGGCGCGCGGGCGGCTGACCTTCGCGGTGGCCGGGCTGTTCGTGCTCGTGGTGGTCACGTTCGTGGCGCAGCGGGTGCCGTGGCTGTCGTGGCTGGCCTGGCCGGGCTTCATGTGGGTCGCGGTCATGTTCTACCTGTTCTGGATCCTGCTGGCGCTGGAGGTGCCGCGGGCGGTGCTGGCGGCGGTGCTGCGCGCGAGGGAGCCCGTGCCCGCGGGCGGAGCCGTCCTGGTCGCCGACGCGCCCGCCGACCCCGGCAGGCGGCTGTTCATCGGGCGGGCGACCGCGCTGGCCGCCGGGGTGGGCGCGCTGGGCACGGTCGGGTACGGGGTGACGCGGGCGCTCGGCGACCCCGTGATCGAACGCGCCTCGGTCACCCTGCCGGGGCTCGACTCCCGGCTGAGCGGCCTGCGGTTCGCCGTGGTGAGCGACATCCACCTGGGCCCGCTCACGGGAAAGGCGCACACCGAACGCATCGTCCGCATGATCAACGGGCTCGAGGCCGACGTGGTGGCGATCGTCGGCGACATGGTCGACGGCACGGTCGAGGCACTCGGGCCGCTGGCCAGGCCGCTGCGCGACCTGGAGTCCCGGTACGGGTCCTACTTCGTGACGGGCAACCACGAGTACTACACGGCCAACGGGCCGGGCGAGTGGGTCGAGGAGCTGAGCGACCTGGGGGTGCGCTCGCTGCGCAACGAGCGGGTGGAGATCCGCCACCAGGGCGCCGTGCTGGACCTGGCCGGGGTGAACGACGTCACCGGCACGGCCGGGGGCGACGGCCCCGACTACGCCGCGGCGCTCGGCGGCCGTGACGAGAGCCGCCCGGTCGTGCTGCTCGCGCACCAGCCCGTGCAGGTGGCCGAGGCCGCGCGTCACGGCGTCGACCTGCAGCTGTCCGGTCACACGCACGGCGGGCAGATGGTGCCGTTCAACCTGATCGTGCCGCTGCAGCAGCCCGTGGTGTCAGGGCTCGCCGCGGTGGACGGGGTCCAGGTGTACGTGACGCGCGGCGCCGGGTTCTGGGGCCCGCCGGTGCGGGTGGGGGCGCCGCCCGAGATCACGCTGCTGGAGATTCGCTAACCGGCTGCGTTCGGTCGGCTACATGTTGTAGTATCCCGGCGGATACTTCGGAGGTGGTCACTCATGTCTTCCCCCGGTGGAGGGCTGCCCGACGTCACTTTCTGGGCCGCTCGCGGCGCCCTGCTGCTGAAGCAGGCACGTCACGAGGCCAGCATGCGCCAGCAGCAGCTGGCGGGGGTGTGCGGCACGTCACGCACCACGCTGTCGGCCTACGAGCACGCCCGCAAGTCGCCCACGCTGGAGACCGCGGGCCGAATCCTCGACGCGGCGGGGTTCCGGCTGGCGCTGGAGCCGAAGGTGGAGTTCACCGGCGGCGTCCCCAACAGGCTGCCGCGGTTGCCGGTCGGCCAGGCGCTCGGCCGGGTGCGGGTGCGCGAGCGGGCCTACGACCTGTCCGTGCGCGAGCAGCGCCGCCAGGCATACTCGGCGCTGCTGCGCGACGGCGACTCCGAGCAGCTGCTCACGTACGTCGACGAGCTGCTGCTGGTCGACCTGTGGGACGAGCTCGACCTGCCGGCGGGCGTGCGGTCGCGCTGGGCGCCGGTCATCGAGCGGGCCAGGGCGCGGATGTGAAACGGCGGCGTGCCCCCGGCGATGTTGTTGGTGGGGCCCATTCGCCCGGTGTGCCATGCGCACCAGGCCATGGACGTACTACCCTCAGCGACGACCAGTCCGTTATTTCCGGACTCGTCGCTGTCATCCCACTCCCAGAACACCTGGATACGCTGACATCATGACCGCCATCGGCCGAAGCCGTCAGGCTCACGTGCTGGCCAACGCCCCCTTCCGCAGGTTGTGGGCGGCCATGTCGGTGTGCAGCCTGGGCGACTGGCTCAACCTCCTCGCGCTCACCGCGCTGGCGGGAAACCTCACCCAGGGCGACTTCCGCACGCAATCGCTCGCCATCGGCGGCGTGTTCGTCGCCAAGATGCTGCCCGCCGTGCTGCTCGGGCCGCTGGCGGGGGCCTTCGCCGACCGGTTCGACCGGCGGCTGACCATGGTGTTCTCCGACGTGGCCCGGTTCGCCGTGGTGCTGTCGATCCCGGTGGTCAACAGCTACCAGTGGGTGATCATCGCCACCGTCCTGGTGGAGTGCGTCAACCTCTTCTGGGTGCCGGCCAAGGACGCCACCGTTCCCAACCTGGTGCCCAAGCAGCAGCTCGAGTCGGCCAACCAGCTCAACCTGCTGGTCACGTACGGGAGCGCGCCGGTCGCGGCGGCCGTGTTCGCGATGCTGTCGGTGGTGGCCGACGTCGGCCGCAGCGTGGTGCCGCTCCTGGCCGGGCTCGACCCCACCGCCCTGCCGCTGATCGTGAACGCGGGCGCCTACCTCGTGTCGGCCGCCCTGATCTTCACGCTGCGCGACATCCCCAAGCGCGACGGGGCGATCTCCACGCCGTCGGTGCTCAGGCAGATCGTCGACGGGTGGCGGTTCGTCGGCGGCAACCGCCTGGTCCGCGGGCTGATCATCGGCATGCTCGGCGCGTTCGCGGCGGGCGGCGCGGTCATCGGCGTCGCCAAGCTCTACGTCGAGGACCTCGGCGGCGGCGACGCGGCCTACGGCGTGGTGTTCGGCGCGGTCTTCGTCGGCATGGCGCTGGGCATGTTCTTCGGGCTGCGGCTGCTCAGCGGCCTGTCACGGCGGCGGCTGTTCGGGCTGTCGCTGGTCGTGGCCGGGTTCGTGCTGGCCGCCATCGCGCTGGTCCACAACCTGGTGATCGTGGTCATCCTGACCGTGATGCTCGGGGCGTGCGCCGGCATCGCCTGGATCATCGGCTACACGCTCATCGGCCTGGAGGTCGAAGACGGCCTGCGCGGGCGCACGTTCTCGTTCCTGCAGTCCACGGCACGGGTGACGCTGCTGCTGGTGGTCTCCGTGGCCGGTCCGCTCGCGGCGCTGTTCGGCCGGCGCGGCGTGGACGTGGGCGCGCTGAGCTACGAGTTCAACGGCACCAACCTGGTGCTCCTGCTCGGCGGCGTGCTGGCGGTGGTCGTCGGCGTGCTCAGCCTGCGCCACATGGACGACAGGAAGGGCGTGCCGATCCTGACCGATCTGATCACGGCCGTGCGGGGGAAGAGCTTCCGCGGCGAGCCGGCCGAGCGGATGCCGGGGCTGTTCGTGGCCTTCGAGGGCGGCGAGGGGTCGGGCAAGACCACCCAGGCCAGGATGATCGCCATCTGGCTGCGCGACCAGGGCTACGACGTGGTGCAGACCCGCGAGCCCGGCGCCACCAAGGTCGGCATGCGGCTGCGCGCCATCCTGCTCGACGCCGCCGAGCGCGGCCTGTCGGGGCGGGCCGAGGCGCTGCTCTACGCGGCCGACCGGGCCGAGCACGTCGAGAAGGTCATCCGGCCGGCGCTCTACCGGGGCGCGATCGTGGTGTGCGACCGCTACGTCGACTCCTCGCTCGCCTACCAGGGCGCGGGCCGCTCCCTCGACCCCGACGACGTCTCCAAGGTCAACGCCTGGGCGACCGGCGGGCTCGTCCCGCACCTGACCGTGCTCATCGACACCCCGCCCCAGGTCGGCCTGACCAGGCTCGGCGGGGCGGCCGACCGGATCGAGTCGGAGCCGCTGGAGTTCCACGAGCGGGTGCGCAAGGAGTTCCGCGCGCTGGCCGCCGCCGCCCCCGACCGTTACCTGGTCGTCGACGGCACGCTGCCGCCGGAGCAGATCACCGCGGTCGTCCAGGACCGGGTACGCGAGATCCTGCCCGATCCGGTGCCGCGCGAGGCCGAAGACGTCACGGGCACGATGCCCGCCATCCGCGACTAGCCTTGTCGCGTGGGCGTCTTCGATGACCTGGTGGGGCAGGACCGGTCCGTCTCCGTGCTGTCGCGTGCCGCCGCGGCGGCGGCCGAGGTCGTGGCGGGCGGGCGCGGCGCGGGCATGACCCACGCCTGGCTGTTCACCGGCCCGCCGGGCTCGGGCCGCGAGGACGCGGCGCGGGCGTTCGCGGCGGCGCTGCTCTGCCCCGACGGCGGCTGCGGCCACTGCGACCAGTGCCACCAGGTGCTGATCGGCTCCCATCCCGACCTGGAGCAGGTCCGTCCCGCCGGGCTCTCCTACGGCGTCAAGCAGACCCGCGAGCTGATCCTGCGGGCGGCGGGCGCGCCGACGCAGGGCCGCTGGCGGGTGATCCTGTTCGAGGGCGCCGACCGGGCCACGGAGTCGGCGGCCAACGCCCTGCTCAAGGCCATCGAGGAGCCACCGCCGCGCACGGTGTGGCTGCTCTGCTCCCCGGCCCCCGACGACCTGATGATCACCATCCGGTCCCGCTGCCGGCTCGTCACCCTGACCACGCCGACCACCGAGGCGGTGGCGCACGTCCTGGCCACCCGCGACTCCGTGCCCCCCGACATCGCCCGCTTCGCCGCCCGCGCCGCCCAGGGGCACCTCCCGCGCGCCCGCGCGCTGGCGCTGGACGAGGGAGCCAGGGCCAGGCGCGAGGCCGTCCTGGCCATCCCGCGGTCGCTGACCGGCGTCGGCGAGTGCGTGACGGCCGCCGAACGCCTGGTCAAGACCGCCGAGGAGGAGGCCGCCGCGGCCACCGCCACGCTCAACGAGTCCGAGACGAGCGAGCTGCGCAAGGTCTACGGCGAGGGCTCCACGGGCAAGGGCCTCAACCGCGGCCTCGTACGCGGGGGAGCGGGCGCCCTGAAGGAGCTGGAGGACCGGCAGAAGTCCCGCGCCACCCGCATCAAGCGCGACTCGCTCGACGCGGCGCTGCTGGAGCTGGTGTGGTTCTACCGCGACGTGCTGGCCATGCAGCTCGGCGCCACGGTCGAGCTGGCCAACGACGACCTCCGCTTCGACCTCGACCAGCTCGCCCGTACGACCACGCCGGAGGAGACGCTGCGCCGCGTCGACGCGGTCATGCGCTGCCGCGAGCGCCTCGACCTCAACGTCAACCCGCAGATCGCCGTCGAGTCGATGATGCTGGCACTTCGCGTGTGAAGGCGTGTCGATTCCCCGTTCTCTCGTTCGACGCGTCGGTGAGTCGAATGAGAGGACGAGATCATGCGAAAGATCATCGAGCAGGGTGTCGTGACGCTGGACGGGGTCATCAGCACCCCGCAGGAGTGGGTCGTGCCCAACTGGTCCGGCGAATACGAGGCCATCTCACGGGACCTGCTGTTCTCCGTGGACGCCCTGCTGTACGGGCGCGTCTCGTACGAGGCGCACGCGCAGGTGTGGCCGGGCATGGAGGAGGGGTACGGCGAGTACGCCGTCAGGATGAACAGCCTGCCCAAGCACGTCGCCTCACGGACGCTCCGCGAGACCGCCTGGAACGCCACGCTGATCGACGGTGACGTGGCCGAGGGGGTCGCCAAGCTCAAGGAGCAGCCCGGCGGGACCATCCTGAAGGTCGGCACGGGCGGCGAGCTGAGCCGCACCCTGCTGGAGCACCGGCTGGTCGACGAGTACCTGTTCTGGCTGTTCCCGACGATCGCCGGCGGCGGCGAGCGGCTCTACGACGGCATCCCCGCGACCCACTTGAAGCTGGTGGACGTCAAGCGGATCGACTCCGGCATCCTGGGGCTCACGTACGTCCCCAAGTGAGGCAGCAGATGCGGGGGTGAAGCGTCTCTGTGATGTGGAAGTCGAACTCGTCACCCAAGGAGAGGCGCTGACGCGCGAGCGGGTCGATGTGGCGGCGATCTTCGCCGAGCACCAGGTCGGCCTCGTCCGCCTCGCGTTGATCATGGTGGGGGATCAGGCGACGGCGGAGGACGTCGTCCAGGATGCCTTCGCCCGCACCCACGCCGGCCGCGCCCGGTTGCGCGATCCCGGCAGGGCGCTGGGCTACGTGCGCTCGGCCGTGCTCAACGGCTGCCGGTCGGTGCTGCGCCGCCGGGCGACCGTGTTCAGGCGGGCGGTCCCGTACGAACCGCCCGTCTGGTCGGCGGAGAGCGCTGTCATGCTCTCGGAAGATCGGCGTGCGGTGCTGGCGGCCCTGCAGGGGCTGCCGCGAAGGCAGCGGGAGGCGCTCACCCTGCGCTACTACCTGGATCTCACCGACCAGGAGATCGCCGAATCCATGCGGATCGGCGCGAGCACCGCCAGGTCGACGATCGCGCGAGGGCTGGCCGCCCTCGGCCGGGCTCTTGGGGAGGACTCATGAACAGCTCTGTGGAAGACCGTCTGCGCGGCGCGCTCGCGGAGGCCGGGGAGACGGTCCAGGTCGAGACGATCGCGCCGTTGCGCGGCGGCCGCCGGAGCCAGGTGCGCCCGCGCTGGATCGCCACGGGGATCGCGGTGGCGGTCGGGGTGATGCTCGCCGTGATCATGGCCCCGCTTCTGCCAGACGGCGACGGGCCCTCGGTGGCGGTGGCACCGCCCCGGGACCAGGCCGACCTGGCCGTCTACCTGTGCAGGATCGCGGCGGACCCTCAGTGTGATGCCGACGAACGGGTTGTCGAGAACGCGCTGCGCGGCATCCCGGGAGTGGACGAGGTCCACTTCGAGGACCGGCGCAGCGCCTACGAGGCCATGCGCGCCTTCTACTCGGACGACCCTTCCCTGGTCGAGGGCATCACCCCGGACGACCTTCCCCAGGCGTTCCGGCTGGTGACGCGGCCCGGAGCCGACATCGAGAGCATCTCCCGCCAGGTTGGGCAGGTGCCGGGTGTCGCCGAGGTGGTGGCCCTGGGCGAGCTCAAGGCGGCTCTGTCCGATGCCGACATGGAGCTGTCGGTCTTCCTGTGCACGTCCGAGAGGGAGCGTTGCGGCGGGAAGACCGCGAGCGGCGCGCAGAAGGCCGCGGTGTCGCGGGCGCTCGCGGCCCTGCCGGAAGTCCAGTCGGTCACCTTCGAGGACCAGGAGGCCGCGTTCGAGAACTTCCGTGAGTCGTTCGCGCACAACGAAGCGCTGGTTTCGGCGACTCGGATGAGCGACATGCCTGAGAGCTACCGGGCCGTCCTCCGGCCCGGCACGGAGTTCCGTACCAGGAGGAAACTCGCCGCCGAGCTTGGGCGCATGCCGGGTGTCTCGCAGGTCATCGACCAGAAGTGTCTCCTCGCCGAGCATGCCCTGCACGCCCGCTTCGGCATCCGCGCCGACGCGATCGAAGCCTGCGAATAGCGCCCTGCGCCCCTCACGCTCACGCGATCGCACACGTAATGTGTCAACGAAGGCCGTAAGAACCCCCGAGGCCGTCAGGAGGCGAGCACGAGCCCATGGGAATGATCATGGCCGTGAGCTTCACCCGCTACGGACGGCTCTACTACCTGGATCCCGGCGGGCACAGCCCGAAAGTGGGCGACAAGGTCCTGGTCCCGACCGACGCCGGGCCCGAGGTGGCGGAGTGCGTGTGGGCGCCGCAGTACACGAGCGAGGAGATCACCGGGCTGCCGGTGTGTGAGGGCATAGCGGGCGAGGAACACCTGACCCGCGACGAGACGAACAAGCGCCGCCGGGCCGAGGCCCGCAGCGTCTCCAAACGACTGATCAAACGCCACAGCCTGCCGATGAAGGTGGTGGGCGTCGACTTCCTGGACAAGGAGAACGTCTACACGGTCTATTTCTCCGCCCCGCACCGGGTCGACTTCCGCGCTCTCGTACGGGATCTGGCCCGCAACCTGCGGGCCAGGGTGGAGCTCCGCCAGATCGGCCCCCGCGACGAGGCCCGGCTCCAGGGCGGGATCGGGCCGTGCGGGCGGGACCTGTGCTGTGCGACCTTCTTGAAGGACTTCGAGCCGGTGTCGGTTCGCATGGCCAAGGACCAGGATCTTCCGGTCAATCCGCTGCGGATCGCCGGGGCCTGCGGGCGGCTGATGTGCTGCCTGAAGTACGAGCATCCGCTGTACGTCGAGACCCGGTACAGGATGCCTCGCTCCGGCAGCCGCGTGACCACGCCGCAGGGCGACGGAACCGTGATCGGGCACAACGTTCCGGCCGACACGGTCACGGTCCGTCTGGACGACGGGGGGCGGCGCTGCGCGTGCCCGTCGGCGTCCGTCTGCTCGCCGCGGCGGCAGCACGACAAGATGTACGGCGCAGGGGAGGATCTTACGGAGTAAGCGGCGTCACCGTTCGGTTACTGATTGTCACCCTCGGGTAGGCATGGCCTGTCGGGGGTGAACGGTGAATTTCACGATGAGCGTGATCTTCCGCGCCATACCACTGGTCATGGGCGTCATCTGCGCCGCGTACGGCCTGTACATCTACGCGGGAGGCCCGGACTCCAACCATTTCGTGGCCGGTCACGTGGTCGTGGCCCTGGCCGCCATCTGCTACGCGCTCTTCACCACCGCGGCCACGATCATCCGCCAGCTGATCGACCGCTACAACAAGATCTGGCGCGTCGTCCTGCCCGTCAGCGGCTACGCGGTCGCCCTCTTCACGATCATCTACGGGATCGTCCTCATCACCCGAGGCGGGGAACCCCAGAACCTGGTGGCCGGCCACGTGGTCGCCGGCGTCGGCCTGATCAGCGTCTGCGTCAGCACCGTGGCCACCGCCTCGACCAGCTTCTCCCTCATCTCGGTCAACGACGCCCGGAAGCGGGAGGACGAGGCGCCCATGGAAGCCTATTCGGCGACCACGGGGAAGATCCTCATCGCGTTCCCTCTCGTCTGCGCCCTCATCGGGTTCATCTGGGCCTTCATCCTCATGGCCCAGCCCGACGCCGCCCACTACACGGCAGGCCACGTCGTCTTCGGCCTCGCCGCCATCTGCGCCAGCCTGATCGCCCTGGTCGCCAGCATCGTCCGCCAGGTGCGCAACGCCTTCGACGAGCCCGAACGCTTCCGCTGGAGCTGGCTGGTCATCGCCATGGGCACCATCAACATCCTCTTCGGCATCTACGTCCTCGCCGCCTCCGACGAGCCCTACCGCATCGCGCCCGGCTGCGTCCTCATCGGGCTGGGCCTGATCTGCTACAGCATCCTGTCCAAGGCCCTGCTCCTGGCCCTGGTCTGGCGCCGGTCCTTCCCGCTCGCCAACCGCATCCCCATGATCCCGGTGGCCACGGCACTGGCCTGCCTGTTCTTCGCGGCCTTCCTCTTCGAGGCGGAGGTCTCCGACGCTTCCTTCTTCGTGCCGGCCCGGGTGCTGGTGGGGCTGGGGGCCGTGTGCTTCACGCTCTTCTCCATCGTCTCGATCCTGGAGGCTGGTACGTCGGGGTAGGGGTGGATTGTCGGGAGCGAAGTACCCCGTGGCTCCTGTAGACTCTTGGCAGCCGTTCGCGGCATGCCGCCTTAGCTCAGTCGGCCAGAGCACTTCACTCGTAATGAAGGGGTCTCGGGTTCGAATCCCGAAGGCGGCTCCAGGTCAAAGGCCCTCCCGGATCACCGGGAGGGCCTTTTGAATCTCTGTGCAGCAGCTAAGTGCAGCAGTCTCACTCGATCAGGCTTCGGCCGAGCCGCTTGAGCGCGTTCCGAGTAGCGTCGTTCGGGACCTCGCTGTAGATCTCCATGGTGATCGCGATCTGACTGTGGCGAAGAATCTGCATAGCCACGCGAGGATGCACGTCGAGGGCGACCAGGAGTGAGGCGCACGTCCGTCGGGTGTCATGGACCTTGATGTAGCGGACCCCGGCCCGGTCACAGCGCAGCTTGAAGTGCCGATTGAAGTTCCTCGGTTCGTACGGTGTGCCGTACCGCGTTGTGATCACCAGTGACGTGTCAATCCAGGCATCCGCGTTTTCCTGATCTTCCTCCTGTTGCTCCGCCCGGAGCTTGAGCGCTGTCACGCAGACCTCCGGAAGGGGAAGAACAGCAGAGGACCCCTCCGTCTTGGTTTCACGGTGGTGAAGTTCACCCCGGACCCGCTGGAGCTGCCAAGAAATTTTGAGTTCGCCGGCGTCCAGATCGATGTCATCCCAGGTGAGCCCGAGAACCTCACCTCGTCGCAAGCCGAGCACGAGGATAAGCACATAGGCCACGTACAACGGATCGCCATCCCGCCGAGCCGACTCCAGGAAGACGCGCGCCTCTTCAACTGACCACCACTTGTTCTGTCGCTTCCGAGGCGCCGACAGCTTCACCATCCCAGCGACGTTCTTTGAGATCAGTTCTTCTTGCACGCCTACGGTCAGAGCAGCCCGAAGGACGTTGCGCACGTCCCTAATCGTGCGAGCTGACAGCGCCTCATGACAGCAGGCCCCGGATGCGCAGCATCGTGGCTCCCGTCGACCAGCATCCTTGCTCTGCGCGCAGCACTGGCAGGTCTGGCTCAGCTTGTTGAGCCACTCCCGGACATGCTTCACCGTCAGCTTGTCGACCCGGTGCTGTCCGAGCCCCGGCGCGATGTAGAGCCGCACGAAAGTCTCGTACTTGGCGTAGGTCGAGGGGGCGAGGTGAGGCTCGACGACCTCAGACAGCCAGTACCGCAAGAACGCGTCGAGGGTCGGCGCGTTGACGGCCACAGGTCCGCGGTCCACCTTGGCCTTAAGCTCTTTCCACGCCTGGCGGGTCTCGGCATAAGTCTTGCGTTTGACGTACTTACGTTTGCGGGTGCCGTCCGGCGTGGTCACCCAGACGAAGGCGCGGTAGCCGCCGGGCACCGGGTAGATCGAGCCTTCACCGTTGCCGCGCCTGCTCACGTGTCCTGCCCTTCGGCGACCTTGGCAACGTACTCATCCACCCACTGCGGGAGGATGCGGCGGTGGCGGCCATGCTTGACGCTGCGGATCTCCCCGGATAGCACGAGGAACTTGGTCTTGGTCAGGCCGAAGCCGAGCATCTCGGCGACTTCGGCGGTAGTGTGCCACCGTTTGACGATCATGGTCATGGCGATGCCTCCTTTGGCGGGTCGAGGGACTGGACGAGCAGGGATTCGCCGGCGGTATAGCCCTGTCCGGCGAACCTCCAGTGGGCGAGCACGAGCGTGCTGTCCACCTCGGGCAGCAGACCGGCGCCGCGCAGCTGGTCGTGGCGGTAGTCGACGCGGGCCTGGCGCAGCGCGCCGAGCGTGGTCGAGTAGGCGCGTGAGCGGGTGGAGAAGTGGCCGCGGAAGCCGAGCATGTGCGCCCACTGCCGCAGCCGCAGCAGCGCCAGGGCCGGATAAACCTCGGGGTTGCCGAGCGTCCAGGCGGTGCGGATCAGCTGGGCGGCGTGCTTGCTGGCGCCCTGCTCGCGCAGCCGGTTCAGGTCGTGGGCGTGGATGCGGCGGTCCAGGGTGCCGGAGGTTTCGGCGGCCTTGGTGGCGTACTTGGCGATGTAGCCGGCCACCGCCTGCTCACTCAGCTCCCCGTCCACGTCATTGCCGACGATCGGTTGCACGTCGACCTGTCCGCCCCAGCGCAGAACGGTGGCGGGCTGGCCGAGGTCCGGGGCGTCGAGATGCACGGTCGCAGCCGCGGAGCGGATCGCGGAGTCCAGCAGTTCGGCGGTGGCCCAGCCGGGAGGCGCGAGCAGTTCGGCCGGTTGGTCGGGGTCGCGGCCGTCGAGTCGGATGATGGCGTGGAAGTGGACTACGCCGCGGGCTTGGTACTCGGCGACCTTGGCGAAGGAGACGCGGACCTGCCGGTTGAACGCCGCGTGGGTCATGCCCGCGCTGGCGGCGAGGTGGCGGCGCAGGTAGGTGGTAAAGCGGCGCCACAGCTCGCCGGCGTAGGCGTTCCACAGCACGTGGCCGATGTAGTCGTAGGCGTCAGGGTCGAGCGGCTGGCCGAGGCGCTCGTCGTCGGCATGGTGGCGTTCGAAGCAGGCCGGGCCGGAGCGGCGGGGATGGCAGACGCGGCGGGTGCCGTGCTTGTCGGGGCCGCGATGCACTGGCCCGAACGACGGCGCGGTCAAGGTGGCGAACACCTTCGGGTGAGCGCGCACGGTGTCGGGGACGCCTTTGCTGCCGCCGAGCAGTCCGGCGCGGATCAGGTGGTAGGTGTCGGCCCGGTAGGTTTCGGCGCAGGCCGGGCAGCGGGAGGCGCGCCGGTTGCCGCAGCGCAGCAGCAGCTGCCCGTGCGGTTCGGCAGCAGTGGAGTACGTCGACAGCACCTCACCGGAAGTCGCGTCGAGGGTGAGGGTTTCGCCGGTCAGGCGTACCGGTGCGGCGCAGCCGTCGAGGCGGTGGACTTGTTCGAGCCAGCGGGTCAGGTCGTGGCCGGAGCGGCGGGCCAGATCGCGGACGACCGGCCCGACCAGCTCAGCGAGCGGCACGGGTGCGCTCAACCCTGGAGCCTCCTTGTCTGCGTGATGGTGACGGCCGGGCGGCAGGCCCGGCATTGCTGGTCATGCGGCAGGCGCCGGCCGCAGGCGATGAGACGGCGGTGGCCGTTGGCCTGGACGAGGACCGGCCGTTCACAGGGCGCCGTTTCAGCGGCCAGGACGCGGCGGGTGACGCTCCACGGATGCAGCGCGTCGCGGTCGTAGCGCTCGCCGACCTCGGTGCGGTAGCGGGCCATCCGCTCAGCCCCGCCCGAGGTAGACGCGGCCGGTCGCGGAGCAGGCCCGGCAGGCGGCCGGGCGGTTGTTGGCGTCGCGGCCGACATAGCAGGAGCCCGAACACACGCCGCAGCACTGATAGCGGCCGATGCTGGCGCTCATTGGTCGAACGCCGGGGAGTCGGCGGGCACTTGGCCGGTGCCGTTGCAGGTGAAGCACTGCCAGGTGTACACCGAGCCGCGGCGCACGCGGGTGCCCCCGCAACGGGGGCAGCGCACCAGGTTGTTGCTGGGCATACTGGAATCTCCTTTGCTGCATCAGGTGAAGGAAGAGGCGCGCCCTACGGGACGGCGGTGCCGGCAAGCTGAGCCGTTCCGTGGGCGCGCACCCCCCGAAGGTGTGCGAGACGGGTCAGGCGTTGACCCAGAACGAGTAGCTGCACTCCGGGCAGCCGACCTGGGCGCCGTTGACGCTGGCGAACAAGACGGTGTACCGGCTGAACCGGGCCTGGATACCGCAGCCCCGGCAGCGCACGTTCTTGCTGTTCATGCGTGTGGTGTCCATCGAGACCTCCGGCCTTTCTGGCAGGTCAGCAGCAGCCGCGCTGGTCGTGCCAGCGCTCTTCACGCTCGTGCGCGGCGTGCATGGCCTCGTCGAAGGCTTGCTGTCGCGCCTGGCATGTGGTGTGGCCGGTGGCGCGCAGTTCGGCCACGCGGGCGTCGTAGTCCATCGCTGGCCTACCGCCAGGGGCAGCGGCCGGTGCCGCCGCAGGCCGCGCACGACTGCTCGACAATCTTCGAGCGGCCGTCGGCACAGCCCGCGACCAGGATGAAGCCGTAGCCGTCGCAGGCGTCACAGCAGGTGTGGCTCATACTGGTGTTCTCCTTTCGGATCAGTGATGGAAGGGGAGGCGCCCCGCGAGGCGGACGGCTGGCAGGCATGGCCCGCCTCGTGGTGGCGCGTCAACAGGGTGGTTACCGGTCGCACTTGGGGCAGGTGCCGGTGCGGACGTACAGGTAGCCGTTGCACATCGAGCAGCGGGGCGCCGGGCGGTTCTTTCTGCCCATCCCGATCTCCTCCTTTCGAAGCCGGGCGGCCGGTGTTCAGTCGCGGGTGTGGTTGTCGATGCCGGTGCCGTTGCAGTCGCGGCAGGTGCGGCTGTCGGCGTCGATGCCGGTGCCGTTGCACGTGGCGCAGGCGTAGGAGCCGAGCGGCGGCATACGCCGGTTGGACGGCCTGATCATCGGGTGGCCTCCTCAGTGCCGACGGATTCCGACGCGAGGCCGAAACGAGGGTCGCGATAGCAGCGCTTGGCGAACCCGGTCCGGGTGATCTGCCAGCCCCGCCGAGCGGCGCGATCCTCCTCCTCCCGGCAGATCCGCTCCTCCAGCCGAGCCAGCACCAGCCGGACCCGCACCAGAGCACGGCGGCCGATCTGGTGGCCGGCCTTAACCGACGCCGGCGCGGCGGCGGCAGGAGGGCTCTCGCGGCTGTTCACGCCAGCGGCCCTTCGGGCAGCCGACCGACGCCGTTGCAGGTGCGACACAGGCGGCCTTTGTCCACGTAGCCCTTGCCCATCGTCCACTCCCGGACGTGACGCCGGCCGACGCCCCTGCAGTGCGGGCAGGCCATCGGTCCCGGCCTCTTCTTGCCCCAGGCCATAACTTGCTCCTTCCTTGATCAGCGGGTGCGCCTGCCCATGCAGCGCCCACACACGACGTGCACGCCGCCGGAGTGGAAACCCCCCGCGCCCTTGCACCACTTGCAGGGCTTGGGCTGCTTGGACTCCTCCGAGCCGCGCGTTCTGCGATGCTTTCCGGCCATATCTGGCCTCCTTCCTGTTTCCGTTCGTGGTGCCGCCGGGCTAGATGTGGCCCTGGCCACGACAAGTGCCGCAGTCGCGGCGGACCTCGGTGATGAGCAGTTCGCCCTTCCGGCGGACGGACTTCATTTCGCCGATCCGGCCGGAGCCGCGGCAGGTGCGGCATTGCCCTCCTCGCGCCATGACGCTGTTCTCCTTTCGTTGCGCGTTCTGCTTGAAAGTCAGGTGTTCGGCGAGGTGCCGAGTGGGGAGATGCTTCAGCCCGCCAGCGCGCCGAAGAACACCGACAGCCGATCAGCGCTCTGCATGACGCCGTTGAAGACGCCCTGCACCGCGGCGGCGGCCTCGGCCGGGCGAGTGAACAGGTAGAAGACGGCGAACGCGACCAGGGCGTAGCCGAGCCAGCGCCGACCGCCGCGCATCAGTGCTCGCCCCCGGCCGTGACCATGCCGTCGTAGCTCATCAGCGCATCCCACGCCTGGCGGCGGTCCTCGAAGACCGCGACCGCCCGGTAGGCGATCGGGCCGAAGTCGCGTTCGGCGATGTAGTGGCTGCCGTCACTGACCGGCACGCCGAGCAGGCCGGCCACCGCGTCGACCGTCGCGCGCTGCTCGTCATCGCTGCCGCAGGCGTGAACCGAGACGGTCTGGCCGTAGGTGGGGACGGGGATCTTGGGGTTGTCGGCAAGGAACTGCGCCAGGCGACGCAGACCGGCGATGAACTCCGCCCGCACGGTGCAGTCGGTGGTCATCATCAGAAACACGCTCCTTTCTCGGAGAAGCAGGTGGCGGGGTTGAATCAGGTCGATCAGGTGAGCTAGCTCGCGACCACGGTGCCGGTGTGTCCGTTGGGGCAGGTGCCGTAGAACAGGCCCTTCTCGTCGTCGCTGTAGCCCATCGCGGGCTCGCCGCAGACGCAGATGAAGGACATCGAGTACCGGGCGGCGTGGTTGGTCGGGTAGACCGCGAACCGGACCTTGTGATCAGCCACGGGGCATCACAGGTCTTCCGAGAGGATGAAGCCGCAGTTGTCGCAGACCTCAACGCCGTCGCGGGCGTAGTAGGTGGAGTCGTTGGACGTGCACTCCGGGCATGCCATGTGATCCGTTCCTTTCTTCTGGTGGTTGTGGCCTTCCGTGAGCCGCCCTCCCGGGGAAGAGGGTGGGCGGCCGGACGCAACGCCACTCACCGGTTCGGGTCTTGCAGGTGAGCCAGCAACGACGCGGCCAGCTCAGGGCCGACCTTCATCCGCGAGCGCAGCAGGTCGGCGGTGATCGGCCGGTGATGACGGGCCTCGTGCTCATCGGCCACGCGACGGGCGTAGGCGAGCAGCGCCGCCGGCGGCTGCGTACTCGGCGAGCTGAGCCCGGCCGCGGGCTCGTTACTCGCGGGAGCGGCGGTCAATTCGGCCGGAGCCGCGGCATCCAGCGCGCCGCCCGGGAGCGCGTCGGCGTCGCCGATGTCATCGAGACGAGCAGCGTCGGCATGCACTCGCGGCCGGGCATCGGCAGTGGGCAGTTGGTCGCTGGGCTGGTCGAGGCTGGAGTCTTCCCAGACCAGACCGGTCGGCACCGCCACCCGATCATCGCTGGCATCGTCGGCGGCGGAGTGGCCGGCACGGCGCTCCAGCATGGACATGGCGATCAGGAACGCCCCCGCCGGAGTCGCCGCCAGGACCCAGCCCCACGCCGACGACGGAGCCTCAGCCAGGTTCGCGGCCAACGTGAGCACGATCCCGCCCGACAGCACCAGATGCGGCCACGACACCCAGCCGCGCGGACGGCGGCCGGTGCGCTTGTCCCGCTGGATCTCCCGCGCGGCCATCACACACATCAGGTCGATACAGACCGCCACCGCCCAGGCCCGCCAGCCGTGCTGGCCATACTTGGCCGCCAGCGCGCTGATGTGATCGAACGAACCCACAGCGGCGATCACCGCCAGGACCGCGACCGGACCGGAATCGGCCAGCAGCGTACGCAGCCGGTTCACCGCCGCCTCCTGACCAGCGGGACCACGTTGCCGCCCCCAGCCGCGGACGCGCGGGTCAGCTCCTCCCGCAGACGGGCGTTCTCCCGCCGCGCCTCGACCAGCTTCCCCAAGGCATCCTCAATGCGGGCTTCCTTGTCCGCCGAAGGCTCGCAGCCACTCATCGATCGGCCTTCACGCCGCGCTTGCCGTTCTCGATCTCGTCGTACAGATCCCGGACGTTTCTGCCCGGGTCGGTGCCCGGCCAGCCGGACGGACGCTCACCATCCGGCCAGACGCCATCACCGCGACCGAGCGCCTCCCGCCCGGCACTTGCAGGCTTGCGTGTGCTCATCGTCGATCCCTCCAATCAGGCATGGATCAGGTAGGGAAGCGGCGTGATCAGGGCTCACGCCAAGCCCTTACGGAATGCGTTGCAGCCGGTTGGCCCGGCTCAGACCGGCAGGTCCTCCAGGTCCGGTTCGGCGAACTCCTCCAGCTCGGCCAACTCGCGCTCGTCCAGCTCGGCCGCCGGCGACGCGCCAGCGGTCAGCCACGCCCACGACGGCGCCAGCTCGGCATGCTCGCGCGCGCACTGCTCGGCCTGCTCTTCCAGCACCAAAGCCGAACGCATCCGATGCCAGCCACGGTCCGAACCCATCACGATCGCCGTGCCCGGCCGCTCCGGCGAGATCAGCCGAGCCGACGCCAGCGCGCGCCCATCCATGTCGCCCAGGCACATCTTGGCCGTCTCATCGTCGTTGACCATGTGACAGACCCGGCCGGTCAGCTGCGCCCGCAGCGCCGTCACGCCCTGGCCGAGGTCAGAGCCGACCCGCTGACCGCACACCATCAGGTAGATGCCGAACGCCCGCCCGAGCTGGGCCACCCGCAGCAGCCGGGTAGCCACCGCCGACACCTCCGCCTGTTCCTTCTTCTTGTCGGCCATCAGGAACAGCTCGGCCACCTCGTCGACGAACACCACGATCGGGACCGGCCGCGCCCCCTCAGGCAGCCGCGGATGCCAGATGTTCTTCACCCGGAACTCGCGGCACAGCCGCATCCGGTCCTTGATGATGCCGATCAGCTCGGCCAGCAGATCCGCGCACTCGGCGCGTTCGGTGACCAGCGCCGACATGCGCGCGTCGAAGGAGGAGAACTCCACCCCGCCCTTGAGATCGAAGCCGACCAGCGCCACCGGCTGCGGCGACAACCCCGCAATCAGGGCGTTGACCAGGTTCGACTTACCCGACTGGGTGGCGCCCACGTTCAGCCAGTGCGGCACCTGCCGGAAATCGACCACGAATGGCGCCCCGGTGTCCAGCACCCCGACTTGCACCCGCAGCAGCCCCAGCGCGGCCACCGGCAGCGCCACCACCTCCAGCGGATCAGCCAAAGTGGCCGCGAGCGTGACCACGCCCGGCCGCCAGCCGAGCACGCGCACGCTGTGCACCCGCCAGGCGTGCGCCAGCTTGTCCAGCACCGCCTCATAGTCGTCCGGGGTTTGCCCGTCATGCAGCCGTACCGACACCTTGAACCCGAACGGCATCGGCCTAATCAGTCCCAGCCGGGGAGCCCGCTCGACCTGCACCCGCCGCAGCTGGCGGCGCTGCTTGGTCATCATCATGTGACTCATGACCGGCCTCCGGGCATGTTCTTGATCGCCCGATGGAAGGCTTCTTCGTTGTAACCGCACAGGTACGACAGCATGTGCCGCTTCTGGTTCTCCGTCAGGGAGTCCAGCAGCACTGTCAGTTCGTTGTCGGTGAGCTTGCGGCCGGCCATCACTCGGCCCCCCAGCCCGGCAGCGTCCACCGCCAGCGGCGACGCCGCTTCGACAGCCCGCACCCGGACGCGACCGCCCGCCACGTGCCGTAGATCGCCACGGCCCGGATCGGGAACCCGATCACGTACCAGAACGAGACCGGAGCCCACCGCCGCCACGCCCACAGCGCCAGCGCCACAGCCGTGACGAGCGAGCCCGCCCAGGTCAGAAAGTCGGCCATACTAGAGCCGTCTCCTCTCATCTTTCGAGGGTTTGGAGACCCCGGAGCGGCTTGAGACCGCCAAGCCGATAGCCGCTCCGGGACCAGGAAGTTAGAACAGGACCTCTGTCGCCGACCCTGGGCGAGCGCGGCGCAGACCGCGAAACGGTCGCACCACCTTCTCCCCAGAGCTCCGGCGGATGAGCACGTTGCGCGGGCCAGGCCCCGCCCAGGCGATCAGAACCGTCACCGGCTCCCCACGCTCCAGGTAGACGCGGCCCGCGATACCCATCACCGGCCACCCGTCACGCCCTGGTAATGGCAGTAGGCACACAGCCACACCACCCGGTTGTAACGGGCGTCGAACTGCTCAGCCAGGTTGCGCCGGCCTTCGCACTCGACACACTTCGGGGCGCCCATCAGGCCGCCTTCTCGCCCGCAGGCCGGATCGCCTCGCAGCGAAAGCCCATCCCCGCCCGGCCGTTCATCTGCCAGAAGAAGCAGGCCAGCCCGACCGGCCGGACCTGCGTGCCCATCGCGATCTGCGGGAAGTCCACCGACGGGAACGTCACCGTGATCACCGGGTTACGCCGGTCGTCGTTGGGCATCGGCAGCAGCGGCAGCGTGTACAGGTCACGCCCCTCCGCGTCCTTCTTCACCTCACCCGTCTCCCGATCCACGATCTTCGGCTCGGGCTCACCCGCGACCGTGAACGACAGGGACGAGATGTCCACCGGAATGTTGCGCATGAACGCGCCCTCCCTCTCTTTGAGACGTAACCTCTACTCACCTACTCGACTAGAGGAGTTCTGATACATGTATAGAGGAGTGTGGCTGAGGTGTCAACGACTAGTGCGCAGGAAGTTCGTACGACAGCAGGAACGCGTCACCCGCCATGATCGTGTCGCACACCTCGACCGCCATCCCGTCGAGGTCATAGGCCGTACGGATCAGCCGGAACACGGGAGTCCCCGACGTGAGGCTCAGGAGCTTGGCCTCCTCCCGCGTGGGAAGCCGCGTGGAGACATCCTCAACGTACCGTTCGAAGGTATGCCCTTGATCTTCGATCCGCGCATAGATGCCGCCCGGACCCGTGTTGGACTCCATGATCTTAGTTCCGTGCGCGATTCCCACCGGGATGTACGAGGTTGCCAGCTCTACCGGGTGGCCATCTCGGAGGTAGCGCCGACTCCGAGAGACCACGACCTCATCCGGCCCAGTTCGCAGCCGTTCCCTGATCTCCGGGGAAGGCACGACCTCACTCACCAAGATCCTGTCAACATCCGATTTGGCCCCCACGGCCTCAGACTCAGCCAGGAAAGCCGCCTTCCCGTCCTTACGGTGCCGTCGTGCAAACCGGTCCGAGGCGAGCCGCTTCACCGGGGGCCGTCTGCGGACGAAGACGCCACGACCATGCTCAGCGACCGCCAACCCTTCGTTCCTCAATTCCTGGATGGCCTGGCGCACCGTCATCCGAGCAACGCCATAGTGCTCCATCAGCTCAGCCTCGGACGGCAACTTCTCACCCCCACGAAGCCGGCCACCCTCTATCGCCTGCCGTAGCTGGTCGGCGATCTGACGGAACACAGCGCGATCGCTGGTCGGATCGATCTGGTTGACCAAAATCCCCTCATTAACCATGCCAAACTCCTTCACTCGTCTGTACATCCACTACCGATAGCCTATCCATGGGAGGTAACCGATGGCGGAGCACAACCGGCGCCACTCCGTGAGCGTCGCCGGCGTCGTTGTCGACGACGCCGGCCGAGCCCTGCTCACACGTCGAGCTGACAACGCCGAGTGGCAAGCTCCCGGCGGTGTGCTCGAAATCGGCGAGACGATCACCGAGGGCGTACGTCGCGAAGTCCTGGAAGAAACCGGCCTGATCGTAGAGCCCCTTGCCCTGACAGGCGTCTACAAGAACATGGCCCGCGGCATTGTTGCGCTTGTGTTCCGTTGCAAGGTCATCGGTGGACAGCTCACCATCAACGAGGAAGTCACGGCCTTCCACTGGGCATCTAAGGACGACATCCCCGCCATGGTCACCGAAGCATTCGCGATCCGCATCCTCGATGCCCTCGCTGAAGGGACACCGGCCATCCGGCACCACGATGGGGTCAGACTCATGTGATCTGTGGGACCCATGGTCAGCCTGTTACAAGTTTCCCTACGCTTTCAAGCCCGCCGCGCAGCGGCGGGGTACGGCGCGATCATGACGGCCTGGGAGAGCGGGCAATGGGGACTGGCCAGTCAGCCGAGACCATGAGCGAGACGGGCAGGCTTCGACAATGCTCCACCAAGAGCGACGATCATGGGACGCCGAGCGAGTCGACACCACGCGCAACGATCACCACGGCTCCATCAGCTCGCGGAACCGGCGCCTCTTCGAGGATCAACGCCGGGCCTGCCAAGTCCACCGCTCTGTAGTTTCGTTGCCAACACCGCGCCACCGCGTGGACACCAACACGAAGCCCTGGCACCTGCGCGCTCGCTCGCGGCGGGCTGCGGCTCTCCGGCCGGTCCCGCCGCGGCGGCGCGCGTGCCGGCAAGCGGCACATCCGAGCATGATGGACCAGGCCGTGCCTGGCGCCCGCTCCTCCTCAGACGTTGCCCACTCCCGCAGCGCCACGATCAGAGTCCATGGCAGACCAGCTGCACGAGGCACCTTCCTCAGGGCTTAAGGAATATGGGGCTCCGCCCCAAACCCCGGCCCTCCTCGGAGATGGCCCAAGACCGATGGTTGCTGTGGAAGGTGCCAGCGGGGTCATCCCCTCGCCGGTCACCACAAGGGACACCAGACCAGCCACACCAGAGCAAGCCGCCGCCTGCGGGCAGGACAACCAGCGCACGAGGAAGCTCACCGGGAAGCATGTACACGCGAACGGCGGCTTGCCCTGGCGCGTCCGGCCCGGTATGGCTACGCCTGCCCGACGAGGAGATGACCAGCTACGGTTTTTGCCAGCCTAGGTCGAAACCGCTCTCGAAGTATTCCAAATCTAGGATAGCGCGCCGAATGGCTCGCAAGTCCTGTGTTGGAACATCTATAAATCCGAGCTCTGGGTCTTCCTCGCCGTTGGTGAAATCGTCGAACGGTAGCATCCCTTGTGGTTCATACTTCGTTTGGATGAGATCGACATACGCACCGTAATCAATGACATAAACGTCGTACCGCTCACCTGGCTCATCTTGTGCAGAGTATCCACGGCGAACAATATGCAGTACTCGCGCATCGAAAAGGGCCATCAGGAGTGAAGCGTTAGTGGACTTCTGGTTGACCAAAAAACCGCGAGTACGCTTCTGCTTTATCACCTTATCGATAATCCAATTCAGAAGCCGCTGTGCGTTTTCGTGACTTCTTACCGCAGCTTCCTTGTCTGCCTGATACCATGATCTGGCAGCGAACCTGACATCTGGCACCGAGATTGGCTTGCTCCCTGCCCTTAATGCGGCCTTGGCACCAATATTGATTGCATCTCGCGGTACACCCTCCGCGGCCCGAACCAGCTCGTCGAAGGCGCGTTTGTCAGTAAAGCCAACCCTTACCACGTCAGCTTCGACTACAAGGCCCGGCACTTTTTCTGCATCTTCGACACCAAAAGTCAGGTGCTTGAACAGCAGCCCTCGGAAAAAGCTCCTTGCGCGTTCCTCGTTCTGCTCGAAAACCATAAACTCGTCTAGGTCGATATTTGCCGCGACATCCGCACCCAACTCGATGCCAATAGTGGCGCCGTTTGGGAGTATCGTGCGAAACCGGCTCTGCTGCTCGATGGCTGCTATTTTGACAGTAAACATTGGTAGCGGAAGAACGCATCGAACAAGGAACTCGCCAAGGTAGGGCTGGATATCTGGAGGGACGCTGCTCCACTCATCCAGTAGAAGCCAGACGCGTCGCTGTGACATGCTTGCGGCTAGTTCGCGTAGGGCCCGGCCGACGTCTGAGAAGTTCAGCCGTATACTCTCAACGCCCCGTCGAGTCTCCTTTTGTAGCCCGCGCACTTCCGTTGCGCTTTCAGAGCCAATTTTCGCCGAAAACTTGGGCGCTGCGGCTAGCGTTCCTTGCACTCCAAGTGTGCCCTTGTCGCTTTCTTTCACTTCCCCTTCGTGTGAGACTTCCACCTCGCCAGATACTTGGAGATTAGTGATGGATGTCAGCAGGGCATCTAGTTTAGCTACGAAGGCCGGATCGACTATCAGCTCGTCGTCGATTAGTACTGCCTCAAGAAGGCCATCATGAACTTGCCCCAAGAGATCCACCAGTAAGCGTGATGCGCGCTCAATCGGTTTTATCTCGTCGCCCGCAAAAAGTCCATCAGGCGAACCTATCGTTCGCAGATCGATGTAGATAGGTATGGCGCCTTTGGCTCGTACGAGAGTCTCAAGATACCGAAAAGCATGAGTTTTTCCGGTACCGCGTCGTCCGTACAAAACTTGATGGTCGATCGCTTCAAGGGCAACTGAAATGCCAGAGTCCACGAACGTGTCACGAAGGCGGTCGACTTGTCGTGCCTCTGCCCTCTTCGGGACCAGATTCAGTGCACGATTCATCGCTGTAAGACCAGACACGATGGACATAGTACTCCTTCCCGCCGCGGTTGTGTGGCACGCTCCGCAGCCTGGCCGAACCGCTTGACTTGCTGATCATGAACTCCGGCTGGCAACTATGACAGAATGTACGCCTTTGCGTTGATATGTACAGGTGGCAACGTCTGTGCAATAACGGACATGGGGCGCTGAAGCCTCCAAATCATCCGGCGAGAGATGCGCAAGCATCACGAGGAGAAGCGGCAGCGTCGAGGCGAAGCTGCGATGCAACGCCGAAGCACAGCAGCCTCAAAGGCTGGAGGTGCATATGCGTGAGCTGTATTGGCAGCTAGACCACCGCAATGACCTCCAAGCCGTGAGGTCACGCCGAAGTACCACTTCCTGCGTGAACGAGCCGCGCTGTCGCGATAAGGTCGCGCAGTTCGGGCGGTGTTGGCCATGGTGCGGCCCGATGGATCATGCGATGGCAGTTAGAGCAAATCAACGCCAGGTCATCGAGGCTTGTTGTCGTCGGCCCCGAGACGTGTAGCGGGATCACGTGGTGACATTCGATGTAGCCAGCTCCACGAGCGCCATACGCGCGTTCGAAGTCGAATGAGCATACTTCGCAGGCGAGAGTGCCAGTTCGGGCAAGCACGGACTTGATCTTGGCGGCACGTAGCTTGCTGTCACGCTCGCGAGCTACATGCCGCCGCAGCAGCAGCCGTCCCTCGGGCGCGCTGACGCCTTCGTCATCTTCTTCATCTACCTGTGGCAATCTTGTCAATGCGCCGCTATCCAGGCCTGCCCGAAGCGCTTCAGCAGCAGCGTGCATGACCGCTGGACGTCCTAGGAAGGCGTCCAGGACCTTACTGTCCAGCTTGTTGCCCTTGGTCTGTTTGCCCCTGTAGGCGGGATGTTGTGTGGCTATGTCCCAGGTCTTGCGAGCCACGCCGGCCGCGTTTCGAAACGTCTCGTCACGCTTCTCTTCCGGGTGCAGAGGGAGTAGCTGCAAGAGCCGCGACAGCTCGATGACGTCTGGGTGGTCTGGTCGGAGCCCGCGCCACCCGTGCGACCGGAGGAGATCGCATGCAAGAACGATCTCGTCCCACACCCATGCAGGGTTGCCCTGTCGCCTGCCTCCGCTGGTGCCTGTGATCGTCATGCCAGGGAGACTACGACCTGCCTCCGACATTTGCTTAGGCGAAGGCACAACGAGGGCACATCCCGGTTGCGGACGACGACAAGCACTGTCGGGCAACGACAGTAACCGTCCTGCTCACAGCCCTGATCGCTGCTCTCGCGACAGGTCAGGAACACGCCAAATTAGTACCCGGCCCATAGGCCGGCCACGCAACGCCAGGCCGCCGGCTGCGGCAGGACAACCAGCGCACGAGGACACGTGTGCACACGAACGACGGCTTGCCCTGGCGCGTCCGGCCTGGTGCGGCTCCGCCTGCCCAACGAGGAGATGACAACGCAGGTCCGATTGGATAGCGATGTGCCGCACCGCAAGGCCTTTGCAGGGCTACTACCCGCGCTCCTGAAGGGCCGTCGATGACCGACATGGGTCAAACCGTGGACCGGTGAACCTATGATCGATAAACTTGATTACCTTCGTTCCCGCCGTGAGCTCTGTGAGAGGCAGCCAGTGACCAGCGAGCTCGAAGCGCAGCAGCGAGAAAATGCCACCACCATAGACCAAGGGCAAACTGTCCTACGAGGGCTCAAAACAGTCCAACGCCTCCGCGTTCTATGGCTGCTAGCGAGCTTAGGTGCAGCGGGGTTCCTGGGATGGGCAATGCTCGTAGGAATCTGGACAAGCTATCGTGGCGCCTTCAGCGTCATAGGCACAATCGCGGCACTAGTATCCACTGCTGCGGCAGTTTTTTTCCTCCTCAAAGCTAGGCCCGAGATTGACGAGATACGCTATAAACTTCACGAACTCCAAGCGCAACGACTTCATTTAGCGGCGGCTCAAGAGGCTAATCCTCTTGTTGCTCTCCGCATCTATAGAGTGTCTGCATTGGACGATATCCAAGATCTGGAGGAACGTGCCAATCAAAACCGGCGGACGGCCAACATATTCCAATGGGCAATCATCATCGGATCTGTCGCCGCAACTAGCCTTACGGGTGCCGCTGCCACCAATCCGGATATAGAAGCTTGGTTCAGATGGTTGGCGGCAGCCATTAGTGCAGTGGTTAGTATATCGGCAGGCGCGACGGGGTTTTTTAAATTTCGGGAGCGCAGTTTTGGTCAACAGCAAACTGCGGATGCTATCAAGAAGCACTATAAGGCAGTCGAGCTCCGTATCGGAGAGTACGAAGGCGACGACGAGGAAACCGCTCTTGGGCGTTTTGCGCATAGCGTCGAGATTCTCAAAGATGAGCAACGCAAGCGCGAACTTCAGCTCGAAGAATCGACCGAGAGCCATGAGAGTCGAACCTGAGAACCGTGCAGCAACCATGTGCAGCAGCCCTGCCGCCCTCTGGTGACCCCCCTTGGCTCTGTGCAGGCCACCTGACCTCTGCACCGATCCCCAATGACTCCCACGCCAGGAGCTCGTAATGAAGGGGTCTCGGGTTCGAATCCCGAAGGCGGCTCCCAGGCAAAGGCCCTCCCGGATAATCTGGGAGGGCCTTTTGTGTGGGCCTCAGCAGCGCCGTACGGAACAGGGAGTGATTCCTACTCGAAGAGGTCCTGACCTTCGCGACCCGAGGGATCCATGGCGAGCAGGCTCTCGTGGAGCCATTGGATTGGGCGGCCGGTGAGTTCGCCCGCCGCTGTGGTCTCCATCAGTCGCCAACCGGGAGAGCCGTCCGGTGCTTCATCATCCTGGCCAAGGGATCAGGCCAGGCCACGATGGTGGACCGGGTTGAGACCGGCGGCGGTGGCCGGGTACTCCGTTGATTGTCAGCCGCCGGGGCCCATGTCGGGTCAGGGCGGGTCGGCTCGGCGAGCCGACCGTGTGGCGGTGTCCGTCAGGGCTGGGATGGGAGGAGGGCTCGCAGGGCGATGTCGACGGAGGCCTGGAGGTCTTCACGGCTGGTGCCGGAGGCGGCGTGGACGGCGAATCCCTCGCTGAGCGCCATCACGAATCGTGCCAGTGCCCGGTGGTCCACGCCGGGCGGGAGGTCTCCTTCTCTCGCCGCGCGAGACAGCCGTTCTGCGACGGCGGCTTCGTTGGCGGCCCGGCCGGCGGCCAGGACCTCGGAGATGCGGGCGTTCTCGGGCGAGCAGGCCAGGCCTCCCTGGATGGAGAGGCAGCCCAGGGGGTGGTCGTCGGCGGTGAGGCCGTCGGCGCTGGAGCGCAGGAACGCTTCGATGGCGGCGTAGGCGGTGGGTTGGTCGAGTGCGGCGCGGACCTGGGCCAGCTGGGTCTCGCGGTAGCGCGCGAAGGCGCGCTCGAACAGTTGCTCCTTGCTGCCGAACGTGGCGTACAGGCTCGGTCGGTTGATGCCCATCGCGCTGGTGAGGGTGGTCATGGACGCACCCTCGTAGCCGTGTCGCCAGAAGACCTCGGCGGCCCGGTCGAGGACCGCCTCCTCGTCGAACGCCCGCGGTCGTCCAATGGTCGGCGTCTCGGTGCTCATGAGCCCATCGTACCGATCGGTAGAGATGACGACCCGGCCGCGAACCGATCGGTACAAAACGTGCTATGGTTGCTTCTTAACCGAGCGGTACAAAACATCCGCTCCGGTCGAACAGCCATCCCGGGTCAACCGGTCGGCATCGACAGAATGGGAAAAGATCATGAGCTCCGATGCGACGCGTCCGGGTATGTCGACCGAGGAACTGCGGGACTTCTACCTGCGGTACGTCGATCTGGCGAACAAGCGCGAGTTCCACCGCATGGCCGATTTCGCTCACGACGAGGTGATCCTGGGTGGCACCCCGGTCAAGAGGGACGACATGGTGGCCGAGTTCTACAAGCACGTTGAAGCGGTGCCGGACTTCCGTTGGGAGATTCAGGAGCTCGTCGTCGACGGTGACCGGGTGGCCGCCCGCCTGGTCGACACGGGAACGCCGGTCAAGGAGTGGAACGGTCTGGCCCCCACCGGGGCGTCGTTGTCGTTCGCCGAGACCGCCTTCTACCGGGTAGAGGACGGCCGGTTCAAGTCCATGTGGTACCTGATGGACGCCGACACGGTGCGGCGGCAGCTCGCCGGCGGACCGGCCGACTGAGCAGTGCGTCGCGATGACCGCCGCTGACCTTTCCTCATCGAGGTCGGCAGCGGTTCCGCAGTCCGTGGAGCGCGGGACGCGGCCTGCGATGCCAGTTCACCTACCTGGCAGGTAATCGCGCCGCTTACGAGGAGCTGTCAGGATCGGCAGCGCACCGAACACGACTTCATCGGGAGGACACCGTGCCGGCCTACGTCATCGCCCACCTGCAGGAGGCGGCTCCGCACCCGGAGATCGCCGAGTACATCGAGCGGCTCCCCGGGACCTTCGAGCCGTACGGCGGTCGCTACCTCGTCCACGTCACCCAGCACGAGGTGAAGGAAGGCAGCTGGCCCGGACATGTCGTGATGATCGGGTTCCCGGGGATCGCCGAGGCGCGGGCGTGGTGGGATTCGCCCGCGTACCGGGAGATCGCGCCGCTGCGCTCGCGGCACATCGAGGGCGACATCATCATGGTCGACGGCGTGCCCGAGAACTACAACCCGACGGCGGCCGTCACCGCCATCCGGGAGGCGGCGGGTCTGCCCGCGTAGGTCAGCGCCTGGGACAACGACGCCGTGTCTCAGTCCTCGTCGCGATCGACGTGGTAGGCGCGCAGCTTACGGCGCGCCTGGTGGCGGCTGCGGCGGCGCTCCTCGCGACGGAAGTGGTGCCACTCCCGGTGCCCACCTCTGGTTTCGTGAACGAGCACGTGGAAGCCGGGGGCGCCCCAGTAACAGCCGCCTCGGCGCCAGTTCGCGCTGTCGGCGGTGATCTCGTCCGGCAGCGTGCACGGGCCGAAACGGTGGTCATGCACGGGCACACAGGTGGTCAGCGGCGCGTCGGCCATCCGCACCCACCAGGGCCGGGTCTTGTCGGTCCTGCTCATACGGTCACCTTTCGGCTCCGTGACGCCCCTGACTGGGGCCGTCGCTAGACCGGGTGCACCGTGATCACCTCCGACTTCGCACACGACACAAGAGACCGAAAACCTGATCTCCACACTACTGCGGACCGCGGCCGGGGGCGCTGTCTCTTGTTGTCCGCTCATTCATCGTTCATCGTCGATTGACGATTAATGAGCGTACGGGCCGCGTCTGATGGACACGGACGACGTCATCGCGAAGTGCGGCGAGCCGGCCAAGGCGGCCAGGGCCGGGGAGCAGGTGATCGACTGCGGGTCGGCGGAGTTCGCGGCGGGATGCTTCGGCACGGGCCACCAAAGCGGAGTGACGGATCGCCTGGGACGCCTTCGGCGCTCGGTCATCGGCGTACCCGATACCGCAGGTGGAGCACCCGGTTGCCCTGGATCACCACGTCCGGGTCCTCCAGCAGATGCTGTGCGTCGTCCGACCCGAAGTAGCGCTTGCCGGACCCGAACACGACGGGTACGACGTCCATGCGCACCTCGTCGATCAGGCCCGCGGCGAGCATCTGGCCACCGACATCGCCGGCGGCGACCTCGACCACGCGGTCACCCGCGAGCTCCCGCGCCTTGGCCACGGCTGCCTCGACGCCGTCGACGAAGTGGAACGGCGCCTCGGGGTCCCAGCCCTCGGGCTCCGGCCGGTGCGTCACGACGACCACGTGGTCGACCCCGCTCGGAGGCTTCCCGTCCCAGCCGTCCGTCAGGTCGAAGACGTGGCGGCCGGCGATCGTGACTCCGATCTGGTCCCAGTACGGCCGGGTGTAGTCGTAGGACGTCCGCGACACCTTCAGCTCGCCGCTCTCGTCCAGCGGGACGTCACCGCTGGTCAGCCAGTCGAACAGCGGTCCGGGCTGGTCATTCTCGTCCGCGACGAAACCGTCCACCGACACCGAGCCGTACATGACCACCTTGCCCACGGGGCTCTCCTCTGCTTCGGGGTGCCCCAAATTAGCGTGTCGTGAGCTGCCGCTCTTGTAAGAAATCAATCGGCCGGCAGCGGCCAGCCGTCAAGCGCGTGGCCGGGATGTTCGCGCAGGAACCGCCGCCGGACCTCGACGTACCGGGTCGGCGTGAGCCCGGTGAACGCCCGGAACTCGTGGCCGAAGTGGGCCTGGTCGAAGTAGCCCGCGCCACCGGCGAGGTCGCCCCAGTCGATCGGTCCGGCGGGGTTGATCGCGAACACGGTGGCGGTGAAGCGGTAGGCGCGGGCCAGCCGCTTCGGCGTGACGCCGATGAGCTCCTTGAACCGCTGTGCCAGATGAGTGCTGCTGACACCGGCCGCCACGCTCAGGCCGCCGATCGCCACCGCCCCGCTGGCCGCCGCGATGACGCTGCTTGTATGGCGGACCAGCCCCAGGCCGGTGGTCTCGCACAGCCGTCGCATCAGCTCCTCCTCGAGCAGCGTCAGCATCTCGTGCGGTCCGTCCGCCGTGGCCAGCCGGTCTCGCAGCTCAGCGACGGCGGGCCGGCCCCACACCTGCTCCACCGTCACCGGCCGATCACACAACTCGGCCGCGGGCATCGGCAGGAACGGCGCCAGCCCCCACGGCTTGACGTGCACGCCGACGGACCGGGTCCGGAGTGGGTAGCCGAACTCCCACGCGCGGGTGGGCATGGTGACCACGCAGCCGTCGGCGTACTCGGCCGTCTCGGTGCCGGTGCCGGCGCGGATGCGGAACGGCGCCCCGAGGTTGACGATGAGCAACGCCGACGGCGCCGGCGGCAGCGTCAGCCGGGGGTACGGCGGCTCGCCCTCCAGGTAGTAGAGGTCGTCGATCAGCCCGTCCAGCGGCGGTCGCGGGACTCTGGACACGTACTCCACGCGTCACAGCATCGCCGATGCGCGGGCGGGCCACCAGATCGGCTCACTGGCGCTCCGATCGGGCCGTACGCGGAGATCGGATCGTTGTGATCGTCTGCTCGAAGGGGACCTCTTTCAACGCCGGGTCGCGGTGGGATGCCTGTTGTCGGAGCTCTCCCGTACGGCATCATGACGCGATGAGCGTGCGCTACGACGAGGTGATCGGTCTCCTCCGGGAGGCGTACGACGGCGGTGCCGAGCGGCGGGATGCCGCCACGAAGTCCGCGTGGAAGCTCGCGGAGCGTGAGGCGTTCCTGGGCCGGCTGAAGGGGCACGGTTGCCGGCGACTGCTGGAGGTCGGTGCTGGGACGGGTCAGGACAGCGCGTACTTCCAGGAGAACGGGCTGGACGTCGTGGCCGTCGATCTGTCGCCTGCCATGGTGGCCCTCTGCCGGGAGAAGGGCGTCGAAGCCCATGCCATGGACTTTCTCAGTCTCGACTTCGAGCCCGGTTCGTTCGACGCGGTGTACGCGCTGAACTGCCTCCTGCATGTGCCCGACGGTGATCTGCCGGCGGTGCTGGGCGCGATCCACACGGTGATGCGGCCCGGTGGGCTGTTCTTTCTCGGTGTGTACGGTGGGGGCGGGCTGACGGGGGAGAGCACTTTCGAGCAGGATGATCATTATCCTCCTCGGTTCTTCTCCTTCCGGGATGACGAGCGGCTTCAGGAGTACGCGCGCGAGTGCTTCGAGATCGTCGACTTCCACGTCGTGGGGACTCATGGATGGCGATTCCAGTCGCTGACACTCCGCCGTCCGGCGTCAAGCCCTGACCTGGATCAGCGCGCCGGGGGCGGGGGCCCGTAGGATCCGGCCATGAGGATCATCGGCGTCCCCGTACAGGTGTGGGGCGCGATCGCGTTAATCCTGGCCGTGGTGTGGGTGTTCGTGTGGCCGCAGCGCGAGGTCGACGGGGTGGCCTATCTGATCCTGCGGTGGGGTCATGCGCTGGTGTGGCTGCTGCTGGGGATCGCGGCGTTCCTGGCGCCTGTGGGGTCGACGGCCGCGAAGGGGACGGGCATGGCTGCCGGGCTGGTCTACCTGGCGTTCCTGGTCACCGTCAGCATCAACGGCTGAAATCGGCATGGTCGGATCCGGCGGCCGGGGTAGGCTCTGAGCAGCTAGGCAAATTTGGTTAGCTGGAGATGGAGAGACCATGGCCAACGAGATCACCGTGCCGCTGCTGCCCTGCCCGTCCATCGACGAGATCGCCGACTTCTACACCATGCTGGGCTTCACCCGGACCTACTACCAGGTGCGGCCGAACCCGTTCGTGGCACTCCAGCGCGAAGACCTGCGGCTGGGCTTCTTCGGCATCCCGGGCTTCAACCCGGAGGACTCCTACGGAAGCTGCTCCGTCATCGTGTCCGACACCGGGAAGCTCTTCGAGGCGTTCGCCGCGGGCATGCGCCGGACTCACGGCAAGCTCCTGGTCTCCGGGATCCCTCGGATGACCCGTCCACGCAAGCGCAAGAACGACGGGAACCACACCGGATTCGCGGTCATCGACCCCGGCGGGAACTGGATCAGGTTCTCGGCGGCCCAGCCGGAGCCTGAGGAGGAGGCCGGCGGAAAGCTCACCGCGACGCTGCACAAGGCCGTGGTGATGGGCGACTCGCACGGCAAGCACGTACGGGCGGCGCAGATCCTGGACGCGGCCCTGGAGCGGGACAAGGACACCGCTACGGCGGCCGAGCTGCTCGAAGCGCTGGCCTATCGCGCCGAGCTCGCGCTCCGCGCCGAGGATCCCGCGGCTGCCGGCGACGCCCTCGGGCGGGCCCGTGCGCTGGCCCTTTCCGAAGCCGATCGCGACAGGCTCGCCGGGACCCTGGAAGCCCTCGCGGACGTGGAGGCCGTTCTCCGGCCCGGAACATAGGACGTGCGTGTGGTCAGGAGGGGCTCGTTCTTCCGGTCGGGGGTCCGGGGACGGTCATGGCGCGGGATATCTCGGCCAGTGCCCACTCTCTCGGTTGGGGGGTGGGCAAGGTGTGGGCCAGGTCGGTCGCGCGGGTGAACTCGCCGGTCCGGGCCATGGTGATGATGACGGTGGCTGCGGTCTGCGGGTCGGTGGTGAGGGCGAGGGCGCGGTCGTACTGGCCGAGTGTGGACAGGGCTTGGGCCAGGTCAGCCGTCGCTTGTGGGGGAAGGGCAGCGCTTTCGGTGAGCAGTTCGTCGATCGTGCGTTCGGCCCGGTGGGTGTCGCCGGTCGCGGCCCAGGCCCGCGCCAGGCGAGCCCGGAGCCGGACGCGGAGGGCTGGATCGGTGGCCTGGGCGGCTGTCGCGTCGGCGTGGAGGAGTACCTGCGAGACGCGGCCTGGCGGGGCGCCTGTGGCGGCCAGCGCTTCTGCCACCGAGGACAGCGCGCCGCACTGTTCCAGCGTGTCTCTGACGTCCAACGCCGCCCGGAAGGCGCGGTCGAGCTGCCCGGACGCGATCAGGACGGCGGCCAGTGCCGCGGGAGTGTGCGCGGCGGCTTCGGCCTGGGCGAGTAACTCGGCCGCCTGGTCGAGCCGGCCGGTCGCGAGCAGGGCGTCGACCAGTTCGCGGAGCAGGCGGTCGTGGTCGCGGGAGGAGGTCACGGATCGGGCGGCGGTCTCGGCGTCCCGCAGTAGTGCGACGGCGTGGTTGAGCTGGCCTGACCGCGTTCGGGCCTTGGCCACCGACAGGAGCGCCTCCGCCCGGGGCGCTGCCTCCTCTATGGCCAGCGCGATGGATTCGGCCTGGTCGAGCCGTAGGGTCTGCGCGTGCCCGGCGGCCACGTGTCGCAGCGCCCAGGATCGTTGGCCCGGGTCGGGGATCGACGGGGCTCTCTCGTACGCGTGGTCGTAAGCGCCGATGTCGCACAGTGCCCGTACGAGGTCGGGCCACGGCGACGGCCACCGGGCGGCGGCGATCGCGTCGGCGCGGTCGAGCAGGCCCGCCCTTCCCAGGGTGGCCGCCAGCAGCCGCCAGGCCTCGAACCGCTCCTGCTCCTCGTAGAGGGTGTGGACCAGGAGCTCGGCGCGGCGCAGCAGCTCGCCCGCCTGTTCCCGGCGGCCCGCGTGGGCCAGGGCGTCGGCCAGCTCCGCCAGACCGCGGATGTGGCGGATGTCGTCGGCGCCGTCTACGGCCAGGGCAGCGGCGGCGGCCTCGTCCAGGATCTCGCCGGCGCGTTCGGGCCGGCCGGCCTCGATCGCCGAGCGGGCTATTCGCGCGAGGGCCTGCTCACGCCGGAAACGGTCGGTGATCGCGCGGGCGAGCGCCACCGCACGGTCGATCCGACCGGCCTGCGCCATCGTGACCGCAACGTCGACCTGCAGGCCGCCGTCCAGGGCACGGACGTCGCCGAGCACCGCCGCGAGGCTGACGTCCGGGGTTTGGGCGTTGCGGAGCGTCGCCGCGTCGCCCGCGTGCATGTCGCTGTCCGGGTCCTGGGCGTTGTGGAGCGTCGCCGCGTCGTCGGCGTCCCGGGGCTGGGCGTGGTCGAGTAGTGCGGTTGCCTGGGATTTTCTTCCTGAATGGAGGAGTTGGCGGGCCAGGGTGACGCGGCCGGCCCAGTCGGGGGTGGTGAGGGCGTGGGTGAGATCTCCGCGTTCGGCGCAGGCGAGGGCGAGGGCGCGCAGCTCGGTCTGACGGGTGCCGGGGTTGGGGATGGCTCTGGCCGCCGTCTCGGCTCGGCGCAGCAGCTCCGCCGTACGGTCTGGATCGTCGATCGCCAGGGCGGCGGCGCGCAGTGCCTGGGTGCGGCACGATGGGTCGGCGATGTGCTCGGCGACCTCTACGGCCTGGTCGCCGCGCCGGGATGCGGCGAGCGCCTCGGCGACCACCAGCAGTGCGATATCGCGTCGCGGCCGGTCGGTGACGAGGAAGAGCGCGGTGGCGTAGGCCTGATCGAGCCGGCCGGCCCGGACGAGGGCGCGCGCGAAGGCGTCCCACCCCCAACTGGGATCGGGATCCCGCCCGGCCACTGTCACCGCGCGGTCGATGTCGCCGGTCATGACCAACGCCTCGGCCACGGCTCTCAGGCCCGTGGGGGAGAGCTCGTTTTCGGTGATGGGGGCGAGCGCCTCGGTGGTCCGGCCGGCCCGGGACAGGGCGGCGGCCACCGATCCGAGCGCGCCGATGCGGTCTTCCACCCGCTTGATGGCGTTCGCCGCGCGCAGTGCCTGTTGGAGCGGGCAGACCGTGGCCATGCCCGCGGCTACCGCGATCAGGATCCGCTCCTGCGGGCCGGTCGCGTCCTGGGCGATCCGCAGGGCGCGGTCCATCGCGTCGGCGGCTCCGTCGAGGTCGCCCTTCAGGGCCATCACCTCGGCGGAGGCTCCCAGCGTGCGGATCGATGTCTCCAGCACAGGGTCCAGCCTAATGAGGAAAGCGGTGGCTTCCCCGGGATCGCGGGGTGCGGGACGATGGGAGTTCCAGCCTTAACATGGCGGTGGATGGCGATGACTGCGTCCGAGATGGTGCTCGCCGGGTTGTCGGCGGTGGTCGTGGTGGCGGTCGTGGGGTGGCGCGGGCTGGTGAGGGCCCGGCTGCGGGCCGAGGTACGCAGTCGTCGAGCGGCGCTCCGGTCGCGGTCCGGGACGGCGCGTTACTTCTTCGACCGTGAGCGCGGGCGCTGGAGGCCGGAGCTCGACGCGGCGATGGCGGGCAAGCTGGAGGAGCTCGACCGGCGTGAGGCGGAGGTCGGCGCGCTTGCGGCCGGTGATCCAGGGCTGGGCGACGTCGCGAGCCGGCTGGGCGGTGACTACGAGAGCTTCGGCAACCTGGTCAGGGCGCTGTCTGAGTGCGAGGCCGCCGCGTCGGGGCCGCATCCGGATATCGACGAGCTGCTGCCGGAACGCGCTTCTTCGGAGGCGGTCGCCGCCCTCCGCAGCCGATGGGACGGGCTGGAGGAGCGCCGCGTCCGGCTCGTCCACCGGATACGGGACTCGTCTCCGGACGCCTGGGCGAAACTGGCGAGCAGCGCCACCTCGCTGGGTGCCGACTGCATGCGGCTGACCGCTGACGTCACCCGGGCCTGGGAGCGGATGTTCCCGGACCGCGCCGCCGCCAGGGCCGCCGAGGAGCAGGCGGTGTTCGAGCACATCCTGGACGACATCGCCCGCCGGGGCCGGGCCACTACCCGACGGCCGGATCGCTCCCGCGCCCATGTCTCCGACCCTCGCCAGTACGGCGATCAGGCGTGATATTGCGGAACCGGATGTTCCGCGATGGTCTCTAGCTTGGTCCGCATGACACATGACGTTCGCCCGTTCCGTATAGAGATCCCCCAGGCTGACCTGGACGACCTGCGCGACCGCCTGGCCCGTACCCGCTGGCCCAGCCGGCTGCCGGGAGCCGAGTGGAGCCGGGGGGTTCCCGTCTCGTACCTCAAGGAGCTGGTGGAGTACTGGGCGGGTGCGTACGACTGGCGGGCGCAGGAAGCGAAGCTGAACCGGTTCCCGCAGTTCACGACCGAGATCGACGGGCAGACCGTGCATTTCTTCCACGTACGGTGCGCCGACCCCGGCGCGCTCCCGCTGGTCATCACGCACAGCTGGCCGAACTCGATCGTGGAGTTCACGGAGCTTCTCGGCCCGCTGTCGGAGACCTTCCACGTGATCGCGCCCTCGCTGCCGGGGTTCGGGTTCTCCCCGTTCCCCGAGCCCGCCGACGAGCGGCCGTGGAGCGTCGAGCGGGTGGCCCGGACGTGGGCGGAGCTGATGGGCGGGCTGGGTTACGAGCGCTACGGGGTGCACGGCAACGACGCGGGGGCGCTGGTCTCGCCGCGGCTCGCCGCGCTGGCCCCGGAGCGGGTGGTCGGGGTGCACATCACCGGCGGCGTCGGCATGCCGACCGGGGATCCGGCCGAGCTGGAGGGGCTGTCGCAGGAGGATCGGGCGATGGTCGAGCACGTGGCCGGGATGCTGAGCGGTGAGGGCGGCAGCGGGTACGCGCCGTACCTGGCCGCGCGGCCGCAGACGCTCAGCTACGGGTGGGCGGATTCGCCGGTGGCCCAGCTGGCCTACCTCGTGGAGCGGTTCAAGGAGTTCGACGGCTGGCCCGACGGGGAGGCGCCGCGGGAGCCGGTCGACCGCGACCTGGTTCTCGGCAACGCGAGCCTCTACTGGCTGACGGGCACCGGCGGGTCGTCGTCGTGGACCTACTACGAGGGCGCGGCCGGCATGCCGATCGACCAGAAGGCGGTGCCGACGGGCGTCTCGCACGGCGGCCCCGACGCCTTCCGCCGGCTCGCCGAGCGCGGGAACGCCATCGTGCACTGGGAGGACCACGAGCACCCCAGCCACATGCTCGCGATGGCGGCGCCCGGCCCGCTGGCGGCCGACATCCGCACGTTCTTCTCGGGCCTGGGTAAACCCGTCGATCTCGGGCGGTGATCGGGCCTACCCTGATCGTATGGCCCATGCGAAGACGTCCTTCGTCTGCCTGCCCTGCCGCGCCTCGTACAAGCAGCCTTACGATCGCGGCCGCGACGCCCGTCCCTGCCCTCGCTGCGCGGGGCCGCTGATCCACGTCGGTTCCGCGTTCGCGGCCCCTCCCCGGCGGGACGCCGCGGCCTGGCGGGTGCTCTCTGTGCTGCTGCACGCGGGCGTCCGCTTCCACAAGAGCTGCTGCGGTGGTCCCGGTTACCGTCCGCGCACCCTCGGCGAGGTGCGTGCGCGGATGGCGTACGCCCGCGCTACCGGTGAGCCGTTCGCCAAGGCTCTCGTACGGCACGAGCTACCGTGAAGCGCAGCCGCGTCCAGGCTTGAGACGTCCTCTACGGTGTATCCCGGATGAGGAACTCGACATCTCGCCAGAGTTTGTCGAAGGACGTCGCGTTCGCGCGGGCAAGACGAAGGTCGAACTGAGCGGCCAGGCTGGTCTGGTGCTTGGTCGGACTGTACGGGCGGTTGTCGGTGCGGCGATGGGAGAGCCATTCCTTGCAGCCTCGCGGCTGCTCAGGATCGGCCGGTACTTCGAGGTCGGCAGCCATGCCCGCGCAGTTGCGCAGTGAGCTGGCCGAGGCCAGGAACCAGGCCTCGAACTCGCGGTTCGCGAGCACTACCGCGCTGCGTAGATCGGGCCTGGCGTCCTGGGCGCGGCCGAGTAGCCGGGGGCCGAGTTCGGCGGGACAGTCGTCATCGGCGTCGAGGAGTACGAGCACCCCGGTAAGGGCGTTCTGGCCGGCGGTAGCCCGATCGATTTCGGACTCGATGCCGCCCTTGGAGATCAGCGAGTTGCGGCTCACCCGCCACGGCCGCGGGACGTCCACCCAGAGGTCAGGGGCGATCTCGGCGACGAGCCTGCGAAGGAGGACCGGCAAGGCCTGTACCTCGCCGTCGCCCTCGACGAGGGTGACGATACGGAGAGGCGCACTGGTCAAGCTCCCTCCTCCTCATCGGAGCGCAACTGCCCGTGGCGGTGGTAGTCCGCCAAGTAGGACGGGTTCTCTCGCAAGACCTGGAGCGTCTTACGGCTCAGTTCGCCGATCCTGCTGACACCGGCGGCCATTTCCACCAATCGCAGACTCGACGGCTGGAGTTCCTCTGCCGTGAGCAGGTCCGAGCTCTGCGTGGTCGCGATCACCTGAGTCCAGTGGGAAGCCTCCGCCATCGCCGCCAGGAGCCCGGAGACCTTGGCGGGGTGAATGGCGAGCTCCGGCTCCTCGATCGCCAACAGGGGAATGCCGCCCGCGAGAGCGTCGGGCTGGTTCAATGCCGTCAGCACACCCGTACCGCGGACGGTTCCCTCGGAGAGTTGCTCACGCTGGAACACCTGGACGTGCGGGTCGCCTGCGTGCACGGTCCCGGCGTTCACCGCTTCCCAGAAGGGCACGATCGGATCCCCGTTCCAGAATCGGGCCTCGATGGTGGCGAAGTCGCCCTGCATTCGGCGATCCACGCCGAGCAGCGACGGGACCAGCCAGCGCATCCAGCCGTCCACGGACTCCTTGGCCTCGGGATGCTGATCGGCCAGGAGTCCCAGCACCTGGCCCAGGTGTTCTCCTCGCTCGCCGAGTTGTGCCTGCCTGACCCTGGTGTCGTCCAGTTCGCGCAGCGTATTGGTGTCGAGGTCGTAGAAGCGCATCGAGGTGAGCGCCCGTAGCACCGTGTCGTAAGGAGTGAGGCGCCCTACGACAGGGAGCAGAAGCTCGTCCGGGCCCAGCCGGGCACCGGGTAGGTCGTCTCCGCGGACTATCCGCTCCCCGCTGATCGCGTCGATGGAGTATTGAGCGTGAGCTTCCCGCGAGATGAGCCGCAGCTTCTCCGTGAGCACGAGGAGCGGACGCTCCTGGTCCGGATCTCGGCCGATCTGGATCTCGTACGTAGCCTCGCCTTGGACAGAACTGAAGGCGAGATGCAGTTCGATGAGGAAAGAGGGCGCGGCTCGACCTGTTGACGTGTTCCTGTGCAGGAGCGAATCGAGGCTGCCGCGTTCCGCCACCGCGCGGGAGGGGGACAGCACGAGCGCGTCGCGTACGAAGCGAAGCGCGTCCAGAAAGTTGGACTTCCCCGACGCGTTGAAGCCCGCGAGAATCGTGAGTGGCTCCAGACGGACGTCGCACGTGGCGATCGAGCGGAAATCACGCACCCGGACCCTCGTCACGAACGGAGCCGCATCCCGGCGGATCTTCTCGTTCATGACATATCAGCCCCTGGTATCTCCGTACGGAGTGCTTCGTCTCGGTTCTCCGAGGCGGGATCGTGCATGGACTGACAGTAGCTGTGATGGATGCCGGTGAGTGACTGACCGGAGAACGTCCAGGCCGGCCGTGTGGGCCGGCCTGGACGGTCGGATCAGGACAGGTCGAACCGGTCGAGGTTCATGACCTTGTCCCACGCCGCGACGAAGTCGTTCACGAACTTCTCCTTCGCGTCGTCGCACGCGTACACCTCGGCGAGCGCGCGCAGCTCGGAGTTCGAGCCGAAGACCAGGTCGGCGCGGCTACCGGTCCACTTGACCTCGCCCGTCGCGGAGTCGCTGCCCTCGAACGCGTTGGCGTCGCCGGCGACCGGCTTCCACGTCGTGCCCAGGTCGAGCAGGTTGACGAAGAAGTCGTTGGTCAGCCGGCCCGGGGTGTCGGTGAGGACGCCGAGCTGCGACTGCCCCTGGTTGGCGCCCAGGACGCGCAGGCCGCCGACGAGGACCGTCATCTCGGGGGCGCTCAGGGTGAGCAGGTTGGCCCGGTCGAGCAGGAGGTACTCGGCCGGCAGGCGGTTGCCCTTGCCCAGGTAGTTGCGGAAACCGTCGGCGGACGGCTCCAGCACGGCGAACGACTCGACGTCGGTCTGCTCCTGCGACGCGTCGGTGCGGCCCGGCGTGAAGGGCACCTGGACGTCGTAGCCGGCGTCCTTGGCGGCCTTCTCGACGGCGGCGGCTCCGGCGAGCACGATCAGGTCGGCGAGCGAGATCTGCTTACCGCTGGTCTGGGAGCCGTTGAACTCCTTCTGGATCCCCTCCAGGGTGCCCAGCACGTTCGCGAGCCGGTCGGGGTCGTTGACCTCCCACCCGATCTGCGGCTGCAGGCGGATGCGCGCGCCGTTGGCGCCGCCGCGCTTGTCGCTGCCGCGGAAGGTCGAGGCCGACGCCCACGCGGTGGACACCAGCTCGGAGACCGACAGGCCCGAGGCGAGGACCTTCGCCTTGAGCGCGGCGACGTCCTCGTCACCGACCAGCTCGTGCGTCACCGCCGGCACCGGGTCCTGCCACAGCAGCGTCTCGGCCGGGACCTCCGGGCCGAGGTAGCGGGAGGCGGGGCCCATGTCGCGGTGGGTCAGCTTGAACCAGGCGCGGGCGAAGGCGTCGGCGAACTCCTCGGGGTTCTCGTAGAAGCGCCGCGAGATCGGGCCGTAGATCGGGTCCTCGCGGAGCGCGATGTCGGTGGTCAGCATTGACGGCGCGTGGCGCTTCGACGGGTCGTGGGCGTCGGGGATCGAGTCCTTGCCGGCGCCGTGCTTCGGCCGCCACTGGTGGGCGCCGGCCGGGCTCTTGGTCAGCTCCCACTCGTAGCCGAACAGGTTCCAGAAGAAGTTGGTCGACCACCGCGTGGGCGTCGAGGTCCAGGTGACCTCCAGGCCGCTGGTGATCGTGTCGCCGCCCTTGCCGCTGCCGTAGGTGCTCTTCCAGCCCAGGCCCATCTGCTCGATGGGGGCGGCCTCGGGGTCGGGGCCGACGTGGTCGGCGGGGCCGGCGCCGTGGGTCTTGCCGAAGGTGTGACCGCCCGCGATCAGGGCGACCGTCTCCTCGTCGTTCATCGCCATCCGGCGGAACGTCTCCCGGATGTCGCGGGCCGCGGCCAGCGGGTCGGGGTTGCCGTTCGGGCCCTCGGGGTTGACGTAGATGAGGCCCATCTGGACGGCGCCGAGCGGGTTCTCCAGCTCGCGGTCGCCGGTGTAGCGCTCGTCGCCCAGCCAGGTGGACTCGGGGCCCCAGTAGACGTCGTCCTCGGGCTCCCAGACGTCCGCACGGCCGCCGGCGTAGCCGAACGTCTTGAAGCCCATCGACTCCAGGGCGACGTTGCCGGCCAGGACCAGGAGGTCGGCCCACGAGAGGTTCTTGCCGTACTTCTTCTTGACCGGCCACAGCAGGCGGCGGGCCTTGTCGAGGTTGGCGTTGTCAGGCCAGCTGTTGAGCGGCGCGAAGCGCTGCTGGCCGGCTCCGGCGCCGCCGCGGCCGTCACTGATGCGGTAGGTGCCGGCGGCGTGCCAGGCCATCCGGACCATGAACGGGCCGTAGTGGCCGAAGTCGGCGGGCCACCAGTCCTGCGAGGTCGTCAGCAGCTCGGCGATGTCGCGCTTGACGGCCGGGAGGTCGAGGCTCTTGAACGCCTCGGCATAGTCGAAGTCCTCGCCGAGAGGGTTGGCCACGGCGGGGTTCTTGGCAAGGATCTTCAGGTTGAGGCGGTCCGGCCACCACTGGTGGTTTCCGCCACCCTGCGTCGGGTGCGGCGCGCGGTGTGCGACCGGGCAGGCGCCTTCGCCCTCCGTCTTGGGGTCGGTGACGATCGCATCATGGTTCTCGGTCATGGGAGTCCTTCGGATCAGGCGGTGGAACAGTCGGGGCACCGGCCCCAGAAGATGACCTCGGCTTCGTCGATCGAGAAGCCGTGGTCGTCGGACGCGCTCAGGCATGGCGCGTGGCCGACCGTGCAGTCGACGTCGGCGACGGCGCCGCACGAACGGCACACGATGTGGTGGTGGTTGTCCCCCACGCGCCCCTCGAACCGGGCCGCGCTGCCGGCCGGTTCGATGCGCCGTACGAGCCCGGCGGCGGTGAGTGCGTGGAGGGCCTCGTAGACAGCCTGGAGAGAGATGTGGCCTACACGATCGCGCACCCCCGAGGCGATGGTCTCGACATCGAGATGGTCACCGTCCCGGACGGTCTCGAGCAGTGCGACCCGGGCGGCCGTGACCCTCAGGCCGGCCCCGCGCAGCTCCTCGGCGGTGGTCTTGGGTGCGGTCATGGTGGTCAACCTACTGACTAAACCTGAACGATACAAGTTAATGAAGGACCCAAGTTTGGTGAACTTCCGGTCATGAGCGCTTCCGGAGGCGTCCGGTCGTCAGGTCCAGGGCGTGGACGCGATCACTGGTGTCGCGGACGAGGAACCGCCCCTTCTCGGTCCAGCCGAGACCGGCGGCGAGGTACTCGTCGCCGAATTCCGGCTCGACGCTGGACACGCGCGTGCCGGTGTTCGAGTCGTAGGTCTCGACGCGTATCAGGCCCAGGACGATCACGAGGCGGCGGCCGTCCGGAGAGAGGTGGTACGTGTCCCCGACGAAGTTCTTGCCGAGCTTCCGGGCAGGGAGGCGCATCCGCGTCCTGCCCCGGTGGTCGAGGACGAGCACTCCGGCCGGTGTCGTGGCGACGATGCCGGCCAGGCTGAGGTCGTGCACCCGCCGAACTCCGGGGATCGACACCGTGGTCCAGGTCTGGGTGTCGATGATGCGTGCGCCTTCCTTGACCAGGGCGACATATCTGTTCTGGCGGGCGAATGTGGCCGTGGGCACCGCGGCGTCGGCGAGAGGGCCGGTGAGAGGGCGGATGTTCCCGGCGTCCTGGTAGACCATGCGGCGATCGCGCCTGCCCAGGTAGACGACGGCCTTTCTGTTCTGGCTGCGGGCGAAAGGCGGCTTCGTGGGCGCCTTGCCTTTCCTGCTGATGTACGGGGCGGCCTGGGGAAATGGCTCACCGTTGACTTGCCATGACTGGCAGGGGTCGTCCAGCAGGTCGTTCAGCGCGCAGGTGGGAACGGTCAATTTCCGTGCTGTCGTGAATGCGGCCGTCCCGTCGGGAACCGATTTCGGCAATGTGTATTCGGGCAGAATCCGTTCCGGTGCCTGGCCGGGGGTGAGCAGCGCGCCCGACAGGACGATCGCGGTTCCCGCGAGGTAAAGAGAGCGGGTCGACCAGTGGCCGATGGCCAGTTCGGCGGGGGACGCCCCGGCCGGAGGGCGAGGGGCGGGTTCACGGGTGAGGTGCCGCACGGCCAGCGCGACGGCGAGGACGGCGGTCGTGCGGGCCAGGACTTCCGCCGTGAACTCCCGGTCCACCACGAAATAGGCGCATACCGCGAGGGAGCCCGCCAGGCTGAGCTGCCAGGTCGTCCGATAGATCTCCGTCTGGAGCGCGGGTTGTCGCGCGTGGCACAGAACGCTGACCGCACACCAGCCCAGCACCAGATAGAACGGGTCATCGGTGAGGAGGACCAGTGGGACGGCGGGAACGAGAGTGATCAGCCGCCACCGCCGCCGCTCGGCGAAATGGTCGATGATCCGGCGGGCGTCGGCTGATGTGACGGTCAGGCCGGTCAGTTCGGCGAACCTGCTGAGCCGCTCCCGGGTGACCGGCGCGAGCGCCACCAGGATGGCGATCGTCGTGACTATCCAGGTGATCATCGGCGGTGTCGTCACGACTTGCCACCATATAAGGTTCTTTCTCGTGGGTTCGGATGAAATATGGGAGCGATTCGGTATCGCCTCGTGGCGTGCCCATCTGGCGCGATTACGACTCGTCGTCGCCGCAGGACTTTCGCTCACCGTTTTCGCCGCGGCCTTCTGGTGGTCGGGGGCGATGACGCCGCGCATCACCTGGGAACCTGAGCCGTTTTTTGCCAGGGCTCACGTGGACGAGAGCGGCATCCTGAGCGTCAGGCTCGAAATCGCAATGGAAAACGAGGGAATAACCCCCTTCGTCCTCACAGGTTTGTCGATGAACATTCCCGGCCTGCGCCTTCTTCCCGCGGAAGAGACGGAAGAGATCGAAGTGGACGCCGGAGGCCGGGAGTGGCTGACCAGGCAGATCGCCATCACCGACTGCGCGGCGGTGCCGCACGAGCCTCGGCCGGTCAGCTTCACCTATAGCACCTGGATGGGCTCTGGTTCGGCGGAGGCGATGTGGGGCCCCTGGTGGATGTCGAACACCGCCGGAGGAGTGCCTGTCGCCTGGCAGCGAGCACTCGCTGTAGACGCCTGCAGCAAGGCGGTGAGCGGGGAATGGTTCTGACGCTCCCGTACGAGGAAGGTCCCGCGGGTCTCCGCCCGCTCAAGCGGATCGTCGCCGGTCTCGTCATCGTGTACTGCGCCCTTCGCGTCAACGACTTCGACCTGCTGCTGAACCCTCTCGGCTGGGCGATGTGCGCGACCCCGCTGCTCCTGCTGCGGCGATCGGCCGGGGACCCCTTCGACCTGGCCAGGACCTCGGTCCTGGCCATGGTCTGCCTGTCGGCGGTCGCCGTGTTCGCCGGCTGGGTGGGGCCGAGCCTCGGGTCCACGCCCTCTCCCGTCGTCGAACTGATCGGCGTCGCCGAGGGAGTGGGCGGGCTGGTCGCCGTCTGGCTGATCACCGACGCCGTCATCAGGAGGATCCGGTCGTACGGGATCGCCTCCGGGGTGGCGGTCCTCGACGTGCTGCGCTGGGTCGTGGTCGGGCTGGGCGCGCTCGGCACGCCGGCCGGTCTCGGTTACACCGCGCTGGGGCCCGTCGTGGCGGTCGGCTGGTTCGCGTGTCTCGCCGCACTGCTCCTGATGCTCTACCGGTCGGCCAAGCTTCCGTACGCGGCATCCGTACGGAAGCTCGGGGAATGATCCGAAGGTTTCACGGCCAGTACGGGGCGAGGATGTCGAACTTGTTCGGCAGGCCCAGCTGGTAGCGGATGTCGTCCAGGTCGTAGAGGGACTTGAACTCCTTCGGCAGGTAGAGGTCGTACAGCCTGGCCTTGGTCGCCGAGGAGCCTGCGGCGTCGAGGATGGCGTTGGCGGTCTTGCGGCCGGCCTCGTTGCCGCCCTCCATGGTCGCCAGGTTGATGTTGTTGCGGACGTAGTCGGCGGCCAGGTAGAAGTTCGGGATCCGGGTGGTGGCCTCGGGACGGTTCGCCCAGGAGCTCGGGGAGTTGATGAGCAGCGGCTCGTCGTTGGCCACCGCGGGGGTGCCCTCGCCGCTGATCGCGGGGTCGACGAACCAGCTGTGTACGAGCGAGTCCGGCAGCAACTGGTTGCCGTTGGGGGTGACGGCGCGGATCTGGGCCAGCACCTCCTGGACGATCTCCGGGCGGGTGCACTGCTTGGCGGTCTTCCCGAACAGGATGCCCGGACTGTTCCAGTCGGACAGGTCGATCGACAGGCAGTCCTTGGCCACGCCGTCTCCGTAGGCGGCGGGGAAGTCGGTCGTCCAGAACTGCGCCTGGCTGATCGAGGTGAGCGCCCACGGGGTGCCGGCGTAGACCAGGTGGCCCTCGACGATCGGCGTGGGCTGCTTGAGGTAGATCATGACGCCGTTCATCCAGTCCGTCTCCAGGTGGCTCAGGCGGGCCAGCTGGGGGTCGGCGGACTTCATGGAGGACGACAGGAGCGGCATGACCCGCTCGATCGGCATCGCGGCCACGTAGTGGTCGGCGGTGACGGTGCCGGCGGCGCCGGTGGGGTCGGTCACCCGCGCGCCGGTGATCCGCCCGCCGGAGTGGTCGAAGCCGGTGGCGGACCAGCCGACCTTGAACTGGACGCCGAGCCCGGTCAGGTAGTCGATCCAGGGGTTGATCCACACGTCGTTGGACGGGCCGTTGAGCACCTGGTCGGGCGGGCCGTACGGGCCGAGCCCGAGGCCGCTGTAGAGGAGCGCCTCGAACATCATCGCGATCGTGCGGGTGTTGGCCCTGTCGGGCTGGGCGGCCACCAGGGAGGCGGTGAACATCCTGGTCAGCAGCTCGCGGTACTCGACCGACATGATGTCGGACTTGGTGAAGTCGGAGAAGCTCATGTTCTCCCACTGGCCGAGCTTCCGGCGGGGGCCGCTGGTGATGAAGGTGATCATCTTCGACAGGAAGAAGTTGATCTGCGTGAGCGGGATGGTGGTGCCCGCGATGATCGCGCTCCGTAAGAAGTCCTGGATGACCTCCGGGGTGAGCCCGTTGCTCAGTTCGCTGGGGATGGGGACGCGCAGGAACTTCTTCCGGTAGGCGATGGCCGTGAGGCTGGCGGCCACCAGGTTGTCGCGCACGGTGCCCGAGCCGAACGGGATGCGGCTCATCGTGTCCGGCAGGTTCTGGTAGAAGCCGGGGAAGAACCGGAAGCCGTGCTCGCCGGGCAGGTCCTTGCGCCCGCCGGTGGCGGTGCCCGGCACCGGGATGCTCCTGGACTTGCCGCCGAGGACCTTGCGTTCGTACACCGTGACCTGGAAGCCGCGCTCGGCCAGCTCGTGGGCGGTGCTCAGGCCGCCCATGCCGGCGCCGAAGATCGCCACGTTGCGGCCGGTGACACTGCTCTTGAGCAGGGCGGGAGCAGCCGCTCTGGCGCCTTCGGCGCCCCATAACGGCCCGGCCGCCGCTCCTGCTGTCGCGGCCAGCGCGCCGGTGACGAACCTCCGCCGGTTGATCCCGCCCTGACCGTTGTCCCGGGTCTCCTGCTCTGCCATGGTGCGGCCTCCGCTCACCGTTTAGCTAACCGACACAGCTGTTGGTTCAGCTAGGCGAGACGATGAACGCGTGGATCACTCTTGTCAAGACGCGGATGTGCGCCCAGGTGTGTGGGAAAGACCGTTCCACAGCACGAGCATGGCGGCGTCGACGAGTTGCTCGCGCGGCATCTGCGGGTTTCTCGCCCACCACTGGGCGAGGCCGTCGGTGCCGGAGATGAGCAGCTCGACCACGGCGTGGGCCGCGTCGGTGTCGGGGTCGAGGCCGAGGTTGCGCAGGTCGCGGCCGAGCATGACGGCGACCGAGCGGGTGCGGGCCTCGCGGATGCCCCAGCGCACGGCCTTGATCTCCGGGTCGTCCTCGTCGGTGTGGTCGAACAGCAGGCGGCGCGCGGCCGGCCAGTCCTCGGAGAAGCTGAAGTAGGCGTCGAGCGTGGCGCGCAGGCGGCGGCCGGGCGAGCCGGTGCCGGTGATGCGGGCGCCGATGTGTTCGACCAGGCGCGCGTTCTGTTCCTGCAGGACCGTGATGAGCAGCACCCGCTTGGACGGGAAGTGGTCGTAGAGGACCGAGCGGGTCACCCCGGCCGCGGCCGCGATCTCTTCCATGGCGGTGGCGTGGTAGCCGCGGGCGGCGAAGACCTCCAGAGCCGCCTCGGTGATGCGGGCCCGACGGGCCGAGCCCCGCATGCGTTTCTTCGGCTCCTGGATCGCCATGCCCGGCAGCCTACCCCCGACCCGTTGACGCCGCGCCGCTGCGGGCATAAAACCGACACTAGAGTCGGTTAGCGCGCCAGGAGGCCCGATGCCAGAGCATGCGGACGTCGTCATCGCCGGAGCACGCTGCGCGGGTTCGTCCACCGCGGCAGCCCTGGCGCGGCGCGGATGCAAGGTGATCGTCGTGGACCCGGCGCGGTTCCCCTCCACCACGGTCTCCACCCATCTGCTCTTCGCGTCGGGGGTCGCCGAGTTATCCAGGGTCGGCGCCCTGGAACGGGTGGAGAAGATCGGCGCGCCCAAGCTCTCCCGCGCCTTCGTCGGCGGCCCCGGCCACGCCGCCTCCGGCCGCTACACCCCGATCGACGGCATCGACTACGGCCTGTGCGTGCGGCGGACCGCGCTGGACGCGGCCCTGGTCGAGACGGCCCGCGAGGCCGGCGCCGAGGTCAGGGAAGGCCACCGCGTCGTCGACCTCCTGTGGGAGGGCGGCCGGGCCGTGGGCGTCAAGGTCAGCGAGCGCGGCGGCCGGGAGTACGAGGTGCGCGCCAACCTGGTCGTCGGCGCCGACGGGCGCCGCTCCACCGTCGCCCGGCTGGCCGGCGCCGAGCGGCCGCGCGCGTTCCACGCCAACGGCCGGGCCTGCTACTACGCGTACTACGAGGACCCGCGGGAGGAGTGGCGCACGACCGCGGCGATGTGGCTGACCGGGCGGGAGCTGGGCAACGCCTTCCCGTGCGACGGCGGGCTGACGATGGTGCTGCTGATGCCGCCGGCCGAGCGGGCCGCCGACTTCAGGGGCGACCTGGAGGCGGAGTTCGCCCGTACCGTCGGGCTGGTGCCGGGGCTGGCCAAGCGCCTTGAGGGGTGTACGAAGGCGACCAAGATCGTCAGCTCGGCGGCGCATCCGTCGTACTTCCGGACCTCGGCGGGGCCCGGCTGGGCGCTGGTCGGCGACGCCGGGCACTTCAAGGACCCGGTGACGGCGCAGGGCATCCGCGACGCCCTCAGGTTCGGGAGGCTGCTGGGCGAGCGGGTCGCGGGCGTGGTGGACGACGCGGCGGCCGTCGACGAGGCGACCCGGGCCTGGGAACGGTCGCGTGACGCGCAGTGCCTGATCATGTATCACTGGACGAACCTGCTCGGGCGCGGCGACGGGCTCGCGTACGTGCAGATAGAGCTGTTGCGAGGGCTGACCGAGGGGCCCGGCGGGGTCCGGCGGATCCTGGAGGTCTACTCCAGGATCCGCGACCCGCGCGAGACGCTGGCCATGGGCGGCATGATCAAGGCGGTCGCCCGCGCCCTGCGCGACAACCCGCGCTCCCGCCTGGCCGTGCTGAAGGCGACGGCCGAGACGCTGCGGGAGATCGCCGGGCATCACGACGAGGCCAGGCGGCTGCTCCGCCCCGCCTCATGACCGCCCGGCGGGGTCCGACGCGCTGACCGGTGCCGTCCCGGCTTGTGAAGGGTGTCCGGTGGTCATCGGCTCGGCCCCGCTCTGTGAGGGGTGGGCGATCAGCACGTAGCGTTCGTCGCTGATCGGGCGGCCCCACAGGGCCGGGTCGGTGAGCTGCTCGTGGTGGACCACCCGGGCGATCGGGGCGAGCGCCTGGGCGAGCCGCTCGGCGGGGACGCCGCCGAGCCAGGGCAGCGGGGGCGACGGCGACGCGTACGGGGTCTGCCCGGGGGCGTCCCAGCGGCCTTCGACCAGCACCAGCCGGCCGCCCGGCCGGAGCAGCCCCAGCCAGCGGCGCAGCGCGTCCTCGGGCGCGGGCAGGGTCCACATCAGATGGCGTACGAGGATCGCGTCGTAACGCGCGCCGGCCTCGACGGGCGGGTCGGCGGCGTCGCCGACGTGCAGGGGCACGCCGAAACCCGCCTGCTCCAGCTTCAGGCGGGCCTGGTCGATCATGCGCGGGGAGAGGTCGACGCCCGTGGGGCGGTGGCCCTGCCGGGCCAGGAGGAGGGTCAGCGAGCCCGTGCCGCAGCCCAGGTCGAGGATGTCGGAGGCCGCGCTGGGCAGCCACTGGGTGAGCCTCAGCCACCAGGCCGCGCGGACGTGCGGGCTGCGGAGACCGTGGTCGGGCTCCTGGTCGAAGGCGTCGGCTGATGAGTCCCAGTAAGTCGAGATGGGAGCGAGATCGGGTGTCGGCACCCGCGCAGTCTCGCAGCGGGCGCCGACAGTTTCCGCGCGGCGTTCAGGCGGCCGGGATGGACCGGCTCCACCAGGCGTTCCAGCGCGCCTCCAGGTCCGCGAACTCCTCGTCGGTCCGCCCGTACGTGGTCAGGATCATCATGGCGACCCCCTCGGGGTGGACCGGGACCGGCGGGGTGTGGGCGACCACGAGGAGACCGTCGCCCCAGCCGTCCACGGTGAGGCCGAGCTGGTGGTCGGAGCGGAACCAGACGGTGCCCGCGAGCGGCTCGCCGGTGGGGGCGGCGTGCTCGTACGGGGCGCCGGGGGCGAGGCCCGCGAGCGCGTCGAGACCGGCGGCGGCCAGCGGCGGGGTGGTGCCGTGGCCCGAGAGGAAGACGGTGCGCCGGTCGGCGCCGGGGTGGCGCTCCAGGGCGAACTTGAGCTGGTGGATGAAGGTGACCCAGCCCTCGTTGACGTCGTCGTAGTAGGCGTCCCACTCGGTGTCGCCGCTGAGCGGGGCGCGGGTCATGCGCAGGTGGGTGCGGCCCTCGCCGGCGTCGGTCAGCTCGAACCTGTCGCCGCCCTGGACCTCCATCCAGTGCTCCTGCGGCGACTCGGTGACGTGCTCGGCGTAGATGAAGTCGATCTCCTTGTCGAGGCCGTCGAAGTGCCAGCCGTGCCAGCGCCGGATCTGCTCCGGGTCGCGCAACGCCCGCCACACCTCCGCGACCGGCGCGGAGATGGTGACCTCGACGGTGAACCGCTCTTCCGTCATCTGCCTGGCTCCTTGTGTGGGGTGGGATGGCCGCCGGCGGTGAGGCGGTAGGGCCTGCCGCCGGCGGTGTCGTAGCGGGCCGCGACGCGGGAGACGGCCTCCGCCAGCTCGTCGGTGAAACGGTGCACGTCGCCGGGCTCGGCGAAGCGCACCTCGGCCTCCAGCGTGAAGGTCAGCAGGCGGACGCCCTGCCGGTCGGCCTCCGCGGCCATCCGGGTGACGTCGCGTACGGTGCCCGCGGCGACCTCGACCAGGTGCTCGGCGGCGTGGCGGTCGGCGATGCGGGCGAAGCCGGCGTCGACCTCGGACGGCTCGGCGGGGGAGCCGAGCACGCCGGGGTCGACGAGGAAGGCCTTGGCGGTGGCGCGCATGACGCGCTCGACGCAGCCGCGGCGGCGGCGCTCCTCGACGAGCTCGACCAGCTCCTCCTGCTCCAGCACCTTCAGGTGGTAGCCGACCCGCTGGCGCGGCATGTCGAGCTCGGCCGCGAGCTGCACCGCCGACGCGGGCTCGCGCAGGCGGGCGAGGAGCTGCCTGCGGATGGGCGTCAGGGCGACGCGCAGGCGCTCGGGCTCGTCCATGAGCGACATCTCGGTGGCTGCCATACGGCGATGAAACCAGTGGACAGTTTTTCCTGTCAATTGGACGAGTGTGCATTTTTCGCGATTGCGCCTGATACGTGGAGTTATGCACGGTAATGAGCAGGCCGCTGCCGCACCGTAGGGGACGAACATGAGCGGCGCTCGACCGATCGCCGCCGGAGATCTCATACGGGGTGAAATCCATGAACAGCATCAAGCGTGGCGTGGCTCGCGTGTCCCTGCTCGGCGGCCTGGCGGCCGGCGTGCTGGCCGCGACGCCCGCCGCGGGCAACGCCGTCGCCGGTGAGCCGACAGTCACCAGGAGCGGCGTCACCGTCACCATCACGGCGCCGAACATCGCCAGGGCCGACAACGTGACCGTCCAGGAGGTGAGCGGCCGGCTGCACGTGTTCGGCGGGGTCGTCGCCGGGACCGGCTGCACCACGGTCTCCGCCAACGAGGTGAACTGCGGCTCCGGCGTCACCACGGTCAACGCCGCCCTGGGCGCGGGCAACGACCGCTTCTCGTCGCTGGTCGGCGTGCGGGGGACCGTGGACGGCGGCACGGGCGGCGACGTCTTCCTCGCCGGGCGCGGCTTCCGCGGCACCGGTCTGACCTACGTGGGCGGCGGCGGCGCCGACACCGTCGACTACGGCTCCAGCGGCACCCCCGTGAAGGTGAGCAAGAACGGCGCCGCGGACGACGGCCGGCCCGGCGTCGACCTCGACAACGTCGCCTCCGACGTGGAGACCGTCCGCGGCACCGTCGGCGCCGACACGCTGACCGGGCACTCGGGCGCCGACACGCTGATCGGCGACCAGGGCGCGGACACCCTCGACGGCAAGGGCGGCGACGACGTGATCGACGCCCGCGACGTCCAGGGCACCAAGGACACCCTGGTCGACTGCGGCACCGGCACCGACCAGGCGTTCGCCGACCAGGCGGACGCCCCGGTGTCCTGCGAGACCGTCTCCAAGTAGAGAACCCGGAGCCCGGCACGAGAACTCCCGTGCCGGGCTTCGTCACATGATCCATTAAGTCGCTATATTTCGCCCATGCCTCCCCAGGACGAGACGCACGACGAGGTGCTCCCGAGCATGGACGACCCACCGGCAGGGGAACGGTGGCTCGCGCCCGCGCTCAGGGAGCAGCGGCTGTACGAGCTGTGCCGCGACGGCGGCGACGAGGCGCACCTGGCCTACCTGAGGATCGTCGCGGCGGAGGGGCTCTACCGGCCGGTGGCTCTCGGGCAGGCCGTGGGCAGCGACGGCGCCGCGCCGCTGCACGTGACCACGCTGCCGGACGGACGCCGGCTCGTGCAGGTGTACACGGTGGGCGTGCTGCCCCGGCCGCATCCCGACGTGGTGTACGAGTTCATCACGCTGCGGGGCCTGATCTCGCTCTGGCCGCGGGACGTACGCGTCCTCCTGGTCAACGGGGCGACGCCGTGCGCGCGGGCGTTCCTGGCCGGGGAGGACGAGCGGGAGACCTGGCTCGGGCTGCACGACGAGCTGTTCGAGCCCGACGGCACCTGCGACCGCATCGAGACCCGCCGCACCGGCATGCCGCACGACGAGGGCCTGCTGCGCGGCCTCGCGTGCGGAGCCCACCTGTGTTACGGCAACGGCGACGCCTGGAACACGCTGGACTGGCACGGCGCCGGCTACAGCAGCGAGGTCGAGCGGCTGGCCGGAAGCTGGGGGATCGACGGCCACGACAGCTGGCTGGACACCACGGAGCTGCTGCTCGCCGCCGAGCTCAGCCCGTGGGTGTGGGACTACGTGCTCGGCGCCCGCCTCTGGCTGGCCCAGGAGACGGGCGAGCGGCGCGTCGACCCGGTGGTGTGGCGCGACTGCGTCGAGCAGAGCATCCGCTCGCAGCTCCAGGACGAGGTCTCCGGCGAGGAGCTGGACGACCTGGCGGCGAGCCTGCGCGGGCTCGCGGGCAAGATCATGCGGTACGAGTCGCGCTTCCGGGCCGACGGCCTCCTCCCGCCCGACGGGTACGTGCGCACCGTCGCCGCCTGGGACCTGGGCCGCGCCACGATGGTGGCCCGGTGGGGCCGCGGCGCCCGTTACGCCGGCGAGCAGGAGCTGCACGCCGCGGTCGAGCGGGCGGGCAAGGCGGTGCAGGCCGCGTACGGTTCGTGGCCGGAGTTCTCGGCCGGCTACATCCTCGGCCGCTGCCTGCACTTCGACGAGGAGACGTTCGGCGACTGGTACACCACGGTCCTGGACGCCCACCGCGCCCTCCTGGCCGCCCCCGACAGCCCGTGGAACACGGTCCCCCTGCACTGACGGCTAGCCGCGGTCCGCGCCCCCGGCGCCGCTCGCGCACACGGTGGACCGGGTGTGGAAGAGGCCGTAGTGCTTGCCCCAGTAGATGCGGCCCGTCGCCATGACGCAGCCGCGCGAGATGTTCAGTCGGGCGGTGTCGGTGCGGCCGGTGTACCAGCCGCGCCTGGCCGTCGACTGCAGCTGGCCGTCACACCGGCCGAAAGCGCTGCTGGGGCGGGCACAGTGCTTCAGCATGATCGTCATGTGCTTCCTGGTGCCCCAGGTGGCGTTCGTGGAGTTGAGGTACGCGCAGGCGGTCGAGGTGCGGGAGTCGTAGAACACGTGGATGTACGCCGCCTTCAGCATCTCCCGCGTGTGGACCGCCTCGCGCATCACCCGCTTCCCGGAGCAGGTCGGCAACTGAGTGGACGACTGGGCGGACGACTGGGCGGACGCGGCGGCGGGCAGACCGGTCAGCGCGGCGGCGGCGACGAGCCCGACGATCAGGGATCGCATGATGTCTCCTCAAGGCTTCGGCTCGCACTGCTGTGCGAGCATGAGTGGTTCGCAAGACGCAGGTTGACCCCGGGCCGCTGGCGGGGCCAGAGGGTGCATGGCGTGCAATCGTGCGCGGCCTTGCACCCCTGGCTTCACCTGCGGTTCCACGGTCCGGCGAACAATTGCGGGAAGGGGGTGCGCGCCGGGATGGGGACGTTCGAGGAGCTCGTGGACCGGCTCGCCGCGGCGCTGGACGAGGCGGCGGAGGGCATCAGGGAGGCGCTGCGCTCGCGGGGACGCCCGCAGAAGTACCTGGCGAACCGGGTCGCCGACGCCAGCCCTTCGCTCATCTCCCGCTGGCTGTCGGGAGCCCGCCAGCTCGCCGACCGCAACCGCCTGCCCGGCGAGGAGGCGATGCGGCAGATCGCCACCGCGCTGGAGCTGCCTCCGGAGCGGGCCCGGACGCTGATCGCGCTCGGCCGCGGCATCGACGAGCTGCGCAAGCGGCTGGAGGGCGAGGAACGCGGCTGGCGGGCCAGGGCCGCCGAGCACCGCGGCCGCGAGGCCGCTCTCCAGCCCGCCCCGTCCCCCCGCAGGTCGGTGCCGCTCCTGACCGCCGCCGTCGCCACCGCGACGGCGGCGGTGATCTCCTTCCTGGGCGGGGTGCTCGCGGGCCGGAGCTGGGGCACCGAGCCGCCGCCGTCCGTCGCCGCCACCGTGACGGCCGGGCAGGGCGCCGGGGACCGTTGCAGCACGTGGGCCGACGCGGGCGACGGCGTCCAGCTGGAGGCGTGCGTACGGATCCGCGAGGGCCGCATGCTGATCAGGAGCCGGCTGCGCGGCCCGGTCGGCACCCGCGCGGACATGGTGGTGCAGGCGTACGACACGTTCCTGGAGAAGCCGGTCACCAAGGAGCTGAAGTGTCACCGGATGCACCTCACGTCGGAGGGCCAGATCCAGACGTGCGGCTGGCACGAGATCAGGCCGCCGTACGGGCCGGAGTACGCGGCGCGGGCCGGGTGGCGTGAGGCCGGTGACGGCCCGTTCGGCGGGCACGTGCTGAGCTCGGGCCTGCGCTGGTGAGGGCGGCGGGGCGCGTCCCTTGACGCACCGGGTTGGTATGCCCAAACCTGGGGAGTTTTCTTCTCCTAGCCAGGGGAGCGCCGGTGGGCGAGAGCACGATCCGGGGCCGCGGGGTGGCGCGCTGGCTCGCCGCCCTGGCGCTCCTGCTGGTGGCCGCCTGCGGGTCCGGCGACGCCGGTGAGCCGCCGGTGAACGCCGACGACGTGATGTTCGTCCAGATGATGGTTCAACACCACCGGCAGGGGATCGAGATGGCCGGGGTGGGCGCCGAGCGGGCGACCACGGAGGAGCTGAAGACGCTGGCGGCGGCCATCGTGAGCACGCAGCAGAGCGAGGTCGAGATGATGCTGCGCTGGCTGCACGCGTGGGGGCAGCCGATCACGCCGCCCGACGGGGCGCACGACCACCACGGCGGGCTGCCCGAGACCGACCGGAAGAAGATCGCCGCGCTCAGGTCGGCGAAGCCGTTCGAGCCGGAGCTGCTGAGGCTGCTCCTGGCCCATCAGGACGGGGCGGTCCAGATGGCCGCTCAGGAGGTCCGCGACGGCGTGAACCACGAGGCGACCCGCTGGGCGGCTCAGGTGCAGGAGTCGCGCAAGGCGCAGATCGAGCAGATGCGGCAGCTGCTCATCAAGGTCGCCGGCTAGGAAACAGCTTCCGCCATGGACACGTATGCGGATAAGTGATTAGATCACTTGATATGTCAGAGGTAGCACGGCCCACCCTCTCCGACGCGCTCACCGAGCGCATGCTGGAGCTCATCCGCGAGGGCGGGCACCGGCCCGGTGACCGGCTGCCTTCCACCCGAGAGCTGTCCCAGCGGTTCGCCGTCACCACGCCGACGCTGCGCGAGGCGCTGCGCAGGCTGGAGGCGACGGGCGCGATCGAGCTGCGGCACGGGTCCGGCATCTACGTCGGCGCCGCCATCGAGCGGCTCGTGCTGCCCAACCCCAACATGCGCGCGATGCACGCGCCCAAGCTGCTCGACCTGCTGGGCGCGCGCATCGTCATCGAGCCGCCGCTGGCCGCGATGGCCGCCGGGCACGGCACCGAGGCGGAGCTCACGGCGCTCAAGCGGGTCCTCGCGGACGCGGAGGCCCACCTGCGCGGCCAGGACGCCGAGTTGCACGACGCCAACATGACCTTCCACCGGGCCACCGCCCGGATGGCGGGCAACACCGTCCTGCACGAGGTCGTCGACTCGCTGCTCACCGTCCACGCGGCCGAGCAGCAGGCGATCCTGCAGATCTTCGACGACCGCCGGCGCGACTACGAGGAGCACCTGGCGATCCTCCAGGCGATCGAGGCGCGCGACGCCGCGGCGGCCGAGGAGCGCATGCGGGCCCACCTGGTGGACGTGAAGACGGTCATCGAGCAGAGGTTGCACCACCCCCCCGAATGATCAAGGAGGCCGGGAACATGGTCCGGTCACGAGTGGCCACGATCGGCGTGGCAGCCGTCCTTCTCCCCGCCTGCGGCGGGAACGGCGCCGAGGCGCCGAAGCAGAAGACCGAGCTGACCCTCTACAACGACAAGGGCGCCTGGAGCGAGTACTTCGAGCAGATGGGGGCCCTGTCCAAGCAGTCCGTCGGCCTGAGCATGAAACCGACGGGCTACACCGACTCCGCGCAGTATCAGGCGTTCATCAAGGCCTCCTTCCGCACCAACGTCAAGCCCGACCTCTTCACCTGGCAGACCGGGGGGATGCTGGCGGAGATCGTCAAGCAGAAGCAGGTCGCCGACACCACCGCGATCTGGCAGGAGGCCGTCGCGAACGGCGACCTGCCGCAGGACCTGGCCCCCTACTTCACCGTCGACGGCAAGCAGTACTGCGTGCCGCTGAACGTCGCGTACTGGGGCATGTTCTACAACAAGAAGATCTTCGACGAGCACGGGCTGCGGCCGCCCGAGACCTGGGACGACCTGGTCAAGATCGCCGACACCCTGAAGCAGAAGGACGTCAAGGCGTTCTACCACACCAGCGTGCTGTTCTCGTTCGTCTGGTTCGAGCAGCTCATGGCCGGCATGGACCCCGACCTGTACGACCGGCTGTCCACCGGCCAGGCCAAGTACACCGACCCGGGTGTGGTCGCGGTGATGCGGAAGTGGAAGGAGCTCATCGACGCCGGCTACTTCATCAACCCGGGCGACAAGACCGACCCCGGTGACGTGCTGAAGAACGGCAAGGCGGCGATGGTGTCGTTCGGCACCTGGTTCAACACGAGCATGACCCAGCGCGAGATGAAGGCGGGCGAGGACTACGGCTTCTTCGTCATCCCCAACGTCGACGCCTCGCTCCCCAAGACGTCGATGATCTTCGAGAGCGGCCCCCTCTGCTCCCTCGCCGAGGCGCCCGACCCGGCGGCCAGCGCCAAGTACCTCAAGTGGTGGACCACCGCCGAGGCGCAGGAGAAGTGGGCCACCGCCCGCGGCGACGTGAGCGCCAACCCCAAGGTGGAGATCGCCGACGAGGCGCTCGGCCAGGTCACCAAGGACGCGGGCAGCGGCGAGTACCGCCTGGTCAACCGCTACTTCGAGGCCACCCCGCCGCCCATCCTGACCGCTGCCCTGGACGGTTTCTCCAAGTTCGTCACCGACACGAGCACGCTCCAGGAAGTGCTGGAAACCATCCAGAAGGAGGCCGACGAGTACTGGAGCACGCACCAGTGATGCTCGGGCGGTTCAGGTACGGGTACGTCGCGCCGGCCGCGTTGCTCGTCGCCGGATTACTCTATGCGCCGTTCGTGTGGACGGCGTACCTGAGCCTGACCCGGTACGACGGGCTCGCGCCGGCGGAGTGGGTCGGCCCGGCCAACTTCGTCAAGCTGCTCGACGACCCCGTCCTGCTCACCTCGGTGCGCAACACGCTGATCTGGGTGATCGGCACGATGGTGCTGCCGGTCGGGCTGGGCCTGCTCGTCGCCGTGCTCTCGTACGACATCAAGGGCGGCGGGTGGTACCGGCTGCCGTTCATGCTGCCGTACGCGCTCAGCGGCGCCGGGCTGGCCCTGGTGTGGAGCCCGATCCTGTCGCACGACGGGGTGGCCAACAACCTGCTCGGCGTCGACACCGCCTTCTTGCAGGAGGCGCCGCACAACACGATCGCGATGCTGCTGGTGTGGACGTGGCAGCAGCTCGGCGTGAACACGCTGCTGTTCGTCGTCGGGCTGCAGTCGATCCCGAAGGAGCCGATCGAGGCGGCCAGGCTGGACGGGGCGTCCGGGTGGCAGCTGTTCCGGCACATCATCTGGCCGCTGATGCGCCCGCTGACGGCGGTCGTGGTCGGGCTGGCGCTGGTGGCGAGCCTGAAGACGTTCGACATCGTCTGGGTGCTGACGCAGGGCGGGCCGGGCCGCAACTCCGAGACGCTCGCGGTGACCATGTACAAGGAGACGTTCGTGGCCAGCGACTACGGCTACGGCTCGGCGGTGGCGGTCGTGCTCACCGTGGTGACCGGGCTGGCGTCCTACCTCTACCTCAGGAGGCAGGTGCGATGATCCGGCGTGCCGTGCTGATCGTGCTCGGCCTGATCTGGCTCGGGCCGACCTACCTGCTGCTGGTGAACGCCTCCCGGCCGGCGGACTCCTACGACCCGTCGCGGGCGTGGGCGCCGCCGGAGGACTTCTCGCTGGTGACCAACTTCCTGCGCGCGCTGGACAGCGCCGACCTGGGCGCCAGCCTGGCCAGCACCGCGCTCTACAGCGTCGTCTCGCCCGCGCTGGGCGTGCTCGTCGGCGCGCTGGCCGGCTACACGATCGTGGTGCTGCGGCTGCGGCACGGGTTCTGGTGGTTCCTGCTGATCTTCGGCGGCACCGTCTTCCCCGCGCAGATGCTGCTCGTGCCGCTCTTCGTCGGCTACAGCGACGCCGGACTGTACGACAGCCGCCTCGGGATGATCCTGATCTACACGGCGATCAACGTGCCGCTGGCCGCGTTCGTGCTGCGCAACTTCTACACCGGGGTGGCGTTCTCGATCTTCGAGGCGGCCCGCATGGACGGCGCGTCCACGTTCCGCATCTTCTGGCGGATCTACCTGCCGCTGTCGACCAGCGCGCTGGCGGCCGTGTTCATCCTGGAGTTCACCTTCATCTGGAACGACCTGATCTTCGGCCTGACGCTCACCCAGACGGCCGAGGTGCGTCCGGTCATGACCGCCCTGGCCGGGCTGATGACCGACGTGTACGCCGGGACGCCGGTCCCGGTCGGCCTGGCGGCGGGCCTGGTGGTCTCGCTGCCCACGGTCGTGCTGTTCCTCGCCACCCAGCGGCTGTTCGCCCGTGGCCTTTCTCTAGGGAGTGTGTGATGACGAGCCGGTTGCTGCAGCGGAGCCTCGGTTCCCCGGACTACGACGGGATCCGGCAGGCGCTGCGCACCGACACCTCGACGCCGGTGATCAGCCTGCGCGGGCTGGAGGTGCGGGTGGCGGTGCTGCCGCTGTTCACCCACGACGGCCGCCAGGCGGTCCGGGTGTCCAGCACGGTGCCGCTGACGCACGTGCTGGTCGGCGTCGACAGCGCCTCAGGCACGGACGTGACGCTGCTGGTGCCGGAGGTGGACGGGCCGCGCACGCTGACGCTGGAGTGCCGCGACGACGCCGGGGTGGTCGGCACCGCCCAGGTGACGGTCACGCCGCAGCGCAAGTGGACCGTGTTCGTGGTGCACCACTCGCACCTCGACATCGGCTACACCGACCCGCAGGGCACCGTGCTCCGCCACCATCTCGACTACCTGGACGCGGCCGTGCGGCTGGCCGACGAGACCGCCTCCTGGCCGGACGACGCGAAGTTCCGGTGGACGGTCGAGTCGTCGATGCTCGCGCTGAAGTGGCTGGACGCGCGCCCGCCCGAGCAGGTCGACCGGTTCGCCGAGCTGGCCCGCGAGGGCGTCATCGAGGTCACCGCGCTGCCGTTCCAACTGCACACCGAGGCGTGCTCCACCGAGGAGCTGTACCGCCAGCTCCGCTTCACCACCAGGCTGGAGCGCGCGTACGGGTTCGCCACCCGGTCGGCCATGCACACCGACGTGCCGGGCGCGGTCGTCGGCCTGATCGACGCGCTGTCGTCGGCCGGGGTGCGCTACCTGGCCGCGGCGCACAACTGGGCCGGCCGGTCCGTGCCGTACCTGCACGGCGGGGAGAAGCTGACCCGGCCGTTCCGCTGGCGGGCGCCGAGCGGGAACGAACTGCTCGTGTGGTTCACCGACACCCCGCACGGCATGGCGTACATGGAGGGCAACACGGTCGGGCTGACCGACTCCTACGAGCTGGCCGACGACCTGCTGCCGCGCTACCTGGCCGCGCTGGCCTCGCGCGGCTACCCGTACGGGCCCGGCACGTTCGGGTGGCAGGGGCCGGACGCGCCGCGCGAACCGTACGAGCTGGACGTGCTGCACCTGCGGGTGCAGGGCGCGCACGCCGACAACGCCGGGCCGTCGATCGTGCCGGCGTCGATCGCCCGCCGGTGGCGCGAGCAGTGGGCGTGGCCGCGGCTGCGGTCGGCGGTCAACAGCGACTTCTTCGACCACGTGGCCGAGCACCACCACGACCGGCTGGCCGTGCACGAGGGCGACTGGACCGACTGGTGGGCCGACGGGCTCGGTTCGGGGGCGCGTCCGCTCGGGTACGTGCGGCGGGCCCAGGCCGCGCTGCGCACCGCCGAGACGCTGCACACGCTGGCCGGCGCGGACGCCACCGAGCAGGTGGACGCGGCCTACGACAAGGTGGCGCTGTTCAACGAGCACACCTGGGGCGCGGCCAACCCGTGGGAGGACGCCGAGGAGGCGGGCGACTCGGGCGGGCTGCAGTGGACGCGCAAGTCGTCCGGCGCCTACGACGCCCAGGACGACGCGGCGGACCTGCTCCAGGCCGCCACCCGCCACTTCGCCGCCGCGCTGACCGGCGCGGAAGAGCCGACCGCCGTGCTGGACGGCGGCACCGGAGGGCCGGCCCTCGCCGGGATCGGCGTCGCGTCAGGGGACGGCGCCGCTCCCGGAGAGGGCGCGCTCGCGGCCTTCGCGGTGTTCAACCCGGGCACCGCGCGGCGGACCGACGTGGTGCGGACGTTCCTGCCCAGGGACGTGGTGGCGGTGGACGTGCCGATCGCGCTGGTGGACGCGCGCACCGGGGAGCGGTTGCCGCACCACGAGGAGTACGTGGACCCCGACGACTGGCCGACCCGGCCGATCGGGCGGCACATCCACGCCGTGGTGCCCGACCTTCCCGGGTACGGGTACGTACGGCTGGATGTCGTCAGAGGCGAGACCCAGGCGCCGGAACCGGTCGAACCGGACCTCGGCGGAGTGATCGAGAACGAGTTCTACCGGGTGACCTACGACGTCCGCGAGGGCTACATCGCCTCGGTCTTCGACAAGAAGGCCGGCCGGGAGCTGGTCAACCAGGACGCCGCCGCCGGGTTCGGCCAGTACGTCTACGACCGCTACGCCACCGCGCCGCACTTCAACCATCTGTCCGGGCACGTCGGCGCGCACGACCGCACCCTCCTCGGCGACCGCGCCATCGCCGGCAACGCCACGATCGTCAGGGCCCAGCGGACCGCCGTCGGCGAGAAGCTGGTCGTCGAGTTGCGGGGCAAGGGCGTCGACTGGCTGCGCACCACGGTCGAGCTGCACCACGGCGTGCCCCGGCTGGACCTCACCTACCAGCTGGCCAAGCAGGGCACCCCGGCCAAGGAGGCGGTCTTCCTGGCCTTCCCGTTCGCCGCCGGTGAGGCCACCGCGTGGGAGCTCACGGGCGGCGTGGGCGGCCCCGACGTGCCGAGCGTGCCGGGCTCGGCCGCGTACATGCTGCCCATGCGGCACTGGATCGCGTTCGACGACCCCGAGCTGACCGTCGCCTGGGCCACGCTGGAAGCGCCGCTGGTGCAGCTCGGCACCATCCACATGCCGTACGCGCCGTTCCCGCCGACGCTGGACGAGGAGCCGGGCACGGTCTACTCGTGGGCGCTCAACAACATCTGGGACACCAACTTCCCCGCGCAGCAGCAGGGCGAGACCACCTTCCGGTACGCGGTCCGTTCGGCGGCGGGCGTGCCGGGCAGGCGGCTGGGAGCGCTGACCGCGGCGGGGCTGACCGAGCCGTTCACCGGCGCGCTGCTGCCCTCCCTGTCGGCAGAGCCGGCGCGCGTGTACGTGTCGGTGGATCATCCGGACGTGCTGGTCACCTCGCTCGGTCAGGCGGGCGGCGAGCGGGTCGTGCGGCTGCGGTCGCTGGCCGCCGAGCCGGTCGAGGTGACCGTCGAGCTGCCCGGACTGCGTGCCGCCCGGGTGAGCGCGGGGCTGGACCGCGCGGCGGAGCCGCTTCAGGTGACGGGCGAATCGGTCAAGGTGCGGATCCCCGCCTGCGGGGTCGCCGCGGTTTGGGGGACTTGTGAAGATCGTTGACATCCGGGCCACCACGGTCGCCGTGCCGCTGGAGGCCCCGCTGCGGCACAGCAACGGCGCACACTGGGGTCGCTTCGTGCGCACGATCGTCGAGGTCGAGGCCGACAACGGGCTGGTCGGGCTGGGCGAGATGGGCGGCGGCGGGGAGAGCGCGGAAGCGGCGTTCCGCGGCCTGCTGCCGTACCTGCGCGACCACGACCCCTTCCAGCTGGAGACGCTCCGCTTCAAGATCGCCAACCCGACGGCGTCGCTCTACAACAATCGGACCCAGCTGCTGGCCGCCATCGAGTTCGCCTGCCTCGATCTCATCGGGCAGCAGCTCGGGGTCGCGGTCTGCGACCTGCTGGGCGGGCGGATCCGCGACGAGGTGCCGTTCGCCTCGTACCTGTTCTTCCGCTACGCCGCCGACGGCTTCGCCGAGGTGCGCACGCCCGAGCAGCTCGTCGAGCACACGCGGGCGCTGAAGGCGGCGCACGGGTTCACCGTCCACAAGCTGAAGGGCGGCGTGTTCCCGCCGGACTACGAGCTGGAGTGCTACCGCGCGCTGGCCGCCGCCTTCCCCGGCGACAGGCTCCGGTACGACCCGAACGCGGTGCTGTCGATGGCCGAGGCCCTGCGGTTCGGGCAGGCCATCGAGTCCCTGGACAACGACTACCTGGAGGACCCGGTCCTCGGACTGGAGGGGCTCCGGCTGGTGCGGGAGCGGGTCCGGGTGCCGATCGCGACCAACACCGTGGTGGTCAACTTCGAGCAGCTCGCCGCGAACGTGCTGCGCCGCGGGGCGGACGTGGTGCTGCTCGACACCACCTTCTGGGGCGGCGTCCGGGCGTGCGTGAAGGCGGCCGGGGTGTGCGAGACGTTCCAGGTGGACGTGGCCGTGCACTCGTCCGGCGAGCTGGGCATCCAGCTCGCGACCATGCTGCACCTCGGCGCGGTGCTGCCGAACCTCACGTACGCCGCCGACGCCCACTACCACCAGCTCCGCGACGACGTGATCGAGGGAGGCAAGCTGGCCTACTCCGGAGGCGCCATCCCGGTGCCGTCGGGGCCGGGGCTCGGCGTGCGGCTCGACCGCGACCGGGTGGCCCGCTACGCCGAGCTCTACAAGCGCGAGGGCGGCTACCCCTACGACCGTGACCCGGGGCGGCCCGGCTGGTTCGCTCGGGTGCCGAACCAGCACTTCGCCGACCCGGCCGTCCCGGCGGAACTCTGAGCTTCGCCGTCCCGGCGGAGCCGGACCCCTCATACGTCGGCCCTGCCGTACGTCGGCCCTGCCGTACGTCGGCCCTGCCGTACGTCGGCCCTGCCGTACGTCGGCCCTGCCATACACCGGTCCGGCCGTTCCGCCGGTGTTTCCCGGCGTCTACCTCGTTCTGGCCGAGTTGGGGCGGTGACGTTTGGGCTTCGCCGTCTTGGCGGAGCCGTGGCGCCTCACCGGTTTGGCCGTGTGACGTTGCAGGAGGGTGGTGGCTCGCTGGACGCGCTCGTTCAGGTCGGCGCGCAGGAGGGCGAAGCGGCCCGCGTGCTTGTGGACGAGCGCCCGCTGGAGCGCGGCGTCGGCCGCGAACCAGCGGGCCACCAGCCCCGACGACCACTTGCACACGACGTCGGCCACGGCCGTGCGCTTCTCGTCGGCGCTGATCGCGCGCTTGTCGAGGTCCCACCGGGGATCGCCGATCGCCGCCTCCGGTGACGGGTACGGGTGGCCCGCGTCCCGCATGCAGGCCACCCATCCCATGATCGCCTCGCGGACCTGGGGCCGCGTCGAGGAGCGTTCGAGGGTACGCGTGTCCCGCTGGGCCAGCCAGTGCCACGGAGCCCGCTCCGAAGGCGCGAGCCGCTCCGCCGCCCGCCCCTCGCACCAGGGCAGCACGTACAGATGACGGCGGGCCTTCTCGCCCCGCCGAGCCTCCCCCGAACGGCCGTCCCTCCGCGCCGCACCCGAGCGCCCGGTCGTCTCGGCCTGGCGGGCGGCACCCGAGCGGCCGGTCGTCTTGGCCTGGCGGGCGGCACCCGAGCGGCCGGTCGTCTTGGCCTGGCGGGCGGCACCCGAGCGGCCGGTCGTCTTGGCCTGGCGGGCCGCACCGGAGCGGCCGGTCGTCTCGGCCTGGCGGGCCGCACCGGAGCGGCCGGTCACCTCGCTCCGGCGGACCTTCCCCGAGCGGCCGGTCGTTTCGGCCGTGCGTGTCTTTCCCGAGCCGACCTGGCGGACCGTACCTGAGCGGTCGGTGGTACGGGTCTTCCTGGAGCTGCTTGTCGTTTCGGAGCGGTCGGTCCGGCGGGTTTTCCCCGCGCCGTCGGTCTTCCCAGGCTCGGCCGGTTCGTCTGTGGTGGGGAGGTGGTAGCCGAAGCGGTGGGCCTGGTCGTGGTCCACGACGCCGTAGCGGCGCGAGTTGCGCGGGTCGGGCGGGGCCGGCAGGAGCCGGCGGGAGATGCCGCGGCGCTTGAGGCAGCGGGAGACCAGCGAACGGTGGGCGGTGTCGAGCAGCGCCCGCTGGCCCGGCGTGGGCTTGTAGGCGTCGAACGGCAGCAACAGGTCCTCGGCCGAGGCGACGGCGGGCTCCTCAGGAAGCGGCGCGTGCGTGCACCCGGCCGCCAGCGACAGCGCCAGACCCAGGGCGAGGAGCCGGTTCACCGGCACCAGATGTCGAGCGAGCTGACGCGGTTGTTGCCGATGGCGTTGTTGGCCAGGAAACCGTCGCCCGTGGCGTGGTCCAGCGTGCTGTGGGCGCCGGTGAAGTAGGGGTTCTGCCAGAGCGTCACCGGGCAGCCGAGCCGGTTTCTCGCCGAGCTGGTCGCGTTGTCCATGGTGTGCCAGGAGTCGGTGTAGTCCCATTTCAACCACGTGTCGTCGGCCAAGTTGGTGTCGTCGTGGACGAAGTCGCGCCAGAGGTCGACCTGGCTGCGGTTGAACGCGAAGCCCGCGTACAGGCAGACCCGGCCCTGGAAGCAGGCCCCGCCCGGGCTCGCCTCCGCCACGCCGGGGACGATCAGGGCGAGCAGGACGGCGGCCACGACGGTGGACAGCCTCAAGAGGACCTCCTTGGTCAGTGCGTTCCCGGGGATGTCGCTAACCTAGCGTGCGCGTACGCATACTCCAGGTCATGGCGCGTGTCTTCCGGTAAAGCCGGTGGCGTAATCCGCAATGGTCGTGTCATTGACGCCCCGAAGGCCCGGCCCAAGCATGGAAGCCATGAAGAGGCGGATCGTCCTGGTGGTCTACGAGGGCTTCCAGCTGCTCGACCTGGCGGGCCCCGCCGACGTGTTCGCGGCGGCGGACCTGGTGACGCGGGGCGGCTACCAGGTCGAGGTGACGGCGCCGCAGGTGGGCCCGGTGGCCGCGCAGCACGGCGTCGAGGTCGCCGTGCGGACGCCCCTGCGCGAGGTCGGCGGGCCGATCGACACGCTCGTCGTCGCCGGGGGCATGACCACGATGACGCACGCCCGCGACCCCGAGACGCTGGAGGAGATCGTCAGGCTGTCGCGGGCGGCCCGCCGCACCGCGTCCGTGTGCAGCGGCGCGTTCCTGCTGGCCGCGGCGGGGCTGCTCGACGGCCGGCGGGCCACCACCCACTGGCTGGTCGCCGACAAGCTCGGCGCGTGGTATCCCGGGGTCACGGTCGAGCCGGACGCGATCTACATCCGCGACGGCCACCTCTGGACCTCGGCCGGGGTCAGCGCCGGCGTGGACCTGGCGCTCGCGCTGGTGGCCGACGACCACGGTCACGAGCTGGCCCGGCGGGTGGCCTGCGGGCTGGTCGTCTACCTGCACAGGCCCGGCGGGCAGAGCCAGTTCAGCATGCCGATGAGCATCCCCGCCCCGCGCGACGAGTCGCTGCGCGAACTGCAGGCGTTCATCGACGCGAACCCGGCCGCCGACCTGAGCGTGCCCGCGCTGGCCAGGCGCGCCGGGATGAGCGAGCGCCACTTCTCCCGCGTCTTCACCGAGCAGACCGGGACGTCTCCGGGCAGGTACGTCGAGCGCAGCCGCGCCGACACCGCCCGGCGGCTGCTGGAGATCACCGATCATCCCCTGGACCGGGTGGCCCGGGAGTCGGGGCTGGGCCGGCCGGAGACGCTCTACCGCGTCTTCCGCCGTCACCTGCGCGTCTCGCCCGGCGACTACCGCCGCCGGTTCCACACCAAGGAGAGTTGATGCACGTCGCCATCCCCCTCTACGACCGGTTCACCGCGCTGGACGCCGTCGGACCGTACACCGTGCTGGCGTTCGCGCCCGGCTGGACCGTCACCTTCGTCGCGGCCGAGCCGGGACCGATGACCGACGACCGGGGTCAGCTGAGCATCGCCGCCACCGCCGGCTACGAGGAGGTGCCGAGGCCCGACGTGATCGTGGTGCCGGGCGGCATCGGCACCTTCGAAGCCCTCGCCGACGAGGCCCTGGTCGGCTGGATCCGCGAGGCCGACGCGCACACCCGCTGGACCACCTCGGTGTGCAGCGGCTCGCTCCTGCTGGGCGCGGCGGGGCTGCTGCGCGGGCGCCGAGCGACCAGCCACTGGGCGGTCACCGGCTTCCTGGCCGACACGGGCGCGCGGGCGGTCACCGAGCGGGTGGTGGTCGACGGCAAGATCGTCACCGCCGCCGGGGTGTCGGCCGGGATCGACATGGCGCTCACCCTGCTCGGCCAGGCCGCCGACACCGAGACCGCCGAGGCCGTGCAGCTCGTCATCGAGTACGACCCGGACCCGCCGTTCGACGCCGGGGCGATCGGGAAGGCCTCCGACGCGCTGCGCGAGCGCGCGGCGGCCCTACTCCGGTAGCGCCGCCGGGTTCCTGGCCAGCAGGCCGCCGTCCACGCGGTGCTCCGCCCCGGTGATGAACGACGAGCGCGGGCCCGCCAGGAACGCGACCAGCTCCGCCACCTCCTCCGGCCGGGCCACCCGGCCGAGCGGGTGCGCGGCGCCCCACCGCGCCACCTGCTCGTCCTGCGACAGCTCGCCGCGCCACAGGTCGGCCGCCCAGCGCAGCATCGGGGTGTCGACCGAGCCGGGGCAGACCGCGTTCACCCGGACGCCCTGACCGGCGTGGTCCAGCGCCATCGCCCTGACCAACCCGTTCAGCGCCGACTTGCTGGCCGTGTAGGCGGCCACCTGGGTCTGGGAGGCGAACGCCTGCACCGACGAGACCACCACGATCGAGCCGCCGCCGCGCTCGGCGAGCCGGGGCACGGCCGCCTTGCAGGTCAGGTAGACGCCCTTGAGGTTGACGTCCAGGACCTCGTCCCAGACCTCCTCGGGGGTGTCGACCACGGTGCCGTAGCGCTGCACGCCCGCGCAGGTCACCACCACGTCCAGGCCGCCGTGGCGGCTCACGGCCAGCTCCACCAGGTCGCGCATGCCGGCGGCGCTGCGCACGTCGGCGACCACGCCGGTGACCCGCTCGCCCTCGACCGCCGCCCCCTCGTCGGCGCCGCAGAACACCACCGACGCGCCGCCCGCGGCCAGCCGGTCCACGACCGCCCGGCCGATGCCCATGGACCCGCCGGTGACCAGCGCCACCTTGCCGTCGAACTCACTCACGCCAGCACCTCCGCACGCATCGACAGGGCCCTGGTCCCGCCCGGCCCCAGGGCGAGGGCGGTCCCGTTGGCGACCGCCGCCGCCAGCCCGTCGGTCGGCATGCTGGAGAACGGCTCCAGCCCGACCGTGTACGCCCGGCCCCACCAGGGATATCCGGTGGTGGCGCCGAGCTCCTGCCACAGCCACAGATAGGGCAGCACCTCGGCGTCCCACTCCACCCGCAGCCCGATGTCCGCCATGATCTCGTACCAGCCGGTCTCGAAGCCGGTCAGGTAGACGATGTCGCTCGGCGCGCCCCGTTCGGGGATCACGCTCAGGTCGACCTCGCCGCCGCCGTCGGCGGGCACGACCGGCCAGTCCCACGGCCCGCCCGCCTTCACCCTGCGCCCCTCCGGGTTGACGGCGCTCTCGTGCGGAATCACCCGCACGCCGTCGGGCAGCCGGATCCTGGCTCCCGGCCGCAGGAACGGCATCCCGTACACCAGGTGCTGCCCCCACATGGCGTGCAGGGTGAGGCCGGACTCGTTGGCGGCCCGTCCGCCGATCTCCAGCGCGGCGGTGCCCGACCGCAGGCGGAGCGTCCGTTCCAGCCGGTACGGCAGCCGCCTGGTCCGTACCGAGAGCCGGATCGCGACCTCGCGCTCGGAGTCGGCCACGACCTCGTACTCCCACGGCAGCCCGGACACCTCGCCGTGCTGCGCCAGCCGGGCGCCCCGGTACTCGCTGGGCGCGCCGCCGTTGGGGAAGACCTCCTGCCAGCCGCCCTCGTAGTGGTCGACGAACTGGGCCACGTCGTCGGCCGCGCCGCGCAGGTGCTCGCGCGGGTCGCGCAGGCCATGCGGGGAGAGCCAGACGAAGTCGGTGTCGGTGGGCTTGTGCAGGAACTCGACCACGTCGCCGCCCTTGCCGGGCAGCACGGTCACGCGGAGCAGCTCGTTCTCCAGCGTGACCGCGCGGAGCCCGCCCACGCTGCCGTGGCGCAGGCGGGCTCCCCAGTTGCGGTTGATCGTCATCCGAATCTCACGTCGATGAACCTGGGCCGGTAGATCGACACGTCCCGGTAGTGGTCGGTGTTGACGAAGCTGTTGACGTTGTACGAGACGACCAGCCCGTCGCCGTCGACGGCGGGGTGGGCGTGGGCGTTGTAGGTGAAGATGTTCCCGCCCGTCTCGGGGGTGGTGTAGAGGAGCTGCTTGCCGGTGAACGGGCCGGTGGGGGAGCACGACGAGTACGCCACGATCCGCGCGCTGAGCACCTCGGTGGTGTCGTGCGTGATGAGCACGTAGCCGTCGCCGATCTTGGTCACGCTGTACTCGTTGGCCACGCCGTCCATGACGCGGGCCGAGTCCGCCTCGTCGGCCGACCACGTGCCGTCGGCGGTCAGGAACTCCCAGGCGCCGAGCAGGCTGTCGCCCTTGACCCTGGCGACGTGCATGTACTTGGGCGAGCCGTGGTCCTCCACCCCGTAGACGTACGTGTGAGGGCCGTCCTTGAGTATGCCGGAGGCCCAGGCGACGCCGTTGCCCGACGGCAGGTCGTGCACGCTGAGCGGCCGGTCGAGCCTGCCCTGGGGGAACCTGGCCACCACGTTGCGGTGCCAGCGCCAGTCCCACGCGCCGGGGCCGAAGCGCTCGTACTCCTGGTAGGTCACCTCGACGATGCCGCCGGCCAGCGTCACGTCGCCGGCCCAGTACCAGTGGTTCTGGTCGCGGGGCGGCATCACGGCCTTCGGGGCCTGGCTCGTGCCGCCGGTGATGGTGCGCAGCCGGCCGTCGCGCTCGACGGCGAAGGAGTTGTTCAGGAAGACGGTCGTGCCGCCCTCCTCGACCACCGGGGGCCGGGAGCCGTCGGGGTTGACCTGGCCCAGGAAGGTGTCGGAGAACACCCACAGCTCGCGCCCGTTGGGCAGGCGGACCGAGTAGGTGCCGTCGGCGCCGGTCCAGTCGTCGAGCCGGCTGTTGTCGTCGCCGTAGGTGGTGAAGAGCGTGGTCAGCCGCTGGTTGACCGAGGAGCTCTGGAAAGCGGGGGCGCAGTCGGATGCGGCCGCGGCGACGGGCTGGGGGAGGGCGGTGAGGGTGGACAGGGCGAGTACCAAGGAAAGGAGTGCTGCTCTGAGTCGCGCCATGACACGTCCTAGGGGTGGGGGCTCCCTACAGTTCTAGTCATCAGATCACTTACTGTCTAGACCTCACGCCGCCAGGTGGACCCGGTGAAAACGGGGTGCTGGGCCGTCATACCGGCAGGTACCCTCCACAAGGACCTAGGAGGGGAATTGTCGTGGGACACGTCGAGGTCGCTCACCTGACGTACGTGCTGCCCGACGGGCGGCCGTTGCTCGACGACGTGTCGTTCCGGATCGGCGAGGGCGTCAAGGCCGCGCTGGTGGGGCCCAACGGGGCCGGGAAGACCACGCTCATGCGGTTGATCGCGGGCGATCTGCGGCCGGTCGAGGGAGGCGTGGTGTCCTCCGGCGGGCTGGGCGTGATGCGGCAGTTCATCGGGAGCGTGCGCGACGGCAGCAACGTGCACGACCTGCTGCTGAGCGTGGCGCCGCCCGCCGTGCGGCAGGCCGCCGAGCGGCTCGAACAGGCCGAGCTCGTCATGATGGAGCGCGACGACGAGAAGACGCAGCTCCGCTACGCCCAGGCCATCAGCGACTACACCGACGCGGGCGGGTACGAGATCGAGGTCCTGTGGGACACGTGCACGGTCGCCGCACTGGGCGTTCCGTACGATCGCGTGAAATATCGGGATGTGGCCACGTTGTCCGGCGGCGAGCAGAAACGGCTGGTGCTGGAGGCGCTGCTGCGCGGCCCCGACCAGACCCTGCTGCTCGACGAGCCCGACAACTACCTCGACGTGCCCGGCAAGGAGTGGCTGGAGCAGCAGCTCCGCGAGACGTCCAAGACCGTGCTGCTGGTCAGCCACGACCGGCAGCTCCTGGCCAACGCCGCCGACCGGATCGTCACCGTCGAGTCGGGCAACATCTGGATCCACGGCGGCGGCTTCGGCACGTACGCGGAGGCGCGCAGGGCCAGGAACGCCCGCCTCGACGAGTTGCGGCGGCGCTGGGACGAGGAGCACGCCAAGCTCAAGGCCCTGGTCAACATGCTGAAGAACAAGGCCCGCTACAACGACGGCATGGCCGCCGCCTACCACGCGGCGCAGACGCGGCTGCGCAAGTTCGAGGAGGCGGGGCCGCCCGAGACGCCGCCGGCCGACCAGAACATCAGCATGCGCCTGCGCGGCGGCCGCACCGGCAAGCGCGCGGTCATCTGCGAGGGGCTGGAGCTGACCGGCCTGATGAAGCCGTTCGACCTGGAGGTCTGGTACGGCGAGCGGGTGGCGGTGCTCGGCTCCAACGGCTCGGGCAAGTCCCACTTCCTGCGGCTGCTGGCCGGTGAGCAGGTCCGCCACAGCGGCGCGGCCCGGCTCGGCGCCCGCGTGGTGCCCGGTCACTTCGCCCAGACGCACGCCCGGCCCGACCTGATGGGCCGCACCCCGGTCGAGATCGTGATGTCCGAGCACGCCCGGCTCAAGAACGAGGCGATGAAGGCGCTGGCCCGCTACGAGCTGGCCGGTCTGATCGCCGACCAGCGGTTCGCCACGCTGTCGGGCGGCCAGCAGGCCAGGCTGCAGATCCTGCTGCTTGAGCTGTCCGGGTCCACGCTGCTGCTGCTCGACGAGCCGACCGACAACCTCGACCTGGCCAGCGCCGAGGCGTTGCAGGAAGGGCTGGACGCGTTCGACGGCACGGTGGTCGCGGTCACCCATGACCGGTGGTTCGCGGCGGATTTCGATCGCTATTTGGTATTCGGCGCGGATGGCGCGGTTTATGAGGCGCCGGAGCCGGTCTGGGATGAAAAGCGGGTCGTTCGCGCCCGATAGGAAAACAAAGAGCGCGATAGGAAGTCAAAGAGTTGGTACGCCCGGCGCGTGTCAGAGGCCGGACGTGCCCATGAGCGGGTTATCACGGCAAAGTGATCCAGCGTAGCCGAACCGTCAGCCTCCTCGCACTCGGGGCGATCTGCCTCGCCGGATGCTCGTCCGAGGAGCCGACACAGCAGCAGCTCAAACCGCTCACCCTCATGGAACAGGCGTCGAACGTCGTCAAGTCGGGCGACGGATACGCCGTGACCTGGGCCGCAGTCCTGGCCAACGGCAACCCGTGGCACTTCGGCGAGCACGTCGTGGCCAGTGTCGTCGGCAAGGACGCCGGAGGCCGCGAGGTCTTCAGGATGGACCAGCCGCTGGACGCCGTGCCGCCGGGCGGCTCCCTGACCTTCACCGGCCAGGGCACCGCCACCGCGAAGCCGGCCAAGGTCAGCGTCGACTACCGGCCCGCCCAGTGGCGGCAGGCGGCCCGGGTGCCCTCGGCCTTCCGGCCGTTCCCGGCGTCGCGGGTGCAGACGATGCGCCAGAAGGACGGCTCGTACCTCATCACGGGCTACGTCGCGAACCCGTACCAGTTGCCCGCCAGCAGCCTGGTGGTGAGCGCGCTGCTGCGCGACGGCGCCGGCAAGCTGCTCGGCGGCGGCAGCACGTTCGTGGACGACGTGCAGGCGGGCCGGCCGCCGCGGTTCATCCTGACCGTGGCCGGGCTGCCGCCGGGGACGAAGGTGGGCAGGACCGAGGTGGTCGCCCGTACCTGGGGGTCGACCGCGCGCCCGTACGAGGAACTGGCGATGGGCGGCGTGATGCCGCTGCACACCGTCAAGCCCAGGACCGCGCCGTTCCAGACGGACCGCGGGAGCGAGGTGACGTCGGGCTCGGAGTAAGCAAAAGGGGTTATTCCCGGCGAATCTCGTTACATTTTTCTGGCTTGCCCATGACAAGAGATGTGTATCGCGCGGAATCGGTAGAACTACAAGTTACGACTCCATTACATTCGGTGATATGAATGACCGCGTCCTGGTCGAAGCCCTGCGCGCCGGCGACCCCGGCGCACTCGCCGCGCTCTACGACGCGCATGCCGAGAGCGTCTACCGCTACTGCCGATGCCTTCTCCGCGACGCCGACAGCGCCCAGGTCGCCCTGCGCGACGCGCTGATCGCGGCGGAGGCGCACGCCGGCTTGCTGGCCGACCCCGGCATGCTCCGTCCCTGGCTGTACGCGCTGGCCAGGAGCGAGTGCCGGCGCCGCCGGATCGCCGGGCCGCAGGCCGCCGGCGAAGCGCTCGCCGGCGCGCCGGAGCCGGCCGATCCGGCCGACGCCGACCTGCGGATCATGGCCTGGAACGCGGTCCAGAGCCTGCCCGCCGCCGACCGCGAGGTGCTGGAGCTGGACACCCGCCACGGGCTGTCCGCCGCCGGGCTCGCCGCCGTGCTGTGCATCCCCGCGCGCCGGCTCGACGCCGTCCGCGAGCAGGCCCGCGACCGGCTGCGCGACGCGGTCACCGCCGAGATCCTCGCCATGAAGGGCCCGTACGACTGCCCGCGCCGGGCCCGCATCCTCACCGGGTTCGCCGGTGAGCTGACACCCGACATGCGCGAGCACCTGGTGCGCCACCTCGCCCGGTGCGAGACCTGCGCGCCGCACCGCAGCCGGCAGGTGTCGGCGGCGAAGGTGTTCGAGCTGCTGCCGCAGGTCACGCTCCCGGAGTCGCTCAGGGTGCGGGTGCTGAGCTGCTTCGTCGACCCGGAGCTGTTCCTCTACCGCCGCTACGTCGCCAGGCGCTCGCAGGCGCTGGACGGCGCCGGGTTTCCCCTGCCCGGCGACCGGAAGCCGCGCGTATGGCCTCGGGCGGTGGCGTGCACGGTGGCGGCGGTCACGACCCTGGTGGCGATAGCGGGCATCTTCGAGTACTTCGGGAAGGAGGTCGGCGGCCTGCCCGGCGTCGCCACCGCGGCGTTCCCGCCGGAAGGCAAGCCGCCCGTCCTCCCGTGGCGGCGGGCCGAGGCGGACGCCACCGCCGGACCGGAGCTCGGCCGCACCGCCGGCCTGCCGCTGGACGTCGCCCGTGTCACCCCGCGGGCCCGGCTGATCTCGCCGGCCACGGAGACCACCCGCTGGCTCCCCACCATCGGCGGCCTGCCGACCACGTGGCCCGACGTCGAGCCCACGTGGAGCACCCACGACCCCGTGCCGTCGCCGCCGCCGGGCGAACCCACTCAGGGGCCCGGCGACCCCGGCTCCCACCCGCCCACGCCCGGCCCGACGGCGCAGCCGACCCAGCCCACGGTGCGGCCGACGGTGCGGCCCACTGTCCGGCCGACCGTGCGCCCCACCGTGCGGCCGACCAGGCCGACCGTGCACCCCACCCGGCACACGCCGGCTCCCTCACCCACCGAGGACCCGGTGCCCACGCCGGTGCCGCAGCCGACCCCGACCGTGTCCCCCGCCCCGCCGCCCACCACCCCGGCGTCCTGACCCTGAGCAAGGGGTGTACGTAGGTCAACGGTAGGGAAGTGTGTGCATAGAGTGACAGCGGGGGGATTCTATGCACGTCCGAGCCGGGATCCTGCTCGCCTGTCTGGCCGTCACCCTCAGCCCGCCGGCACGCGCCGAGCCGGCTCCCCCGTCCCGTGACATCGCCAGGGCGCGGCAGGACGTACGGGCACGAACGCAGGAGCTGGCCAGAGCCGGCGTCGCACTGGCCGAGGCGCAGGCGCGCCTGGAGGAGCTGGCCGCCGAGGCCGGACGCCGGGTGGAGGCCTACAACGGTGAGCTGGTCCGGCTGCGGCGGGCCCAGGAGGCGCACGACCAGGCGCTGGCCAGGCTCGCGTCGGCGGACGCCGAGGTGGAGCGCGCCCGGCAGCCCGTGGCGGCGCTGGCCGCGCAGGCGTACGGCGGGATGTGGCGGTCCCACGCGTTCCCCGTCATGGACGGCGGAGACCACGACGGCTACCTGCACCGCGTCGGCACGCTGCGGCAGCTCGGCGGCGAGCGGGCCGCGGTGCTCTCCCGGATGCGCGACGCCCAGACGGTGGCCGCGATCCTGCGCACCCAGGCGGCCCGCGCGCACGCCGCCCGGCAGGCCGCGGCCGACGCCGCCGCGCAAACCAAGGCCGATGCCCAGAAGGCCGTGGCCAGGCAGAGACGCGAGACCAGGACGCTGACGGCCGAGCGCGACACGCTGCAGCGGCGGGTGGACGCCGCCCGCGACCGGGCCGACCTGCTGGCCAGGAAGCGGGCCGGCCGGTTCCGGATCCCGCTGAGCCGCGGGTCCGGGCTCGGCGACCGGGCGGCCAACTGGGCGCTCACCCAGCTCGGCAAGCCCTACCTGTGGGCCGCCGCCGGCCCGGGGAGCTACGACTGCTCAGGTCTGACCATGCGGGCGTGGGAACGGGCCGGCGTGCGGCTCGACCACTGGACCGGAACCCAGTGGACGTCGGGCCCGCACGTGCCGCTGCACCTCCTGCGCCGGGGCGACCTGCTGTTCTTCGGCCACGACAGGAACGACCCGCGCACCATCCACCACGTGGGCATGTATGTCGGGCGCGGGCTGATGGTGCACGCGCCGCAGACCGGCGACGTCGTACGCGTCGCCCCGATCTGGAGGCGGGACCTGGTGGGCGCCACCAGACCCCTCCAGAGAGTGGGATGAATCAGTGGCCGCCGTCCTTGGCGCGCTGGAAGGAGCGCTCGATCTCGGCCTCGGCCTCCATGCGGCCCACCCAGTTGGCGCCCTCGACCGACTTGCCGGGCTCCAGGTCCTTGTAGACCTCGAAGAAGTGCTGGATCTCCAGCCGGTCGAACTCCGCCACGTGGTGGATGTCCTGGATGTGCGCCATGCGCGGGTCGGTCGACGGGACGCAGAGGACCTTGTCGTCGCCGCCCTTCTCGTCGGTCATGCGGAACATGCCCACCGCCCGGCAGGTGATGTAGCAGCCAGGGAACGTCGGCTCCTGCAGCAGCACCAGCGCGTCGAGGGGGTCGCCGTCCTCACCGAGGGTGTTCTCGATGAAGCCGTAGTCGGCGGGGTACTGCGTGGAGGTGAACAACAGCCGGTCAAGTCTGATCTTGCCGGTTTCGTGGTCCACTTCATACTTGTTCCGTTGCCCCTTGGGAATCTCAACGACAACGTCGAACTCCACCGCGGTTCCTCCGCTCGCGCCCCCCGGGATCCCCGGCTGGGCGTTAATGTCTCGTAGGCGAACACCAGGATGAGAGGTCAGGGCGACGTGGCACGGCACGAGCGGTGGGTGATGCTGACCACACTCGTCCTGCTGCAGGTCGTGACCATCGTCACCGGCGTCTACGCGGTTGACAACGACCTCACCCTGAGCGCCCTGACGAGGCAGCCGCCACCGGCAGAGCCGACCGCGCCTCCCGAAGTCCCCGTGGTCACCGCGGGGCCGGTGCTGGCCGGCCTGGCGGCGAGGCCAGGAGACGGACCTCTCCCGACCAAGGGTACTTTGACCCGCAGGCTCACGGATGCGCTGGGTGACCGAGCGCTGGGTGACCGGGTCGGCGCGGTCGTCGTCGACGCCTCCACGGGCGAGCGCGTCTTCGCCGCCAACCCCGACGCCGGCATCGTCCCCGCCTCCACCACCAAGGTCGTCACCAGCGTCGCGGCGCTCGCCTCGCTCGGCCCCGACACCCGCCTGGCCACCCGCGTCGTGCAGGGCGGCGCCCCCGGCGCGATCGTCCTGGTCGGCGGCGGCGACCCGCTGCTCGCCGGTCCCCGGGCCAAGCCGGGCAGCTTCACCGACCAGGCGTCGATGACCACGCTCGCCGCTCGTACCGCCGCCGCGCTCAAGCAGCGGGGAGTCGCCAAGGTCACGCTCTCGTACGACGCCTCGCTCTTCACCGGCCCGGACGTCGGGCCGGGCTGGAAGCCCGGCTACATCCCCGACGGGCACGTCGCGCGGGTGCACGCGCTGGCGATCGACGAAGGGCGGCAGAACCCCGGCCAGAACAGCCCGCGCGTCGCCGACCCCTCCCGCCACGCCGCCGACGCCTTCGCGGGCCTGCTGAAGAAGAAGGGGATCACCGTCGCCAAGACGGTCGAACCCGCCCGTGCCCCGGCCGGCGCCGCCGAGCTGGCCAAGGTCGAGTCGGCCCCCGTCTACGCCCTCGTCGAGCACGCGCTCACCTACAGTGACAACGACCTGTCGGAGGCGCTGGCGCGGCACGTGGCGATCAAGGAGGGCCAGCCGGGGTCGTTCGCGGGCGTCGCCAAGGCCGTCCCCCAGGTGCTCCAGCGGGTCGGCGCCGGCGGCGGCATCCAGGTGTACGACGGGAGCGGCCTGTCGACCCGCAACCGCATCAGCGCCGGCGCCATGGCCGGCCTCATCGCCCTCGCCGTCTCGCCCGACCGGCCCGGCCTGCACGCGGTCGCCTCCGGCATGCCCATCGCCGGGTTCACCGGCACGCTCGGCAACGGCCGCCGCTTCACGGGGGCCGACAGCAAGGGGCAGGTCGGGCTGGTGCGCGCCAAGACGGGCACCCTCAACAACGTCAGCACGCTGGCGGGGCTCACCACCAGCAAGGACGGCCGGGTCCTCGCCTTCGCCTTCATGGCCGACAAGGTCCCGGTCTACGCCGAACCGGTCCTCGACCGGCTGGCGGCGATCGTGGCGCGTGCCTGATTGCGATCCGCCAGGATCGCGGTTGTGTTTATTGGCGATCCTTCGGATCGCGGGCTCGTCGCTCAGATCCGGTGCCTTCCCTCGTCGCTCGGTCGCTGTGCTTATGGCGATCCTGCGGATCGCAGCTCGTCGCTCAGACCCGGCGTCTTCCCTCGTCGCTCGGTCGCTTCGCTCCCTCCCTCCTCAGTCCAGACACCGGCGCTCCTCGCGGGGCTCCCTCCCTCCTCAGTCCAGGCACCGGCGCTCCTCGCAAACCTTGGATGTTCTTCCTGCGGATACCGGGACAGCTCCGATGTCGGGACAGCTCCGATGCCGGGACTGCTCCTTGGTCGGGATACCCGGAGGGTTCAGGGCTTTTCGTGGGCTCCCTGCTTCTTCAGTCCAGGCAACTGGGGCTTCTTCGTGGGCTCTCTTCCCCCTCCGTGCAGGTACCGGGGGGTTCTCGTGGGCTCTCCTCCTCCACAGTCGAGGCACGGGGGCTTTCGCGGGATCCCTTCCTCCACAGTCCAGGCAACCGGGGCTTCTTCGTAGGTTCTCTTCCTCCTCCGTGCAGGTGACGGGGGTTCTCGTGGGCTCTCTATCTCCTGAGGCCAGGCACCTGGGGTTCTTTCCTTGGTTGGGGGGAGCTGGGTTCGGGGCTTCTTCGCGGGGTTGGGCGGAAGCACGTACGGTGGTGGGTATGCAGGTGATCGACTGGGATCTGGCCGTCTCGACCGGCACGCGTCTGGTGCGCCCCGGTCCTCAAGTAACCCGCGAGGAGGCCAGGCAGGCCGTCGCCGAGCTCCGTACGCTGTCGCGCGAGGCCGAAGGGCACGTGCGCGAGTTCACCAAGATCGATGCTGAGACCGCGCCGCAGGCGGCGACCGTCGTCGACCGGCCCGGTTGGATCAGGGCCAACGTCGAGGGCTTCCGCGTGGTGCTGGAGCCGCTCACCCAGCGGATGACCAGCGGCGCCAACCGGCCGCCCGCGATCGTCAGCGCCGTGGGCTCCCGGATCACCGGCGTCGAGGTCGGCGCCGTGCTCGCCTTCCTGGCGACGCGGGTGCTCGGTCAGTACGAGCTGTTCCTCCCGCCCGACCCGACCGGCCGCGAGGCCACCGGCCGGCTCACGCTCGTCGCGCCCAACATCGTGCACGCCGAGCGCGAGATGAACGTCAACCCGCACGACTTCCGGCTCTGGGTGTGCCTGCACGAGGAGACGCACCGGGTGCAGTTCACCGGGGTGTCCTGGCTGCGCGAGTACGTGCGCTCGCAGATGACCGAGTTCCTGCTGGCCTCCGACCTCGACCTGCCGACGCTCGTCGAGCGCCTGCGCAACGCGGCCGACACCATCCAGGACGTGGTCAGGGGCGGCGAGGGCAACCTCATCGACGTCATCCAGTCGCCGCAGCAGAAGGAGATCCTCGACCGGCTCACCGCCGTCATGACGCTCGTGGAGGGCCACGGCGACTACGTGATGGACGCGGTGGGGCCCTCGGTGGTGCCGTCGGTGGCCGACATCCGGGCCAAGTTCGCCCAGCGCCGCGAGGGCGGCTCCAAGCTCGACAAGACGATCCGCCGCCTGCTGGGCATCGACCTGAAGATGAAGCAGTACGCGGAGGGTTCCGCCTTCGTCCGCCGGGTGGTGGAGAAGGCCGGCATGGACGGCTTCAACCGAGTCTGGACCTCGCCCAACACGCTGCCGACCCCGGCGGAGATCTCCGACCCGGACGCCTGGGTGCGCCGCGTGATCGGCACCCCGGCCCTCCCCGGCTGACCCCCGTCCAACGCTCGCCCCGGCCGTCCGGGGCGAGCACCACTGAACCCGGCCATTGTCCACGGACGCTCGCCCACGTGGCTGGACGCCGTACACCCCTCACCTCTGTGGACGCCGGACGGGGCTCGTCGCCGTGGCTGGACAATGGTGGTGTGGGACCGCACCCTGCTGTAGCTGATGTCCGCCGGGCTGTGCGTGAGGCGTTGGCCGGGCTGGACGGAGGGTCCACGGTGCTGGCCGCGTGCAGCGGGGGCGCCGACTCGCTCGCGCTGGCCGCCGCGCTCGGGTTCGTCGCGCCGCGCGCCGGGCTGCGCGCGGGGCTGGTCACGGTGGACCACCAGTTGCAGGAAGGCTCGGACGTACGGGCGAGGCGGGTCGCGGAGCTGGCCGGAGAGCTGGGGCTGGAGTCCGGCGAGGTGCTGACCGTCACGGTGGGCACGGCCGGAGGGCCGGAGGCCGCGGCGCGGGAGGCCAGATATCGGGCGCTCGGCGAGGCCGCGGAGCGGGCCGGCGCCGCCGCCGTGCTGCTCGGCCACACCCGCGACGACCAGGCCGAGACCGTGCTGCTCGGGCTGGCCAGGGGGAGCGGCCCACGGTCGCTGGCCGGGATGGCGCCGCGGAGCGGGCTCTACCGCCGCCCCCTGCTCGACCTCCCGCGCCGCGTCACCGTCGCCGCCTGCGCGGCGCTCGGCCTGACCCCGTGGGACGACCCGCACAACGACGACCCCCGCTACACCCGGGTCCGGGTGCGCTCGCGGGTCCTTCCCGTACTGGAGAAGGAGCTCGGGCCCGGGGTGGCCGAGGCGCTCGCGCGGACGGCCGGGCTCGCCAGGGACGACGCCGACGCGCTCGACGAGTGGGCTGACACGGTGTATCACGATTGCGCTCTAAGCGATATTTCGGGAAGGCTCACGCTCTCCGTCGAGGCGCTGGAGCGGGTTCCCGCGGCCGTGCGGCGGCGGGTGCTGCGTCGCGCCGCCATCGCCGCCGGGGCGCCGTCCGGGGCGCTCTCGGCGACCCACGTGCACGCCGTGGAACGCCTCGTCACGTCCTGGCGCGGGCAGAAGGCCGTGGACCTACCCGGGCGAGTGTCGGCCGTCCGGCGGTATGGCACCCTGATACTCGCCATCAGCCCCATCCCGTAAGGAACCACAGGTGGACGCAGCCGACATGGGCGAGGACCTCGAGAAGGTCCTCATCGCCGAGGACGAGCTCCAGGGCAAGATCAGGGAGCTGGCCGGTCGGATCGACGAAGACTACGCGGGCAAGGAGCTGCTCCTCGTGGGCGTGCTCAAGGGCGCCGTCATGGTGATGGCCGACCTGGCCAGGGCCCTGCACGTGCCGGTGCAGATGGACTGGATGGCGGTGTCGTCCTACGGCGCCGGCACTAGGTCGTCCGGTGTCGTGCGGGTGCTCAAGGACCTCGACACCGACATCATGAACCGCCACGTGCTCATCGTGGAGGACATCATCGACTCCGGCCTGACCCTCCACTGGCTGCTGGAGAACCTCAAGTCGCGCAACCCGGCCTCGCTGGAGATCTGCGCCGCCCTGCGCAAGCCCGACGCCGTCAAGGTGCCCATCGACGTCAAGTACGTCGGCTTCGACATCCCCAACGAGTTCGTCATCGGCTACGGGCTCGACTACGCCGAGCGTTACCGCAACCTCCCCTTCATCGGCACCCTCGCCCCGCACGTCTACACCTAGAGATCGCTTGGATGGCCGTGAACCGCCGGGAACACAGCGGGCCGTGACGTACGTTGGTAGGGCAAGGCCGGTTGTAGCGGGCGGTCCCTCCGCGCGCTTGTCCGGTGTACCTTCTGACGACGGGAGGGTGACCGAGCGTCCCCTCCGGGTAGTCAGAAGTCGCGGCGTCGGGATGCCGCGGCCCCGGGTCCTGCCCGGGGTTCCAGGCCATGGTCAGGGAAGGGACGGGCCCGCCAGGGGTTCCGCATCGGATGGATCTCAAGCGATTTACACGTGGGCCACTGCTGTGGATCCTGGGCATCGTCGTGCTGCTCCTGCTCGTCACCCAATTGTGGAGCGGCGGGGGCAACTTCAAGCAGGCCGACACGTCCACGGTCCTCGAGCAGATTCGCACCGGCAACGTCAGCAACGCGAAGATCATTGACAAGGACCAGCGGATCGAGCTGACGCTCAAGAACGGCATCACGGTCAGGCCCGGCGACCAGCCCACCAAGATGATCCAGTCCGACTGGGTCACCGGCTACGGCGCCAAGCTGACCGACGACCTGCAGGCGCAGGTGCAGGCCGGCAAGACCGACAGCTTCACCACCGAGGTGCCGCAGGAGAACATCCTGCTCAGCATCCTGGTGAGCTTCCTGCCGATCGTCATCATCGTGCTGCTCTTCCTGTTCATCATGAACCAGATGCAGGGCGGCGGCAGCCGGGTGATGAACTTCGGCAAGTCCAAGGCCAAGCTGATCACCAAAGACACTCCCAAGACCACCTTCGCCGACGTCGCGGGCGCCGACGAGGCCATCGAGGAACTCCACGAGATCAAGGACTTCCTCCAGGCCCCGGCCAAGTTCCAGGCGATCGGCGCGAAGATCCCCAAGGGCGTCCTGCTCTACGGCCCGCCCGGCACCGGCAAGACCCTGCTCGCCCGCGCGGTCGCGGGTGAGGCGGGCGTGCCGTTCTACTCGATCTCCGGTTCCGACTTCGTCGAGATGTTCGTCGGTGTCGGCGCCTCCCGGGTGCGCGACCTGTTCGAGCAGGCCAAGGCCAACGCCCCGGCGATCATCTTCATCGACGAGATCGACGCCGTCGGCCGCCACCGCGGCGCCGGCCTGGGCGGCGGTCACGACGAGCGCGAGCAGACGCTCAACCAGCTGCTCGTCGAGATGGACGGCTTCGACGTCAAGGGCGGCGTGATCCTCATCGCCGCGACCAACCGGCCCGACATCCTCGACCCGGCCCTGCTGCGTCCCGGCCGCTTCGACCGTCAGGTCACCGTCGACCGTCCCGACCTGGAGGGCCGCAAGGGCATCCTCAAGGTCCACGGCCGCGGCAAGCCGTTCGCGCCCGACGTCGACCTCGACGTCATCGCGCGCCGGACCCCCGGGTTCACCGGCGCCGACCTGGCCAACGTGATCAACGAGGCGGCGCTGCTCACCGCGCGCGCCGACGAGAAGCTGATCACGATGGACATGCTGGAGGAGTCGATCGACCGGGTCATGGCCGGGCCCGAGCGCAAGACCCGCGTCATGTCCGACAAGGAAAAGAAGATGATCGCCTACCACGAGGGCGGTCACGCGCTGGTGGCGCACGCGCTGCCGAACTCCGACCCGGTCCACAAGATCACGATCTTGTCCCGGGGCCGGGCGCTCGGCTACACGATGACGCTGCCGATGGAAGACAAGTTCCTGGCCACCCGGTCGGAGATGATGGACCAGCTCGCGATGCTGCTGGGCGGCCGCGCGGCGGAGGAGCTCGTCTTCCACGAGCCCACCACCGGCGCCTCCAACGACATCGAGAAGGCCACCGCCGTCGCCCGCCGCATGGTGACCGAGTACGGCATGAGCGAGGCCCTGGGCGCCCGCAAGTTCGGCAGCGGCCAGGCCGAGGTGTTCCTCGGCCGTGAGATGGGCCACGAGCGCGACTACTCCGAGAAGATCGCCTCCACGATCGACGAAGAGGTCCGCCGGATGATCGAGACGGCTCACGACCAGGCGTGGGACATCCTGGTCGAGTACCGCGACGTGCTCGACAACCTGGTGCTCGAACTCATGGAGAAGGAGACCCTCTCCCGCGACATGGTGCTGGAGATCTTCTCTCCGGTGGTCGTCAAAGAGCACCGTCCGTCCTACGCGGGCTACGGCAAGCGGCTCCCGTCCGACCGGCCGCCCATCCTGACCCCCAAGGAGCAGTACGGCAACGGCTCGCTCGGACAGGGCCACCAGGGCGCACTGCCTTCCGGAGACACTGCGTGAAAGCGCACGAAGTAGATTTCGGACGGATCGAGAAGGCCGTCCGCGAGATCCTCTACGCCATCGGCGAGGATCCCGACCGCGACGGCCTTCTCGAGACGCCCGCCCGGGTGGCCCGCGCCTACGCGGAGCAGTTCTCGGGCCTCGGGCTGACCCCCGAGGACGTGCTCAACAAGGTCTTCGACGTCGACCACGACGAGATGATCCTGGTCAAGGACATCGAGGTCTACTCGACCTGCGAGCACCACCTCGTCCCGTTCTACGGCCTGGCGCACGTCGGCTACATCCCCAACGAGCACGGCCAGGTCACCGGCCTGTCCAAACTGGCCAGGCTGGTCGACGTCTACGCGCGCCGGCCGCAGGTGCAGGAGCGGATGACCTCGCAGATCGCCGACGGCATCATGCGGGTGCTGGAGCCGCGCGGCGTGATCGTGGTGGTCGAGGCCGAACACCTCTGCATGACGATGCGTGGTGTACGCAAGCCCGGCGCGAAGACGGTCACCTCGGCCGTCCGCGGCGATTTCCGTACCAGTGACAAGACGCGCGCCGAGGCGATGGCGCTGATCCTGGGGCGCTGACGGCTGGCGGCGCCGCGTGAGATCCGCGCGCGTTCCAAGCGCGAAGGGATCGTTATCCACAACGGGGCACCCGCGATATCGCCGGGTATGAGCGAGCGCCTAGGCTTGGGCACATGACGAGAGTGCCGGGGCTTGACGACGCCGACCGGTGCCTGGTCATGGGCGTGGTCAATGTGACCCCTGACTCGTTCTCCGACGGCGGCCTGTGGTTCGACGAGGCGGCGGCCATCCGCCACGGGTTCGAGCTGGTCGCCCAGGGCGCCGACATCGTCGACGTGGGTGGCGAGTCCACCCGGCCGGGCGCCTCCAGGGTGTCGCTCGACGAGGAGCTCGCCCGCGTGGTGCCCGTGATCGGCGCGCTGGCCGCGGAGGGCGTCCAGGTCAGCGTCGACACGATGCGGGCCGAGGTGGCCAAGGCCGCGGTCGAGGCCGGGGCCGTCCTGGTCAACGACGTGAGCGGCGGCCTGGCCGACCCGCAGATGCCGCGCGTGGTGGCCGCCGCAGGTGTGCCCTACGTGGTGATGCACTGGCGCGGCCACAGCGAAGACATGCAGAGCCGCGCGGTCTACGAGGACGTCGTGACCGAGGTCTGCGAGGAGCTGGCCAAACGGGTGGAGCTGGTGCTCGCCGAGGGGGTCTCCCGCGAGCAGATCGTGCTCGACCCCGGGCTCGGCTTCGCCAAGAACGCCACCCACAACTGGGCGCTGCTGGCGGCGATCCCGCGCCTGACCGAGCTGGGCTACCCGCTGCTGATCGGGGCGTCCCGCAAGAGGTTCCTGGGGCGGTTGCTCGCCGACGCCGACGGCACGCCGCGCCCGTTCGACCGCAACGACGACGCCACGCTGGCGGTGACGGCGCTGGCCGCCCGTGACGGCGCCTGGTGCGTCCGGGTGCACACCGTAGGTCCGAATGCCGATGCCGTGCGCGTGGCAGCAGCATGGAAGAGAGCCGGAGCTGACACATGAGCGTCGACACCGCCGCGATCGAGACCATCAACCAGGAGTTCTATACCGCGATAGAAGACGCCGACCTCGATCGGATGACCGAGATCTGGGCCGAGGACGGCGTCGACGGCAAGGTCAGCTGCGTCCACCCGGGCTGGACCCTCCTGGCGGGCCGGTCGGAGGTGCTGCGGTCGTGGGCGTTGATCATGGCCAACACGACCTACATCCAGTTCGTGCTCACCGACGTCAACACCACCGTGCTCCGCGACGACGTGGCGGTGCTGACCTGCGTGGAGAACATCCTCACGGCGGGTGAGGAGGGCGAGTCCAGCTTCGCGGCCGGCAAGGTGGTGGCCAGCAACGTCTACATCCGCACCCCTCAGGGCTGGCGGCTGTGGATGCACCACGGGTCGCCGGTGCTGCAGAGCGACGACGACGAGGAGGAGGAAGGCGAGCTTGAGCACTGACCGGATCGCGCTGAAGGGCCTGCGGGCCCGCGGGAGACACGGCGTGCTGGCGGCCGAGCGGGAGCTCGGCCAGGAGTTCGTCGTGGACGTCACCCTCTTCCTCGACACCGCGCCCGCGGCCGCGGGCGACGACCTGACCCTGACCGTCGACTACGGCGAGCTGGCGCAGGCGCTGGTGAAGGTGGTCGAGGGCGAGCCGGTCGCGCTGATCGAGACGCTCGCCCAGCGGCTGGCGGAGGTCTGCCTGGATAGGGAGCTCGTCGAGTCCGTGGAGGTGAGCGTGCACAAACCCGCCGCGCCGATCCCCCTGCCGTTCGGCGACGTGGTGGTGACGATCCAACGGAGGCGCCGATGAAGACCGTGCTAGCGCTCGGGAGCAACCTGGGCAGACGTTTCCAGACGCTGCAGGGCGCCGTGGACGCGCTGTTCGACGCGCCGGGTCTGGAGTTCGTGGCGGCCTCGCCGGTCTACGAGACCGACCCGGTGGGCGGCCCCGGGGGCCAGCGGCCCTACCTGAACGCGGTGGTGGTGGCGGAGACGACTCTCGAACCGCACACCCTGCTGGAGCGGGCGCAGAGCACCGAAGACGCCTTCGGCCGCGTCCGCCAGGAGCGGTGGGGGCCGCGGACGCTCGACATCGACCTGATCATGGTGGGCGACATCGTCAGCGACGACCCGGAGCTGACGCTGCCGCACCCCATGGCGCACGAGCGGGCGTTCGTGCTGCTGCCGTGGGCGCAGGCCGACCCCGACGCGGAGCTGCCGGGCAAGGGCCGGGTCGCCGACCTGCTGGCGGGCCTCGACCAGAGGGGCGCGCGACTCCGTGAGGACCTGAAGCTGCAGAGGCCCGATTGAGACCGACCCGTCCCGGCCTGCTGGCCGTCGTCTTCGTCGTCGTCGCGCTGCTGACATGGCTGACCGTCCAGCAGTTCTACTCCCAAATGCCGCTGGTGCCGTGGACCGCGATCCCGACGGTGCTGCTGCTGGCCATCGGCGAGGCCTACGCCGGGTGGATGACCCGGGCCAGGATCGCCCGCCGGCCCGGCACCAAACCGGTGGAGCCGCTCGCGGTGGCCCGGCTGGTCGCGCTGGCCAAGGCGTCCGCATACGGCGGGGCGGGGTTCGCGGGCCTGTTCGGCGGCTTCGTCCTGCACACGGCGACGGAGCTGGAGAAGGTGACGCCGCGGAGCGAGTTCTTCGTGTCCGGCGGCTCGCTGCTGGCCTGCGTGGTCCTCGTCTGCGCCGCCCTCTTCCTCGAACACGCCTGCCGCATCCCCGAGGACCACGAGGGTGACCGGCCCGAGTAGAGCCGGTCACTTGTCGATGTCGCCCACCACGAAGAACATCGAGCCGAGGATGGCCACCATGTCAGAGACCAGGTGGCCGGGCAGCATCTCGCGCAGCACCTGGATGTTGCCGTAGGAGGCGGAGCGGAGCTTGAGCCGCCACGGGGTCTTGTCGCCCTTGGAGACCAGGTAGTAGCCGTTGATGCCGAGAGGGTTCTCCGTCCAGGCGTAGGTGTGGCCCTCCGGCACCTTGAGCACCTTGGGCAGCCGCTGGTTGATCGGCCCCCGCGGCAGCGAGCGGAGCCGGTCGACGCACGCGTCGGCCAGGTCGAGCGAGACCTTGACCTGCTCCAGCAGCACCTCGAAGCGTGCGTGGCAGTCGCCGGCGGTGCGGGTGACGACCCTGACGGGCAGCTCGGGGTAGGCGAGGTAGGGCTGGTCGCGGCGCAGGTCGACGTCGACGCCCGAGGCCCTGGCGATGGGGCCGCTGACCCCGTACTGCATGATCTGCTCGCGGGTGAGCACGCCGACGCCTCTGGTGCGGGCGAGGAAGATCTCGTTGTTGAGTATGAGGTTCTCGATGTCGGGGATCTTCGCGCGGACCTCGGCGACGGTCTGTGAGACCCGGTCGAGCCACCCGTACGGGAGATCCTCCTTCAGACCGCCGACGCGGTTGAACATGTAGTGCATCCGCCCGCCGGAGATCTCCTCCATGACGGCCTGGATGCGCTCGCGCTCGTCGAAGGCGTAGAAGATGGGCGTCATGGCGCCCATCTCCAGGGGGTAGGAGCCGAGGAACATCAGGTGGTTGAGCACCCGGTTGAGCTCGGCCAGCAGCGTGCGGGCCCACACGGCGCGGACGGGCGGCTCCATGCCGAGCATGCGTTCGGCGGCGAGCACCACGCCGAGCTCGTTGGCGAACGCCGACAGCCAGTCGTGGCGGTTGGCCAGCATGATGATCTGCCGGTAGTCGCGCACCTCGAACAGCTTCTCCGCGCCCCGGTGCATGTAGCCGACGATCGGCTCGGCGGTGGCGATGCGTTCGCCGTCGAGCGTCAGGCGGAGGCGGAGCACGCCGTGCGTCGAGGGGTGCTGGGGGCCGATGTTGAGGATCATGTCCTCGGTGGCCAGTTCCTTCGCCCCTGCGCCGATTCCCACCACGCGTTCCGTCATACGGCCCATGCTCTCACCGGATACCAGGTCAAGGAACGGGTGTGCCGGGGTCCGTCGTCCGAGGTCAAGGTACGGCAAGCACGCGCATCACCAGGCCATGGCGGGGGAGGATTGTCTGGAACGGGGGAACAAGACGATGAAGAGGGTCATCTTTGATGTGGCTGCCCTGATCGCCAGGGTGGTGATCGGCGTCATCTTCGTGGCGCACGGGCTGCAGAAATGGACAGCGGGTCTGGGGGCCATCAGCGCCGGCTTCACCGAGATGGGCGTGCCGCTGCCCCAGGCGTCGGCCGCCTTCGCGACGATCGTCGAGGTGGTCTGCGGGGTGCTGCTGATCCTGGGGCTGGCGGTCCGGATCTCGGCGGCGCTGTTGCTGGTCGACATGATCGGGGCGCTGCTCTTCGTGCACGCGGCCGGCGGGGTGTTCGTCACGGAGGGCGGCTGGGAGCTGGTGGCGGCCCTGGGCGCGGCCTGCCTGCTGCTGATCGCGCTGGGCGGCGGGCGCATCGGCCTCGACGGGATCATCCACGCGGTGCACAGGCGTCGCTCCAGGCGGGCCGCCGCGACCGAGCCCGCCTACGAGCCGGTGCCGGGCGGGCTCGACAACGCGCCCACCCGGCCCACGGTGATGGAGGAGCCGCAGCGCGACGTGCCCCCGCAGGGGAGCGGCGCGAGCGGCTTGGACGACCGCGACATGCGTGACGTCGACCGCCTGCTCGGCGACGAGCCGACCCGGCCCCACCCACGCAAGCCGTAGGAGTTGCGGTCGCTGAGCGGGCCGCTCAGCGACCGGCCAGGTCGCGCAGCGCGGCGAGAAGACGGTCGACATGCTCTTCGGTCGTGCCGATGCCGATCGAGGCGCGCACGGCCGAGGCGGTGCCGTCCGCGCAGCCGCCGTCCTGCGTGCCGAGCAGGTGCCGGACGAACGGGTGCGCGCAGAACTTGCCGTCCCGCACCCCGATCCCGTGCTCGGCCGACAGCGTCTCGGCGACCTCGCGCGCCGGGTGGCCGTCGACGGTGAAGGACACGATGCCCACGCGCGGGTGGCCGGGCCCCCACAGCGAGAGTTCCCGTACCCCCTCGATGGCGGCGAGGCCGGCACGCAGCCGGGCGAGCAGCCGCTCCTCCTCGCGGACGAGCGGGGTCCAGCCGGTGGCGGTGAGCGCGTCGCAGGCGGCGGCCAGCGCGATGGCGCCCAGCACGTTCGGGGTGCCCGCCTCGTGCCGCGGCTCGGGGTCGTCGTGCCAGTCGGCACCGTCCTCGCCGACGGCGCGCACCGCGCCGCCGCCCTTCAGGTACGGGTCGCCGGCGGCCAGCCAGTCACCGCGGCCGACCAGCGCCCCCGCCCCGAACGGCGCGTACAGCTTGTGCCCGGAGAAGGCCACGTAGTCCAGGTCGAGCGCGGTCAGGTTGAGCGGCCGATGGGGGACGAGCTGGGCGGCGTCCACCAGGATGCGCGCGCCGTGCCGGTGCGCGATGTGGGCCAGCGCGGCGACGGGCCAGAGTTCGCCGGTGACGTTCGAGGCGGCGGTCACGACCAGGAGCTTGGGTCCGTCGATCCCGGCCAGGGTGTCGTCGGCGGCGCGCACGGCCTCGCCGGGGAAGGCGGGCGGCGCCAGCCGGACCACCCGCTGCCACGGCAGCAGCGAGGCGTGGTGCTCGGTGTCGAAGACGACCACGGTGGTGCCTTCGGGCAGGCAGCGGGCGAGCAGGTTGGTGGCGTCGGTGGTGTTGCGGGTGAAGACCACCGCGTCGTCCGTGCGGGCGCCGACGAAGGCCCGTACGGTGTGGCGGGCCTGCTCGTAGCGGGCGGTGGTGAGCTGGGAGGCGTACCCGGCGCCGCGGTGCACGCTGGAGTAGGCCGGTAGCGCGGCGGCGACGGCGGTGCTGACCTGCTCCAGACAGGGGGCGCTGGCGGCGTAGTCGAGGTTGGCGTACCCGGTGAGCCTGCCGCCCTTGACCGGGACTCGCAGGTCGGCGCCGAGCACGGCGGGGATCGCGCGCGCCGGACAGGGCTCCGGGTGCTTCTCGGGAGCGGTGCGGGCGGCGTCGAAGATCGTCAAAGTGGACACGGCATGCCTCCTCGGGCGTCATCGGACCCCAGGAGCAGCCACGGAGCCCGCGCTTGCCCGCCACCCTTCGTGGCGGACCAGGTCTTCACCCGGGGCACCCCGCCGCGGACGCGAGGGTTGCCGGCCAGCGAGCCGGGGCTTGGCGCTGGCACTCATGACCTACGTGCCGGACTATAACCGATGATTCATCCGGATCGCGAACTTCTCCGGACTTCTGCTCGTTGGGCGGTGGTACGTTCCCCCACCGAAAGTAGGCGGCGATGCTTGACTGGGTGTCCAACCCGGAGATCTGGATAGGGTTCCTCACCCTGGTGACCCTGGAGATCGTCCTGGGCATCGACAACATCATCTTCATCTCCATCCTGGCAGGGAAGCTGCCTCCCGAGCAGCGCGACCGGGCGCGGGTGGTGGGCCTGGCCGCGGCGCTGGTGATGCGGCTGCTCCTGCTGCTGGCGCTGTCGTGGGTGGTCCGGCTCACCGCGCCGCTGTTCGAGGTGCTCGGTCACGAGATATCGGGACGAGATCTCATCCTGCTGCTGGGCGGGCTGTTCCTGCTGGCCAAGAGCGTCACCGAGATCAGCCACACGATGGACGGGCCGAGCAAGGACGGCAAGTCGGCGGCCGTCGTCTCGTTCACGTCGGTCATCGTGCAGATCATGCTGCTCGACATCGTGTTCTCGCTCGACTCGGTGATCACCGCCGTGGGCATGGTCGACGAGCTCGGGGTGATGATCGCGGCCGTGGTCGTGGCGGTGGCGGTGATGCTGTTCGCCTCCGGGCCGATCAGCCGGTTCGTCGACGCGCATCCGAGCATCAAGATGCTGGCGCTGGCGTTCCTGGTGCTGATCGGGGTGATGCTCGTGGCCGAGGGTCTCGACCAGCACATCCCGAAGGGCTACATCTACTTCGCGATGGCGTTCTCGGTCGTCGTCGAGCTGCTCAACATCCGGGTGCGGAGCAGGAAGAACAAGCAGGTGGAGGAAGCTCCTACTATGCAATAGTGCGCTTTGATCCCTGGAATCCGGATTTCGTGGCCCATCCCTACGACGTCTACGCCGAGCTGAGGCGGGAGGCCCCCGTCAGCTACTTCGAACCCGCCGACCAGTGGCTGATCGCCCGCCACGCGGATGTGGACGAGCTGCTGCGTGACCGCAGGCTCGGCCGTTCCTATCTGCACGTGGCCACGGACGAGGAGTTCGGCAGGCCACCGGAGCCGGAGTTCCAGGAGCCGTTCTGGCGGGTGGTCCGCGCCGGCATGCTCGACGTCGAGCCGCCGGTGCACACCCGGCTGCGCCGCCTGGTGTCCAAGGCGTTCACCCCGCGCATGGTCGAGTCGCTGCGGCCGCGCGTGCGGGCCATCGCCGAGGGGCTCGTGGACGCGTACGTGGAGAAGGGCGGCGGAGATCTGATCGCGGAGGTCGCCGAGCCGCTGCCGGTGACGGTCATCGCGGAGATGCTGGGCATCCCCGAGCGGGACCGTCACCTGCTGCGGCCCTGGTCCTCGGACATCTGCCTGATGTACGAGCTCAATCCGAGCGAGGAGATGCAGCACACCGCGGTCAGGGCGGCGGACGAGTTCGCCGAGTACTTGAGAGGGCTGGCCCGCGAGCGGGCGGGGAAGCCGGGCGACGACCTGATCAGCGCGCTGGCGGGAATCCCCGAGCTGACCGAGGACGAGCTGATCGGCACCTGCGTGCTGCTGCTCAACGCCGGTCACGAGGCCACCGTGAACGCCACCGGCAACGGCTGGTGGGCGCTGTTCAGGAACCCGGACGAGCTGGCCCGGCTCCGCGCGGACCGCTCGCTGCTGCCCACGGCGATCGAGGAGGTGCTGCGCTGGGACACCCCGGCGCAGATGTTCGAGCGCTGGGTCCTGGAGGACATCGAGGTCGGCGGCGTGCGGATCCCGCGCGGGGCCGAGGTGGCGCTGCTGTTCGGCTCGGCCAACCGCGACCCCGAGGTGTTCGACGACCCCGACCGGTTCGACGCGGGCCGCAAGGACAACCCGCACATCTCGTTCGGCCTGGGCATCCACTACTGCCTGGGCGCGCCGCTGGCCAGGATCGAGATGGTCGAGTCGTTCGGCGCGCTGCTCGACCGGGCGCCGGCGCTGGAGCTTGTCAGGGAGCCGGAGTGGAAGCCGGGCTACATCATCCGGGGCCTGCAGGGCCTGGAGCTGAGCACGCGCTGACGCCGGGTCACCGGCGCTGGCAGAGCCAGCCGAACCCGCCCAGCCCCGCCGGATCGATCAGCTCGGCCTCCTCGGAGGCCCGGGCGAGCGCCCGGAGATAGCCCGGAGGATCGGTGCGGGCCAGGTCGAGGGAGGGGCGGGCGCCGGTGACGCCCAGCTCGCGCAGCGCGGCACGCTGTGTGGACAAGGCTGTGGATATCGCGCCCGCCCGCCGCCCGGCCTCGGCGCACGCGTCGAGCGCGACGTGCGCGGTGATGTCGCAGGTCCCGTCGGGGATCGGGGAAACGACCGCGCCGTCGCGATATCCGGTGAGCGTGCCGCAGCGCGGCCGGTTATCCACAGGGTGTGCATAATCGACGGCGACGGCCCGCCCCTGGTCGAGCCGCGCCAGGACCGCCGCCCAGGCCGCGTCGCGGGTGCGGCCGATCTCGGCTCTCGTGCCGACGCACGACAGCGGCCACCACCGTTTCAGCCACTCCAGATCGGCCGCCGGCGGCTCGCCGCCCAGCCGCTCCTCGCCGGTCTCGGTGTCGACCAGGACCAGCCGCGGCCCGTCTGCGGTCTGCTCGGCGACGTCCAGCGGGACGTTGTCGAGCCACTCGTTCGCGATCACCAGGCCGCGCACGCCGGAGGGGATCCGGGCGGACCACCCGATCTCCTCGGGAAGATCGTCAGGCCGGGGGGACAGGTCGACGGCCGTGACCCGCAGCCTGGCCCGCAGCCCGCGGCCGGCCATGGCGAGCACGTGGCGGACCAGCACGCCTTCGCCCGCGCCGACGTCGACGAGGTCGATCCCGGCGGGGGCGCCGAGCTCGGCGTCGACCTCGCGCAGCAGGGCCAGCACCGCCTCGGCGAACGCCGGTGACGCGACGACCGAGGTGCGGAAGTGGCCGGACGGGCGTTCGCGAAGGTAGAAGCCGCCCTCGCCGTACAGCGCGCGCTGAGTGGCTTCGCGCCAGGTGAGCCACATGTCTGGACTATCTCACGATGGACACGGGGCCCGGACCGGATCCGGGCCCCGCCATGGCCGCCAGTCGGCGGTGGCGGCCATGCGCACCGCCCAAGAGGCCCCTGACACAGTGCGGGCGTCGGGTCGCGATAGGACTCGGCGCCCGCTCCCAGCGGTGAACCCCTCTCCTCATCTCATCCGACAGGGGGTGCACCGGTTCACCTGCCCTTGTCCCTTTTGTCGGTAACGCAACATGCAGCAAAACCCCGGTCATCTCTTCTTGCCGGTGCGCCGGTTACCCTGGTCGGCAGTGCCATCAGGTCGACGGGGGTGTGACGTCATGGAGGCAGCCGATCGCCCGGCCCGCCTGGCCGTCGGCGTGCTGGGAGCGGGCAAGGTCGGCTCCGCGCTCGGCTCCGCGCTGGCGCAGGCCGGCCATCGCGTCGTCGCCGCGAGCGGCGTCTCCGACGCCTCCCAGCGTTGGGCCGCGGCCAGGCTCGGGGTCGAGCCGGTGCGGCCCGACCAGGTGGTGGCGGCGGCCCAGCTCATCCTGCTCACCGTGCCCGACGACGCGCTGCCCGACCTCGTGGGCGGCCTGGCCGCCACCGGCGCCGACCTGCACGGCAAGATCCTCGTCCACTGCAGCGGCGCGTACGGCCTGTCCGTGCTCGACCCGGCCGCCCGCAAGGGCGCGCTGCCGCTGGCGCTGCACCCGGTGATGACCTTCACCGGCCGCGACGACGACCTCAACCGCATCACCGGCTGCTCCTTCGGCGTCACCGCCCCCGAGCCGCTGCGGCCGATCGCCGAGGCCTTGGTCATCGAGATGGGCGGGGAGCCGGTCTGGATCGCCGACGCCGACCGCCCGCTCTACCACGCGGCCCTGGCCAACGCCTCCAACCACATGGTGACGCTCATCGCCGAGTCGGAGGAGCTGCTCGGCCGCATCGGCGTCGACCACCCGGGCCGGATGCTCGGGCCGCTGCTCGGCGCCGCGCTCGACAACGTGCTCAGGCTCGGCCTGTCGGCCCTGACCGGGCCGGTCGTGCGCGGCGACGCCGGCACCGTGCGCAAGCACGTCGACGCGCTGATCCTGGCCGCCCCCGAGGCGGCCGACGCCTACGTGGCGCTGGCCAGGCTCACGGCCGACCGGGCGCTGGCGGCCGGGCTGCTGAAACCGGAGGAGGCGGAGCGGCTCCTCGACGCGCTGGGTGGCAACATATGGACCTGACCGTGACCCGCGACGGGCATGGATCCGTTCTCGGAGGCAGCGCATGGACCTCATCCTCGCCAGGAACCGCACCGATCTGATCAAGGCCCGCGGTGGCGGCACCCTCGCCCTCGTCCCCACCATGGGAGCCCTGCACGAAGGGCACCGCTCGCTCATCAGGCTGGCCCGCGACCGCGCCGACCAGGTCGTCGTCAGCGTCTTCGTCAACCCGCTGCAGTTCGGGCCCGGGGAGGACTACTCCCGCTACCCGCGGACCTTCGACGCCGACCTGGCGGCGTGCCGCGAGGAGGGCGTGGACGTGGTGTTCGCCCCGGCGGCGGGCGACATGTACCTCCCCGACCGTCAGGTGAGCGTGTGCGCGGGCGAGATGGGGCGGATCGTCGAGGGCGCCTCCAGGCCGGGCCACTTCGACGGCATGCTGACCGTGGTGCTCAAGCTGTTCAACCTGGTGCGGCCGGACGTCGCGGTGTTCGGGCAGAAGGACGCCCAGCAGCTGTCCATGATCCGCCGCATGGTCGCCGATCTGGACGTGCCCGTGGAGGTCGTCGGCGCGCCGACCGTCAGGGAGCCCGACGGCCTGGCCCTGTCGAGCCGCAACCGCTACCTGTCGGCCGGCGAGCGCCGGGTGGCGCTGGCGCTGTCGCGCGCCCTGCGCGCCGGAGCGGGGGAGCCGACCCCGGCCCGGGTCCGCGCCGCGGCCTCGAAGGTGCTCGCCGAGGCCCCGCCGGAGCTGGAGCTCGACTACCTGGTGCTGGTGGATCCGGCCACGTTCACGGAGGTCTCCGACCCGTACGAGGGAGAAGCGGTTCTCGCGGTGGCCGCGAAGGTCGGCGCGACCAGGCTGATCGACAACATGGTGGTGCGGCTGGGCCGGTAGCGGCCCCCGGGGCGCGCGCATACTCGGTCAGGCGTTATCGTCATATTGACGAAATAGCCCCGATTGAGGAGGGCCCATGAGTGCACCGGCGATCCCCCTGCGGCTGGCGGCGCCCGATCCGGGCTGGACCGCCGAGGCCGACCTGGTCGTCGTCGGATCCGGGATCGCCGGGCTCACCGTGGCGCTGCGCCACGCCGAGCTGGCCCCGGCCGAGCGGGTCCTGGTCGTCACCAAGGACGTGCTCTCCTCCGGCTCCACCCGATGGGCGCAGGGCGGCATAGCCGCCGTCCTCGACCCCGGCGACAGCCCGGACGAGCACCTCAACGACACGCTGCTGGCCGGGGTCGGGCTGTGCGACACGCGGGCCGTGCGCACGCTGGTCACCGAGGGACCGGGAGCGCTGCGGCGGCTGATGGACCGCGGCGCCCGCTTCGACCGCACCCCCGACGGCCGGCTCCAGCTCACCCGCGAGGGCGGTCACCGGCGCGACCGCATCGTGCACGCGGGCGGCGACGCCACCGGCGCCGAGGTGCAGCGGGCGCTGGTCGAGGCGGTACGCGCGAGCGGCCTCGAGGTGATCGAGCACGCGCTCGTCCTCGATCTGCTGAAGGACGCCGCGGGCCGGGCCACCGGCGTCACCCTGCACGTCATGGGCGAGGGCGCGCGCGACGGCGTGGGCGCGGTGCGGGCCCGCGCGGTCGTGCTCGCCACCGGCGGCATGGGCCAGGTCTACGCGGCCACCACCAACCCGGTCGTGTCCACGGGCGACGGGGTGGCGCTGGCGCTGCGGGCCGGCGCGGTGGTGCGCGACCTGGAGTTCGTCCAGTTCCACCCGACCGTGCTGTGGCTGGGCGAGGACTCGACCGGGCAGCAGCCGCTGATCTCCGAGGCGGTCAGGGGAGAGGGCGCGTTCCTGGTCGACCACGAGGGCGACAGGTTCATGACCGGCGTGCACGAGCTGGCCGACCTGGCGCCGCGCGACGTGGTGGCCAAGGCGATCATGCGGGTGATGCGGGAGACCGGGCGTGACCACGTCTTCCTCGACGGCCGTCACTTCGGGCCGGACAAGTGGCGGACCAGGTTCCCCACCATCGAGGCCGTCTGCCGCGCCCACGGCATCGACCCGGTCACCCAGCTCATCCCGGTCTCCCCGGCCGCCCACTACGCCAGCGGCGGCGTCCGTACGGACCTGTACGGCCGCACGTCCATCGAGGGCCTGTACGCGTGCGGCGAGGTCGCCTGCACCGGCGTGCACGGCGCCAACCGGCTGGCCTCCAACTCGCTGCTCGAAGGGCTGGTGTTCGCCGAGCGGATCGCCGAGGACGTGCACCGCGCCAGGCCCCGGCCGGGCGGGCCGGAGCAGTCCGCCGTCCCGGCCGGGCTGATCGACCCGCGGGCGCGCGGCCGGATCCAGCACCACATGAGCGCCGGCGCCGGGGTGCTGCGCAACCGAGGCTCCCTGACGGCCACGGCCAGGGCGCTGCGCGACGCCCGCTGGACGCCCGTCGAGGTGCCGCCGTGCACCGAGTCGTGGGAGACCACCAACCTGCTCACCGTCGCCACCGTGCTCGCGGGCACGGCCGCGGCGCGGCTGGAGACGCGCGGCTCCCACTGGCGGGAGGACCGCCCCGAGCGCGACGACCACGAGTGGCTCGGCCACCTGGACGTGACCCTGACCGAGGAGGGCCTGCAGATGACCTACACCCCGCACGGCGACGCCATGCCGCCGAGGCTGGCCCGGGAGCTGGCCGACGCCGGGCTCGACCCCGCCGACGCCGACGCGGTGATCGACCGGGCGCTGGCCGAGGACCTGTCGGCGGCCGGCGACGTCACCAGCATCGCCACGATCCCGGCCGGCCAGCTCTCGTCCGGCGACATGGTGGCCCGCGCCGACGGCGTCGTGGCCGGCCTCGCCCTCGCCGAGGCGGTCTTCCTGCGGCTGGGCGCGACCCGTACCGAGAGGAAGACCGAGGACGGCGAGCGCGTCCGCCGCGGCGAGGTGCTGATGACGGTGGAGGGCCCGACCAGGGCCCTGCTGACGGCCGAGCGCACGGCGCTGAACCTGGTCACGCACCTGTCCGGCATCGCCACGCTCACCGGCCGGTGGGCCGAGGCGATCGGCGGCACCCGGGCGCGGGTGCGCGACAGCCGCAAGACGCTGCCGGGGCTGCGGGCGCTGGAGAAGTACGCGGTGCGCTGCGGCGGCGGCGTCAACCACCGGATGTCGCTGTCCGACGCGGCCCTGATCAAGGACAACCACGTGGTGGCCGCCGGAGGGGTGGCGCCGGCGTTCCGCGCGGTGCGCGAACGGTATCCGGACCTGCCGATCGAGGTCGAGGTCGACAGCCTCGCGGAGCTGGAGGAAGCGCTGGCCGAGGGGGCGGATCTGATCTTGCTGGACAACTTCACCGTGGAACAAACCACCCAGGCCGTCCAAATCGTGAAAAATCGCGCCAACAAGGCGGTTGCCCTCGAAGCCAGCGGGGGATTGACCTTGGAATCGGCCCGTGACGTGGCGGAGACTGGCGTGGACTACCTTGCGGTAGGCGCCCTTACCCACTCGGCGCCGGCCCTGGACGTCGCACTGGATCTACGGGGGTAACACATGCTGCTCACGATCGACGTCGGCAACACGCACACGGTGCTCGGGCTCTTCGAGGGCGAGGACGTCATCGAGCACTGGCGGCTGGCCACCGACGCCCGCCGCACCGCCGACGAGATCGCGGTCGTCCTGCAGGGCCTGCTCGGCCAGTCACCCCTGCTGAAGGGCGCCGACATCGGCGGCATCGCGATCTGCTCGACCGTGCCCAGCGTGCTCAACGAGATGCGCGAGATGTGCCGCCGCTACTACGGCGACGTCACCGCCGTCGTGGTCGAGCCCGGCGTCCGCACCGGCGTGCCCGTACGGATGGACAACCCCAAGGAGGTCGGCAGCGACCGCATCGTCAACGCGCTGGCCGCCATCGACCAGTACGGCGGCCCGTGCGTCATCGTCGACTTCGGCACCGCCACCTCGTTCGACGCGGTGTCGGCCAAGGGCGAGTACATCGGCGCCGTCACCGCTCCCGGCATCGAGATCTCCGTCGACGCCCTGGCCGCCGCCGGCGCCCAGCTCCACAAGGTGGAGCTGATCAGGCCCCGCTCCGTCATCGCCAAGAACACCGTCGAAGCGCTTCAGGCGGGCATCATCTACGGCTTCGCCGGCCAGGTCGACGGCATCGTCGAACGGATGGCCGCCGAGCTGGCCGACGACCCCGACGACGTGACCGTGGTCGCCACCGGCAGCCACGCCGGCCTGGTCGTCGGCGAGTCGCGCTCCATCGACGTGCACGAGCCGTGGCTCACGCTGATCGGCCTGCGGCTCATCTACCACCGCAACACCGGCTGACACATGAGCAAGCGGCCCCCCGCTCGGGTAGGGGGCCGCTTGCGGCTGGGGGAAACTTACTCGGACTCGGCGGCGTACAGGTACTCCCAGTGGCCGCACTTGCTGACCCACTGCTGGTGCGGGTGGATCTGGCAGACCTTCACCCGCACCGCCGCGACGTCGTCCACGTCGAACCGGAACTTCTTGGAGCCCGGGTAGCCGCAGAACTTCCTGGCGTGGACCGCGTCCCACTCGTGGTCGAAGCCGGCCGCCTGGAACCTCACGTGGGCGCACTTGCCGCCCTGCCCGTAGGTGCGCTGGTCGAGGTCGTAGAGCCGGCCGCGGAGGTGGACCGTGTTGGACGTCTGGTGCTCGTCCCACTCCACGCCGATCCAGCCCTGGGCCTTGGCGAGGTGGTGCTTGGCGTAGACCGGGCCCCAGGAGTATCCGTCGGCGGTGGTGGCGCTCGCGGCGGCGGGCATCGACAGGGCGACGGCCCCGGTGGCGGCGACGGCGAGCAGGCCGGTGGCGATCTTCCTGAACATGGTCTCTCCCCGAGCCCTCCCTGGACCGGCCCGCTGCCGGATCCCCCCTTCGAGCCCGTGACACATGGGTAACCGAGCGTGCTTGCAGGCCCCCTGCAGGGGACCGACGAGACCTTGCACGTGGCCGTATCCCCTACCCTTTGGTGATGTGAGCGACGAACTTCCCGAGCAGATGCGCATCCGGAGGGAGAAGCTCGACCGCCTTCGCGCCGAAGGCGTCGACCCTTACCCGGTGAGTTTCCCCCGCACGACCACCAACGCGGAGGTCAGGGCGAAATACCAGGGCCTGGAGCCCGACACCGCCACCGGCGACCGGGTCGGCGTGGCCGGGCGCGTCATGCTCAACCGTGTCGGCGGCAAGCTCTGCTTCGCCACCCTGCGCGACGGCAGCGGCGACCTCCAGGTCATGATCTCGCTCGACAAGGTGGGGGAGGAGTCGCTCGCGTCCTGGAAGCACGACGTCGACCTGGGCGACCACGTCGGCGTCGAGGGCGAGGTGATCACCTCGCGGCGCGGCGAGCTGTCCATCCTCGCCGACCGCTGGCAGATCACGTCCAAGTGCCTGCGCCCGCTGCCCGAGAAGCACCTCGGCCTGACCGACCCCGAGGCCCGGGTCCGCCAGCGTTACGTCGACCTCATCGTCAACGACGAGGCGCGCAAGATGGCCCGCGTCCGCAGCGCGACCGTGCGCGCGGTGCGCGACTTCTGGCACGAGGAGGGCTACCTCGAGGTCGAGACGCCGATGCTGCAGCCGATCCACGGCGGCGCGGCGGCCCGGCCCTTCGCGACCCACATCAACGCCTACGACATGGAGCTCTACCTCCGCATCGCGATCGAGCTCTACCTCAAGCGGCTCGTGGTGGGCGGCGTCGAGAAGGTCTTCGAGGTCAACCGCAACTTCCGCAACGAAGGCGCCGACTCCACCCACAACCCCGAGTTCACCATGGTCGAGGCCTACGGCACCTACCTCGACTACCACGACATGGCCGACCTCACCCAGCGCATGTACCAGAAGGCCGTGGTCGCCGCGCTCGACACCACCGTGGTCGTCCACGAAGGCGTCGAGGTCGACCTCGGGCTGCCCGAGTGGCCGCGGGCCAAGCTCTACGACCTGGTGTCCGCCGCGGTGGGCGAGGAGGTCACCACCGAGACCCCGCTGGAGCGCGTCCGCGGCCTGGCCGACAAGCACGACGTGCACTGGGACCCGAAGTGGGGCCAGGGCAAGCTGGTCCAGGAGTTGTTCGAGGAGCTGGTCGAACACACCCTCGTCCAGCCCACGTTCGTCATGGACTATCCGCTGGAGACGTCCCCGCTGGCCCGCGTCCACCGCGACAACCCGCTGCTGACCGAGAAGTGGGACCTCATCGGGTTCGGCACCGAGCTCGGCACCGCCTACTCCGAGCTCATCGACCCGATCGACCAGCGCCGCCGCCTGGAGGAGCAGTCCCTGCTCGCCGCCGGCGGCGACCCGGAGGCCATGCAGCTCGACGAGGACTTCCTGCAGGCCCTGGAGTACGGCATGCCCCCGACGGGCGGCATGGGCGCCGGCATCGACCGGATGATCATGGCATTCACGGGCCGCAACATCCGCGAGACCATCCTCTTCCCCCTGGTCAAGCCCACCCGCTGACCGCGCCGCGAAAGCCCGCCCGCGCTACAGGCGCGGGCGGTTGAGCCTGACGGGCAGCCGGGCCAGGCCGCGCAGCACCAGGTTCTCCTTGTACGGCGGATCCGCGTCGGCCAGCTCCAGCCCCGGCGCGGCCCCGGCCAGCGCGGCCAGCGCCACCTCCCCTTCCAGCCGGGCCAGCGGCGCACCCAGGCAGAAGTGCACCCCCAGACCGAACGCCAGATGCCTGCCAGGCGCCCGCCCCACGTCGAACCGGTCCGGGTCGGGGAAGGCCGCGGGGTCGCGGTTGGCCGCGCCGACCAGCGCCAGCGTCGACGTGCCCGCCGGCACCCAGACGCCGCCCAGCTCGGCGTCCTCCAGCGCGACACGGGCCGTGAGCTGGACCGGCGGGTCATACCTGAGCACCTCCTCCACGACCTCCCTGGGCCGCTCGGCCGCCCGCCCCAGCACGCCGTGCCTGACCAGGTTGAGCACGCCGTTGGCGATGAGGTTGACGGTCGTCTCGTGACCGGCCACCAGCAGCAGCACGCACGTGGCCAGCAGCTCGCGCTCGGTCAGCTCCTCGACCTGGACGAGCGCGCTGAGCAGGTCGTCGGCCGGCCGCTCCCGCCGCAGCGCGATGAGACCCTGGAAGTAGTCGTGGAACTCGCGCCGGTGGCGTTGTGAGCGCTCGGTCAGCTCGTCGGTGACGATCGGGTCGAGGCTGCGCGCCATGGTCTCGCTCCAGCCGCGGAAGCGCTCGTGGTCCGCCGCCGGCACGCCCAGCATCTCGCTGATCACCATGACGGGCAGCGGGTAGGCGAAGTCGCGGACCAGATCGGCCTCGTCGGGCAGCGCGGCGATCAGGTCCGCGGTGATCGTCTCGATCCGCGGGCGCAGCCGCCGCACCATGCCGGGCGTGAAGGCCTTGCTGACGAGTCCGCGCATCCGGGTGTGGTCAGGCGGGTCCATCATGAGGAACGAACGGACCGGTTCGTCCGGCCCGGCGGGCGCGGGGGTGGGGCCGTGACCGAAACGCGGGTCGCGCAACAGGGCCGAGCAGAGCTCGTGGGAGGTGGCGACGAGCAGCCCGCCGCGCGTCCGGAAGAGCGGCCCGCTCTCGCGCAGCTTCCGGTATCGGGAATACGGCTCGCGCAGGAACGCATAATCGTACGGATCGAAACCCAGCATGTCGCTGGGGCTCAGCGTGGACGGCGGCGCGCTGTCAGAGTCCTTGTGATCGATCATTGCGCTTGGAAATGTGCCGACATACGCCGAGTACTTCACGTAGGACGGATCATGTCAATGGCTATGGTCAAGTAGGGCAGATCTTACGCTTGACGGCCTTTGCCGGATGCGTTTACGTAGTCGGGGCGAGCAGCCTTTCGCTCGTGCCAGGACGTCACCGAGTAGTGCTGTTGGGGGGGAGGGCTCCCGATGGATGTGCTCAGTGAAAATGTTGAACTGAGCCATGCAGATCTGGCGTTGCTGGCGGAGCTGGCCAAGGGCGTCACAGTAGACCGAGTGGGGAGGCGCCTTGATTGCAGCGGCCGCACGGTGCGCCGAAGACTGAGGGGCATCTGCGACCGGATCGGGGTGGCCACGGCCATCGAAGCCGTGGCCTGGGCCGCGCGCCGCCAGCTGATCTAGCCGTCAGTCGGCGATGCGCACCGCTCCGGCGTAGGGGCGCCGGTCGAGTGAGGCGATGCGTACGACGTCGCCCGTGCGCGGCGCGTGCACCATCATGCCGCCGCCGAGGTAGATGCCCACGTGGTGCAGGTCGCTGTAGAAGAAGACCAGGTCGCCGGGGCGCAGCTCCTCGCGCGCGATGTGCCTGCCCGCGGTCCACTGGTCGCCGGTGTAGTGCGGCAGCGAGATGCCGACGCGCTGGTAGGCGGCCATGACCAGCCCCGAGCAGTCGTAGCCGTTGGGGCCTTCCGCGCCCCAGACGTACGGCTTGAGCTGCTGGGTGAGGGCCCAGCGGGCGGCCTGGGCCGCCTTGCCGTCGCCGGGGATGGGCAGGGTCACCTTGACGGCCCTGGTGCCGGGGCGGCCGGCCTCGCCGAGCGCGCGCTGGAACAACCGGCTCTCGACCTTGGTGACGAGCTTGGAGATCCGGTCGCGCTTGGCGCCGAGGTCCTTGACGATCTTGTTGACCTCGTCGATGCGGGTCTGGGCGCCGGTCCTGGCCCGCTCGGCCGCGTCCATCGCCTTGGTCAGCTTGAGGACCTCCTCGCTCTGCTGCTGTCGCAGGGCGTAGGTGGTGGCCGCGCGGTCGAGGTAGCTCTCGGGGTCGCCGCCGGTGGTGAAGGCGAGCACCCGGCTGAGGCCGCCCGACATGTATTCGGCCTCGACCAGCTGCGACGCCCTGGTCTTCTTCGTGGCCAGGTCGGCCTCGCTGGCGGCGAGCCTCTTCTTGGCGTTCTCCACGGCCTTCTTGGCCGTCTTGAGCTTCTCGCGCTGCCCGTTGTACTGCTCGGTGAGGGTCTCGATCTCCAGGTGCATCTCCTCGACCTGCTCGGAGAGCTCCTTGAGCGAGGGCTTGGGGTCGGCGGCGACGGTCCCCGCGGGAGCGGCGACGAGCAGCGCGGCGAGGGTGGCGCCCACGATGCCCAGCCTGCGGCCGTAGCCGGCCCGTTCCGGAGGGCGGGCGCGCTCGCCCGCGGAACTCCCCCTGCGGTCGCGCGTGCGCTTCACCAATCGAGCTCCTTCCGTAGCGCGCCGACCGGGCTAGCTGACGGGTTCGGGCTCGGACCGGCCCTACCGAGCGAGGTGCTCGGACTCACCCCTGGTGGCGCCGCTCGAACGCCGCCGGCGGGTCCCCGGCTCCCCTTGCGGGGATTGGGCGCGTCTCCGCGCCACATGCGCGGGGACATCGACGCTGGACACTAATGCACCGAGGGTTCCTGCTCAACCGGAACTACAGACTCTGTAGAGATTTCACAACCGGGGGGTCACAAGGTGGTCTCGTAAAGCCCGGTATGGCAAAGACTTCATGTCCTCTTTGTGCCTGCTTGGACCAGGCATGGAACGGTAGGAAACCTCCAACGCCACAGGTGCTCGTACAGCCACGAGACGTTACAAGATGGGCGCAAGTCCGGGGTTAGGGGTGAGCCGTAATCACAAACTGTAGGCTGGAGGGTCATGGAGCAGGTCGCCGAACGTCCCCTTCCCGACACGCAGGTCCTGGTCCGGCGTGCCCGGACGCCGGACGTCAAGGCCATCAAATTCCTGGTCGACACCTATGGAGGCCCCGGCCCCCGGCTGCTGGAGAAGGCCACGGTCACCCTGTACGAGGACGTGCAGGAGTTCTGGGTCGCCGAGCGCGACGGCAAGGTCGTCGGCTGCGGGGCGCTGCACGTCCTCTGGGAGGACCTGGCGGAGATCCGCACCGTGGCGGTCCACCCGGAGGCGCGCGGGCTGGCCATCGGCCACCGCATCGTCACGGCCCTCATCGACACGGCCAAAGAACTCGGCCTGCAGCGTGTTTTCTGCCTCACATTCGAGGTCGACTTCTTCGCGAGACACGGATTCCGGGTGATCAAAGGCACCCCGGTCTCGCCCGAGGTCTACGCCGAACTCCTGGCCTCGTACGACGAGGGCGTGGCCGAGTTCCTGGACCTGGAACACGTCAAGCCCAACACCCTGGGGAACACACGGATGTTGCTCCACCTGACCTCGGGTGATGCGGATCTTGACTGACAGAAAAGGTGATTGTTGATACCCATGTCGATACGTTGTCCAGGACAGGCATGTGCCCTGACACGTGCCACATGCGCACGCGAAGCGAGGTGACACGGTGAGCACCGGACAGCCGCCGTATCCGCAGGATGAATCCAGCGAGAATCATCCGGGATACGGGCACAACCCGGGACACCCCCATGGGGAGGATCCCGACGCGACGGTCGTGGGCTACAGGGCCGACGACCCCTACGGCCAGGGCCAGTACGGCCAGCAGCCCCCGTACGGGCAGCAGCAGCAGTACGGTCAGCCGGGTCAGCAGGGCTACGGCCAGCAGGGCGCGTCCCAGCCGGGCTACGGCCAGCCCCAGTACGGCCAGCAGCCCGACTACGGCCAGCAGGGTTACGGTCAGCAGCCTCAGTACGGTCAGCAGGCTCCCTCGCAACCCGACTACGGCCAGCCCCAGTACGGCCAGCAGGCCCCTTCCCAGCCTGACTACGGCCAGCAGCCCCAGTACGGCCAGCAGGCTCCCTCGCAACCTGACTACGGTCAGCAGCCCCAGTACGGTCAGCCCCAGTACGGCCAGCCCGGCTACGGCCAGCAGCCCTCCTCGGGTCAGCAGGGCTACGGCCAGCAGCCCTCCTCGGGTCAGCAGGCTTACGGTCAGCAGGGCTACGGTCAGCAGGCCCCCTCCCAGCCCGGTTACGGCCAGCAGCCCGATTCCCAGTCCGGCTACGGTCAGCAGGCCTACGGCCAGCAGGGTTACGGTCAGCAGCCGCAGTCAGGGCAGCAGTACGGCCAGCCCGGCTACGGTCAGCAGGCGCAGTATGGCCAGCAGCAGTACGGCCAGCCCGGCTACGGTCAGCAGCCCCAGTACGGCCAGCAGTACGGTCAGCCCGCCTACGGGCAGCCGGGCTACGGCCAGCCGGTCGGCGTGCAGCCTCCGGGTGCCCCCGCGCCGCTGGCGGAGTGGTGGCAGCGGCTGGTGGCCCGTCTCATCGACGGCTGCATCTTCGGCGTCGTCTATTTCCTCATCTCCCTGGTGCTGGGCATCTTCTTCGTGGCCAGCTACAACTCGGTGACGGGTGTCACGACGGGCTTCTTCAGCTCGTTCCTGATCGGTCTCATCCAGTGGATCCTGCTGGTCGGCCTCTACGTCGCCTACGACTACTTCATGACCAAGATGAACGGTCAGACGGTCGGCAAGATGGTGATGGGGATCAAGGTCGTCCCCGTGGGCGGCGCCATGCCGCCCGGCGGCCTGCCGGGCAACATGGCCCTGAAGCGGGCCGGCGGCACGTGGGGCGGCTATGCGCTCGGGATCCTCCCGCTCGTCGGTGCCTTCCTCGGCGCGATCGCGGTCATGCTCAACGCCGCCTCGCAGCTGTGGGACAAGCCGCTGCAGCAGACGTTCGCCGACAAGTTCGCCGGCACCGTCGTGGTGAAGATCAAGTAGCCTGTACGGCTCGGAAAACAGGGATCGGTGATCCACCGGTCCCTGTTTTCGCGTGTGTGCTCCGTACCAGAATGGGAACGGTCGGGACACCGATGGGGCGAGGTGAGGGTTATGGCCACGACGCCGCGGGCCGATCCGGTGCCCGCGGAATGGTGGGAACGGCTGGCCGCCCGGCTCATTGAAGCGCTCGTCTTCGGGGTGTTCTATTACATTCTGTTCATCGCGCTGTGGGGCATCTTCCGGACTGTCGGGGTGCTGGAGCTCTTCGGGGGCCGTTTGCCGGGCGTGTTCGCATGGGTGTTGGCCGGGCTGGGTTATACGGTCTACGACTGGGTCACGCTTTCACGAGGCGGGCGCACGTTCGGCAAGGCGATCATGCGCATTCGGGTGGAACCGGCCCGGCTGGGGGCGCGTGACCGGTTGAAACGGGTCCTCGGCTATCCGGCCCCGGCCATCGTGATGGGCATTCCGGTGCTCAATCTGCTGGCCGGAATGTACGTGTTCGCGGTGGGCCTGCTCATCCTGATCGACAAGCCGCTGCAGCGTGGGCCCCATGACAAGCTGGCCGGAACCCTCGTCGTTAAAGATCATTCCTGAGCTGGGAAGCCTGGGCGCCGCTTTTCAGGAAACTTGGGGTAGATCCGGTAAGGCACCTGGAGAGACTGGCATTAGGCTATGAGGCGTCCGGGTTGCCGGATGTTGATGCCCCTGCCAGGCTATGGGCATCTGTGTGCCGCTATGGTCTGCGGTGCGAAGGTCGTCGACAGGGCGACACCCGGGGCGGTCAAGCCCGCGCCCGCCGCACCGCCCGTGCATAAAAGGCCAGGAAACCCCCCGTCCGCTGTGGAGGCGAGGACGAATGGAAGTTGTGACAGAGGTTTTGTCGGCGCTCATCCCGCCGCTCGTCGTGGGGGGCGCCTTCATCTTTGGGGTGGTGAAGTTGGTGCGCGCCGAGGGCCCTGGGAGGCGGCCAAACCGGCAGGATCAGGCCGAGAAGAGCAACTGATCAGCGACTCAGCGGAATCGTCGCTGAGCTGAATTGTCTTAACGTCTTTCCGGGTATATGTTTGGTCGAGCGAATGAAACAATGCTCCGGAAAGGATTGCGTAGATGGCCAAGCAGATCCAGGAGATTCTCATCGATGACCTCGATGGGGGCGAGGCCAATGAGACGGTCAGCTTCGCTATTGACGGCGCTTCCTATGAGATTGACCTCAGCGACGTTAACGCCAAGAAGCTGAGGGACGCTCTCACGCCTTTCGTGCAGCACGCTCGCAGGGCAGGGGCGGTCACCACGCGCCGTCGAGGCCGCGGCGGTCAGCGGGCGATGAGCCGCGAGAAGAGCGCCGAGATCAGGCAGTGGGCCAAGGCCCACGGTCTGCCCGTCAGTGAGCGAGGCCGGATCGCCTCCACCGTCGTCGAGAAGTACGAGGCGGCCCACTAAGGGAGCCGTCGGCTGACCATGCGCTTATGCCGCTCGCCTAAGGACCCCGGCGGTCGCCATAAGCGCATGATCGTTCAGGGCGAATCTCAGATCGTGGACACTTTCCGTTCTGTCGATCTTCGATTCGCCCGAAACATGGGCATTTGGGTCTTCGCATCGAACCGCCGGGCGCGTGTTTTGGCGGTTTTGTCGGGGATGACGGGGCTCCAGCGCTTTCGGGCGATCTGGGGCCCCATCTCTGTTGTACGGCTTCTCTGAAGGGGCCGCTGCCGCGCATTGCGCGCACTTCCCGCGTCGGGTAGGCCACCTACCGTTCCGTCCCTCCGGGCCTTGGCGATCACGCCGGACTGGTAACGTCGCTGACCAGACTGATCAGGCGGCGGATTTCGCTCTGGGTGATGCGATGCACATCCGCTTGGCCCGCGTTTGCATCGCCACATACGATGGCAGGGTGTAAGAGATACGGACCCGGCGTCTCAGGATGCATGGGCATGATGACGGGCGACGACCCGACCCAAGGGCCGGCCCGTCAGGCGTCCCCATCGCCGATCCGTGTGATCTGCCACCGCCGCCGGCGGCGAATAAGAGCCGCAGTACCCATGCGTCCCAAACATCGTTCGCTTGCGGCGTATCGGGAACACGTCACCCCCGAACCATAGTTGGATGGAGGGTGAACGCCCTGCTCTCGGGGAACGCTCTCTGCTATAGAGCGCGTCAGCGGCAGAGGGCACGGTTCGCCGAGCCAGGGCTAGCATGCGGGATGACGGGACCGGATTTACCGGCCTGACTGACCGCTCTGTGAGGAGCGACGAGATGTTCGAGAGGTTCACCGACCGAGCAAGGCGTGTTGTCGTCCTGGCCCAAGAAGAGGCCAGGATGCTCAACCACAACTACATCGGCACTGAGCACATTCTTCTTGGTTTGATCCACGAAGGTGAGGGCGTGGCCGCCAAGGCTCTGGAGAGCCTCGGCATCAGCCTTGAGGGCGTGCGTCAGCAGGTCGAGGAGATCATCGGCCAGGGCCAGTCGGCTCCGTCGGGGCACATTCCCTTCACCCCGCGGGCCAAGAAGGTCCTCGAGCTGTCGCTCCGTGAGGCTTTGCAGCTGGGTCACAACTACATCGGCACCGAGCACATCCTGCTCGGTCTCATCCGCGAGGGTGAGGGTGTGGCCGCCCAGGTGCTGGTCAAGCTTGGAGCTGATCTCAACCGGGTGCGGCAGCAGGTAATCCAGCTGCTCCACGGTTACCAGGGCAAGGAGCCGGCCGCCGCCGGCGGCCCCCAGGAGTCGGCCCCGTCGACGTCCCTGGTGCTCGACCAGTTCGGCCGCAACCTGACCCAGGCCGCCCGCGAGGGCAAGCTGGATCCGGTCATCGGCCGTGAGAAGGAGATCGAGCGGGTCATGCAGGTCCTCTCCCGGAGGACCAAGAACAACCCCGTTCTCATCGGCGAGCCCGGCGTCGGCAAGACCGCCGTCGTCGAGGGCCTGTCGCAGAAGATCGTCAGGGGCGAGGTGCCCGAGACGCTGAAGGACAAGCAGCTCTACACGCTTGACCTCGGCGCCCTGGTCGCCGGCTCCCGCTACCGCGGCGACTTCGAAGAGCGCCTGAAGAAGGTGCTCAAGGAGATCCGCACGCGCGGCGACATCATCCTGTTCATCGACGAGCTCCACACGCTCGTGGGTGCGGGCGCCGCCGAGGGCGCGATCGACGCCGCCAGCATCCTCAAGCCGATGCTGGCCCGCGGCGAGCTGCAGACCATCGGTGCCACGACTCTCGACGAGTACCGCAAGTACCTCGAGAAGGACGCCGCGCTGGAGCGCCGGTTCCAGCCGATCCAGGTGGCCGAGCCCTCGCTCAGCCACACGATCGAGATCCTCAAGGGTCTGCGCGACCGCTACGAGGCCCACCACCGCGTGTCGATCACCGACGGCGCGCTGGTGGCCGCCGCGCAGCTGGCCGACCGCTACATCAGCGACCGCTACCTTCCCGACAAGGCGATCGACCTCATCGACGAGGCCGGCTCGCGCATGCGCATCCGCCGCATGACCGCGCCGCCGGACCTGCGCGAGTACGACGAGAAGATCGCCAACGTCCGCCGCGACAAGGAGTCCGCGATCGACGCGCAGGACTTCGAGAAGGCGGCTGCCCTCCGCGACCAGGAGAAGCAGCTCCAGCTCAAGCGCGAGCGGCGCGAGAAGGAGTGGAAGGCCGGCGACATGGACGTCGTGGCCGAGGTCACCGAGGAGCTCATCGCCGAGGTCCTGGCCACCGCCACCGGCATCCCGGTCTTCAAGCTGACCGAGGAGGAGTCGCAGCGCCTGCTCCGCATGGAGGACGAGCTCCACAAGCGGATCATCGGGCAGGACGACGCCATCAAGGGCCTGTCGCGGTCCATCCGGCGCACCCGCGCCGGTCTGAAGGACCCGCGGCGTCCCGGCGGCTCGTTCATCTTCGCGGGTCCGTCCGGTGTCGGTAAGACCGAGCTGTCCAAGGCTCTGGCGGAGTTCCTCTTCGGCGACGAGGACGCGCTGATCAGCCTGGACATGTCGGAGTTCATGGAGAAGCACACCGTCTCGCGGCTGTTCGGCTCGCCTCCCGGCTACGTCGGCTACGAGGAGGGCGGCCAGCTCACCGAGAAGGTGCGGCGCAAGCCGTTCTCCGTGGTCCTGTTCGACGAGATCGAGAAGGCCCACCCCGACATCTTCAACTCGCTGCTGCAGATCCTGGAAGACGGTCGCCTGACCGACGCCCAGGGCCGGGTGGTCGACTTCAAGAACACGGTCATCATCATGACCACCAACCTCGGCACCCGCGACATCTCCAAGGGCATCGGGGTCGGGTTCGCGAAGTCCAACGACGCCGACTCCAACTACGACCGGATGAAGGCCAAGGTCCAGGAAGAGCTCAAGCAGCACTTCCGGCCCGAGTTCCTCAACCGTGTCGACGACATCGTGGTCTTCCACCAGCTCACGCCCAACGAGATCATCAAGATCGTCGATCTGATGCTCGCGCAGGTGGCCGAGCGGCTGAAGGACCGCGACATGGGGCTCGACGTCTCGCCCGAGGCCAGGCAGCTGCTGGCCGACCGCGGCTACGACCCGGTCATGGGCGCCCGGCCGCTGCGCCGTACGATCCAGCGCGAGCTGGAAGACTCGCTGTCGGAGAAGATCCTCTACGGCGAGCTCCGTCCGGGGCAGGTCGTGAAGGTGACCATCGAGGGTGAGGGCGACGACGCCAGGTTCCTGTTCGCGGGAGAGGACGCCACTCAGGTGCCCGACTCCGCGGCGGCGATCGCCGGTTCCATCCAGAGCTGACCCAGTTCACGAAAACCCCCGTGCGCTCCGGCGCACGGGGGTTTTCGCATGTGGTGACGGGAAACGTTGCCGAATCGTTGAAGGGCGAGTGGCCCCGCCACGACAAGTAGTACTACTCTGTGTAGAGCTTCGCCAAGTCCTGTCCAAGTGATCCGCAAGAGCGTGTCTCTACGGTCGGGACTGCTCCCCTGGGAGTAGCAAGAGATCAACCCAGGGCTGACGCGCACGCCGCCACGGGCCGACATGCTCGGAGTGGCACCAGCGGGCGAGGGGGAAACCAGTGAGAGTCGTGGAGGAAACCGATGCGCCTGCGTCACGATGACGGAACGCTCGTTCACCTCGCCTACAACGCAGGCGTGCACCCCGCGGAGGATCTGGAGAACCTGATCGCCCATCTCACCCGCTACGCCGTGCCGGTGCGCAAGCGGCTCGGCGTGGAGCGGATGGGGGTCGGCCTGTGGCTCTCGCCCGCCGTCGCCGACCATCTGACCGCCGACCGCATAGAACTCGTCCGCCTGCGCCGCTCCCTCGAAGAGCGCGGCCTGGAGGTCGTCAGCCTCAACGGCACCGGCGGTCGCAACCAGGAGGCGCCCGGCCCCGACTGGGCCAAGCCCGAGCGCTACCGCTACACGATGGCGCTGGCCAAGATCCTCGCGTTCCTGCTGCCGGACGACATCCAGTCGGGCAGCATCTCCACCATCCCGATCGGCTGGCGCCGCGACTGGCCGGCCGACCTGCAGGCGATCGCCACCCGGCGGCTGGAGCGGCTCGCCCGCGAGCTGCGCGGCCTCCACAGCATCACCGGCAAGACGGTCAGGGTCGGTTTCGAGCCGTGGCCCGGCTGCGTGCTGGAGACCACGGAGCAGGCGCTGGAGCGGGTGCGCGGCATCGACTCCGACCACCTGGGCGTCTGCCTCGACGCGTGCCACCTGGCCCGCGGCGCCGAGGAGACCGGTGAGGCGCTGCGCGGCCTGGCCAAGACCGGCGCCCCCGTGGTCAAGCTCGGCCACGTGCACCACCACACCGGCGGGTCGCCCAACACCGGCGGCGTCCTGCACGACACCCTGACGGCGATGCTCTCCGGCGCGGTGAGCGGCAGCGCCCACATCGAGGTCGAGACCCACAACCTGGCGGTCCCGGGCCGCGCCAAGGGCCCCGGCGCCCTGGTCTCGCTCCTGGCCCAGGAGCTCGACTGGGCGCGCACCAGCCTCACCAGCCTGGGTCTCCAGCTCGCCGCCTGACCCGGGGACTGGTCCGGCGCCTCACGGGGCGCCGAACCAGCCCGGGATGTCGAGGCGCCACAGGTTGGCGGGGGTCATTGTGCGGAGGTCGGCCTCCAGCGCCCGCAGCCGGTCCTCGCCCAGCTCGGCGGCCCAGCGGGCGCGCAGGTCGTCGAAGATCGCGGCCGAGCGGGCGAGGGCGTCCATGCCGTACGGGGTCAGACGGACGATCTTGCGCCGGGTGTCGGCGGGGTCGCGGGTGCGTTCGACGTAGCCGATGCGTTCGAGTGCCTCGACGGTCTTGCCCGCGGCCTGCTTGGTGACGCCGAGCGTGCGGCCCAGGTCGACCGCGGTCGTGCCGTCGGGCCCGATGGCCTGCATGACGAAGCCGTGCATGGGCCGGATGTCCGGATGTCCCTGACGGCCCAGCTCGGCGTGGAGCTCGTCGATGAGCACCCGGAAGGCCAGGAAGAGGCGGAGCGGGAGTTCGAACCCCGGGGGTGTGCTTGACACGATAGACAACCTGGTTCACTATCTAGACAATGACGTTGTCTATCTTAGAGGAGCACCTGCCATGACCGTCATCCGCGACGCGCGGGCACGCAGGATCGAGACGCCCAACGGGACCATGACCACGCTCGCCTCGCCCACCCAGGGCGAGTCCCGCCAGGCCGTGTGGCGCGTGGACGCCAAGCCCGGCACGGCGGGCCCGCTGCACGCCTTCGACACCGAGTCGGTGTGGACCTGGCTGGCGGGCCGCTGCACCGTCCAGCTCGGCGGCGAACGGGTCGAGGTCGAGGCGGGCGACACCATGGTGCTGCCCGCCGGCGCGCTGCGCCGGTTGTTCGCCGACGAGCGGCACGGCTTCGCGGCGATCGTGGCCGCCCCCGCGGGCGTCCAGGTCTACAACCCGGACGGGCTCGACACCCCGGACGCCTGCGACCTCGTACCGGAAGGCACCCGCAGCATGCCCCTGCCCTGGGCCCGGTGACCGCCCTCAGTACGGGTGCGCGTGGGCGTCGGCCCAGGAGGGTGCCCTGGGCCCGGTGGCCGGCGTCACGGCAGGTGCGTGTGGGCGTCGGCCTAGGAGTGGAAGGTGCGGGTGCCCTGGGCCCCGGTGACCGGGCTCAGGGCGAGGGCTGGAACAGGTGGGTGTGGGCGTCGGCCCAGGAGCGGAAGGTGCGGGCCGGAGTGCCGGTGACCTTCTCGACGGTGGTGGTGACCGGCGCCGGGCCGGCGGTCATCGCGGCCTGGGCGCGCAGGACGTCGTCGGCCACCTCGGGCGGCCAGCCGCGGGCGAGCATCCGCTGACGGGCCTCCTCGGGCGGCGCCTCCTCCCACCGCACGGGCCGGCCGACCGCCTCGCCGATCACGCGCACCTGCTCGGCCTGGGTCAGCGACTCCGGCCCGGTCAGCTCGTGGACGGCGCCCTCATGCCCCTCCTGGAGCAGCGCCGCGACCGCGACCGCGGCGATGTCCTGTTCGTGGACGAGCGACATGGCGGCCCGGCCGTATGGCTCGCGCACCATGTCCCCGGCGCGGATCTGCCCGGCCCAGCGCGACGCGTTCGCCGCGAAGGCATGCGGGCGCAGGACCGTCCACTCCAGACCGGACCGTTCGATCAGGCCCTCGGCACGCCGCTCGTGCTCGCGCACCGTGGCGGAAGACAGGTAGACCAGCTTGCGGGCGTGCCCCGCCATCAGCGCCAGCACCGCCTCCAGCCCGTCCACCGAGGCGAACGGCCAGATCAGGAACACGGCGTCGACGCCGTTGACCGCCGGGGCCAGCGAACCGGGCGCCGACAGGTCGCCGCGCAGGGGCTGGACGCCGGGCGGGAAGCCCGCCGGGGTCCGGGACAGTGCCCGCACCTCGGCCCCGTCCTCCGCCAGCCGCGCCGTCACGTGGCGCCCGACCGTGCCGGTCGCCGCCGTCACCAGAATCCGTTGTGACACTTCTTTCCTCCCCGAAGGACTCACTGATCGTCAACCGTAGGAGGAAGGCGCGCGACGGCCCATGCTCAGCTGTCGCGGATTCATACGCGATCGTCGTTCCCGCCCAGAGGCAGATCGTCGTTCCTGGCTAGAGGCAGTACGTGCCGTCCTCCAGGACCTGGGCCAGGCCGTCCGCGACGAGGCCGTCGAGCGCCCGCTCGCGCTGCACGGCGTCCTCCCAGACCGCGTCCAGCGCCGCCTTCGGCACCGGCCCGTGGGCGGCGCGCAGGACCGCGAGCAGGCGCCCGCGGCACTGGCGGTCGGTGCCCGCGTACGTCTGACCCTTGCGGGCGGGACCCGCGTGCGGCGGCTTGCCGGCCAGCCGCCACGCGCACACCCCCGCGATCGGGCAGCCCTCGCACCGGGGGGCGCGGGCGGTGCAGACGAGCGCCCCCAGCTCCATCACCGCCACCCCCCAGCGGGGCGCGCCCAGCTCGGGCAGGAGCGCCTCCGCGAGGCGGCGTTCGGCGGCGGAGGTGGCCGTCGGGGGATACTCCTCGGCCCGTACCGCCCGCGCGAACACCCGTCGCACGTTGGTGTCCAGGATCGCGTGCCGCCCGCCGAACGCGAAGCCGGCGACCGCGGCGGCGGTGTACTCGCCGATCCCCGGCAGGGCGAGCAGCGTCGCGTGGTCGGAAGGGACCTCGCCGCCGTGCCGCTCGGTGATGGCCGTGGCGCACGCATGCAGGCGCAGCGCCCGGCGCGGGTAGCCGAGCCGCCCCCAGGCGCGCACGGCCTCGCCGGAGGGCTCCGCGGCCAGCGCCTTCGGAGTGGGCCAGCGGGCCATCCACTCGTGCCAGACGGGCAGCACCCGGGCCACCGGCGTCTGCTGCAGCATGATCTCGCTGACGAGCACTCCCCACGGGGTCCGGTCAGGGGTGCGCCAGGGGAGGTCCCGGGCGTTGTTTTCGTACCACTCCAGAATGGGAAGGTGTAGGAGTTTCGGCTCGATCACGCAGCCCAGCGTATGACGAGATGGCAAGGTCCGGCGTGTCGTCACGACGCGTCACCGGATGGTTACCCATCCTGGCGGCATGGATCCGGAAACCATGCGCGGAGACTCGGGAATCGGGGGCGACGTCTACTGGCGGCGGCGCATGAGCCTGCTCATCGGAGTGCTCGTGGTCGTTGCCGTGGTGGCGTGGGCCTGCTCCAGTTCGGGCGGCCCGGAGAAGCGGTCCGACGCCCAGGTCTCCCCCAGCCCCGCCCCGGTCACGGACCCGCTGCTGGCGGGGCTGCGCACGCTGGCCATGGGCACGGCCAGCCCGTCGCCGACGCCCAGCCCGAGCAAGACCCCGCGCGCCAGGCGCGCGGGCGAGCCCTGCGACGACAAGGACCTCGTGCTCCACCTCCAGGGCAAGCAGGAGATCTACGCGAGCGGCGCGCGCCCGCATTTCATCGTCACCGTGGTCAACACCGGGCCGGTGATGTGCAAGGCCGACGTCGGCCCGCGGGCGCTGGAGATCCGCATCACCTCGGGCGAGGACCGCATCTGGTCCACGGCCGACTGCGTCAGCGGCCCGGGGACGGAGACGCGCGAGCTGCAGCGAGGCGTGCCCTACGTCCGCACCCTCGACTGGAACCGCCGCCGCTCCAGCGGGAGCTGCCGCGCCGACCCGCCCGCCGCCCTTCCCGGCACGTACGTGGTGGTGGCGCGCCTGGGCGAGCACAAGAGCCCGAAGGGTGTGTTCCACCTCCGCTGAGCCCGTCGCCGCTCACAGGGCGTCTCAGAGGCGTACGGGGGGCGTCTGGTCAGACGTAGCGCTCCAGGATCGAGGACTCCGCGAGGCGGGAGAGCCCTTCGCGGACACTGCGGGCCCTGGACTCGCCGACGCCGCCCACGGCCTGGAGGTCGTCGATGCTGGCCGCCAGGAGCTTCTGCAGGCTGCCGAAGTGGTTGACCAGGCGGTCGACCACGGTGGCGGGCAGCCGGGGCACCTTGGCCAGCAGGCGGAACCCGCGCGGGCTGACCGGGCTGTCGAGCTTGTCGCCGCCGTTGTGGCCCAGCAGGCCGGCGACCACCGGCAGGTCGAGCAGCTCGTTGCCGGACAGCGCGTCGAGATCGTGCAGGGCGTCGGACAGGCGGCGCTGGCGGCGGCTCGACGGGGCCGGAAGGTAGTCGCGCACCACCAGCTCCCGCTCGGAGTCGACGCCGGAGACCAGCTCGTCGAGCTGCAGGGACAGCAGCCTGCCGTCGGTGCCGAGCTCGACCACGTAGCCCTTGATCTCGTCGGAGATGCGCCGGACCATCTCCAGCCGCTGCGCCACGGCCGCCACGTCGCGCACGGTGACCAGATCCTCGATCTCCAGCGCGGAGAGCGTGCCGGAGACCTCGTCGAGGCGGTGCTTGTAGCGCTCCAGGGTGGCCAGGGCCTGGTTGGCCTTGGACATGATCGCGGCCGACTCTTCGAGCACGTAGCGGATGCCGTCGAGGTAGAGGGCGATGATCCGCATGGACTTGCTGATCGCGATGATCGGCAGGCCCGTCTCCTTGGCCACGCGCTGGGCGGTGCGGTGGCGGGTGCCGGACTCGTCGGTGGGGATGGTGGGGTCGGGAACCAGGTGGACGGCGGCGCGCACGATCTTGTGGTCGTCGCTGATGACGATCGCCCCGTCCATCTTGGCCAGCTCGCGCAGCCTGGTGGCGGAGAAGTCGACGTCGAGATGGAAGCCGCCGCTGCAGAGGCGCTCGACCATCTTGTTGTAGCCGAGCACGAGCAGGCCGCCGGTCTGCCCGCGCAGGATCCGCTCCAGACCGTCGCGCAGTGGTGTGCCCGGGGCCACCGCGGCCAGGGCTTCGCGACGGCGGTCGTCAAGACTCCTGTCGTTTGGCACCTGACCCCCGTGTCGAAATAGTCAAGCCCAGCTTAGCCGCGCCGTCTCACTCTCTCCTCCGCCTTTGGGCGGGTCATACCACGGTAGCGAGTCACCCGGGTCCGGGTTCAACGGCCGGCGGCATCCCACCGCTCCCGGGCCGCCGCCATGGTGTCCCTGTGCTCCCTCGACCAGTCGGCCAGCCGCTCGACCGTCTCGGCGAGGCTCCGGCCGACCGGCGTCAGCCGGTACTCGACCTGCGGCGGGATCGTGGGGTACGCCGTCCGCTCGACGAGCCCGTCCCGGCACAGCCGCCGTGTCGTCAACGTCAGCATCCGCTGCGAGATGCCGGGGATCGCCCGTTGCAGCTCCCTGAACCGCCGCACGCCTTTGGCCAGCTCCACTATCACCAGCACCGTCCATTTGTCGCCGAGACGGTCGAGCACATCGCGGATGCCGCAGTCGTCATCCCCGCACGGCCCGGGGGCCTGGGGGGTTACCTCCGTGTTCGCGACTGACATGAAAGTGCCTCCTTAAAGTCGGCGCCCGGACGCCCCATGCTGGGCGTCATTCACCTTTTCGCGCACCTCAACAACAGGAGTGGTCTCATGATTCTCGTCACCGGCGTGTCGGGGAAACTCGGCAGTGCGATCCTCGCCGGGCTGCGGGCCGTGGACGGGCTGGTGACGGTCGGGGCCAGCAGTTCCGGCGACGGCGCGGTGGTGCGGCTCGCCGACTTCGACCGGCCGGAAACGCTGGAGCCGGCCTTCGCGGGCGTGGACGTGCTGGTGTTCGTCTCGGCGGGGTACGCCGAGGACGACGTCGTGCTGGCCCGCCACGGCGCCGTGGTGCGGGCGGCCACCGCCGCCGGAGTCCGGCACGTGATCTACACCAGCCTGGCCGGCTCGGGGGAGCGGCTCACGATCGCGCTCGCGCACCGCTGGACCGAGGCGCGGCTGGCCGAGGCGCCCTTCGACGTCACCGTCCTGCGCAACGGCCTGTACGCCGAGATCCCGGCCGGGCTGGCCGTGGCCGGGGCCGCCGCGGCGGCGGCGAGCGGGGTGTTCGCCGCGCCGCTCGGCGACGGGCGGCTGTCGGCCGTCGCACGCGACGACCTGGCCGCCGTGGCCGTGCGGGTGGCGGCCGAGGCGCAGGAGGACCTGACGTCGGGGGCGTCGGGGGCGCAGCGGCGGCACGCGGGCCGCACGTACGAGCTGGAGGGCGTGGAGGCGGTCGGCGGGCGGGAGCTCGCCGAGGCGCTGGCCGAGACCCTCGGCCGGCCCGTCGAGTACCGGCCGGCGCCGCTGGGCGAGACGCGGGCGTCGCTGGCCGGGCTGGAGCCCTACCAGGTGGGGCACACGATGTCGACGTTCTCCAACATCGGCGCGGGGCTGCTGGAGAGCCGCGGCGGTGACCTGACGGCGTTCCTGGACGCGCCGCGGCCGGTGCGCGACCTGGTCACGGCGGCGGTCAAGTCGGCCCTGGGAGGCTAGCGCCCCCTCAGGTCCTCAGAGGTACGGGTCAGGTCACGTGGGTGAGGGCGTCCCAGACGTTCTCCGCCTCGACGACCTCGAAGCCGGGGGCGAAGGCGACCGGGCCGACCGGGACGAGGGAACGCTGGCCGTTGGGCTTGCGGGTGCCCTCGTCGAGGGAGCCGACGGGGACCAGGCCGCGTTTGAAGCCGAGGCGGGCGGCTTCGGTGAGGCGGCGGCGGACGTCCTTGACGGGGCGGAGCTCGCCCGCGAGGCCGACCTCGCCGAGCGCGACCAGGCCCGCCGGGAGGGGCTTGTCGCCCGCGGCGCTGGCGACGGCGAGCATGACCGACAGGTCGACGGCCGGGTCGCTGAGCTTGATGCCGCCCACGGTCGCGGTGAAGACGTCGCAGCCGCCCAGCCGGGCGTTGAGCCGGCGCTCCAGCACGGCGAGGACCATCTGGACGCGGTAGGTGTCGAGGCCGGAGGAGGTGCGCCGCGGCTGCTGGGCCTCGGTGCGCGCCACCAGGGCCTGGACCTCGGCGGGCAGGGGGCGGGTGCCCTCGACCGTGACGGTCACGCAGGTGCCGGGGACGGGGTCGGAGCGGCGGGAGACGAACAGGCCGCTGGGGTCGGTGATGCCCTCGATGCCGCGCTCGTGGAGGTCGAAGCAGCCGACCTCGTCGGTGGGGCCGAACCTGTTCTTGATCGCGCGTACCATGCGGAGCCGGGAGTGGCGGTCGCCCTCGAAGTTGAGCACCACGTCGACGAGGTGTTCGAGGGTGCGCGGGCCGGCGATGGAGCCTTCCTTGGTGACGTGGCCGACCAGGACGGTCGACATGTCACGCTCCTTGGCCAGCCGCACGAGGTTGGCCGCGACCTCGCGGACCTGGGTGACGCCGCCGGGGACGCCGGTGGCCTGGGCGGAGCCGACGGTCTGCACCGAGTCGACCACGAGCATGCGGGGTTGGATCTTCTCCACGTGGGCGATCAGCGCCGACAGCTCGGTCTCGGCCGCCAGGTAGAGGCGGTCGCGGATGGCGCCGATGCGGTCGGCGCGGAGCCGGACCTGGGCGGCCGACTCCTCGCCGGTGACGTAGAGGACGGTCTCGCGCTCGGCGATGCGGGCGGCGGCCTCCAGCAGCAGCGTCGACTTGCCGATGCCGGGCTCGCCGGCCAGCAGCACGACCGCGCCCGGCACCAGGCCGCCGCCGAGCACCCGGTCGAGCTCGCCGACGCCGGTGGTGCGGGCGGCGGCGATCTCGGCCTTGACCTGGCCGATCGGCATCGCCGGGGCGGTGGTGGCGCCGGCCTGGACGACGTGCGCGCCGGCGCGGCCGCCCTCCTCGTCGACGGTGCCCCACGCCTGGCACTCGCCGCACCGGCCGACCCACTTGGGGGTGCGCCAGCCGCACTCGGCGCAGCGGTATCCGGGCTTCTGCGCAGTCTTGGCCATGGCGAGCAGGCTAGCGGGCCGGACCGACAAGCCGGTGCTACGCCAGGCCCAGCTCCTTGACGAGCATGCGCTTGGGCCGGGCGCCGACGATCTGCCTGACCGGCCGGCCGGCCTCGAACAGCAGCAGCGTGGGCAGGCTCATGACGCCGTAGCGGGCCTGGATCTCGGGGTGGTGGTCGGTGTCGAGCTTGCCGATGGTCAGCCCGTGCTCGGCCTCGATCTCCTCCAGCACGGGGGCGATCATCTTGCAGGGCGGGCACCATTCGGCCCAGAAGTCGACGAGCACCGGCTTGCCCGCGCCGAGCACCTGCTCGTCGAAGTTGTCCGTGGTGAGCGTGATCATGTGTCTCCTCTGAAGAAGCAGCCTTCGCACGATCCGGCGAGTTGCGCGGCGACCTCCGCGCGGCGGGTCAGCAGCAGCCGGATCTCGTCGTCGATCTCGGCGAGCTTGCGCTGGTAGACGGCCATCGACTCGGGGCAGGACCCGCCGCTGTCGTGGCCCGAGCGCAGGCAGTCGACGAACGGGCGGGTGTCCTCCAGCGTGAACCCCACCGACAGCAGGGCGCGGATCTCCGACACGAGCCGGACGTCCGCCTCCGCGTAGTGGCGGTAGCCGTTGGCGCTCCTGTGGGCGCGCAACAGCCCGTGCTGCTCGTAGTAGCGGAGCGAGCGGGTGCTCACCCCGGTCCGCCGGGCCAGCTCTCCGATGCGCATGCGCTCAAGGTAAACGTTGACACCGGCGTCAAGGTCAAGCGCTCAGAAGTAGCGCCAGCGGAGCACGTTGGGATAGGCCAGCTCCAGGCCCGGCGTCTCGGCGATGGCCTGCTCGGCCACCTCGGGGGCGAACTCGATGCGCAGCACCGCCTCCAGATCGGCCCGCCGCTCGAAGACCATGCGCAGGTCGAGCCGCCGCCGCTGCCAGCCCTGGCGGTCCCAGAACGCCTCCACCTTCGGCGCGGAGTAGGCGGGGACCGTGCGCTGGAACCACCGGCCGAACGCGCCCCCGGTGGCGTCGAGGTCGAGGACGAAGGCCGCGCCGCCGCGCCGTACGACCCGCGACAGCTCGCGCAGGCCCGGCTCGCAGCCGGGCCCGAAGAAGTACGCCCAGCGCGCGATCGCGACGTCGACCGAGGCGTCCGGCAGCGGCAGGTCCTGGGCGGCGGCTTCGCGCACCTCGACGGACGGGAGCGCGGCGCACCGGCGGCGGGCCGCGGCGGCCAGGTCGCGGTGCGGCTCGACGCCGATCACCCGGGCCGCCTCGGCGGCGTAGCCCGGCAGGTGGTAGCCGGTGCCGCAGCCGATGTCGAGCACGGTCGCGCCCTGCCACGGCCGGAGTTTCCGCATCGCCGCGCCGGCGATGTCGTCGGGGTCGACCGCGCGGTTCTCCAGCTCGTACACCTGCGGTGTGTTCCAGATGTTGGGGCTCGGGATCGCGCCTCGGACCGTCCTGGGCATGCGACAACCGTACGGGGTGGCGCGCCGGCACGGGACATCCGGCTTAGGCTGGCAACGTGGCTGATGTCATCCGCGTGCCCAATGCGAAGATCGCATTGTCCACCGCTTCGGTATATCCGGAACGCACGCCTGATGCGTTCGAGCTGGCTGCCCGGCTGGGCTACGACGGTGTCGAGATCATGGTCGGCGCCGACCCGGTGAGCCAGGACATCGACGTGATCGAGCGGCTCTCCGACCATTACGAGGTGCCCGTCCTCGCCATCCACGCGCCCTGCCTGCTCGTCACCCAGCGGGTGTGGGGGCGCGACCCGTGGGCCAAGCTGGTCCGCGCGCAGAAGGCGGCCGAGCGGCTCGGCGCGTCGGCCGTCGTCGTGCACCCTCCGTTCCGCTGGCAGCGCGACTACGCCCGCGAGTTCGAGGTCGGGCTGGCCCGCATGCGCGACGAGACCGACGTGATCTTCGCGGTCGAGAACATGTTCCCCCTCAGGGCCCGCGGCAACGACGTGGTGCCCTACTCGCCCGACTGGAACCCGACCGACTACGACTTCCCGCACGTCACGCTCGACCTGTCGCACACCGCCGTGTCCGGCTCCGACGCCATGGACATGGCGACCAAGCTCGGCGACCGGCTGGCGCACCTCCACCTGGCCGACGGCATGGGGGTCACCAACAAGGACGAGCACCTGGTGCCCGGCAGGGGCAACCAGCCGTGCGCGCCCATGCTGGAGCGTCTGGCCCGCAACGGCTACGACGGCCTGGTCGTCCTGGAGATCAACACCCGCAAGGCGGCCAGCCGCTCCGAGCGCATCGACGACCTGGCCGAGGCGCTCGCCTTCGCCCGGCTCTACCTGGCGGCCTCGACATGAGCCCCGAGCACCTGCGCACGGGCCCGAGCAGGGAGCTCGGCCGGGTGTTCGACCGGGTGGCCGACGCCTACGAGGCAGGTCGGCCCGGCTACCCCGACGAGCTCTACCGCGCCCTGTCGGAGGTGTCGGGCGTGCCGCTCGACGGCGCCACGGCGGTCGACGTGGGCGCCGGCACCGGGAAGCTCGCGCACGCCCTGCGGGCCCGCGGCTCGCGGGTGGTCGCGGTCGACCCGGGCGCGGAGATGCTGGCCAGGCTGCGGTCCAAGGGCACGGCGGGGGTGTCCGCGGTGCTGGCCGACGGCAACGCGCTGCCGCTGGCGGGCCGGTCCGCCGACCTGGTGACGTACGGCCAGTCCTGGCACTGGCTCGACCCGGTGGCCTCGATCGAGGAGGCCAGGCGGGTGCTGCGGCCGGGCGGGGCCATCGCCGCCTGCTGGAACCTCGCGCACGTGGCCCAGGCCGAGTGGCTGGCCGCCTACGAGGAGCGGCTGGCCGGGGCGTGCCCCACCTACTGGGGGCCGGCCAGTGAGGAGTGGTCGGTGCCGCCGATCGCGGCCGCGTTCGACGTGGTGGAGGAGCGCTGGATCCCGTGGACCCGCCTGGTCGCGATCGAGGACTTCCTGCTCCACCTGCGCTCCCACTCCTACATGGCGGCGCTGTCGGCGGGGGAGGCCGACGCGCTCGTGGAGCGGCAGCGGGCCGAGCTGCGCCGTGAGTTCCCCGACAACGTGGTGTCGGTGCCGATGCGGGTCTACCTGGCGGTAGGCCGGTGAGCACCATCAAGAGGCGTCCGGGGCGGCGTCCCGGCTCGGCCGACACGCGCGGGGAGATCCTCGCGGCGGCCCGGAAGGTCTTCGCCGAGAAGGGCTTCGACAAGGCCACGGTGCGCGGCATCGCCAGGGAGGCGAAGGTCGACCCGGCGCTGGTCCACCACTACTTCGACACCAAGGAAGGCATGTTCGCGGCGGCGATGCGGCTGCCGATCACGCCTGACCTGGTCGTCTCGGTGCTGCTCGACGGCCCCCGTGTAGAGCTCGGGAGGCGGCTGGTTACCATGATGCTCACGGTGACCGGTGATCCCGAGACCCGTGAGCCGATGATCGCGCTGGTCCGCTCAGCCATGACCCACGAGCAGTCGCGCGTGCTGTTCCGCGAGTTCATCACCAACGCCCTGCTCTACAGGGTGGCCGACCACCTCGGGATCCCCCATCTCCGGATCGAGGCCGCCTTCTCGCAGATGTTCGGGGTGATCGTGGCCCGTCACGTGCTGCGGCTGGAGCCCATGGCGAGCGCCGAGCCCGAGGAACTGGTGGAGCTGCTGGCGCCGACGATTCAGCGCTATCTCACACTGTAGAGCATTGTTCTGGAGCTGATCCTCACCATAAGGTGAAACTCGGTTACCTCCAGGAAGTTACTCGCGGGTAGGATCCCGGCGGGGCCAGGTCAGCGGGGTGACCGTACGCTGACAAACAACGTCGTTGTGGGAGGACCCGTGCTCTGGGTAGCCATCATCGGGCTCGTGATGACCGTCGTGGCGGTGGCCGTCGCGGGCCGCAGGGCTCTGTTCCTGTTCAAGCTCGCCACGGTGGGCCCGCCGGCCCCCGAGCGCGTGCAGTACGCCAAGGACAACGCCGGCGCCGAGATCAAGACGCAGCTGGTGGAGGTGCTCGGCCAGAAGAAGCTGCTCAAATGGACGCCGTCCGGGGTGGCGCACTTCTTCGTCATGTGGGCGTTCTTCATCCTGCTGACCGTCTACATCGAGGCGTACGGCGCGATCATCCAGGGTGCGATCACCGGTCGGCCGAACTTCCACATCCCGTTGATCGGGCAGTGGCCGGTGCTCGGGTTCCTGCAGGATTTCATCGCGGTGGCGTGTCTGCTGGGCCTGGTCGCCTTCGCGGTCATCCGGTTGCGTGAGTCGCCGGCCAAGCTGGGCCGCGGGTCGCGGTTCTCCGGCTCGCACCTGGGCGGCGCGTGGCTCGTGCTGTTCATGATCTTCAACATCATCTGGACGCTGTTCCTGGCGCGCGGCGCGGCGGCGGCCAACGGCAACCTGCCGTACTCCTCCGGCGCGTTCGTGTCGATCCCGCTGGGTCAGGTGCTGCCGGCCAGCGGGCTGCTGGAGGAGATCGCGCTGCTCCTGCACATCGGCTTCATGCTGGTGTTCCTGATCATCGTGGTGAACTCCAAGCACCTGCACATCTTCACCGCGCCGCTGAACGTGCTGTTCTCGCGCCGCCCGGACGGCATGGGCGCGGTGCCGGAGATGCGCGTCGACGGCAAGCCGGTCGACTTCGAGGACGAGGACCTGGATCCGGAGCGGCTGGGCCGGGGCAAGATCGGTGACACCACGTGGAAGGGGTTCCTGGACTTCTACTCCTGCACCGAGTGCGGGCGTTGCCAGTCGCAGTGCCCGGCGTGGAACACCGACAAGCCGCTGTCGCCGAAGATGCTCATCCTGGACCAGCGTGACCACGCCTTCGCGGTCGCCCCGTACCTGATGGCCGCCGCCAACGGGGGCAACGGGCACGAGGACACCGACGTGCTGGCGCTGCTGAACAAGCCGCTGGTCGGCGAGGAGGGTGTGATCCACCCGGACGTGCTGTGGTCGTGCACCAACTGCGGCGCGTGTGTGGAGCAGTGCCCGGTGGACATCGAGCACATCGATCACATCATCGACATGCGTCGTTACCAGGTGATGGTGGAGTCGTCGTTCCCGTCGGAGGCGGGGGTGATGGTGAAGAACCTGGAGAACAAGGGCAACCCGTGGGGCATGTCGGAGATGAAGCGGGCCGACTGGATCGCCGAGCTCGATTTCGAGGTCGAGCTGGTCGAGGAGAAGATGCCTGAGGACGCGGAGTACCTGTTCTGGGTGGGCTGCGCGGGTGCGCTGGAGGACCGGGCGAAGAAGACCACCAAGGCGGTGGCGGAGCTGCTGCACATCGCCGGGGTGAAGTTCGCGGTGCTCGGCCCGATGGAGGCGTGCACCGGTGACCCGGCCCGCCGGCTGGGCATGGAGTACCTGTTCAACATGCTGGCCCAGCAGAACATCGAGACGCTGAACGAGGCCGGGGTCAAGAAGATCGTGGCCACGTGCCCGCACTGCTTCAACACGCTGGCCAACGAGTATCCGCAGCTGGGCGGCATGTTCGAGGTCGTGCACCACACCCAGTTGCTGGCCAAGCTGGTCGATGAGGGCAAGCTGACCCCGATCACGCCGATCGAGGAGAAGATCACCTACCACGACCCGTGTTTCCTGGGCCGGCACAACAAGGTCTACTCCCAGCCCCGCGACATCATGTCCAAGGTGCCCGGGGTGCGGACGCAGGAGATGCACCGGCACAAGGACCGCGGTTTCTGCTGCGGCGCGGGCGGGGCGCGGATGTGGATGGAGGAGCGGATCGGCAAGCGCATCAACACCGAGCGGGTGGACGAGGCGCTGACCACGGATCCGGACACGGTTTCCACCGCGTGCCCGTTCTGCATGGTGATGCTGGGGGACGCGATCAATGAGAAGAAGAACAGCGGCGAGGCCAAGGAGTCGCTGGAGGTCGTGGACGTGGCGCAGCTCCTGATCAAATCGGTGAAGACCCCCGTCTGACCCGGAAAGTGAAACTCCTCCACAGGTTTCTGTGGAGGAGTTTCGCCGGTCAAAGGGGGTGATCGCCGGAAATCCGGCATCCACATAACGGGTAAATCACGGTAACCTCAACGTCGCATGGCTCTATTCGACGGGGAGGGGGGGCTCGTGATGAGCGTTGTCGTGACAGACTCCGAAGTCACCCTTGCCGACGTCCTCTCCCTCCGGCTCGCCATGGAGGAGCCGCTGAAGAGCGGCACCGAGCTGGTGCTGCGCCACCGCACCAGCGGCGTGGAGCGAGAGGTGACGCTCGGCACGCCGGGCGCCGTCGCGCGCGAGGCCACCGTCGCCGTGTCGCTGGCCCCGCTGCTGCTCACCGCCGGGCGCTGGGACGCCTACCTGCGCCATCAGGGCAAACGCAACAGGCTGCGCAGCATCGACCCCGGCTTCTCGCTCGACCATCTCGACGCGTACGCGCTGTGCAAGCGCACGCTCGCCTACCGCTCCTACCGCACCCGCAACGGCTATCTGGCGCTGAAGATCGACGACGCCGCGCCCGTGGCGGAGGTGCGCGCGGTCTGGTTCAGGGAGGGCCGCTTCGAGGTGACCGGCCTGCTCGCCTACACCGGCCTGGAGGACGACGACTCCCGCCACGAGGCCATGCTGGCGCTGCAGCGCAGGCAGACGGGCGCGCGCGTGTCGGCCAACGCCACCGTCCAGGGTGTGCGCTTCCACGCCGCGGTCTCGCTGGTCGACGTGCTCGCCGCCGACCCCGAGGCCTCGGGTACGTGGGAGCCGTCGCTGGAGGTGGACGGGGTCGGCGAGCCGTTGCGGCTGGGCGGCTGGCTCGACGACGTCGACGGCAAGCGGCGCCGCCTGCACTACCCGTCGGCCCGCATCGACGGCGTGCCCATCAAGCCCTCCTACACCGCCGACGACGAGCTGCGCATCGAGGTGGGCGGGTGAAGGTCACCTTCCTGCTCTCCTCCGCGTACGCGATGCGGGGAGACGTGCGCTCGGCGCTCAACCTCGCGGGCGCGCTGGCCCAGCGGCACGAGGTCGAGGTGATCAGCCTCAGGAGGCAGAAGGAGAAGCCGTTCTTCCCGGTCGCCGCGGGCGTGACCATGCGCTCGGTGATCGACGTGAGGCCAGGCGTCCGGCGTCTGTTCCCGCAGGGGCAGGTGCGCACGGAGGTGGCCCTGTGGCGGATGCTGCGCTCACTCAGAAGTGACGTTCTCGTCACCGCCAGGCCAGGGCTCAGCGTCCAGGCCGCGCGGCACGCCCCGCGCGAGATCCTGCGCATCGCCCGTGAGTGGGGCAGGCCGGCGGTGCCCGGCCCGGTCAAGAAGCTCTACCCGCGCCTGGACGCCGTCGTCGCGGCCACCGAGCCGGCCCGCGAGGAGTGGGCCAGGCTGCTCGACTCCGGGCCGCACGTGCACGCCATCCCCGACGCGCTGCCCGGCTCGCCGTGGCCGCGCTCGCGGATGGACAACCGCATCGTGGCGGCGGGCGGCCGCTGGGTGGCCGCCAAGTCGTACGACAGGCTGATCCGCGCCTTCGCCGTCGTCTCCGCCGAGCGCCCCGACTGGCGGCTCAGGCTGTACGGGAGCGGCCCCGAGGAGCGGCGGCTGCGCGCGCTGGTCGACGAGCTGGGCCTGCACAACCACGTCTACTTCATGGGCACCACCCCCGATCTGACCGGCGAGTTCGCCAAGGCGTCGATCGTGGCCAACACCTCCCACACCGCCGACCTCGGCATGACCGTGCTGGAGGCGATGGGGTGCGGGGTGCCCGTGGTGGCGTTCGAGGGCACCCACGGGCCCGCCGAGTTCGTGGCCACCGGCTACAACGGCGTGCTGGTGCCCGAGGCCGACGAGCGGGCGTTCGCCGGGGCGATGCTGGCGCTCATCGGCGACGAGCGCAGGCGGCGCTCGCTGGCCGCCGGGGCGCTCGACACGGCCATCCGCCACGCCGCCGACGAGGTGGGCGAGCAGTGGGAGAAGCTGTTCGCGGGGCTCCGCTGAGTGATACCCGGAGCGGGTACCTTAGATGTATGCATGGGTATAGCGGAGACAAGCAGGCCTATCTGACGCGGCTCAGGCGCATCGAAGGGCAGATCAGGGGTTTGCAGCGCATGGTCGACGACGACGCCTACTGCATCGACGTCCTCACCCAGGTCTCCGCCGCGACGCGGGCCTTGCAGGCGGTGGCGCTGGGGCTGCTGGAGGAGCACATCTCCCACTGCGTCGCCGACGCCATCGCCACCGGTGGCCCGGAGGCCGACGCGAAGGTCAAGGAGGCCTCGGCCGCGATCGCGCGACTCGTCCGTTCGTAGGAGGGCCGCCCCCGGGAGGACTAGTCATCGTGAGCCACCCCGTACATGACATGTCCCGGACCCCTGGGGGAGTCCGGGACCAAGTCATGTGATCGTCTTCAGCGACTCGCCGAAGTCCGCAATCCGAGCGCGTCGTCGAGCTCGTCCAAGGTCAGCCGCCGCTCGCTGACAGCGACGGCGGTGAGCACCTCGGCGTAGAGCGCAATCTCGTCCAACGCGACACGGTCATGGACCCGAGTGTCCAAGTTTTCGTGCCCCACCGCGTCGTCCTTCCTTCCGCAGCCCACACCCTCTCCGAGGTTACGGCGCGGGCCCTTCCGGCGACATGGCCCATCGGAGTCATTCCTTTCGTCGCCGATGAGGCCCCAAGGGGATCATTTCCCCGGGGTAGAGATCACAATTCAGCTAATAACGCGTGATCTTAAGTGTTAGAACGATATAGGCGGAGTTAGGGTGAAATAGCGGCATTAGTGGTTTACGTGTGACTCATGGGGTCGTCGCGCTCCAGGACCAGGCGGCGCACCAGCGCGGCCGACCCCGCGAACCCCCGCTCCGGCACCCGCGCCCCGGACACCCGATGCCAGGCCAGCCCCACCGCGTACGCGGCTCCCAGCACCGCGGCCGTACTGGCACGGTCGGGTGGCATCATGCCGGTGCCGGCCTCGTCGCGCACGTGCGTGAACCCGCCCCGCAGGTCGGGCGGACCGGCCCCCGGCAGCCGGAGCCGCCGCGTGCCGGTGTCGTCCGGAGTCGTTTCCGAAATGTGACCTGTACTCAACTTATTGGGCCCCGGAATGCCCCCCGTTCCCGTAACGGGGCCGCCCGGGACGGGGAGCGGGCCGGAGCCGGTGAGCGGGCCGGTAAACGACTCGTTATCGGGGTTCCGGTATTGACCGGAAAAGCCTCCGGCGGGCCGCACGGGAAAACCCTCCGGCTCGGTCCGCTCGCCCGCCGACGTGCTCGTCAGGCCCGCCCGCAGCAGCTCCTCGTACGCGTGTCGGAGCCGGTGGTCGAGCCGGGGCGGCAGCAGCCCCTTGGAGTCGGACAGGTCCGCCAGATAGGCGGCGGCGGCCCGCGGCGGGTCGGTCGTGAAGGCCAGCGCCTCGACGAGGTCGTAGACCGTGTGGGACAGGTGGGCCTCCGGGTCGGTCTCCGCCATCACCGCCCGGGCCAGCCGCGGCGGGCAGCGGCGCAGCCAGGCCCGGCGCAGCTCCAGGTCCCCGCGCGCGGCCGCGTCGTCGTCCAGGCCCGGCTTCCGCAGCTCGGGCTCCACCATCGTGAGCAGCGCCAGCGCGCGCGGCCTGAACCGGGTGTCGGACAGCAGGATGTGAGCCGTGTCGGCGATCAGTGCGGCCAGGCGCAGTGCGGTGCGCGGGTGGCCGGCCCGCAGCCGCTCGCCCACCAGCGCGACCAGGCCCGCCAGCGGCGGCGCCGGCAGCCAGCGCACCCACTCGTCGCCCGGCAGCGACCGGCGCAGGAACTGGCCGAACATCGTGATCAGCCGCTCGTTGCCGTCGAAGGCCGGCGCGTACGCGCACCACATGATCGTGCCCCAGATGGCCGCCACCGTGCTGGGCACGTCGGAGGCGAAGACGTCGTCGAAGGCGGCGAGCGGGTAGTCGAGCTCGCTCCTGCGGCAGTTGGCCCGCAGCAGGTCGTTGACGCGCTCGCACAGCTTCGGCGGCACGTCGGGGCCGACGAAGGCCTGCGTGGAGCCCGGCTCGGCGGCGAAGTCGGGGCCGCCGGGGATGATCTCCGGGGGCAGCGCGGCCGGGGAGTGGCCCACCTGCCGGGCGCGGATGCGCCGGGGCGGCGGCGCGGGGTGCCAGCGGCCGTCGGCCGGGTCGTGCAGGTGCCAGCGCGCGTGCGCGCCGAACAGCCACCGGTCGCCGTCGCGGGTCACGAGTGTCCTGGCGGCGATCGCGTGCGCGCGGGTGTCGCCGGGCAGCCCCTGCCAGCGCGGGTCGTCGACCATCGCGCGGATCTCCGCCTCCGCGGCGGTGAACGCATTCCAGGGGCGCACGGCGGCCATCGTAGTAGTCCGTCCGTAACCGAAGGTTGGCAGTACACGGCAGAATGTCCGCTATGAGGGCGAGACTGGCGGGCATGATGGCGGTCGTGGGTGTGGTGAGCGGGTGCGGGACGATCACGGCGGCCCAGCCGCCGCTGGAGGGGCCCGGTGTGCTCACGCTGGAGAAGGCCCAGCCCCCCACGCCGGGCGGCGAGGTTGGCGGCGCCTCCACCGAGTTCGCGTCCGCCAAGGACCTGTCGATGTGGCTCAAGCTCAGCGAGAAGGAGAAGGACGTCGACCGGCTCGCCAAGATGGACGTCGGCAAGACGGCCAAGGGCGCCATGTACCTGGAGCCCAAGACCTCCGCCTGGTTCGACGGCTTCCGCGGCCCGTTCGTCTACCAGGACCTGGCCGGCGACATCGTCATGCACGCCAGGGTGAAGGTCGAGGGCAAGAGCGGCGGCAAGCCCAGGCGCAAGTTCTCGCTCGGCGGCCTGATGGCCCGGGTGCCGGACTCGTACGACAACGCCAACTGGGTGTCGATCACCACCGGCACGACCGACAGGACCGGCCGGCTGGAGTCGAAGTACACCAGGGACGGCAGCTCCAAGCCCAAGGAGACAGCCGTCAAGAGCGGCTGGACGGAGTTAGTGCTGGCCCGGGTGGGCAGGGTGTGCGCCGCGCTCTACAAGGAGGAGGGCGGCGAGTGGAAGGTGGCCGACCGCTGGCCGACCGAGTTCCCCGAGGTGCTGCAGTGGGGCCTGGTCGCGTACACCGACTGGGACAGCTACTACGCGCTCAAGAAGGACCACGTCAAGGGCAACGCCAAGCAGGTGAAGGGGCAGCCCGACCTGAAGATGACCGTCGACTACGTGCGGTTCCTCCGGCCGGAGCTGCCCGATTACGCCGACCCGCTGAACACCGCGTCGGTCTCGGACGAGGTGCTGATCAAAGTGGTGACGCCCGCCGATGCCTGAGCGCCGCCGCCATGTAGGTGTCGGGCGTGCGGGCGAAGGACGCCCGGTCGTCGTCGGTCAGCTCGCGTACGATCTTCCCCGGCACCCCCGCCACCAGCACGCCGGCCGGGATCTTCTTGCCGGGCCCGATCAGCGCGCCCGCCGCGACGAGCGTGCCGGCTCCCACGTGGGCCCCTCCCAGCACGATCGCGCCGATGCCGATCAGCGCGCCGGACTCGACGTGGGCGCCGTGGACCATGGCCTTGTGCCCCAGGCTCACCCGGGGCTCCAGGATGGCCGGCTCGCCGGGGTCGGCGTGCAGGCAGCACAGGTCCTGGACGTTGCACTCCTCACCGATCTCGATGCGCTCACTGTCCGCCCTGAGAACGGAGCCGTACCAGATGCTCGACGCCCGGCCGATCGAGACCCTGCCGACCACGACGGCGCCAGGGGCGACGTACGCGTCCGGGTGGATCTCCGGGGCCGCCCCGTCGTCCAATGCAGCGATGTACATCTGACCCATCGTAATTCCCGCCGTTTCCTGCCCGGCTCTGGCATTCCGGTTGCGGGTATGGGCAGTTGGCAGGAAAGTCGATTACTGACGTCTCGTCGTCACACCCTCACAATCCGCAGTTATCCCCCGCCTCACGCGAATTAGGTAATCCCCATGACACAACGGCACGACAGCATCCCCGACCTCATGCAGGACGACACCTTCGAAGTGGCCATGCGCGGCTACAACCGCCGCCAGGTGCACGACTACATGGCCAGGACCGGCAACCAGATCAGGGACCTGGAGGAGCGGCTGGCGCGGGCGATCGACCAGGCCGAGCAGAGCCGGGTCGAGCTCGCGGAGGCCAGGCGGCAGATCGCCGAGGTGCCCCAGAACTTCAACCCGAGCACCCGGCTGGAGCAGATTCTCAAGCTCGGCCACGAAGAGGCCACCGCCATGCGGGAGGAGGCCGAGGCCGAGAGCAGCGCCCTGCGCGAGTCCGCGAAGACCGAGTCCGACCGGCTGCTGACCTCGGCCCGTGAGACCGCCGACAAGATGCTCACCTCCGCGCAGGCGGAGGCGGAGCGGCGGGTCGCCGAGGCCACCGAGGCGGCCGAGCGCATGCTGGCGCAGGCCGGGGCCGACGCCGAGGAGGCCCGCTCGTCGGCGCGCGCCGAGGCGGAGACCCGGGTGCGCGAGGCGCGGGCCGAGGCCGAGCGCACGGTCACCGCGGCCCGGGAGGAGTCCGAGCGGATGGTCGCGTCCGCGACGGCCGAGGCGGAGCAGACCATGGCAGGGGCGCGGGCCGAGGCGGAGCGGACGGTGGAGGCCGCCCGCGCGGAGGCCGAGGCGTCACTGGCGGCGGCGCAGCAGCGGGTGGCCTCGCTCGACGAGCACGCCGGCCGCCGCGTGGAGTACCTGAGCAACACCCACAACGAGGTGGTCCGCAGGCTGAACGAGGTCAACTCGGTGCTCAGCGACCTGATGCGCAAGGAGGCGGGGGCGGGCCCGCTGGTGCCGGAGGCGATCGCGCCGCCGGCCGCGCAGCAGGAGCTCCCGAGCGGCCAGGAGCAGGACGACGTGCGGGTCATCGTCGAGGACGAGGAGCCGCGTGAGGAGCGGTCGGTGGACGACACGGACGTCAACCTGGGACGTCTGGAGCTGCGCAAGTAGCGGGTGGAAGCCTCCGCCCCCGATCGGGTCGGAGGCTTCCACGCGTGCCCCCTCTTGGTGGCCCGGTGCCGGGGCCGCCGAGACGCAGGACCCGGCACCGGGCGGATCGTGGTGGCGGCGGGTGAGGCGCCCGCCGCTCACGGAGGTGCCGGGCCGGCGCGTCGCTCGGGCTCGCCGGCTCGTCTCTCCTGGTCCCGGAGCTGCTCGCGCAGGTCTTCCGGGTCGTCCGCGTCGATGGTCATCGCACAGCCGGCGTCGCGCTGTTCGGCGCTGATCGGGTGGTGGCGCGTGGCCCACCAGCGGCCGGCATCGCTTCGCCAGATGGTCCACTGCGGGTACTCCCGGGCGATTTCGGCGAGATGCCGATCAAAGGTCATCCACACCGCCCTTCCAAGAGCCCCTGGCCGAGGTTCCATCCGCTTCGAGCGTGCGCCACTTCTCTAGAGAACGCAATGATCGTGGGGGACAGGTCAACCTATCGCTTGACATCCGCCCTTGATTCAGGCGTCGAAGTCGTACTGGAGTACGTATGCCGCGGCGTCCAGGACCATTTCGTTGACCTCCACGGGCATTCCGGCGGCGGCGTAGGCGGTGCGGTCGACGACGATGACGGGGGTGCCGGCCGGCAGGCCGAGCAGGGCGCTCTCGCGAGGGCTGGGCATGCGGGCGCGGACCTCCTCGGTGAAGTGGGCCGGGGGGAGTTCGAGGTCGCGCAGCCTGGCGTAGACGCCTCCTGGCCCGGTGTCGGCCTCCGTGATCGGGCTGCCCTCCACGAGCCGCGCGGGGAAGTAGGAGGTGGCCAGCTGCACGGGCCTGGCGTCGACCAGGTAGCGGCGCCTGCGGACCCAGACGTCGGGGCCGCCGAGCACGTTCGCCACCTCGTCGGGGGCCTGTTCGCGGGCCACCTCGACCTGGTCGACGGTGAAGGGGCGGCCGCGGGTGTCGGCGTCCCAGATCGATCGTCCCTGCCCCCATTGTTCGCGCGCCAGGCGGCGGGAGCCGTGCCTGCGTATGGGTTTGAACAGTCGCACGTAGACCCCCGAGCCTCGCTTCGGCACCGCCAGACCTTCGTTGATCAGAACCGCGAGCGCCTGCCTGGCCGTGGCCCGGGCGATCGCGTACTCGGTCATGAGCGTGTTCTCGCCTGGTAGCCGGTCCCCGTCGCGCAGGTCGCCGGAGTGGATCCGGTCGCGGAGTGCGTCGGCGATCTGGCGGTAGATAGGAGGTTCTTGGGGTACCGGGGATTCAGACACAGTTAGATCACCCTCTGTCACCAACCGGGTTTGGCGTCTCCAGAGAACTTGCCCCGTCTTGTCCACGATCGCACAGATACGGAGGTTGGTCGCGAGTCTCTTTTTGAGCGGTGTGTGCCTGTGTGGTGACATCGGCCGGTTTTGGTGCAGCCGTTATCCCCGAACTGGTTCGCCCGTTACGGCTCTCGCCCACCAGCGGCGAGTAATCAGCGCCGCCGCCACCGCACCGGCCGTGTTGATCAGCACGTCGTCCACGGACGAGAACCGGCCGAGCCGCAGGACGTACTGCAGGGTCTCCACGAGCAGCGAGGCGGCCCCCGCGACGGCCGCCACGCGGGCCGGCGAGGCCATCCGGGCGGTGCGCACCGGGAGCAGCGCGCCGAGCGCGGCGAACACCAGCAGGTTGCCTCCGACCTGCACGAACGCCGTCTCCCACGGCGATCGGACCACCGCGGCGAGGTCGGCGAACGGGATCAGGTTGACGCCCTCCTGGCCGGTTCCCGGGGTGAGGATCATCCAGATCCAGGGCGCCGTGCCGGCCGCGATCCCGACGTCGGCCAGCGCGGTGCGCAGGGGCGCGGGGTGCCCGCGGCGGGCCCGGCGGCGCGACAGCAGCACGACGGCCAGAGCAGCGAGGGGAAGGGCAAAAGTACCAGCAATAATGACGTTTCCCCATAATTCCCACGTGCGCGCCACCGGACCATGATGTCCGCAGGCGACGGCTACGGGAAGATGACCCTCAGGACAGGTCCCGGCCGGGGAAACGTGAGCGGCATGGCGCGCGTTGGCGCGGCGAGAGACGATGCTTAGAGACACGATCACGATCAAGCGGGAGTGACCCGATGCACGATGAATGGTCGCAGGCGGTCGACGGGCGAAGCCACGCGGCCGACCGGTTGGCGGAGGCCGCGCGGTCGGGTAAATCGTGCGAGCCGGTGCGCGACCTGGTCGGCACCGCGCAGGAGGCGTACGCTGTCCAGGAGATCAACACCCGGCGGGCCCTGGACGAGGGGCGACGGCTGGTCGGCCGCAAGATCGGCATGACGAACGTGCCGTTGCGGGAGAAGCTCGGCATCGACCAACCGGACTACGGCATGCTTTTTGCGGATATGTCGTATTCCGATGGGCTTCCTATCCCCATCACGCGCTTCCTGCAGCCCAAGGTCGAGGCGGAGATCGCCTTCGTGATGGGCGCGGACCTGGTGGGCGGGCCGTTCACGGTGGCCGAGGTGATCAGGGCGGTCGACTTCGTGCTGCCGGCCATCGAGATCGCCGACTCCCGCATCGCCGACTGGGACATCACGCTGCCCGACACCATCGCCGACAACGCCTCCGCCGGCGCCTTCGTGCTCGGCAACACGCCCACCTCGCTCATGGGCTCCGACCTGCGGTCGGCCGGGATGCGGATGACCCGCGCGGACGCGGAGGTCTCCACCGGCTCGGGCGAGGCATGCATGGGCCACCCGCTCAACGCCGCCGTGTGGCTCGCCGGCGCGCTGGGCCGCACCGCCTTCCCACTCCGCGCCGGTGACGTGGTGCTGACCGGGGCGCTCGGGCCGGTGGTCCCGGCCGAGCCGGGCGACGTGTTCGAGGCCCACGTCGACGGGCTGGGCTCCGTCCGGGCGGTGTTCTCCCCGTGACACGCGATCGCGGCCGGGCGCTGCGGGTCGAGGGCAAGGCGACGCCGCGCGGCCGGTTCCCGCACGTGCGCCGGGCCGGCGACTTCCTGTACGTCTCGGGCACCAGCTCCAGAAGGCCGGACAACACCTTCGTCGGCGCCGAGGCCGACGAGCTGGGCGTCACCGACCTCGACATCCGCGCCCAGACCAGAGCCGTCATCGAGAACGTCGGCGACATACTCAAAGCCGCGGGCGGCTCGCTGGCCGACCTCGTCCAGATCACCGCCTACCTGGTGAACATGAACGACTACAAGGGCTACAACGAGGTCTACGCCGAGTTCTTCGACGAGGAGGGCCCGACCCGCACCACCGTGGCCGTCCACCAGCTCCCGCACCCGCACCTGCTGATCGAGATGCAGGCCGTCGCCTATCACCCCCTGGAGAGATCATGATCCCTCCGATCGACTTCACGAAGTGGATCGACGAGCACGCCCACCTGCTCAAGCCCCCGGTCGGCAACAAGGTGGTCTTCGAGGGCGCCGAGGACTTCATCGTCATGGTGGTCGGCGGGCCCAACTCCCGCACCGACTACCACGTCGACCCGTACGAGGAGCTCTTCTACCAGGTCCGCGGCAACATGCACGTCAACGTGATCACCGACAGGGGGCCGGAGACCGTGCACATCAGGGAGGGGCAGATGTGGCTGCTGCCCCCGTCCATGCCGCACTCCCCGCAGCGGCCCGAGGAGGGGTCGGTCGGGCTGGTGGTGGAGAGGATCCGGCCGGAGGGCACGCTGGAGAGGTTCCAGTGGTACTGCGAGCAGTGCGGCTCGCTGGTCCACGAGGTCGAGCTGCAGGTACGCGACATCGTCGCCGACCTGCCGCCGGTGTTCAACGCGTTCTACGCCGACGAGAAGGCGCGCACCTGCGCGGGCTGCGGCGCGCTCCATCCGGGCAAGGGCTGAATGGTCACTGACGTCCACACCCACTACGTGCCCAGGGGCTGGCCCGACCTGGGCTGGCCGGGGGCGCCCAGCCTGCGGGTGGAGTCCGAGCGGGAGGCGGTCATCCTCGTCGGCGGCGCGGAGTTCCGCCGGATCCGTCACGAGTGCTGGGACCCCCGGGCGCGGCTGGAGTCGATGGACGCCGACGGGGTGGACCGGCAGGTGGTCTCGCCGACGCCGGTGTTCTTCGGTTACGACCGGCCGCCCGCCGAGGGTGTGCGGATCGCCAGGGTCTTCAACGACCTGGCGCTGGAGATCTGCGACGGCGACCGGCTGATCCCGTTCTGCCAGGTGCCGCTGCAGGATCCCGACCTGGCCTGCGAGGAGCTGGACCGGTGTCTCGCCAACGGGCACCGGGGGGTCGAGATCGGCAACCACGCCGGCGACCGCGACCTGGACGACGACGGGATCGTACGGTTCCTGGCCCACTGCGCCGACCGGGGCGTCCCGGTGTTCGTGCACCCGTGGGACATGCCGTCGGGGCCCCGGCTCGACCGGTGGATGGCGCGGTGGCTGGTGGGCATGCCTGCCGAGACCCATCTGTCGATCCTGGCGATGATCCTCGGCGGCGTGTTCGACCGCGTCCCCGACACCCTGCGCATCTGCTTCGCCCACGGCGGCGGGTCGTTCGCCTTCTGGCTCGGCCGGTTGGAGAACGCCTGGCACCGCAGGAAGGACGTGGTCGGCGTCTCGGAGAAGCCGCCGTCCGCCTATCTCGGCCGGTTCGGCGTCGATTCGGTCGTCTTCGACGAGCGGGCGCTGCGCCTGCTGGTCGACACCTTCGGCGAGGACCACGTCATGCTCGGCTCCGACTACCCGTACCCGCTGGGCGAGTCGCCCGCGGGCGAGCTGGTCAGGACCGCCGGGTTCCTCACCGACGGGGCGCGGGCCAAGCTGATGCGCCGCAACGCCGAGGTGTTCCTGGGCTGCTGAGGGGAGCTCACCATGCGGTTACCGCCCGTCGTCGGGCTGGTGGTGCTGATGGCGGCAGGCTGCGGCGGCGGCGCCGCGCCGCAGCCGCCGCGGCACGAGGACGGCGAGGTCCGGGTGGGGGCGATCATCTCCCAGACCGGCGTCTACGCCGCGCTCGGGGACGAGATGGAACGCGCCATGCGCCTGTACCTGGAGGAGCACGGCGGCGAGCTGGGCGGCAGGCCCGCCAGGCTGGTGGTCGCCGACGACGGCGGCACCGCCGAGCAGGGCAGGCGGGCCGCCAGGGAGCTCATCGAGCGCGACCGGGTGGACGTGATCACCGGCCTGCTGGCCTCGCCGGTGGCCGAGGCCGTGGTGGCCGAGGCCGGGCGGACTCCCGTCGTGGTGGCCAACGCGGGGGCCGACGACCTGGGCGGGCCCGGCGTGTTCCGGGTGTCGTTCACCAACCACGCCCACGGGCACGCCGCGGGCCGCTACGCCGCCCAGGCCCACGGCCGCCGCCCCGCCGTGCTGATGGCCTCCGACTACTCGGCCGGCGTCGAGACCCTGGACGGCTTCGAGGAGGGGTACGGAGCCGGCAAGCTGGAACGCGTTCTCACCCCGTACGGCAGGACGCCGGACCTGGCGCCCTACCTGGCGCGGATCCCGGCGGAGGCGGAGCTGCTGTACGCGTTCTACGCGGGGGGCGAGGCGGTCGCCTTCGCCAAGGCGTTCAGGCAGCTCGGCTACGACGCCAGGATCGACCTGCTGACCTGCCAGAACCTCACGGACGAGGACGTGCTGGCGGCCGTCGGACCGGACGCGGAGGGCATCGTCAGCGTCGGGCTGTACGCGCCGGGGCTGGAGAACCCGGAGAACACCGCTTTCGTGGCGAAGTGGCAGACGCGGACCGGCCGGAACCCCTCGGTGGTGGCGGTGCAGAGCTGGGACGCCATGTCGCTGGTCGACCGGGCCGCGGCCCGGGGCGGTGACCTGACAGCCGAGCTGGGCGGGGTCGGCGAGTTACCCAGCCCGCGCGGGCCGCTCCGGCTGGACCCGGCAACACACGACCCGGTGCAGAACTGGTACGCCCGGCAGTACCAAAATGGTACAAATCGGGTTATCGCTACCGTTCCCCCGAAGGAGTGACCAGTTGCTGGATCGCGACCGCTGCCTCGCCCTGGACGCCGAGGACCCGCTGCGGGAGTTCAGGGAAGAGTTCGTGCTCCCCGAAGGCGTCATCTACCTCGTGGGCAACTCGCTCGGCGCGCTGCCGCGCCACGCCCCCGAACGGCTCCGCAGGGCGGTGGAGGACGAGTGGGGCGGTCAGCTCGTCGGCGGCTGGAACAGCGCGGGCTGGTACGACCAGCCGCTGACCCTGGGCGACCGGATCGCGCCCCTCATCGGGGTCGGGCCCGGCCAGGTCGTGGTGGGCAACACCACCTCGATCGCGATCCACCAGGCGGTCTCGGCGGCGGCGCGGCTGCGCCCCGGCAGGAAGGTCATCGTCTCGGACGCGCGCAACTTCCCGACCGACCACTACATGGTCCAGGGACTGGCGGAGTCGCTCGGGTACGAGGTGCGCGACGTGTCCGAGGGCCGGTTCGACGACGTGGCGGCGGTGCTGCTGTCGGAGGTCGACTACCGCACCGGCGAGCGCCAGGACGTGCCCGAGGTGACCGCCCGCGTGCAGGCCGCGGGAGCGCTGATGATCTGGGACGTCTGCCACAGCGTCGGCGCCATGCCCGTGGACGTGTCGGCCGCCGACTTCGCGGTCGGGTGCACGTACAAGTACCTCAACGGCGGGCCGGGGTCGCCCGCCTTCCTGTACGTGAACCCACGCCACCAGGCCGATGCCGTGAACGTGCTGTCGGGCTGGTACGGCCACGCCGACCCGTTCGCGTTCGAGGCCGGCTACCGGCCGGCGCAGGGGATCAGGCGGTTCGCGGTGAGCACCCCGCACGTGCTGTCGTTCGCCGCCCTGGACGCCGCGCTGGACGTGTGGGAGCGGGTGCCGCTGCACCTGCTGCGCGCCAAGAGCGTGGCGCTCGGCGAGCTCTTCGCCGGGCTGGTCGGCGACGCGCTGGAACTGGCCTCGCCCGCCGACCCCGAGCGGCGCGGCAGCCACGTCGCCTTCCGTCACCCCGACGGCTATCCGGTGATGCGGGCGCTCATCGACCGGGGCGTGCACGGCGACTTCCGGGCGCCCGACATCCTGCGGTTCGGGCTGGCGCCGCTCTACCTCCGCTACGTGGACGTGTACGACGCGGCGCGGACCCTGCTTGAGGTGCTGGACAAGGAGCTGTGGCGGGACGAGAAGTACGCCAGGCGGCTCGCCGTCACGTGACCCGGCCGTCGAGCTCCTTGACCGCCCGCTTGGTCGCGACGGCACGGTAGCTCTCCTCGACCCAGTCGAGCAGCACCTCCGACGGCGGCAGCGGCGACTCCAGCGGCACGGTCACCCATCCGGCCTTGCCGAGCCCGTAGCCGCTGGGCGCCGCCCCCTCGACGGTGAGCGCGTGGCCGTGGGCCTCCGAGCTCAGCTTCACGCCGAACGTGGGGCGCCACTTGTCGGTGGGCTCCTCGACGCCGAGGAACAGGAAGATCTTCTTCCCGACCTTGACGACGGTGTCGCCCCACGGGTGGTCCTCCCACGCCTCGGGCAGGCCGAGCGCGAACGCGCGCAGCTCCTCCCGCACGTCGTGCCAGTCGCTCATCGCGGCCCCGCCCTGAACTCGGTCAGCTTGCGCTCGATGTCGTCCCTGATGCGCTCGCGGGCCTCCATCCGCGGCACGCCCGCCATCAGCATTCCGTCATACCCCGTGTCATGGTGACGGATGGAGGCGACCACCGCCAGTGTGATCGCGTTCTCGTCCAGGGCCCTGGCCGCCGCCGTGCGGCCGACCCGGCCGCTGCCGCGCAGACCGGCGTGCTCGGCGATGGCGCGGGCCCGCTCCGGCGGGCAGCCGGGGAACAACCTGGCGATCTCGCCGGCCATCCGCCCCTGGAACACGACGTCCTGCTCGGCCCTGCGCTCCCGGTCGCGCTCGCGCCGCCGCGAACGCGCCTCCTCGTCGGCCAGGCACCGCTCCTCGGCCCTGGCCAGCGCCTCCTCCTCGACCAGCAGGCCCCTGCGCTGGTAGACCTTGCGCCGCCGGTCGAAGCGCACGACCACCGCCGCCAGCCCGCTCTCCTGCTTGGCCCGGCGGCTCAGCGCCGCGTTCCCCGACGGCAGGAACACCAGATGGTCCAGGTCGGCGCAGGTCAGGCAGTGGGGCCGGTCATCTTCCATGATCAGGTAGGGGCCGGTGTCGGCGCAGCCGGCGCACGTCCACGCCTCCAGCGGCTCGACCGCGACCAGGTCGGGCGGCTTGGCCTGGCGCTCGGCGAGCCGCCGCACCCGCGACTCGCTCAGGTCGGGCGACAGCCAGTGGACGGTGAACGGCTCCTGCTCGGGATGCCCGGTGAAGCGCAGCGGGCGGCGGTCGCGGCTGCCCGACACGTACGGCGCCGGCATCGGGCGCAGCCCTTTGGCCCGTGCCCAGTCGCGCAGCAGGGCGGCCGTGGTGAGCAGGCGCTCGCCGTCGACCGCGGCCAGCTCGGCGAGCGTGGCCGCGCGGCCCTGCCGCCAGACGTCGACGTGTCGCGTGTGGAGCCAGCGCAGCCCCGTCACCACGTCGATGAACGTCACGTACTGGTGGTCGGCCAGCGCGATCTCGGCGGCCTGGGCGACCCTGCGGGCCAGGTTCGGCTTGCTCACGCCCCTTAGTGTGCCGCGCCTTTGTCGGCCGGTGGGCATCCCTTGTGCCGATCGCGGCGAGTATCCGGGCAAGCCCATCCTGCGGAGGAACCTTGCGCCTGCTCTGGCCCGCCCTGCTCGTGCTCGCCACGTCCTGCGGCACCGCCCCGGCCGCTCCGCCGCTGCCCGAGGTGAAGGGCGCGTTCGGCGCCAGGCCGCAGGTGATCATCCCGGCCGGCAAGCCCGGCCGCACGACGCGGGTGGCGGAGCTGGAGCCGGGCGGGGGGCGGGAGACGGCGCCCGGCGACGTGGTGCTGGCCGACGTCGAGCTCCGCCTCTGGCGGGGCAACCAGACCCGGGCGAGCACGTACGGCACCCACCGGCCGATCGCGGTCGTCCTCGACGGGCGGCCGATCCCGCGCGTCTGGCGGGAGGCCGTCGTAGGCCGGCCGGCGGGCAGCCGGCTGCTGCTGGTCGGGCCCGCCGCGCAGGTGCTCGGCCCGGACCTGGACCTGGACGCGGGCGACCTGCCGCCGGGCGAGCCGCTGGTCGCGGTGGTCGACATCCTCGGCGGCTACCCGCCGGACGCCCGGCTGGTCGGCCGGCCGCTGCCCTCGCCGCCCGCCGGCCTCACGCCGGACGACCCGGCCCGCACGCTCATAGGGGGTTCGGGAGAGGCCGTGCGGGCCGGGTCGAAGGTGGTGGTGCAGTACGTGGCCGTCGACTGGCCGTCGAGGACCCTGGCGGACTCCTCGTACCGCACCGGCGGCCCCGCGGCCTTCACCCTGACCGGGGACGGCGCGCCGGCCGGCTGGGTGGAGGGGCTGCGCGGGCAGCGGGTGGGCGGCAGGGTCGCGTTCGGCTCGCCGCCCGAGGGGTTGCTCTACGTCGTCGACGTCGTGGACTGCGTCGACTGCTAGCCGCAGTGCTCGAACGGGCTGTCGTAGGTGGACGAGCCCGCCTTGCCGCCCCACTTGACGCACTTGCCGGCCGCCTGGGCGGTGACCGGGCCCGCGTAGTAGGAGAAGTTGCCCGAGTCGGTCTTCCTGGCGCTGCCCTGCACCTCCAGGTAGGCGCTGGTGGCGGTGGCCGTGCCGAGCGAGGTCCGCTTGATCGTGGTCACGCAGTTGCTGCCCGTGGTCGTGTTGTAGAGCAGGTAGACGGTGCCCGCCGTGCCCAGCGCGGCCGAGTCGATGACCTTGAACCCGCTGCCGCACACCTTCTCCGGCGTGTGCGGGTTGACGCCGCCGCCGGTCACGTAGCTCATGTACTTCGCCCAGTCCCAGTGCGGGCCGGGATCGGCGTGGTCGTTGCCGGGCACCTCGACGTGGCCGACGATGTGCGTGCGGTCCTTCGGGATGCCGTACCTGTCGGCGATGTCGCGGGTCAGCGCGGCCGACGCCCGGTACATCTGGTCGGTGAACCACGAGGCGTTGTCGACGAACCCCTCGTGCTCGATGCCGACGGAGCGCCGGTTCCAGTCCTTCGCGTGGAAGGCGCGGTCCTTCTCCCGCACCATCTGGGTGATCTGCCCGTCGGACGAGCGCACCAGGTAGTGCGAGGACGACTTGGCCGCCGGGTTCTGGAACCACGAGATCGAGCCCGCGTAGGTGCCCTGCATGACATGGACCACGATCCGGTCGATGCGGTCGCTCGACGGGCGGCTGGAGACCGCGTAGTTGGCGCTGTTCGCGGCCACCCAGAGCGCGCCGGGGTAGTCCACGGCCGCGGCGAGGGCGTGCGGCTGCTCGGCGTACTCGCCCTGGTCGGGCTGGACGGCCCGGGGCCTCACCTGGACGCCCCGGGCGTCCACGCCGGCGGCGAGCGTCTCGTACACCGCGTCGGCGTAGATCCTGGCCGTGGCGTCGTTCGCGGCGTGGGCGTACGCGGCCACGGCCGGATACCAGCGGCCGAGGTCGTCCCGCTGGGCGGCGCTCAGCCCGAGCGCGTCGGCCTCGGCCCGGAGCACGGCCGCGCCGCCGAGCACGTTGGCCGCGTCGTCCGACTTGAGCGCGGCGACCGGCTTGGAGGTCAGCTTCGCGGCCTGCTCCAGGGTCTTGGCGGTGGGGTTGCTGACCAGGTGCATGATGCCGTAGCCGCCGCTGGCGCTGGGCTCGCCCCGGTGACCGTCCAGCCGGGACTCCGCGTACGCGAGGGCCACGAGCAGGTCGCGCGGCACGTCGTAGGCGGCCGCCGCGCGGTCGAACGCCTGCGCCAGGGGGTTCTGGGCGGTCTCGGTGGAGGCGTGCGCGGCCGTCGTGCCGGACAGCGCCAGCAGCCCGGCCACGATGAGGATCTTGGACTTCACGTCACTTCCGCTTCGGAGAAGGGATGGGGAAGGGAACCGCCCCGCCGCGGGTGCGCGGCGGGGCGGAGAGGCTCAGCTGCCGCAGTGCTGGAACGGGCTGTCGTGGGTGGACGAGCCCGCCTTGCCGCCCCACTTGACGCACTTGCCGGCCGCCTGGGCGGTGACCGGGCCCGCGTAGTAGGAGAAGTTGCCCGAGTCGGTCTTCCTGGCGCTGCCCTGGACCTCCAGGTAGGCGCTGGTGGCGGTGGCCGTGCCGATCGACGAGTGCTTGATCGTGGTGACGCAGTTGTTGCCGTTGGAGGCGTTGTAGAGCAGGTAGACGGTGCCCGCCGTGCCCAGCGCGGCCGAGTTGATCACGCTGTAGCCGGCGCCGCAGACCGAGGTCGGGGTGTGCGGGTTGGTGCTGCCGCCGCCGCAGTTGCGCGAGGTCACCGTCTGGTTCGGGTAGCCGAAGGTGACCCCGTTGAAGACGGCCTTGCGGACGTTCGACGGGTAACTGGTGCCCTGGCGGACCTCGTAGTGCAGGTGGGCGCTGATGTTGTTGCCCGGCTTGCTGGTCTTGCCCACGGTGCCGATCTTCTGGCCCTGCGCCACCGACTGGCCCACGCTGACCGAGCGGGCGTTCAGGTGGGCGTAGTAGGTGGACCAGCCGCCGCCGTGGTCGATCTTGACCAGGTTGCCGAAGCCGTTCGTCGAGCCCTGGTGCGAGGAGATCACCACGGTGCCCGACGCGGCCGCCACCACGGTGTCGCCGAGGTCGGCGTCGGCGCTGCCGCCCCGGTTGAAGTCGATCTCGTACGACTGGTGGGCGCTGCTCGCGTTCGAGTTGCCCGTCCACGCCTGGCCGCAGGGGAACGGCAGCTGGAAGTCGGTGGCGAGCGCCTGCGCCTGCTGCGTCTCCGCCTGCCTGTCGGCGGCGGCCGCGGATGCCGTGCCGAGGCTCATCAAGAGAGCGGCTCCGGCCACGATTGCTCCGCTGATCTTCATCAGGTGATCCTTTCGGGGGCGATCTCTCTCACCCAGGGTCGGGATAACCCGTACAGAAAGCGTCCAGAACCGGTACAACAAGCTGTCAGGCCTCATAGAGGAGCTGATGCGGTCATGACGGTCACCTTTCATGTGCTCGGACCGCTGGAGGTACGGTCGGCGGGTCAGCCGGTCCGGATCTCCGGCAGAAAGCCACGCCTGCTGCTCGCCACTCTGCTGCTGCACGCCAACCACGTGGTCGGCGCCGACGACCTGGTCGAGGTGCTCTGGCCGGAGCGCGCGCCCCGCTCGGCCCTGGCCAATCTGCGCACCTACGCCAGCTCGCTCCGGTCCGACCTGGCCGGGACCGGCGAGGAAGCCGGCAGCCGGCTGCGCGGCGAAGGCTCCGGCTACGCGATCGACGTGCCCGGCGGCGCGCTCGACCTGCTCGCCTTCGAGGAGCTGGCCGACCAGGCGCGCTACGCCGACGCGCTCGCGCTCTGGCGCGGCGCGCCGCTTGCCGACCTGCCGGGCAGCCCGCTGTGGGACCGCCGGCTCGAACCCCTGCACGGCTTACGCTTACGCGCCGCGGAGGAGCTGATCGGCCAGCGGCTCGGATCGGGCGACCACGCCGGGGCGGTGAGCGAGCTGCGCGGGCTGCTGGGCGAGCACCCCTACCGGGAGGACCTGTGGTCCAGGCTGCTGCTGGCCCTGCACGGCGGCGGCAGGAGGGCCGAGGCGCTGCGCACCTACGCCTCGGTGCGGGCCAGGCTGGTGGACGAGCTGGGCGTGGAGCCCGGCACCGAGCTGCGCCGCGCGTACGAGACGATCCTCGCCGACGAGCCGGCGCCCGCCGCGCCGCACCAGCTCCCGCCCGACGTGCCCGACTTCATCGGGCGCGAGGCCGAGCTGGCGGCGCTGGCCGGGCCGTTCCCGCTCGCGACGATCTCCGGGCCGCCCGGCGTGGGCAAGTCCGCGCTGGCGGTACGGGCCGCGCTGGCCCTGCGCACCCGCTTCCCGGCGGGCCAGCTCTACCTCGACCTCGACGGCAGGGAGCCGGGCGACCTGCTCGCCGAGGCGCTGCGGGCGCTCGGCGTGGAGTCGCCGCCGCCGACCGTGCGGGAGCGCTCGGCCCTGCTGCGCTCGCTGCTCGCCGAGCGGCCGATGCTGCTGCTGCTCGACGACGCGCTCGACGCCGCCCAGGTGCGCCCGCTGCTGCCGGGCAACGACAGCTCCGTGATCGTGACCAGCAGGCGCCGCATCACCGAGCTGCCCGGCGCGCTCCACGTCGACCTGGCCGAGCTGCCCCAGGAGGAGGCCCTGCTGCTGCTCGGCCGGATCGCGGGCGCCGACCGGGTGGCGCGCGAGCGCGCCGACGCGCTGGCCATCGTCGACGCCTGCGCACGGCTGCCGCTGGCGCTGCGCAGCGCCGGGTCCCGGCTCGCCGGGCGGCCCGGCTGGTCCCTGGCGGTGCTCAGGCAACGCCTCCAGGACGACAGGCTCGGCGAGCTGAAGGAGGTCCGCGCCTGCCTGGAGCGCAGCTACCGCCACCTGCCGGCCGAGGCCGCCCGCACGCTGGGCACCCTCGGCCTGCTCGGCGCGCCCGCCCAGCCCGGCTGGGTGGTCGGCGCCGCGCTGGACCGGCCCCGCGCCGACGACGTGACGGACCTGCTCGTCGACGTGAACCTGCTGGAGGTGGCCGGCACCGACCTCGTCGGCCAGCCCCGCTACCGGTTACCCGACCTGATCCGCCGGCACGCGCTCGAACGCGGCCCCGACCCGCAGGGCGTGGCCAGGGTGCTGGCCGCGTGGACGACGACCACCGAGCACGCCATGGCCAGGCTGCCCACCACCGTCTTCAGCCTCACCGCCGCCGGGGCGCCGCGCTGGCGGCTGCCCGAGCAGACCCTGGACCGGCTCACCGCCGACCCGCTCACCTGGTTCGAGACCGAGCACGAGGCGCTGGCCGGCGCGGTGTCCGTGGCCGCCGAGGCCGGTCTCGCGGCCTCCGCCTGGGGGCTGGCCGCCGCCATGGTGCCGTACCTCGACCTGCACTGCCACCTGGACACCTGGCAGCGCACCCACGACGTCGCGCTGGCCGCCGCCCGCGCCGCCGGCGACACGTACGGGGAGGCCGCGATGCTGCGCGGCCTCGCCCAGGTCGCGCTCTACCGGGACCGGTACGAGGAGGCGGCCGAGGGCTTCACCCGCGCCCGCGGGCTCTTCCGTGAGCTGGGGGACCTGCGGGCGGAGGCCACCTCGGTCTGCGGGCTGGGCGCGGTCAGCCAGTTCAGCGGCCGGCACGCCCGCTCGCTCGACCAGTTCAAGCAGGCGCTGGCCATGTTCCTCGCGGCGGGCGACCAGCACGGCGAGGCGTTCACCCGGCAGGCCATCGGGCGGGCCTGCATCAAGGCCGGCGACCTGGCGCAGGCGTCGGAGTCGCTCGGCCAGGCGATGCGGCTGGCCCAGGACCTCGGCGACGCGCACCGTGAAGGCTGCGTCTGCCTGCAGATGGGCACGCTGCACCGGGCCATGTCGTTCCACCGGCACGCCCTGGAGATCTTCGAGTCGCTCGGCGACCGCCACTGCGGGGCGTACGCGCTGCAGAGCCTGGCCGGGTTGCAGGTGGACCGCGGCGAGCTGGCCCCCGCCTCGGCCGGGCTGGAGCGGTCGCTGCTGGTCTTCCGCGAGCTGGGCGACCGCAGCGGCGAGGCCTCCGCCACCCAGCTGCTCGGCGAGCTGCACCGCTCCGCCGGCCGGACCGGCCTCGCCCTCGGCTACCTCGAACACGCCAGCCTGCTGCGCCGCGAACTCCCCGCCTGAACCGCGATCGCTCCGGGTCAGCCGTTCGTCAGCCGGCGGAAGAGCCACTTGAAGCGGGAGCCGCCACCGCGCGCCGAGCCTTCCAGGGCGGCCAGCGACTCCTCCGCGGTGGGGCGCTTGGCCGGGACGAGGTCGATCATCCGCCGCACCACCTCCGGCACGTCCGCCCGCCCATAGGCGTCGGCGCTGGTCGGCAGCGCGCCGGTCAGGAGCTGGTAGGCGATCACGCCCGCCGCGTACACGTCGGCAGCGGCGGTCATCCGGTCAGGACGCTCCTGGCACTCGGGCGCGACGTAGTGGGCGTCGAGCACGTTGTGGAGCTCGTGCACCACCGTGTAGTCGCGCGGCCCCGGCTTGGCGTAGTCGAACCCGGTCAGCACCGCGTGGCCGTCGTCGGTCACCAGCACGCTGGCCGGGGTGAGCGCACGGTGGATCACCCCGTGGGCGTGCGCGTGGGCCAGGCCGCGCAGCATGTCCTGGATCACGCCCAGCCGCTCGCCGCTGCCCAGCCGCAGATGGAGAGCCTGGCCGTGGACGTCGTCGAGCACCAGCACGAACCGGCTCTCGTCGTCGATGGCGAAGAAGTCGCGCGAGCGCACCACGCACGGGTGGGGAGGGATGCGGGCCAGGGTCTGGTAGGCGTTGGCGATGCGCTGCCGCTCGGCCGCCCTGGACGCCTGGTCGGCGAGCGGGTCGGCTTGGTAGACCCGGAGCAGCACGGTCTCGCTGCCCGGCAGCGTGGCGTTGAACGCGCGGTATTCGGTGACCCGCGCGTCGCCGCCGAGCTGCTCCTCGACCTCCCAGTTGCCGAAGCGAGGAGGCGTGGTGCTGCGGCGTACGGTCTGGTTGAGCGCGTCGAGCACGGCGGACAGGTAGGGGCGCACGTCGGGGCTGCAACCGCGCCTGACCCTGGAGACGTCGCCCAGCGTCGCGATCAGGCCGGACAGGTCGGTGACGTTGACCGCGTCGCGCCCGGCCGGGTCGACCAGCCGCGCGTCGGGGGAGGTGAGCACCACCAGGCTGTCGACGTAGACCCGCTCCAGCTGGGTGGCCCGGGAGACGAGCAGGCCCTTGAGCGCCTTGGCGGTGCCGCGCAGCTTGGTGACCGGTGAGCCGAACGCCTCCCTGCGCGGCGGGAACCAGCGCGAGCCGGACACCTCGATGCGGCCCCTGGTGCCCTTGACGTCGACGACCACCAGCGCGTGGCGGGTCAGCACGATCAGGTCGACCTCGTAGACGTCGTCGCCGCGCGGCACCTCCACGTTGTGCAGCAGGAGCCAGTCGGCGGGCGCGTTGTCTCTCAGGAAGGCGATCACGCGCCGTTCGGCGTCGTTGACCGGCCTCCCGCCCCCGACGATCTCTGCCATGGCCCTATCCTCGCACGAAATGGATTGACAACATACTGTCGAAATGACAGTATGTTGTCATGAGTGAAGCGAAGAGAACGATCCATGTGGCGGCTTACGACACCATGGCCGACTGGGAGGTCGGGCACGCGACGGCTGAGCTGCGCACCGGCCGCTTCCACCGCGACCGGAGCGGCTTCGAGATCGTCATGGTGGGTCTCACCCGCGACCCCGTCACCACCATGGGCGGCCTGCGGGTCACGCCCGACCTGGCGCTCGACGAGCTCTCGCCCTCGGGGAGCGCGCTGCTCATCCTGCCCGGCGCCGCCACGTGGGACGAGGGGGACGACCTCACGCCGTTCGCCCGCACCGCCCGCGCGTTCCTCTCGGCGGGCGTCCCGGTCGCGGCGATCTGCGGCGCCACGGCCGGTCTCGCGCGGGAGGGCCTGCTCGACGGGCGCGCCCACACCAGCGGCGCGGTGCAGTACCTGGAGGCCCAGGAGGGCTACTCCGGCGCCGCCCGCTACGTCGAGACGGACGCGGTCACCGACGGCGACCTCATCACGGCGGGCCCCACCGAGCCGGTGGCCTTCGCCCGCGAGATTTTCCTGTGGCTCGACGTCAACCGGCCCGAGATCGTCGACGCGTGGTACCGGCTGTTCTCCCGAAGCGACGCCTCGGCGTACGAGGTGCTGATGTCGGCGTGAGCGGCGCCTCGCCCGAGACGGTGGAGCTGCTGTCGGACGCCGCGCTCACGGTCTTCCGGCTCAACGGGCAGTTCCTGGAGGTGGCCGAGTCGCTGGCCCGTCCGGCCGGGCTGACGGCCGCCTGGTGGCAGGTGCTCGGGGCGGTGCTGCGTGAGCCGTTGCCGGTGGCCGGCATCGCCAGGGTGATGGGCATGACCCGCCAGGGCGTGCAGCGGGTCGCCGATCTGCTGGTGGAGAAGGGCCTGGCCGAATACCTGCCGAACCCGGCGCACAAGCGCGCCAAGCTCCTCACCCCGACCGATGAGGGCAGGGCGGCCGTCGCCAGGATCGTCCCCGGCCACCGGGAGCTGGCCGCCGCCCTGGCCGCCGAGCTGGGCGCGGACCGCTTCCACGCCTGCGTGGAGTCCCTGCGGCGGCTCAGCGCCGCCATGGACCGCATCCAGCGGACCTCCTGAGCCTCACCAGTCCGGCTCCACGCCTGGGCGGACGGCGCCGATGTAGGTGGGCCTGTCCACCGGTTCCACCCGTACGGTGGCGCCGGTGAACGGGGCGTTGACCATCCGCTTGCGGTTGATCGCGATGCCGACGTGCTCCGGCCCGCGGCGGCGCGGGTTGCTGTCGTAGAAGACCAGGTCGCCGGCGCGCACCTCGTCCCTGGGGATCCGGATCCCGTCCTCCCACTGTCTTTGCGAGGTGCGGCTGATGGTCACGCCCACCCTGGCCCACGCGTACTGGGCCAGGCCCGAGCAGTCGAAGCCCCAGGTCTTGGCGCCGCGCCCGATCCCGTAGCCGGGCCCGCTCGTGCCGCCTCCGCCCCACGAGTACGGCAGCCCGATCGCTTCCAGGGCGGCGTCGGCCACCACCCGGCCGGGCCGCGGATACCACGGCCGGTCGTCGTAACATTCGACCGCGTACGGGTCGAAACAGTCGTGTGCCATTGCCGTGGCGGAATTCAGGGTTCCGGGAAAAGTGCACGCCATGGCCGTGGCGATAAGTATGCGTACTGCCCGCATCTGGATATTCACCGCTTCTGCATTGTCGGTCACGCCGATCCTCGCCGCCGGCGCGGCACCGCTCGTCCCCTGATGAATGCTCCCGGCCTATAGGCATAAAACGCCCTTTAGCCAGGCCGGATGCACGTATGGCGACAAGCTGAAAATGCGTCCACAATGGCCCACGACAAAAGTGGATCAGCTCGGACATATCACCAATAAGAAGCGGCAGGAGATATTCGCTATCCCGAAAAGGGCTTGGTTTTTCCGTGAGCGCCTCCGCTCGCCCGCCGGTCGAGGCGCGGCCCCGCCCGTTCACGAGATGGTGTGAATACGGTCATTTCATGGCGAAGATTACATAAGTCGGCATATTGCGTGTATTGTGGGCAGCGGCCGGTGTTTCGGCCGCAGGGCTCGCCGGCAACCCCCTGAGACCGAGTGGGGGTGTGCGCATGATGAGCGATGACATGGGGCGGCTGCTCTACCAGGACGCCCAGCTGCGGATCATCGCGCGGAGCGGTTCGACGGCCGTCCTCCTGATGGGCGAGGTCGACGTCACCAACAGCCCGGCGCTCGAACGTACCCTGCGATCCGCGTGGGAGGGCGGCGAGCCGCTGACCGTCGACACCGGCGCGCTGACCTTCGTCGACCTGTCCGGCCTGCGCGTGCTGGTCATGCCCGCGGTGCCGCCCGGCCGGCGGTGGATCCGGCTGGTCAACGTGACACCGTTCCAGAGACGGCTGATGGGCCTCATGGGCTGGCACCATGAGGCCCGCGCGCAACCGCTGGTCTAGATCACCGACAGGGCCGCCGTGCCCAGCCCCGTCGGCCCGGACGGCAGGCCGCGGAAGGGCCGGTTGTGCCGCCGCAGGGACTCCTCGTCGTAGCGGCGGCAGTCGCGGTGCCAGACGAGGATCCCGGACATCCAGTTCTCCAGGTCCCGCACGTAGCCGTCGAGCGCCTGCCCGGCCCGCTCGTCCAGCCCGAGGTCGGCGCGGAGCACCGGCAGCTCGTGCGCGGCCACGTGCTGGAACTGCCGCATCCGCGACTCCATCAGGTCGACCACGATCCGCAGGCCCTCCGGATAACCGCAGCCGAAGAAGCTCTGGACCACCAGCACCCCGTTGTGGATCTCACCCTCGAACTCGATCTCCTTCTGGTACGAGAACACGTCGTTGAGCAGGCAGGCGTAATCCTGCGCGGCGTTCTCCAGCGACTTGAGCGGCCCGCTCGCGTACACCTCGGGAGGGATCTCGTCGGCGCGGGCCAGCCGGCACAGGCTCATCGTCAGGTCGGAGCCGAACGTCAGCCGCCGCATCTCGACGTAGTCGACCGGTTCGGGAATGCGGTGCGCCGCCTGGTTGGCCAGCTCCCACACCCAGCTCTCGGTCATGTCCTCGACGGACCGGCGGAACGCGCGCCGCGCCGCCTCGCTCATCGGCCCGGCCGAGCGCCGCCACAGGTCGGCCAGCGAGCGCTCCAGCGCGCTCGCGGGCGTCGCGAAGGTGACGCCGTCGAGCGGCATGAACCCCGGCAGCCGGGCCACCGCGGCCCGCGCGGCGACCAGGTTGCGCCCGAACACCTTCGGGAAGTAGTCGTCGCCGTACGTCCCCCAGGCCAGCCAGGCCGACGACAGGTCCAGCTCCTCAGGCGTGGCGTCCGGATGGATGCCGGCCGCGCACAGCGGCAGGTCGTAGTCGGCGAGCTTCTCCTCGTCCCACACGGCCACGTCGAGTATGCCCATCCGGCGAGCCCACGCGGCCAGGTTGCGCCGGGCCCCCTCCAGGTGCGGGGAGAGCCGCGCGGTGAACGGCATGAAGAGGTCGGGCACCCGGGCCGGCCCCACCCGCTGGTACGGGACGTGCTGATGGGAGCGGAACCGGTGGAGCCCCAGCGACGCCATGCCGAGCCCCGGCCCCGGTGTGGCCTTGGTGTAGCGGCTGGACCGGGCGTGCCACTCGTGCCCGCCCGACTGCCAGTCCTGCAGCCCCTTGACGTACGCCAGCACGCCGCCGCAGCTGACCGGGTCGATCCGGTGCTCGGCCAGCAGCGGCCCCAGCTCGGTGGCGAAGGTGTGCTCGAACTGCTGCAACCGCGCCGTGAGCAGGTCGTTGACCGCGTCCGCCGCCTGCTGCGTGGTGCACTCCAGGAACGTCTCCAGGACCAGCACCCCGTTGCTCAGCTCGCCCTCCTCACCGGTCTCCCGCTGGTAGGAGAACAGGTCGTTGCGCAGGTGGACCCCGTCGGCGAAGGTGTCGCGCAGCACCCGCATCGGCCGCGACCCGGCGATCACGTCCGGCACCTCGGCTCCCACGGCGTGCTCGACCAGCCCGGCCGACCAGGGCGCCCCGCCGACCTTGCGGCGCATCTCGATGTACTCGACCGGGTTCGGCACCCGGCCCGCGTTGATGTTGGACAGCTCCCACAACGACTCGTCCAGGAGCGCCTTCGTGCTCTCGGCGAACCGCGCACGCCACCCGGGCGACGTCCCCGGCACCGTGCGCGCCCACAGGTCGGCCAGCCCCGCCTCGACCGGGTTGCCCGGCTCGGGCACGGCGGCCCCCTGCTCCAGCGGCATGAACGCGGGCATCCGGTCCAGGTAGGCCTTGCCGCCCTCCCGGTCGCCCGGCCGCTTGAACACCTCCAGGAAGTGGTCGTCGAAGAAGAACACCCACACGTACCAGTCGGTCACCAGGCACAGCTCGGCGGCGTCGCAGTCGGGATGGGTGTACGCGCACAGCAGCGCGTAGTCGTGGGCGTCGAGGTCGTCGGTGGTCCAGACGCCCGAGCCCTCCAGCATCCCCATGCCCCGCGCCCACAGCCTGGCGTGGGTCCTGGCCTCCTCCAGATGCGGGTTGAGCCGCGCCGGATGCGGCAGGTAGAAGTCCGGCATGTCGAAGCTCACCCGTACACCTCCACGCCGTCGAGCACGCCGAGCGCGTCGGGGACGAGCACGGCGACCGAGTAGTAGGCGCTGACAAGGTAGGTGGTGATGCCCCGCTCGTCGATGCCCATGGCCCGGACGCTGAGCCCTGGCAGGTGCTCGTCGGGGATGCCGGTCTGGTGCAGCCCGACCACGCCCTGATCCTCCTCGCCGGTGCGGAAGGCCAGGATCGAGCTGGTGCCCGACCGGCTGATGGGGATCTTGTCGCAGGGCAGGATGGGCACGCCGCGCCAGGCGGTCATCCGGCTGCCATCGACCTCGACGCTGTCGGGGTAGACGCCCGTGGCGCTGCACTCGCGGCCGAACGCCGCGATGGCGAGCGGGTGCGCCAGCATGTAACGGGTCTTGCGCCGGCGGGTCAGCAGCGCGTCCAGGTCGGACGGGCCGGGCCGCCCCGAGCGGGGGGCCAGCCGCTGCTTGGGGTCGGCGCTGTGCAGCAGCCCGAACCGGGGGTTGCCGACCAGCTCGCGCTCCTGCGCCTCGCGCACCGCCTCGACGGTGAGCCTGAGCTGCTCCTTGGTCTGGTCCATCGGGTCGCTGAACAGGTCGGCGACCCTGGTGTGGACCCGCAGCACGGCCTGGGAGACGCTCAGTTCGTACTCGCGCGGGCTGGGATCGTAGTCGGGGAACGTGCCGGGCAGCCGCGGCTCCCCCCGGTGGCCGGACGCCAGGTCGATCGCGACCTCCCCGCGCCTGTTCAGCGGGCGCGGGTCGGGCCGCTCGGGTGAGGGGGTGAGCCGGCGGTTCACCCGGTAGCTCCCCGCGGAGAGCTCCACCCACGGCAGCGCGCGCAGCAGCCACCGGGGGGAGCTCTCCTGCGTATGGGGAGCCGTCTTGGTCGTCGTGGCCAGCGTGCGAGCCCCGGGCGTGCCGAGGCTCAGCGGCCGTTCCAGCTCGGTCAACCGGGGCACCTAGTCCTCGCGGCCGATCTCTACGTCCTCAAGCACGGCCAGCGCGTCGGGAACCAGGACCGCGGCCGAGTAGTAGGCGCTGACCAGGTAGGAGATGACGGCCTTCTCGTTGATGTTCATGAACCGGACCGACAGGCTCGGTTGGTACTCGTCGGGGATGCCGGTCTGGTGCAGCCCGATCACGCCCTGGTTCTCCTGGCCGGTGCGCATGAGCATGACCGAGCTGGTCCGCTGCGCGCTGATCGGGATCTTGTTGCACGGGAAGATCGGGACGCCCCGCCAGGCGGGCACCCGGTGGCCGCTCACCTCGGCGGCCTGCGGGTAGAGGCCGCGCTTGCTGCACTCCCTGCCGAAGGCGGCGATGGCCTGCGGGTGGGCCAGGAAGAACGCCGGCTCCTTCCACACCTTGGCCAGCAGGTCGTCCAGGTCGTCGGGGGTGGGCGGGCCGGTGCGGGTGCGGATGCGCTGGGCGAAGTCGGCGTTGTGCAACAGCCCGAAGTCGCGGTTGTTGATCAGGTCGTGTTCCTGCCGCTCGCGCAGCGCCTCGATGGTCAGCCTGAGCTGCTGCTCCAGCTGGTTCATCGGCTGGTTGTAGAGGTCGGAGACCCGGCTGTGGACCCGCAGGACGGTCTGCGCCACGCTCAGCTCGTACTCACGCGGGCTCAGCTCGTAGTCGACGAACGTGCCCGGCAGCGTCGCCTCGCCGCTGTGGCCGGAGGACATCTCGATCGCGGCCTCGCCGTGGTCGTTGCGCGCCCGGTCACCGCACGCCTGCCACGCCTCCAGGTGGTCGCGCAGCCCCGGCGAGCGGTCCAGCAGCGCCTGGAAGTCCTCGCGGGAGAGCGTCAGCAAGGTGGTGGCGGTCCTGGCGCGGGCCGAGAACTCCCAGGTGCCGCCGGAGGTGAGCATCGAATCGCCCAGATGGTCGCCGTCGGCCAGCACGCCCAGGTTCTGCTCGTCGCCGTAGGCGCCCTGGGCGACCCTGCCGACTCGGCCGTGGGCGATCAGCACGAGCTGGTCGACGGGCTCGCCCTCGCGGACGATCTCGTCGCCCGGCTCGACCTCGCGCTGGGCGAACCGGTACGCGAGCGCCTCCAGGACCTCGATGTCGTCGAAACCGCGCAGCATCGGCAGCTCGCACAGCTCGGCGGGGACCACCCGCACCTCGGCGCCGCTCGTGCTGAACGTGATCCGGCCGTCTCCGAGCGTGTACGTGAGCCGCCGGTTGACGCGGAAGACACCGCCGGAGGTCTGCGTCCAGGGCAGGAGCTTGAGCAGCCACCGTGAGGTGATCTCCTGCATCTGCGGCGGGGTCTTCGTGGTCGTCGAGAGGTTGCGCGCGGCCTCGGTGCTGAGGCTCAGCTGCTGGCCTGCCGCGGCGGAGTCGGTCGTCTCGGTCATTCGGGCACCACCCATCATGAGAGATTTACGGAGAGTGACGAAAAAGTGCGTTGGGTAATCGTTCGTGGGCAGGGGTCAGCCCCGGCCGTGCTCTCGACATGGCCGGGGTCAGCTGTCGCGGTGGGCGAGCCTGGCCGCGAACAGAGTCAGCGCGGCCCGCGCGTCGGGCGCGACCGGGGCGGTGTCGAGCGCCTCCACGGCCTGCCGGACCCGTGCATCGATCATCGACTCGACCTCGGCGAGCGCGCCCGTCTCCAGCAGGATCAGGCGCAGCTCCGCCGCCTGCTCCTCGCCCAGCGCGGGGTTGCCGTGCCAGGCGGCGAGGTAGGCGAGCTGCTGGGGCGTGGCCCGCGCCAGCGCGTGCGCGACCAGCACGGTGTGCTTGCCGTCGCGCAGGTCGTCGAGCGCCGACTTGCCGGTCTCGCCCGACGAGCCGAACGTGCCGAGCACGTCGTCGCGGAGCTGGAACGCCTCCCCGAGCGGCACCCCGAACCGGGTGTAGGCGCGCAGCAGGTCCGGCTCGGCCCCGGCCAGCGCGCCGCCGATCTGCAGCGGCCGCTCGACGGTGTATTTGGCCGTCTTGAACCTGATCGTGGTCAGCGCCTGCTCCACGCTCGCCCCGGCGCGCAGCTGGGCCAGCATGTCCAGATACTGGCCACTGATCACCTCGGTGCGCATGGCGTCGAAGACGCGGTGCGCGGCCCGCAGCCGGACCGGGTCCACGTCGCACGACGACAACAGGGCATCCGACCAGGACAGGCTGAGCGTGCCCAGGAGGATCCCGCCCGCCTGCCCGAAGGCCTCCGCGCCAGGTCCTTCGTGCAGGCGGGCGAGGCTTTTGTGGATCGTCGCCTGCCCGCGGCGCAACTCGCTGCCGTCCATGATGTCGTCATGGATCAGCAGCCCCGCGTGGCAGAGCTCCAGCGCCGCGGCGGCGCTGATGATCTCGTCGCAGTCTTCGCCGCCGGCGCCCCGCCAGCCCCAGTAGCACAGCTGAGGCCTGATGCGCTTGCCCCCGCCGAGGATGAAGCCGACCAGCAACTCGTAGGCCGCCGCCACGTCGGGGTCGGCGACCGGGGGCCGCCAGCCCTCGAGGAACCCGGCCAGCCGGTCGTCGATGCGGGGCGCCAGCAAGTCGGGGGTGATGCTCACGGTCATCGGCCAGACTCCTTCAGGGCTGCTCTGTGCTACGAGTAGTTACTCACCGAATACGGAGTGTGTAAAGCGGGTTGAGGGACCCGAGTTTTCCAGGGATATCCAAGCCCTCCTCATGAACGTCCCTTGACCTGCGGTCCAGGGGGTCTAGGGGCGCGTATCCCGGGTATGCGGGCCTGGTCGATCGAGGGAGGCAGACCATGAGAGCCGTCACCTGGCACGGCAAGCGGGACGTACGCGTCGAAGAGGTGTCCGATCCGGAGATCAAGGAACCGACCGACGCCGTCATCAGGGTCACCAGCAGCGGCATCTGCGGCTCCGATCTCCACCTGTACGAGGTGCTCGGGCCGTTCCTGCAGGAGGGCGACATCCTCGGTCACGAGCCGATGGGCGTCGTGGAGGAGGTCGGCGCCCAGGTGACCGGGCTCAAGAAGGGCGACCGGGTGGTGATCCCGTTCAACATCGCCTGCGGCCACTGCCACATGTGCGTGCTGGAGCTCTACGCCCAGTGCGAGACCACCCAGGTCCGCGAGCACGGCATGGGCGCCGCGCTGTTCGGCTACACCAAGCTCTACGGCCAGGTGCCCGGCGGCCAGGCGGAGTACCTGCGGGTGCCGCAGGCGCAGTTCGGCCCGATCAGGGTGCCCGAAGGTCCGCCGGACGAGCGGTTCGTCTACCTGTCGGACGTGCTGCCCACTTCCTGGCAGGCCGTCGACTGGGCGGACATCCCCGACGGCGGCACCGTGGCCGTCTTCGGCCTGGGCCCCATCGGCCAGATGTGCGCCCGCATCGCCCGCCACCTGGGCCACCGGGTGATCGGCGTCGACGGGGTGCCCGAGCGCCTGGAGATGGCCCGCCGCCACGGCATCGAGACCGTCGACGCGAGCGACGTCACCGACGTGCCCGCCGCGATCCGCGACCTGACGTCCGGACGCGGCACCGACTCCGTGATCGACGCGGTCGGCATGGAGGCGCACGGCTCGCCGGCCGGCAAGCTCGCCCAGACGCTCACCGGCTTCCTTCCGGACAGGATGGCCGCGCCGCTCATGACCCACGCGGGCGTGGACCGGCTGGCCGCGCTCAACCAGTCCATCGAGAGCGTCCGGCGCGGCGGCACGATCTCGGTGATCGGCGTCTACGGCGGCATGGCCGATCCGATGCCGATGCTGCGCATGTTCGACAAGGGCATCACGCTGCGCATGGGTCAGGCGCACGTCAAGCGCTGGATCGGCGCGCTGATGCCGCTGCTCACCGACGACGGCGATCCGCTCGGCGTCATGGATCTCACCACGCACACCATCCCGCTCGACCAGGCGCCCGAAGCGTACGAGATGTTCCAGAAAAAGCGGGACGGTGCGATAAAGATCCTGCTCAAGCCGTGACTCCAGCGGTTTCGCCGCGCGAGAGGTGGGCAGCCACAGGCCCATGAGAGTCGTGGTGGTGGGGGCGACGGGGAATGTCGGGACCAGTGTGGTGCGAGCGCTGGAGGCGGACGAGAACGTGACGTCCGTCGTCGGCGTGGCCAGACGGCCGCCCGGCTCGCGCGGCGGCCCGACCGAGTGGCACAAGGCGGACGTGGTCCGCTCCGACCTGTCGCCCATCTTCGAGGGCGCCGACGTGGTCGTGCACCTGGCCTGGCTGTTCCAGCCGACCAGGGACGCCGTCGTCACCTGGAGGGCCAACGTGCTCGGCAGCACGCGGGTCTTCAGGGCGGCCGCGGAGGCGGGGGTCTCCGCTCTGGTGTACGCGTCCTCGGTGGGCGCGTACTCGCCCCGGCCGAAGGACGTGCCGGTGGACGAGAGCTGGCCCACCCACGGCTTCCCCGGCGCCGCGTACGGACGGGAGAAGGCCTACGTCGAGCGGGTGCTCGACGTGTTCGAGAACGACAACCCGGGCATCCGGGTGGTGCGCATGCGGCCCGGGTTCATCTTCAAGCGCGAGGCGGCCTCCGAGCAGCGCAGGCTGTTCGCCGGGCCGTTCCTGCCGCGGCGGATGGTCAAGGCGGGGCGCATCCCGTTCGTGCCCGACATCCCCGGGCTCAAGCTGCAGGTGCTGCACGCCGAGGACGCGGCCGAGGCCTACCGGCTGGCCGTCACCAAGCCGGTCAGCGGGGCCTTCAACATCGCCGCCGAGCCGGTGCTCGACCCGCGCACGCTGGCCGAGTTGCTCGGCGCCCGCGTCGTGCCGGTCTCCGGGCCGCTGGCCAGGGCCGCCGTGTCGGCCGGCTGGCACCTGCGGCTGGTGCCCGCCGCGCCGGGCCTGATGGAGCTGGCGCTCGCGATCCCGCTGATGAACGTCGACAGGGCCCGCGAGGTGCTCGGCTGGACGCCCCGGCACACCTCTGAGGACGCGATCCGTACCGCGCTGGAGGGCATCCACGACGGCGCCGGCGGGGACGCCGCCCCGCTCGCGCCCGACAGCAAGCGCGGCCGCCTGCGTGAACTCGCCACGGGGGTCGGCGCCCGCGCCACCCCTGAAAGGTGAGAAACGCCACCGTCTCCGGCAAGGCAGTGTAAATCCCTGATGTCAGGGAAATGGGTGAACTACGCGAGGTCCGGAAGCGCGGCCTGGGTGTCATCGCGACACGGAGGAACCGCATGGATCTCGAACCCTCGATCGGGCCGGCCGTCCGGCAGCTCGGCGGCTCTCGTGCGCACGCCCCGGGCTCACCATCGCCACCCGATCGAACGCGTACGAGCACCGCACACCTGACGCCTGCCTTCGAGTCCCGCGCGTCGGCGACCCCAGGCAATCGCGAGGAGCCTGCCATGCGCACTCTTCTGGCCCAGTCCTTCACCGTCGAGGAGGTGGCCGCACTGCGCCTTGCCGTCGCGCGGCACGCGACGCGTTGCGGGCTGGTGAGCCCGCGCCTCGACGACTTCGTCCTGGCCGTGCACGAGAGCGTCACCAACGCCGTGGCACACGCGGGCGGGAGCGGTCACGTCACGCTGTGGACGGTGGACGGGCTCCTGCGGGCGGAGACGGTCGACAGCGGATCGGGGATCCCCCGCGGCCGCCTGAACGGTCACAGCCTGCCGGGCGACTCGGCCTTCGACGGCCGGGGGCTCTACCTCATCCGCCGGCTGAGCGACGGCGTCATGTTCAGCACCGGGCCCCAGGGGACCCGGGTGGAGATCACCATGCGCCTGCCGGAGAACCGCGGGAGGCGGCTGTCACCCATGAGACGCGTCCGGGTGGCGGTCACCGGCCTGGGCCGCCATCCAGGCACCTTCGTCGCCTGAGCCCCGGACCGAGGCCCCGCCTGCCGCGACACAGCCCGCGCCTTCGGCGGGCGGGGTCCTCGCATAGGCTCGCAGGAGAGCCTGAGATCTGGGGAGTAGCGCGTGAGCGAGCGCAAACCGCCGGGGGTGCCCTTCGAGAACTGGGTCGACCGGCAGATCCGTGAGGCCATGGAGCGCGGGGAGTTCGACGATTTGCCGGGCGCCGGCAAGCCCATCCCCGGCCTCGACCGGCCGTACGACGAGATGTGGTGGATCAAGCAGAAGGTGCGCGCCGAGGGCCTGTCCATGCCGCTGCCGCCGACGCTCCAGCTGCGCAAGGACGCCGAGGAGGCGCTGCGCCTGGCCGAGGGGGCGCGCACCGAGGCCGAGCTGCGGCGGATCGTCGGGGAGATCAACGACAGGATCCGCGAGGCGATCAGGACCGGCCTGTCGGGGCCTCCGCTCAACCTCGTGCCGTACGACGTCGAACGCCTCGTCGCGCGGTGGCGCGAGAGGCGTTCGAAGTGATCATGTGCGTTTGATACAGGGCCCAGGCCGGGGCTGATCCGGCGGCCTGGGCCCTGTGCCGTGTGTCAGGACAGCGGCGGGTACGCGTTCCTGACGAGCTCTCTGAACTGGGCGGAGAACCACTGGCCGGAGATCGGCGCGTCAGCCAGGGCGCCGGTCAGGTTGTTGCCGTTGAGCTCGTTGCCCGTGTAGGTGGGGTCGCACATCCGGTCGAAGCGCTTGCCCTCGTCGTTCTGGATCTCCCTGCTGGCGCCGTCCGACTCGCCCGGAGGCTTGATCCAGACGTAGGCGTCGAAGCCCGCCGCCGGGGCGGCCTGCGGCCGCTCGCCGAGGCCCGCGCCGCTCTGGTTGCACCAGTTGCCGGCGTGGATGCGGCGGTCGATCCTGGATTCGTTCACGAACGTGTTCACGTTGGTCGAGGTGCTCGGCGCGGACGGGCGGGCGGTGCCGCCCCAGCCGTTGCGGGAGGTGTCGACGAGCATGCCCAGCCCCTGACGGAAGCCCTTGGCGATCAGGGCGTTGCGCAGGGCGGTGGCGAAGGTCGCCTCGTCGATGTACCAGTTCCAGTCCACCCAGGTGGACTGGCGCACCGAGGTGCCGTTCACCTGCGTGTTGATCGTGTAGTGCGGCTCCCTCAGGCCGGAGTAGTTGGCGGTGTTGACGATGAAGCCGTCCACGCTGTCCACGCCCGCGGCGGTGCCGGCCACGGTCTGGTAGAAGAGGTCGACCGCGGGCTGGAAGTTCGAGTCCCAGCCGAGCCAGGCGTGGTGGGCGGCGTCGACGTAGGTGTAGACGTTGGTGATCGCGTGCAGCTTGTCGAGCGCGTAGCGGACGCCGTCACGGTAGCCGCCGGGGCCGTCCGCCTCGCGGCAGTCGGCGAACTGGTCGGTGTTGGTGATCAGGTTCGGCAGCGAGTCGGGCTCGATGATCGTGACGATGCGCAGGTTGGCGTACTGCGAGTCGTCCAGGATGTCGGCGATCGGGTCGATGTACTCGGTCTTGTAGCGGTTGAAGCCGTTCTCGGAGATGCGCAGCTCGCCGTTGGAGGCCAGCGCCGAGCAGTCGCGGTTCGGCAGGTTGTAGATGACGACCTGGATGGTCAGCGGTGAGGCGCCGTTGGCGGCGTCCTGCCTGACCGCCTCGTCCAGGTGCTCGCGCAGGCTCATCGCGGTGGCGGAGCCGGCGATGGCGGCGGTCCGGTCCATCCAGACGGCGGTGGAGATGTTGGCCACCGCCGCGCCGCCGGGCTCGGCCGCGGCCTTGGCCGACCAGTCAGGGTTGACGTAGCCGGTCGCTCCCGCGTACGGGTTCTCGACGTGCGTCGGGTTGGTGCCGCCGTCGTCGTCCGCCTCGGTGGCGCTGACGGTGCGGGAGGTCAGGCCGGTGGAGGCCACGGTGAAGGTGCGGGTGCCCGCCGTCGTGTCGGAGTCCTGCGCCGCGGCCAGGGTCACGGTCTGCGGGGTGTTCCAGTTGTCCGGCGTGAAGGTGAGCGAGGCGCCGGCGGAGACGGTCAGGCTCGTGTCGCCGCTGCCGGCGGTCGTGGTGACGGTCACGTTCGCGGTGGGCCTGGCGGCCAGCCGGACGGTGAACGTGGCGGTGCCGCCTTCCGGCACGGTCACGGACGTGGGCGTGACGATCAGCGACTGCTCCTGCGTGGCGTCGTCGTCCACCTCGCTCGCGTTGACGCTCGCCGAGGTGACGCCGGTGCCGCCCACGGTGAAGACGGCGGTGCCGGAGACGGTGTCGGCGTCCTGCGCGGCGGCGAGCGTCACGGTCTGCGGGGTGTTCCAGTTGCTCGGGGTGAAGGTGAGCGAGGCGCCGGAGGAGACGGTCAGGTCGGTGTCACCGCTGGTCCTGGTGGTGCTCACGGTCACGTTGGAGGAGGGGGCGGACGAAAGGCGGGCGGTGAAGGTGGCGGTGCCGCCCTCGGCGACCGCGACCGAGCTGGCGGAGGTGATGACCGAGGGGGTCACGCCGCCGGGCCCGCCACAGGTGGTGCCGTTCACGGCGAACGACGTCGGGTTCGGGTTGGTGCCCGACCAGGTGCCGTTGAAGCCCACCGAGATGCTGGCGCCGGTGGCCAGGCTGCCGTTCCACGGCATGTTCCGGCCGGTCATGGTGGTGCCGGACTGGCTCCAGGAGGCGCCCCAGCCGTCGGGGGTGTAGCGCTGGGTGGTGGTCGGGAAGTCGAAGGTCAGCGTCCAGTTGCTGAGCGGGTCGCCGAGGTTCTTCAGCGTGATGCCGGCGGTGAAGCCGCCCTGACCCGGACTGGAGGTCCACGTGTTGGGGGTGTACACGACGTCGCAGGCGACCGCGGCGTGCGCCGCCGTGGTCTGCCCGGCGACCAGGCCGAAGGCCGCGACGAGGGTCGCGGTCGCGGTCACGGCCCATCTGCGCAGGCCGCGTGGGATCTTCACGAGTCATCAACTCCAGGGGGACAGAGGCTGACTGGGAGCGCTCCCAATGGTGCAACCGGTCCGCCAGGGTGTACAGCCGACGACACTCCGCGAGCCCCGTCACGCCGTCGCACGCTCGCCGAACGCCCCTTAACCGGCGTGAAACTTTCATGCCACGCCACCAGGTGAGAGGAAATACCGGCGTCACCCGGAGGGCATTTCGTTGACATCGCCTCCACGGCGCAACGCACAATCCCCATGGGAGCGCTCCCACCCCCTACTCCCATGGAGCAACCGTGATCCGTAGACCCCGTTCGATGCTCGCACGCCTGGCCAGGAGGCTCGCCGCACCCGCGGTCCTGGTCCTCGTGGCGGGCACCACCACCGTACTCGCCCAGGCGCCCGCCAGCGCGGCCGTCGCCTGCCAGGTGTCCTACACCTCCAACGACTGGAGCAGCGGCTCCAGCGGCGGCTTCACCGCGGCCATCACCATCGAGAACCGCGGCGACCCGCTCAGCAACTGGACGCTGACCTTCGACTTCCCGACCACCACCCAGCGCTACCAGCAGGGCTGGAGCGCCACCTGGAGCCAGTCCGGCACGCGGGTCACGGCGCAGAACATGCCGTGGAACGGCAACCTGGCCACCGGCGCCAGCACCTCCATCGGCTTCAACGGCACCTGGTCGGGCAGCAACCCGGCACCGACCTCGTTCGCGATCAACGGCACCACCTGCGGCGACACCGGGCCCGTCAACGACCCGCCCACGGTCTCGCTGACCTCGCCGAACGCCGGGCAGAGCTTCACCGCCCCGGCCACCGTGCCGATCGCCGCGACCGCCGCGGACGCCGACGGCACCGTCGCCAAGGTCGACTTCTACCAGGGCAGCACGCTGCTGGGCACCGACACCAGCGCGCCCTACACCTACAACTGGCAGAACGTGGCGGCCGGGAACTACTCGATCACCGCCAGGGCGACCGACGACGACGGTGACACCACCGTGTCGTCCCCGGTCGGGATCACCGTCACGTCGACCAACACACCGGCGCTCCTCGTCAGCCCGCTCAGCCTGGCCGTGCCCGAGTCGGGCGACGCCTCCTTCTCCGTCCGGCTCTCGGCACAGCCCTCCGGCAACGTGTCCGTGACCACCGCGCGGGTGAGCGGCGACACCGACCTGACCGTCGGCACCGGCGCGACCCGCACGTTCAGCACGTCGAACTGGAACACCGCGCAGACCGTGACGCTCAACGCCGCCGACGACGCGGACGACGTCAGCGGCTCGGCCGTGTTCCGGGTCAGCGCCAGCGGCTACGCCCCGGTCGAGGTCACCGCCACCGAGGTGGACGACGACGGGACCGGCGGCGACAACGAGTACATCCAGCGCTTCACCGAGATGTACAACGACCTGCACGACCCCGCCAACGGCTACTTCTCGCCCGAGGGCGTGCCGTACCACTCGGTGGAGACCTTCATGGTCGAGGCGCCCGACCACGGGCACGAGACCACGTCCGAGGCCTACAGCTACTACCTGTGGCTGGAGGCGGTCTACGGGCAGGTCACCGGTGACTGGACGAAGTTCAACGACGCCTGGGCCTCCATGGAGAGATACATCATCCCGGCCACCGCCGACCAGCCGACGAACTCGTTCTACGACCCGTCCAAGCCGGCCACGTACGCGGCCGAGCACACCAGCGTCAGCAACTACCCGTCGCAGATCGAGCAGGGCGTGAGCGTGGGCAGCGACCCGATCGCGGGCGAGCTGCAGAGCGCGTACGGCACCCGTGACATCTACGGCATGCACTGGCTGCTCGACGTCGACAACACCTACGGCTTCGGCCGCTGCGGCGACGGCACCACCAAGCCCGCCTACATCAACACCTACCAGCGCGGGGCCGAGGAGTCCGTGTTCGAGACCATCCCGCAGCCGTCGTGCGACACGTTCGAGCACGGCGGGCCCAACGGGTTCCTCGACCTGTTCATCAAGGACTCCTCCTACGCCAAGCAGTGGAAGTACACCAACGCCCCCGACGCCGACGCCCGCGCCGTGCAGGTGGCGTACTGGGCGCTGACCTGGGCCAAGGCGCAGGGCAAGGAGTCGCAGATCTCCGCCACCGTGGCCAAGGCCGCCAAGATGGGCGACTACCTGCGCTACTCGATGTACGACAAGTACTTCAAGCAGCCCGGGTGCACCAGCCCGTCCTGCCCGGCCGGCACCGGCAAGAACGCCGCCTCCTACCTGATGTCCTGGTACTACGCCTGGGGCGGCGCCACCGACGCCAACGCGGGCTGGGCCTGGCGGATCGGCTCCAGCCACAACCACTCCGGCTACCAGAACCCGTTCGCCGCCTGGGCCCTGTCGAACGTGGCCGAGCTGCGTCCGCGCAGCTCCACCGGCGCCAACGACTGGAGCACCAGCCTCACCCGGCAGCTGCAGTTCTACACCTGGCTGCAGTCGGCCGAGGGCGCGATCGCGGGCGGCGCCACCAACAGCTGGGAAGGCGACTACGGCACCCCGCCGAGCAACCTGCCCAAGTTCCACGGCATGACCTACGACTGGCAGCCCGTCTACCACGACCCGCCGTCCAACCAGTGGTTCGGCTTCCAGGCCTGGACCATGGAGCGGGTGGCCGAGCTGTACAACGTGACCGGCAACGCCGACGCCAAGCGGCTGCTCGACAAGTGGGTCACCTGGGCGCTCGACAACACCACCGTCAGCAGCGGCGGCGACTACCAGATCCCGTCCACGCTGCGCTGGACCGGCGCGCCCGCGGGCAACTTCAACGCCACCACCGGCATGCCGCCGGCCAACCCGAACCTGCACGTCGAGGTCGTCAACCACACCCAGGACGTGGGCGTCGCCGGCTCCTACGCCAAGGTGCTCATGTACTACGCGGCCAGGGCGAACCACGCCGAGGCCCGTGACACGGCCAAGGCGCTGCTCGACGCCGTGTGGGAGAACCGCGACGGCAAGGGCGTCTCGGTCGAGGAGACCAAGGCCGACTACCAGCGCGTCGACGACCCGGTCTACGTGCCGCCGGGCTGGACCGGCACCATGCCGAACGGCGACCCGATCAACTCGAACTCCACGTTCCTGTCGATCAGGTCCTTCTACGAGGACGACCCCGACTGGCCCGAGGTCCAGGCGTACCTGAACGGCACCGGGCCGGTGCCCACCTTCAACTACCACCGGTTCTGGGCGCAGGTCGACGTGGCCGTGGCCCTGGCCGAATACGGGCGGCTCTTCCCGTGATCAGCCGCACCCTCCGGAGGGCCGCCGCCGTCGCGGCGGCGGCCCTCGCCCTCCCGCTCCTCGCCGTACCGGGCGCCCAAGCTTCGGCGGCCCCGGCGTTCGCGTACGGCGAGGCCCTGCAGAAGTCGCTCTGGTTCTACGAGGCCCAGCAGTCGGGCGAGCTGCCCGACTGGAACCGGGTCGGATGGCGGGGCGACTCCGCGACGGACGACGGCGCCGACGTCGGACGCGACCTGACCGGCGGCTGGTACGACGCCGGTGACCACGTCAAGTTCGGCTTCCCGATGGCGTTCTCCGCCACCATGCTGGCCTGGGGCGCGGTCGAGTACCGCGACGCCTACCAGAACTCCGGCCAGCTCACCCACCTGCTGAACAACCTGCGGTGGGTCAACGACTACTTCATCAAGGCCCACCCGTCGCCGAACGTCCTGTACGGCCAGGTCGGCAACGGCGGCACCGACCATGCCTGGTGGGGCCCCGCCGAGGCGATGTCCATGGCGCGTCCCTCGTACAAGATCGACGCGTCGTGCGGCGGGTCGGACCTGGCAGGCGAGACGGCGGCGGCGATGGCCGCCGCGTCGATCGTCTTCCGGCCGACCGACCCCGGCTACGCCGACACGCTGGTCACCCATGCCAGGCAGCTCTACACCTTCGCCGACACCGTGAGAAAGGAGTACAGCGACTGCATCACAGACGCCCAGAGCTACTACAACTCCTGGAGCGGATACACCGATGAGCTGGTCTGGGGCGCGATCTGGCTGTACAGGGCAACGCAGGACTCGACCTTCCTGACCAAGGCCGAGTCGCTCTACGACAGCCTGGGCACCGAGCCCCAGACCTCCATCAAGTCGTACAAGTGGACCATCGCCTGGGACGACAAGTCCTACGGCACCTACGTGCTGCTGCACAAGCTGACCGGCAAGCAGAAGTACCTCGACGACGCCAACCGCTGGCTCGACTGGTGGACGGTCGGGGTGAACGGCTCCCGGGTGGCGTACTCGCCCGGCGGCCAGGCCGTGCTGGACCGGTGGGGGTCGCTGCGGTACGCGGCCAACACCGCCTTCGCGGCGCTCGTGCACAGCGACTCGATCACCGACGCCACCCGTAAGGCCCGCTACCACGACTTCGCGGTACGGCAGATCGGCTACGCGCTCGGCGACAACCCCCGCAACTCGTCCTACGTGATCGGGTTCGGGAACAACCCGCCCAAGAACCCGCACCACCGCACCGCGCACGGTTCGTGGACGGACCAGCTCTCCTCCCCGGTGGAGACCCGCCACACCCTGTACGGGGCACTCGTCGGCGGGCCGCCCGACCCCAACGACGCCTACACCGACAAGCGTGACGACTACGTGATGAACGAGGTCGCCACCGACTACAACGCGGGCTTCACCAGCGCGCTCGCCCGGCTCTACCGCGAGTACGGCGGGCCGCCGGCGGCGGGCTTCCCCACCGAGGAGACGCCCGACGGGCCGGAGATCTTCGTGGAGGCCGGGGTCAACGCCACCGGCGCGAACTTCACCGAGATCAAGGCCATCATCCGCAACCGGTCGGCCTGGCCCGCCCGGGTCCTGGACGACGGGTCGTTCCGCTACTACTTCACCCTCGACGGCGCGACCACGGCCTCGCAGATCACCGTGTCGTCCGCGTACACCCAGTGCGCGGCCCCGACGCTGCACGCGGCCGGCGGCAGCACCTACTACGTGTCCGTCGACTGCTCCGGCCAGCGCATCGCCCCGGCGGGACAGTCGCAGCACCGCAGGGAGATCCAGTTCCGCATCGCCAGCTCCGGCACGTGGGACCCGGCCAACGACTGGTCCTACCGCGGCGTGACCACCACGCCGGGCGCGACGCCGGTACGGGTCGACAACATCACCCTCTACAGCGGCGGCACCAAGATCTGGGGCCAGCCGCCAGGACCCGAGGAGGAGGACGACACCCCGCCCGGCAGGCCGGGCACCCCGGCGGCTTCCGCGATCACCGGCTCCACCGCCAGGCTGACGTGGAGCGCCGCCACCGACAACGTGGGCGTCAGCGGTTATGACGTCTACCTGGAAGGGGAGAAGGCGGGCACCGCGACGGGCACGACCTTCGACCTGACCGGGCTCACGCCCGGCACCGGCTACACCGCGTACGTCGTCGCCAGGGACGCGGCCGGCAACACCTCTCCGCCGTCCGGCAGCGTCACGTTCACCACCACCGACGAACCGGCCCCGACCGGCGGCTGCACCGCCGCGTTCAAGGTCGTCAACTCGTGGAGCGGCGGCTACCAGGGCGAGGTCACGGTGAAGAACGCCGGCACCTCGCAGATCACCGGCTGGGCCGTCTCCTGGACCGGCTCCGGCGCCATCACCCAGATCTGGGGCGGCAGGCACACCGCGTCGGGCTCGACCGTCACCGTGCGGAACGAGACCTGGAACGGCTCCCTGGCCCCCGGAGGCACCACCACGTTCGGCTTCCTGGCCAACGGCGGCGGTGTCGTACCCGACCCCATCACCTGCACCTCTGAGGGCAGCACATGAGATCACGCCTCGCCGCCCTGGCGGCGCTCATCCTCCTCCCGGTCGCCCTGATCAGCCAACCGGCGCACGCCGCCGTCGGCATCCACGTCAGCGGCGCGAACATCGTCGAAAGCGGCGGACAGAACCTGATCTTCCGCGGCACCAGCCACGCCCACACCTGGTACACCAGCCAGACCCAGTCCTTCCGCGACATCAAGTCGCTCGGCGCCAACGCCGTGCGCGTGGTGCTCAGCGGCGGCCGGTGGACCCCCAACAACACCGCCGACGTGGCCAACGTCGTCTCCCTGTGCAAGCAGAACAAGCTGATCTGCGTCCTGGAGAACCACGACACCACCGGGTACGGCGAGCAGAGCGGCGCCTACACCCTCGACCAGGCCGCCGACTACTGGATCAGCGTCAAGTCCGCCCTGGTGGGCCAGGAGGACTACGTCGTCGTGAACATCGGCAACGAGCCCATCGGCAACAACGCCGTCACCCCGGGCTGGGCCGCCGCCACCTCGGCCGCGATCCAGAAGCTGCGGACCAACGGCTTCGACCACGCGCTCATGGTCGACGCCCCCAACTGGGGCCAGGACTGGCAGTTCGGCATGCGCGACAACGCCAGGACCGTCTTCGACAGCGACCCCGACCGCAACGTGATCTTCTCGATCCACATGTACGGGGTCTTCGACACGGCCGCGGAGATCACCGCCTACATGGACGCGTTCAGGACCGCCGGGCTGCCGCTGGTCGTGGGCGAGTTCGGGCACAACCACTCCGACGGCAACCCCGACGAGGACACGATCATGGCCCAGGCCGTGAGCCGCGGCCTCGGCTACTTCGGCTGGTCGTGGAGCGGCAACGGCGGCGGCGTCGAGTACCTCGACCAGGTCACCAACTTCGACGTCAACCAGCTCACCTCCTGGGGCCAGCGGCTCTTCAACGGAACCAACGGCATCAGGGCGACCTCCCGCGAGGCCGCGATCTACGGCGGCGGCGGCCCGGTCGACACCACCCCGCCGTCCACCCCCGGCACCCCGTCGGCGTCGAACGTGACCGCCACCGGCGCCCGCCTGACCTGGACCGCCTCCACCGACAACGTGGGCGTCACCGGCTACGACGTCTACCGCTCGGGCGGCACGCTCCTCGGCCAGACGGCCACCAACGCGATCACCATCTCCGGCCTCACCCCGTCCACCGCCTACCAGGTGTACGTGCGGGCCAGGGACGCGGCGGGCAACCAGTCCGGCTCGTCCCCGAACGCCTCGTTCACCACCCAGCCCGGCAGCTCGGGCGGCGGCTGCTCGGTGGCTCCCACCGTGCAGAGCCAGTGGGGCGACGGGTACGTCGTGCAGGCCGGCGTCACCAACACCGGCACCTCGGCCGTGACGGGGTGGACGGTGACGTTCACGCTGCCCGCAGGCCACCAGATCACCGGCTCCTGGAACGCCACGGTGTCCGTCAGCGGCCAGACCGTGACCGCCAGGAACGCGAGCTACAACGGCAACCTCGGCCCCGGCGGCAGCACCAGCTTCGGCTTCCAGGCCGGTCGGCCCGGCGGCCAGACGAGCGTGCCGTCCGGCTACACCTGCGCCACCTGACCACCCCGTTCCCCGCCCGAGGAGGTGAGGCCCCACCCCGATGAAGTGAACCGCCCCTGCGAACCATCCCGCCCGGATGGCGCGAACGCGGCCGGCCCAGAAGAGAGTCCTCCCCACTCCCCGCCGGCCGCGTTCGCGTGCGGGCCACCGCCTCCCGCGGTGCCCGCCCGCTCCTTCTCGCAGTGCTCGTTCCTACTTGGCCTGCTCGAACCTCGCCCGCGCGGCTTCCAGCGCCTCGTCGTCGCCGAAGTCGGCGAACGCCTCCTCGTGCAGGCGCTCCGGGATCAGCTCCCTGACCCGCTGCGGGTAACCGGTGCCCGCCATGGGCACCTGTACCTCCGCGTGGTGGCCGAAGTGCACCGCGAGCGGCCCGGCGGCCCGTACGGACGTCTTCCAGTCCGTGCCGGGGCCGGTGATCGCGCACATGTGCCGGGCGTACACCCACTCCACCTCGGTCACGCTCCGCGCGTCCTCGGGGGACACGCCGAACGGCTCGACAGCGCAGATGATCTTCCCGGCGTCCTCTTCGAAGTGGTGCCCGTGGTGGAGGTGCTCCTCCTGCGAGGCGCTCTCCAGCAGCACCGTCACGCGGGCGGTGAGCTCCTCGGACAGGTCCTGCGGCAGGTCGCCCTGCCGCAGGACCGCGAAGAGCGACGTACCCGCGATGGCGGCCACGACCACGGCGGCGACGGCAAGGAAGCCGCGCCGCCGGGCCGGGGGTGTTCGCACGTCCTCCAGCATCAGCCTGCCTCTACGGGCTCGTGCAGGTCAGCGTCGGGACGGGGCTGGGCACGCTGCCCGTGGCGTTGAAGCCGAACGTGGTCGAGGCGTTCGGCGCCAGTTGCCCGTTGTACGACACGTTCTTGGCCACCACGTTGGGCGGTTGCCCGGTCAGCGTGGCGTTCCACGGCGCTCCGGCGAAGCCCTGGCCACCGGAGTACGTCCAGGACACCGTCCAGCCGTTGAGCGGGGTGGTGCCGGTGTTGCGGACGGTCACCTCGCCCTGGAAGTGGCCTGCCCAGCCGGTGTCGGTGGCGCGCAAGGTGGCCTGGCAGTCCGCGTCGGGGTCCGGGGTCGGCGTGTCCGACGGGCCGGGGCCAGGGCCGGGAGAGCTGCCGCCCGGGCCGACACCGGTGACCTCGCCGTTGCCGCCGTCGAAGACGACGTCCGAGCAGCTGTAGAAGTTCTCGTTGCTGTCGGAGCGCTTCCAGTGGATGAACAGGATGTGGTCGCCGCTCTTGCCGGCGGGGAGCGTGGAGTTCCAGTAGTAGTAGTTGAGCCCGCCCACGCCGCCCGACTGCGGCGGGTTGCTCACGGTGCCGAACTTCTCCAGGTCGGCCCAGCGCAGCGGACCGTTCGCGTTCCACCCGTTCTTGGTGATGTAGAGGTCGAACGAGCCCGGGTGGGCCGCCCAGTTGCTGTGCCGGATCTGGATGTTGGCGCCTGACGTCAGGTGGGTCTTGGGCCAGTCGTTGCGCACCGCGTTGTAGGCGCTGAAGTCGTACGGCCCGCCAGTGCCGCCGCTGCAGATCTGGCCGTCGGGGATGAACCCGCTGGTCCGGCCCGCGCCGTCGGAGCGGAGCACGGCGAACCAGTTGTACAGCGGAGTGGTGCCGCTCTGGGCGACGGCCGCGTCACAGGCGGGGTTGTACGGGTCGATCGCGCCGTTGTCCCGCAGGCCGTCCTGCCAGCACAGGAAGGTGCGGCTGCCGGGGAACATGGTGACGCCGTGGGCCTGGGCCGACTGGGGGATGACGAAGGCGGTGACGATCATGACTAACGCCGCAGCGGCCGCCAGTGCCGCCGAACGCATGACTCTCATGAAGAAGATTCCTTTGCTCGCATGACAGAGGAACCCACCACGACCCGCCCGCCCGGCAGCTTTCGCGTGGTCGCATTACAACATGTCCGGACTTCGTTCGACAACATCGAGTGAAACTTTCAGCCCGTACCGCCGCCGCTTTCCCCTGGTGGAACACCCTGCCGCCGCCCGCGCGCACCGGGGCGGGGTTGCCCTGGCCGCCGCGGGCTCGTGATCCTGACGGCCATGAGACGCGTGCACATCCCCCTGGCCCTCGCGGTCCTGCTGGCCGCGTTCGCGTTCGCCATGCCCGCGCACGCCGCGCCGGTCATCTGCGAGAAGTACGGCTCGGCTCAAATCCAGAACGGCCGCTACATCGTGCAGAACAACGTGTGGGGCGCGAGCACGGCCCAGTGCATCGACGTCAACCAGAACGGCGGCTTCACCGTCACCCAGGCGGCGCACAACAACGCCACCAACGGCGCGCCCGCCGCCTACCCGTCCATCTACGCCGGGTGCCACTACGCCGCCTGCACCACCGGGAGCGGCCTGCCCGTGCGGGCGGACGCGAGCGGGTTCGGCAACCTGCGCTCCAGCGTCAGCATGAGCTATCCGGGCAGCGGCACCTGGAACGCCGCCTACGACCTGTGGTTCGACCCCACCCCGCGGACCGACGGGCAGAACACCGGCGCCGAGCTGATGATCTGGCTGAACCACCGGGGCTCCATCCAGCCGATCGGCTCCCGGGTCGGCACCGCCAACCTGGCCGGCGGCACCTGGGACGTGTGGTTCGGCAACGTCGGATGGAACGTCATCTCCTACGTCCGCACCTCGCCGGCCAGCTCGATCGACTTCGCCGTCGACACGTTCTTCTCCGACGTCGTCGCCCGCGGCTACGGCCAGCGCTCCTGGTATCTGACCAGCGTGCAGGCCGGGTTCGAGCCCTGGGTGGGCGGCGCGGGGCTGGCCGTCAACTCCTTCGCCGTGACCACCTCGGGCGGCCAGGACCCGCAGCCGGGCGGCTCCTGCCAGGCCACCGCCACCACCCAGGGCCAGTGGGCCACCGGGTACGTCGTCCAGCCCGTCACGGTCGTGAACCGCGGCTCCTCGCCGATCTCCGGCTGGCGGGTCACCTTCACCCTGCCGGCCGGCCACGCCATCACCGGCTCCTGGGGCGCCCAGTTCTCCACCAGCGGCCAGACGGTGACCGTCACGAACTTCCCCTACAACGGCAGCCTCGCCCCGGGCGCGAGCACCACCTTCGGCTTCCAGGCATCCAAGCCGAGCGGGAGCTCCGCCCTGCCGTCCGGCTACACGTGCGCCTGATCAGGGTGAGCGGCGGGCGGCGGTGATCTCGTTGAGGCTGATCTCCAACTGGGTGCGGCAGGCCGGGGCGAGCCGGCCCTCGCGCTCACGGTCGGCCAGCTTCCTGCGCAGGCCGGCCAGGAGCGAGTCCTCCTGCCCCGGGGACACCAGCGCCCCGCGCAGCACCTGCTTGAGATCCAGCGCCACGTCACCGCCGAGCGCGCCGCACACGTCGGAGCCCTCCAGCGTGGCGTGGAAGCCGTCGACCGCCTGCCGGACCGTCCGCCCCTCGGCCGGGGAGCGCTCCATCGACGGCATCGAAGCGGACGGCATCGACGTGGACGGCAGCGACGCCACGGGCGAGGCCGGCGGCGACGCCGTCACCCCTGGGGGCATCGCGTCCCGGGGCAGTTCCATCAGCGCCACCAGAGACAGAGCGAGCACCCCCGCTCCCGCCACGGCCAGGCCGCGCCGCAGCCGCTTGGGCAGGCTGAGCGCGGCCGTCAGCGCCGCCGCGACCTCCGCCGCCTCCGGGCGGCGGGCCGGCTCAGGGTCGAGGCACCGCTGGCAGAGCAGCGCGATCGCGTGCGGCGCGCCCGGCGGGCGCGGCGGCGGGTACGTGCGGCGCGCCGTCTCCAGCTGCTCCCACGTGGTCTCCGGGTACGGGGTACGCCCCTCGATCATGGTGAACAGCAGCACGCCCAGCGCGTACACGTCCACGGCCGGATGGGTCGGCGCCCCCGCCAGCCGCTCGGGCGCCACGTACGGCGGCGTGCCCCGCTCGTCGTCGGGGTCGCCCGCCCAGGCGGCGATGCCGAAGTCGAGCAGCTTCAGCCCGTCGCCGGTGAGCAGCACGTTCTCGGCGGTGACGTCCCGGTGCACGAGCCCGCGGGCGTGCCCGGCGGCCAGCACGCGGGCGGTCCGCATGGCGACGGCCGCCGCCTCCGCCCACGGCAGCGGCCCCCTCTCCAGGCGCTCGGCCAGCGGCACCCCGTCGAGCAGCGGCATCACGACGAAGGCCGCGACCTCCCCGCTGGTGGTCACGGCCTCGCCGTAGTCGTAGATCTCGATGGCGTCCGGATGGATGAACCGGGCCGCGGCCCGTGCCTCGCTCCGCGCTCTCACCCGGTCGCCGAGGCCCGTCTGCAGGGACGAGCACTGCACCTTGACCGCCACCATGCGGTGCAGCGACTGGTCGAAGGCGCGCCAGATGACGGACATGCCGCCCCGGGCCAGCGGGTCCAGGAGCAGGTACCTGCGGGCCAGGATGTCGCCGGGTTCATGCCGAGTCACGGATGACCAGTTCTGTCGGGAGAATCGGATCGATCCCTGTCGTTCCGGACAGTAGCAACCTGGTCGCGATGGTGGCCACCTCCTCGACAGGCTGGCGTACGGTCGTGAGCGCGGGGTTGGTGTGCCGCGCGACCGGGGCGTCGTCGAACCCGATCACCGCCACGTCGGCCGGCACCCTGCGGCCGGCCCTGCGCAGCGCCTGCATCGCCCCGGCGGCCATCAGGTCGGAGGCGGCGAAGACCGCGTCCAGGCCGGGGGCGTGGCGCAGCAGCCACTGCATGGCGTGAGTGCCCGAGGCGGCGGTGAAGTCCCCGTACGCGACGGGCACCTCGGCCACGCCCGCCTCCCGCAACGTCTTGACCAGGCCGTCGAGCCGGTCCCTGGCAGCGGGCAGCGAGGGCGGGCCGCCGATGGCGGCCACCGACTTGCGGCCGGTGAGCAGGAAGTGCTCGGCGGCCTGGCGCCCGCCGTCGTAGTTGTCGACGTCGGCGAACGGCAGTTTCAGGTCGTGGGGCGGCCGGCCGATGTTGCGCACGGTGATGCCGGAGGTGCAGAGCTTGATGGCGAGGGGGTGCCGCTCCCTGGCGCCGACGAGCAGCACCGCGCCGGACAGCGTGGGCAGGACGGACGAGGTCGGGTTGACCGTGGTGATGGTCAGATGGGTGCCGTTCTCGGCGACGACGGCCCCGCTGGCGGACAACAGCCGGGCATAGTACGGTTCGGAGAATAATCGCGGCAGATGGTCGCAGATGACCGCGGTGATTCCCGTCACCGGGTTTCTGGAGACCGATCCTCTGGGCGCCCGCTGCCGCACGTATCCCATCCGGGAGACGGCTTCGTAGACCTGGCGACGGGTCGACGTGCTGACCCGGACCGAGCCGGTGAGCACGCGGGAGGCGGTGGCGGGGGAGACCCCGGCGGCCGCCGCCACCTGGGCCAGTGTGGGCTGCTCGGACATGATCGACACCTCGCGCCGAAGATCCCTGGGAGCGCTCCCACGTTATCAATGTTTCGCCGCGGTTAACAGGCCCTCTGTACTGCACTGTTAGTACCCAGTAAAGAAAAGCGCAGGTGAATGGGGTCAAAGTGAGCGCAGAGATTTCGGAGACATTTCGCGGAGGGGACACCGGGGCGTCCCCTCCGCGTGTCGTCAGTCCTGGCCGGTGCCGATGGAGACGTCGTTGTCGGAGTCGATGTCCCGCAGCTCGTTCGGCTCCTCACGGTCGCGCTGGACCGGCGCGCAGCTCGACCCGCAGCCGCCGAACCTGGCCGTGTCGAGCGGGTGGAAGTCCGTCGCCTTCGTGCCCTTCAGCGCGGCCAGCATGGTGTCACGCCAGATGGGGCCCGGGATGCTGGCGCCGAAGACCGAGCCGTAGTAGCGGCCGCCGATCGTGACGTTGTTCAGCTTGTACTTCTGCGAGCCGCGCGGGTCGCCGATGCTGACCGCGCCCGCCAGGTCCGGGGTGAACCCGGCGAACCAGGCCGTCGCCTGGGCGTCGGTGGTGCCCGTCTTGCCCGCCGCCGGGCGGCCGATGCCGCCGACGCCGCGCATCGTGCCCTTGGTGAACACCCCTTCCAGGATGTTCGCCGCGGCGTCCGCGACCTCGGGGTCCATCACCTGCTTGCACTTCGGCTCGTACTTCTTGACCTTGCCGTCGCGGTCGGTGATCTCGGTGACGACCATCGGCTCGCAGTACTTGCCGCGCGCCCCGATCGCCGCGTAGGCGTTGGCGACCGTCACCGGGTCCATCTCGTTGATGCCGAGCGTGAACGTGGAGTATTCCTGCAGCGGCAGGCCGTCGGAGCGCTTGATGCCCAGCGACTTGGCGGTCTTGATCGTGTCGCAGAGCCCGACCTCCTCCTCCAGCTTCATGAAGAAGGTGTTGACCGACTGCCAGGTGCCCGTCTGCAGCGTCTTGAAGCCGCCCGACCCCTCGTCGTTGGTGACGGTGTGGGACGGGTCGCCGATGTTCTCGCCCTTGCAGTTCTTGAACGTCGAGTAGCCGGAGGCGCGGTAGCCGGCGCCCACCGAGAACCCGTCGTTGACCTTCATGCCCTCCTTGAGGCCGGCGAGCAGGGTAAAGGTCTTGAAGGTCGAGCCGGCCTGGAAGCCGACGCCGCCGCCGTGTGCCGCGTCGGCCACGACGTTGTACGACATCTCGTTGCGCTTCTTGGAACGGCCGTAGGTGCGGCTCGCGGCCATCGCCTTGATCTCGCCGGTGCCGGGCTCGACCAGGGCCTCGGAGGCGACCGGGTTGTCGGAGGCGTGCACCCACTTCTTGATCGCCCGCTCGGCGGCCCGCTGCATCTTGGGGTCGAGCGTGGTCTTGATCGTCAGGCCGCCCCGGTTGAGCAGCTGGGTGCGCTCCTTCTTGGTCTTGCCGAAGACCGGGTTGTTGAGGATCTCGGCGCGCACGTACATGCAGTAGTACGGGTACGGGCTCGCGCCGCAGCCGCCGGGCAGCGGGGTGCCCTTGTAGCCGAGCTTCTTGGCCTTGGCCTTCTCCAGCTCCTCGTCGGTGATCTTGCCGAGCTCGTGCATCCGGTTGAGCACGACGTTGCGCCGCTCCAGCAGGCGGGTGCGCTGCTGCCTGCCGAGGTTGGGGTCGGTGCGGTTGGGGTCCTGCACGGCTCCGGCGAGGGTGGCGGCCTGGACCAGGTCGAGGTCCTTGGCCGAGACGCCGAAGAACCGCTTGGCCGCGGCCTCCACGCCGTTCGCGCTCGCGCCGAAGTAGGCGATGTTGAGGTACTTCTCCAGGATCTCGTCCTTGGTGTACTTCTCCTCGACCCCCATCGCGTAGCGCAGCTCGTTGAGCTTGCGCGCGTAGCTGGCCTCCAGCGCCTTGGCCTTCTCCTCGTCGGTGACGGCCGAGTTGAGCAGCACCTGCTTGACGTACTGCTGGGTGATGCTGGAGCCGCCCTGGGCGATGCCGCCGGAGGTCAGGTTCTTGGCCAGGGCGCGCAGCGTGCCCTCGATGTCGATGGCGCCGTGCTCGTAGAAGCGGAAGTCCTCGATGGCGATGATGGCCGTCTTCATGACCTCGGAGATCTCGTCGAGCTTGACGACCTCGCGGTACTCCTCGTAGAACTGGCCGATCTCGTCGCCCTTGGCGTCCAGCAGCGTGGTCTTCTCGGCCAGCGGCGGCTCCTTCAGGGTCATCGCCTTCAGGTTGAGCTCTTCAGCCGTGTTGACGAACATCGCGCCGGCGCCGCCGACGGCCGGGAGGGCGATGGCGGCGGTCAGCACGCCGGCGGCGGCCGCCGCCCCCACGAGCCGCACGATGCCCGATCCCCAGTCCATTAAGAGAACCTCCCCGATCTACCAGCCCTTGCCAAAACCCTATAGCCACGGTAATGGCCAGAAATCCGTCCTTTTACCAACTCACAGGCAGGCGGCCGGCTCAGGTCAGCTCGGAGAAGCGCTCGATCTGATCGCTGCGGCCGGAGACGAGGATGATGTCGCCGTACGACAGCTCGGTGTCAGAGGTCGCGTACGTGAACTCCTCGCCTTCCTTTTTGACCGCCACTATTGTGACGCCGTACTTGCGCCGAAGGTTCGATTCGCCCAGTGCGACGCCGACGTACTCCTTGGGCGGCCGGGTCTTGATCAGCGCGAAGTTCTCGTCCACCTCCATGTAGTCGAGCATCCGCCCGCTGACCAGGTGGGCCACCCGCTCGCCCATGTCGTGCTCGGGCAGCACGACGTGGTGCACGCCGACCCGGCTGAGTATGCGGCGGTGCTGCTGGCTGACGGCCTTGGCCCAGATGTCGTCGATCTCCAGCTCGACCAGGAGGGACGCGCTCAGGATGCTGGCCTCCAGGTCGCCGATGGCGACCACGGCCCGGTAGAAGTCGGCCACGCCGAGCTGCTGCAGCGCCTCCAGGTCGGTGGCGTCGGCGGTGGCCAGGTGTGTGATGTGCCCGGTGAGCCCCTGCACGATCCTGGGCCGGTTGTCGATGGCCAGCACCTCGGTGCCGCGTCTGGTGAGTTCGAGCGCCAGCGCGGAGCCGAACCGGCCGAGGCCGATCACCACCACGGGGTCATTGCGTTGGTCAGCCAACGATCATCCGCTCCTCGGGTAGTTCGTAACGCCGGGCGCGTTCCTTGAGCGCCAGGGCGGAGCCGATCGTGAGCGGGCCGATCCTGCCCACGAACATGAGCACGATGAGCAGCACGTGCCCGGCGGGCGGGATCTCATTCGTGATCCCTGTCGTCAGGCCCGCCGTGCTGAACGCCGCTATCACCTCGAACAGCACCTGGTCCAGCCCGTGCGGGGTGAGCACGAGCAGCACGTAGGTGCAGAAGGCCACCAGGGCCGCGCTCATCGCGGTCACCACCACGGCCTGGCGCTGCGCGGTGTCCGGCACCTGGCGGTGACGGACGTTCACCCTGGGCTCGCCGCGCAGCTCGGCCCAGATGACGAAGGCCAGCAGGCCGAGCGTGGTCACCTTGATGCCGCCGGCGGTGCCGGCGCTGCCGCCGCCGATGAACATCATCACGTCGGTGAGCAGCCAGCTCGACGGGTGCAGCTCGCCGGTGTCGATGCTGTTGAACCCGGCCGTGCGCACCATGGCCGACAGGAAGAACGCGGCCAGCAGCTTGCCGGAGTCGTCCAGCCCGCCGAGGGTGCCGGGGTTGCGCCACTCGGTGGCCAGGTAGACCAGCGTGCCCAGGACCAGCAGGAAAAGGGTGGCGTAGACGGTGATCATGGTCAGCACGCTCCACCTGCCGGGGTGCCGCCAGGAGCGCAGCAGCTCGAACACCACCGGGAAGCCGAGCCCGCCCACGATGACCGCGGCCGCGATCGTCAGGCAGATCCACGGGTCGCCGACGAACCCCATGATGTTGTCGGACCAGAGCGTGAAGCCGGAGTTGTTGAAGGACGAGATGCCGTGGAAGACGCCGAGGTAGAGGGCGCTGCCGAAGCTCTCCCCGTACCCGATCATGAACCGCGCGGTGAACACGGCGGCGGCGACGGCCTCGCACACCAGGCTGAACACCACGACCTTGCGCACGACCTTGCGCATGTCGGCCATGGTCGCCGTCTTGGTCTCGGCCTGCGCGAACAGCCGGGCGCGCAGGCCCAGCCTGCCGGACACCAGCACGGTGAAGACCGTGGCCAGCGTCATGATGCCGAGCCCGCCGATCTGCACCAGGCCGATGATGACCACCTCGCCGAACATCGACCAGTGCGTGGGGGTGTCGACGATGATCAGCCCGGTCAGCGAGACGGCGGCGGTCGCGGTCCACACCGCGGTCATCCAGGTGGTGGTCTGGCCCGGGGCGGTGGCGGCGGGCAGGGACAGCAGCAGGGAGCCCGCGAATATGGCGAGGCCGAAACCCACCGCGATCATCTGGGTGGGGTGCTGGTAGCCGCCGAAGAGGGCAGAGGCGGCCCGAACACGTCTCATGTGAATGTCAGGCTTCCCCGAAGAGGCTTTCCCGGCGGACCCGCGCCAGCGTACAGCGGATGAGGATAGCTGGTCCGAAACACCAAAACATTCCGGACGACCTGACCCTCACGCAAGTGCTAACCGGCAATGTCACCAGATTGCCAGGGAACTGCCAGGAAGTGTGGGTAGTCTGCGTCGCCATGAGCTGGCAGCGTAGAATCAACAAAGCGCTGGTCAGGTTCACCGGATTCCAGGTCAATCGAGTAGGGAACCAGGGGATTTCGACGGCGCCGTCGTCGGCTCCGGCCAGGGCGGCCTCCGCGAAGGCCACCGCCAAGGCCAAGCAGACCGAGGCCGAGATCAGGCCGCCGACCGATCCGAAGGCCGACCGGTTGCTGACCGCGCCGATCTTCATCATCTCCCCGGTGCGGTCCGGTTCCACCCTGCTGCGTTCGATCATGAACGCCCATTCGGACCTGCACGCCCCGCACGAGCTCCATGTGCGGCGCCTCAGAGTGGAGTTCGGCACGTCCCTGGCTGCGAAGGCAATGGAAGCGCTCGGCCACAACCAGGCCGACCTGGAGCACCTGCTCTGGGACCGCGTGCTCCACCGCGAGCTGGTACGCAGCGGCAAGCGGTTCATCGTGGACAAGACCCCGGCGAACGCGTTCGCCTACGAGCGGATCTCGACCTGCTGGCCTGACGCGCGCTACATCTTCCTCCTGCGCCACCCGGCCTCGATCGCCACCTCCTGGTACGAGGCCAGCCCCGACAAGCGCGACCGGGAGGAGGCCGCGGTCGACGCCCTGCGCTACATGAAGGCGGTCGAGAGGGCGAAGTCCGGGCTGTCCGGCCTGACCGTCCGCTACGAGGACCTCAGCGCCGAGCCGGAGCGGGTGACCCGCGAGATCTGCGAGTTCCTCGGGCTGGCGTGGGAGCCGGGGATGCTCTCGTACGGCGAGCAGGCGGTCATCCAGAAGGGTCTCGGCGACTGGCGGGACAAGATCCGCTCGGGCACCGTGCAGCCCGGCCGCGAGCTGCCGGACCCCGACTCGGTCCTGGACTCGCTGAAGCCGATGTGCCGGACCTGGGGGTATCTGGAGTGAAGATCCGCTACCTGATGCTGCACGCCTACGGCATGGGCGGCACCATCCGCACCGTCGTGAACCAGGCCAACGCCATGGCGAAGGCCGGTCACGACGTCGAGATCGTCAGCGTGGTCCGCCGCCGGACCAAGCCCCAGTTCGCCATCCACCGGGACGTCCGGGTCAGCGCCCTGGTCGACCAGCGCCAGGGCAGGCAGACCGACTCGCTCGCGCGCAAGGCGTGGCGCAGGTTCCGCGGCAAGATCGTGCCCCGCGGCGAGTTCGCGGCTGAATACTTCACCGAGCGCGTGGAGAAGGCGGCCATGGACTATGTCTCCTCGCTGCCGGACGGGATCCTGGTCACCACCCGCCCGGCGCTCAACCTGATCGCCGCCAGGCGCGCCCCCAAGAACGTCGTGAGGGTGGCTCAGGAGCACATGAACCTGACCGCCTACCCCGACACGATCCGCCACGAGATCGCCCGCCACTACGGCAGCTTCGACGCCGTGGCGGTGCTCACGAGGACGAACCAGCTCGAATACCAGGAGATCCTGCCCGACACCAAGATCGTGCAGATCCCCAACGCGGTCCACAAGGTCGACCAGGTGCGGTCCACCCAGCAGAACCCCGTCGTGGTGGCCGCCGGCCGGCTGGTGCCGCAGAAGGGGTTCGACCTGCTCGTCAAGGCGTTCGCCGAGGTGGTGGCCGACCACCCCGACTGGAGGCTGCGCATCTTCGGCAACGGCCCGCGCGAGGCCCGGCTCCGGGCGCAGATCGACGAGCTGGGCGTGGGCGACAACATCGCGCTGATGGGCCGCACCGACCGGCTCGACGACGAGCTGGCGGCGGCCTCGGTCTACGCCCTCAGCTCCCGCTTCGAGGGCCTGCCGATGGTCATGATCGAGGCGATGACGCACGCCCTGGCCATCGTCGCCTTCGACTGCCCGACCGGCCCGCGCGACGTGCTCACCGACGGGGTCGACGGGCGGCTGGTGCCGCCGCGCGACGTCGACGGGCTCGCCGCCGCGCTCAAGGAGGTCGTCGGAGACCGCAGGCGGCGCCTGGAGATGGGCGCCGCCGCGGCCGCGACCGCCCGCGGCTACGCACCCGACGTGGTGATGCCGATGTGGGAGAACCTGTTCGCCGAGCTGACGAGGGGCGACCGGGTCGGCTCCCGCTGACCGCCGGGCGGCGGGGGTCAGTCTTCGCCTTCCTCCTCGTCGCCCTCGAAGGCCTCCTCGATCAGCTCGGCGGCGATCATCCCGCCGGCCACGCCCGCGGCCACGCCGACGGCCCCGGCCGCGATCGCGCCGCCCATGCCGCCGCCACCGCCGTGGTGGTGGTCATGGTGGTCATGGTGGCCGTGGTAGTGGCCCTCTCCGTGGCCGAAGCCCTGGTGCTGCGAGAGCCCGCCCAGCCAGTTGCCGAGCTCGGCCGCCCAGTCCATCCGCAGCGCCTCGTCGTGGCTCACCCGGAACCTGCCGATGGCGTCCGACCCGTAGTGGCCCGAGCGCCTGTCGGCCTCGATGACGATGTCCATGCCGACGGGGTCGGCGACGAACGTCAGCTCCGCCTCGGAGATCTGCCCGGGCGGGCCGTAGAACTCGATCTCCTGGTAGCACGGCAGCTCCTGGCGGACGCCGTAGATCTGCCCCATCTCCAGGTCGGCCGACTTGAACGCGAAGCCGAGCTGCAGGAACGCCTCCATGACCCGCTGCTGGGACGGCAGCGGCTCGACCGCGATCGGGTCGAGATCGCCCTTGTCGACCGCCTTGGCGATGGCCAGCTCGGTGCGCACGCCGAGCGCCATCCCGGTCAGCGGCTGCCCCTGCACCTCGCTGAGCGGCGTCTCCCACGGCATCTCGGCCTCGAACGGGATCGTCCGGTCCTCGCCCTTGGCCAGGGTGAAGGGGCCGGAGACCCGGATCTCGTGCAGCACGGCCAGCCCCGTGTGCTCGCCGTCGCCGGCCTCGGCCTCCGCGCGGGCGACCAGGGCCAGCGTCACGTGCTCGATGCCGGCGTCGAACTCACCGCCCTTGAGGCGGACCTCACCCGCGAGGGCGCCCCCGGGGCGCACCCGGGGCGTGCTGAGGACCGTGTCGACCGACGGTGCTCCGACGCCGAACGCGCCCAGCATCCTTTTGAATACCACTGCTCACTCTCCGTTTCCGTACGGCAGGCGACCGTATCGGAAACGATCTTCGGTTTCCTCCGGTTCCCGGAAATCGGCATCACCCGACATCAGCTCGGCCACGATCTCCGCGACGCTGTCGCGTACCTCCACGCGCGCCAGCAGATCGGTCTGCCGCAGGACGCTCAGCAGGTGTTCGGTGGGCCGGATCAGGATCACCCGCCCGCTGCCCGTGGCCTCGATCCGCTGCAACGCCGTGCCCAGCACGCCGATGGCCGAGGAGTCGTAGAAGCGCAGCTCGCTCAGGTCGAACACGAGCACCGGCCCCTGCGACCAGCCCCACACCGCCTGGACGTGCGCGCTGAACCGGGCGCCTCCCGCGTGGTCGAGCACTCCGCCGGCCCGCAGGACCGTGCACCCCAGGTGGTGGGTCGTCTCGATCCTCAACCTGTCGGCCACGTCATACGGCTTCCCGCTGAGCGGGGTCTACACCGTGACGGACCCGGGGGTTCGCTAACTCTATCCACCGGAGTAGGCCGCCGGTCAGGTGTCGTCGTGGTCCGGGTCGTACTTGGTCGGCTCGGCGGGCAGCGTGTAACGCCGCTCGATCAGCTCGGCCACCCGGCGCAGGCTGTCGTCCGGCTTCTCCCGCTCCACCCGCCCGACCTCGCCGGCCAGCTCGGCGTCGCCCAGCTTCTCGCCGATCCAGGTCGAGTAGTCGCCGCGCCTCAGGTGGAAGGCCCAGGTCTCGTCGTCCACGCCCTCGGCCAGCTCCACGAAGTTGTGCAGGTTGCGGGCCCGCAGGTTGAGCCGGTCCTCGGGGCCGGTGAAGTAGAAGCTCTTGTCCTTGGACATGGTGCCGGCGGCGTACTTGCGGCGGTGGCGGGTGCGGTGCGCGCGGGCCGGCGTCGGATGGACGAGCTGGGCGGTGTCGGCGGAGACGCGCCAGAGCGCCGCCCCCTCGGCCGCCTCGCCCTCCAGCGCGGGGGTGTCCCGGCCGAGCGCGCCGGCGAACGCGCCCAGCGTCTCCGCGGGCTCCGGCCCGACCGCGATCACGCCGTCCACGAGGTCCAGCGCGGCGGGGCTGAGCGCCTCCGGATGCACGGTGATCATCATCAGCGAGCCGAGGTCCCGTACGTCCTTGACCGGCACCTCCTGCACCTCGGCCGGCATCAGGTGGTGCGCCTCGTCCACGACGACGCAGTGCGGGTGGCCGAGCCTGGCCCGCAGCGCGACCAGGCGGGGCATCAGCTCCGCGAAGAACGCGGGCCGGTCGCGCAGCGGCATCCCGATCATGTTCACCACCGCGCTCTGGTCCGGCGACTCCAGCAGCCGCAGCACCTCCTCCGGGCCCGGCGGCCGGTCCGGCTCGCCCAGCACTGCCGCGCCGGCGAACTCCGCGTAGTCGCCCTCCGGGTCGATGACCACGCACTGGTACCGGGCCTCGACGAGCCGCTCCAGCAGCGCCGTGGTGACCGTGGACTTGCCGCTGCCCGACGGTCCCGCCACGACCAGCCCGGTCCCGTACGGGCGCAGCCGCACCTCGCCGCCGGCCCCCTCGCCGAGCAGGACGTGGTGCCGCGGGATCTCCATCTCGTCCAGTTCGCCCGACAGCAGCAGGTCCGCCAGCTCGGCCACGCCGTCGCCGTTCTCCCGGCCCAGCGGCAGGTCGCACTGGCGCAGCAGGGCCGGGACGGCGTTCGCGACGGCGGCGCCGCACTCGGCGGCGCTCAGGAAGGCGTGGTCGTTCTCCGCGTCCCCGACGGCCACCACGTTGTGGCCCGACAGGCCCAGCCGGTCCAGCGCGGCGGCCAGGCCGCTGGCCTTGTTCACGCCGGGCGGCAGCACCATGACCGCGCCCTTGTTCCTGATCACCTGCAGCTCCAGGCCCAGCTCCCGGATCGCGTCCTGCACCTGGACGTCGGACGGCTCGCGGGTGGCCACGATCACCGATCCCACGCCGAGCGGGGTGACGCCCTCCCCGCGCAGCCGCTCGGCGAACTCCGGCGGCGGAGGGTCCGCGAGCGGTTCGCCGGAGCGCTGCCCCGGGTCGTAGAGCAGCGCCCCGTTCTCGGCCACGACCAGGTCGAACAGGTCGGCGTGCGGGAAGACGGTCAGCAGGTCGTCGAGCTCCCGCCCGGTGACCAGCAGCAGTTTCCTGCCCGAGCGGGAGACCCGTTCCAACGTCTTGATCGTGTGCTCGGCCACTTCGCCGTGCCGGGCGAGGGTGTCGTCATAGTCGCAGGCGAGCACGTGATACCTCATGGGCGGCACGTACCCCTACGAAACCGACGCGAACGCGGCCCGGTCAGGCGGCCGGGGCCGGCTCCGGCTCCGCGGCCGCCCGCGCCCGGCGGCCGATGATCACCCATGCGGCCACGAGCAGGTACGGGACGCTCAGCAGGGCGAACATGAGCCCGTGCGAGACCAGGCCGGACGCGGCGCCGTAGACGCCGTAGACCGCCAGCGTGATCACGCCGGTGCCCAGGCCGGCCACCGAGGTGACGGTGGCGCGGCTCGGGCCGGTGATGCTGTCCTGCAGCCGGGCGTCGGCCACCACGCCCGCCAGCTGGAACACCCCGAACGCCGCCGCGATCGCCACGAACCCCGCGGGATGCCCGCTGAGCGCGCCACCGGCCAGGGCGACCGCCCCGGCCGCCAGCACCGCGCCGAACCCGCGCGCCCGCAACCGCCGCGCCCGCCCGGCCAGCAGCCCGCCGGCCGTGGCCCCGGCCCACACCAGCAGGTACACCGGCGGGATCGCCGTCTCCGGCAGCCCGGCCTCGATGCCGAGGAACGCCACGTACTCGTCCAGCGCACCCCAGATGGCGGTGACGGTCGCGAGCAGGACCAGCCCGTGGAGCACCCGCCGGTCCCCGCGCGCCTCGGCCAGCCCGGCCCTCAGCACCTGCCCGTACGAGAGCTCCCCGTCGTCACCGGCTTCCCGGACGGGGGAGCGGTGCTCGGGGAAGGCCAGGGCGGTGGCGGCGGTGAGGAGGCAGGCCAGCACGCTGGCCACGCCCACCGCGGGGTAGCCGCCGGCGGCGAAGACCGGGATGGCCAGCGCGATGGCCGCGGCGGTCGCCGCCATGCTTGCCGACGCCGCCCGGCCCATGACCTGCGCGTAGCGTGACGTCTCACCGGTGCGGGCGAGCTCCTCGTACACCAGGGCCTCGATCGAGCCCGAGCCGAGCGCGTCGCGCACGCCCCAGAGCACGAAGCCCAGCGCGAAGATCCAGTAGGACGGGAAGATCACCCACAGCGCGAACCCGGCGGCGGCGAGCAGCGGGCCGGCGAACAGGAGCAGGCGACGGGACACGGAGTCGGCCAGCGCCCCGGAGGGCACCTCCAGCACCAGCCCCGCGACCGACCAGATGACGAACAACGAGGACGTCTCGGCCACGGACAGCCCGGTGTCGGTGAACAGCAGCGCGTAGACCGGGTAGAGCAGGACGAAATCGTCAAGGAACGTGTAGACGTAGAGCGTGCGGACCAGCCGCTTGGCAGGCGGTGACATGCGTGAGGCCTTCCGAAGGGAACGAACGGGGGTCGCGACTGCCTGCCTGCGCGGCGGCCCGCGAGCCCTTCGGCCTCTGGTGATGCATCAATGTCGCCAGGTCATGCGCCCGATTCTAACCCGCTACGACGGCAGCCGGAGCTCCGCGAACACCCCCCGGTGATCGGTGCCCGGCACGTCCAGCACGTCGAAGGAGCTCACCCCGGCGCGCTCGTCGACCAGGATGTGGTCGATCGTGATGAACGGCGGCAGGCCGCGCCCGTTCGGCCAGGTCGGCGTCAGGCCCGCGCCGGCCTGGTGCGCGGCGTCGGCGTAGCCGCGGCCGAGCAGGTCGCGCATGGCCCGGTGGTCCAGGCTGGCGTTGAAGTCGCCGGCCAGGATGCGGATCGCGTCGCCGCCGGGCGCGGGGAAGGACTCCATCGCCCGGTTCCAGCCGTCCACCATCCGGCCGAGCGGCGGGTTCGGGTGCACGGCGACCACTTCGACGCGCCGGCCGCCGGGCAGGGTCATGGCCGCCGCGGGCATGTTGTGGCCGACCGGGGTGAACAGGCCGGGCAGCTCGGTGAGCGGGTGCCTGCCGTAGAGGCCGCTGCCCGCCGCGTCGTGCTCGTCCTGCAGCACGCGGTGCGGCATCAGCTCGTCCAGCCCGGCCGCGTCCAGCGCGGCCACCTGGCGCGTGGTGAGCTCCGTCGCGGCGAACACGTCAGGGCGCAGCTCCCGTACGAGGTCGACCACGGTACGCGGGTCGGCGCGGCCGAACAGGTTGACCGCCAGCACCTTGTACGGGGTGCCGCCGGTGGCCGGTTCGCCCGCCGGGAACGCCCTGGGCGCCACGGCGGCGGCCATCACCAGGCTCGCCACCAGGGCCACGACCGCCGCCGGGCGGTTCCGTCTGACGAGGGCCGCGGCCAGCAGCAGGGCCAGCGCGGCGCCGTACGGGGTGACGGTCATGAGCTGGGTCAGGAACGATCCAGACTCCAGCCCGCCGGCCCTGACCACGGCCCAGACGGTCAGGAAGGTCACGGTGAGCCAGGAGACCCACCGCCTGCGCGGTGAGTGTCCACGAGGCGGCGGGCCTCCGCCTGACGCCTGCTTCGCCTCGACGGTGATGTTCAACCCTTGCCGCCCGATTCGTGCGAGATCAACCTTTTCGTGGTGAGCCTAAACGCTGACGGTCGGCGGACCGCGCCGGGCGGGGCGGCGTCATCAGCTCGTAAGGTTCTCGGCGGCACCGCGTGCCTAGCCTGGTGGGCGTGAACAGAGCTGGCATGGCGGCCGTCATCACCGCCGCGACACTGACCCTGGCCGCCTGCGGCGCGGCCGCCCCTTCCGACCCGATGGGGACCACGTCCGCCGCGCCCTCCGATGAGATGAAGAGCACGGATCAGATGAAGAGTGCCGATCCGATGAAGAGCGCGGATCCGATGGAGAGCGGGTCCACGCCCGCGGCGCTGCGGTTCAGCGCGAAGACCCTCGACGGGAAGGAGTTCGAGGGCGGCAGCCTGGCCGGCAAGCCCGTGGTGTTCTGGTTCTGGGCGCCGTGGTGCACCAAGTGCCGGTCGGACGCGCCCGCGGTCAAGGCCGCCGCGGCCGCGCACCCTGACGTGGCGTTCGTCGGCGTGGCGGGGCTCGACACGGAGGCCGCGATGAGGGAGTTCGTCGAGAGCACCGGCACCGGCGGGCTGGTCCACCTGTCGGACGAGAAGGGCGCGGTGTGGACCAAACTGGGCGTCGCCCAGCAGTCCGTGTTCGTCTTCATGGAGCCCGGCGGCGGCACCACGAAGGTCAACGGCCCGCTGGGCCGCGACGGCCTCGACGCCGAAGTGGCCAAGATCAAGGCCGCCTGAGCCATGACGGATCTGCCGATCGCGCTCGCCCTGACGGCGGGCACGGTGGCCGCGTTCAATCCGTGCGGGTTCGCGATGTTGCCCGCGTACCTGTCGATGCTGGTCGCGGGCGAGCAGCCACGGGGCGCGGGCGGCGTCTGGCGGCGCGGCCCGGTGGTGCGCGCGGTGATGCTGTCGGCGGCGATGACCGCCGGGTTCGTGACCGTGTTCGGACTGTTCGGGCTGGTGGTGACGCCGCTGGCGGCGGTGGCCGGGACGGTCCTGCCATGGGTGACGATCGTGATCGGGGTCGTCCTGGTGGGGCTGGGCGGCTGGCTGCTGGCCGGCCGGTCGCTGTTCGTCCGCGTCCCCGGGTTCGCCGCCAGGCCCGCCATGTCGGCGCGCTCGCTCTACGGCTACGGGATCGCGTACGCGGTGGCCTCGCTGTCGTGCACGGTGGGGCCGTTCCTGGCGGTGACGTCGGCCTCGCTGACGAGCGGCGGGGTGGCCGGAGGGCTGGCGGTCTTCGCCGCCTACGCGCTCGGCATGGGACTGGTCGTCGCCCTGCTGTCCCTGGCCGTGGCGCTGACCAGGGAGGCCGTCCTGTTCCGGGTGCGCCGGTCGCTGCCGCACGTGTACCGGCTGAGCGGGGTGCTGCTCGTCCTGGCCGGCCTGTACGTGACCTACTACGGCTGGTACGAGTTGCGGGTCTTCGGCGGCGGCGACCCGGACGACCCGGTCGTCGGCGGGGTGACGGCGGTGCAGGGGACGATCTCGGGCTGGTTGGAGACCGTCGGCGCGGTGCCGGTCGCGGGGGCCGCCGCGGCGCTGGTCGCCATCCTCCTGATCAGATCGAGGCGGGCCCGCCGTCCGGGGTGAGCCCCGGTCAGGTGGGTGGGGCGGCCGTCGAGTGAGCCCCGGTCAGGTCAGGTCGAGGCCGCCGTCCACGGTGAGCACCTGGCCGGTGAGCCAGGTCGAGGCGGGGTCGGCGAGCCGGACGATCCAGGTGGCGACCTCCTCGGGGGTGCCGCGCCGGCCGAGTGGGACGCGGCGGGCCTCGTCCTGCTTGATGCGCTCGACCTCCGGCTCCGGCAGCCCCGCGCGGGCCAGTGCCCGGCTCTCCGTGGGGCCCGGAGCCAGCGCGTTGACCCGCACCCCGGCCCCGGCCAGCTCCAGCGCCCAGCTCCGGGTGAGCTGCTCCAGCGCGGCCTTGGAGGCGGCGTAGTGCGAGCCGCCCGGCAGCGGCCGGTGCCCGTAGGTGCTGGAGACGTTGACGATGGAGCCGCGGGAGCGCAGCAGGTGGGGCAGCGCGGCCTTGGCCAGCAGGCTGGGCGCGATCACGTTCAGCTCGAACAGGGCACGCGCCCGGTCCGCGTCGAGCCGTTCCAGCGGCATGACGGCGGTGGCTCCGGCGTTGTTGACGAGCACGTCCAGGCTGCCCCACCGGTCGGCCGCCGCCTGGACGACCGCCTCCGGCGTGCCCGGCGTGGCGAGGTCGGCGGCGAACGGGACGATGTCCCGATGCCGCCGGGCGGTGCGGTCGAGCTCGTCCTGATCGCGGCCGACGCCGAGCACCCGCGCGCCGGCGTGGGCGAACGCCACGGCCGTCGCACGCCCGATGCCGGAGCTGGCCCCGGTCACGATCACGGACTTGCCGTCCAGGTCCATGACCCTCCCTTGTTCGATGTTCGTAGAATGTCGAACAAGCTACCATGAGGGCGTGAAGCGAGCCTCGCACCCCGCCGCCGACGAGCTGAGGCTCGTCGCCGCGATGGCCGCGCTCAGCGACCCCATCCGGATCGGCCTGGTGCGGGTGCTGTCCGACGGCCGCGAGCGCGGCTGGGGCGAGCTGCGCGCGCCGGTGGCCAAGTCCACGCTGAGCCACCACCTCAAGGTCCTCCGCGACGCCGGCATCACCCGTACCCGCCAGGAGGGCACCCGCTGCTACGTCACGCTGCGCCGCACCGACCTGGACCGGCGCTTCCCCGGGCTGCTCGACGCGGTGCTGGCGGCGGCGGAGGGCGAGGACGTGGGCGACCAGGTGGGGCTCGCCGGCCACCGATAATGGGGTGGTGGAGCGACTCGACGGCCCCGGCTGCGTGACGATCTCCGGCGAGATCGCCGGCCTCTACCGGCAGTGCTTCTCCGTGCCGCCCTGGTACGAGACCGAGGCGGACTTCGCCGCCTTCCCCGGCAAGCTGGCGCGCGACGCCGAACGGCCCGGGTTCGCCGCGTGGATCGAGCGTGACGGCCACGAGCTCGTGGGCGTGTGCTTCGGGTGGCCGACGCCTGACGACCTGTCCGGCAACGCGATCTACGAGGAGCTTCAGCGCAGTTGCGGCCCGGAGGTCGTGGCCGGGTTGACCCGGGGCGCGTTCGAGGTCGTGGAGCTGTTCGTGGGCCCCGGCGCCCAGGGCCGGGGGATCGGGCGGCGGCTGCTGGACGCGGCCGTGGCCGGGTGGCCGCGGGCCTGGCTGCTCACCTCGCCGCGGGCTCCCGCGGCCCGCTTCTACCGGGCGCTGGGCTGGCGGCGGGTCGGCGCGCTGCCCGAGCGGGCCCTGGAGGTGCTCGTGCTGCGGACGGGTAGGGACGTGGCGTGAGAGCGGTCGTGCTGTCCGACACGCACGCGCCGCGCCGCTGGAAGTCGTGCCCGCCGAGGGTGGCCGAGCTGCTGGTGGGCGCCGACGTGATCCTGCACGCCGGTGACGTGTGCGTGCCCTCCGTGCTCGCCGAGCTGGCCGCGTACGCGCCCGTGCACGTGGTGAAGGGCAACAACGACGGGCCCGACCTGGACGCGCCCGAGACGCTGGAGCTCGACCTGGACGGGCTGCGGGTCGGCATGATCCACGACAGCGGCCCGGCGAGGGGACGGCCGGCCCGGATGCGGCGGCAGTTCCCGGAGGCGGACCTGGTGGTGTTCGGGCACTCGCACATCCCGCTCGACGAGTCCGGTGACGGGCTGCGCATCTTCAACCCCGGATCGCCGACAGACCGGCGCCGCCAGCCGCACGGCACCGTGGGGGTGCTGCGCGTCGAGGGCGGCGCGCTGGTCGAGGCCGAGATCGTCGCGGTCACCTGAGCACGGGTTTGTCTGTCACGCCCGAGCGGTATGTCGATTACAGAAAGTTACAGATCGACTGCAAGGCGGCTCGATATGGACAGAGCACGACAGATCGCGCAGGCCGTGCTGTACGAGTGCCACCCGTACCATCGGCTGCTGGACGACCGCTACCTGCGCGGACTCCACCCCGAGCCGTACGCCGGCGGGCGGGCCGGTCTCTCCTGGATGATGCAGACCCAGTGCCTGGTCGAGGCCGCCCCCGCCGACACCGTGGACGTGCACGTACGGTTCCTGCAACTGGTCAGCCGCGAGGTGGCGCGGGCGCGCGGCGGCGAGCTGGAGCCGGCGGCCGAGCTGACCGTCGACGGCGCCCGCTACGTCTCGGGGCTGGAGGCGCGCGAGCGCGAGGCGGCCGTGTCGGGGCTGACGCTCGCCGACCTGGCGGGGGCGGCGTACACGATGCGCGTCGACGTGCCGGGCGACCAGGAGGCGGTCTGGCTGATCGACGCCCGCGGCCGGGCCGGGGCGGTGCTGCGCTGCTGGGAGACCCTGCACGGCCAGGCCGTGGTGCGCGCGGAGCCGCTGCGCGACCGGCTGTTCAGGCTGACGGTCAAGGTGGCCAACACCACCGACTGGCGTGGCGAGGATCGGGCGGAGGTGCTCAGGCACACGTTCGTGTCGGCGCAGAGCGTGGTGCGCACCCACGGCGGGCGGTTCGTCTCCCTCCTGAACCCGCCGGCCGAGCTGCGCCCGCTGGCCGAGGGCTGCCGCAACATCGGCACCTGGCCGGTGCTGGTGGGGGAGGTCGGCGAGCGGCACACGATGCTGTCGGCCCCGATCATCCTGCGCGACCATCCCCGGCTCAGCTACGCGACGTAGTCGGTCAACCCGGCGCGCGCTCGGCGGCGATCATCAGCACGACGCCCAGGGCGGCCAGGGCGAGGTTGGCGAACAGCTCATAGCCGGTCAGCACGTCGATACGGGGAATGATCACCCGGTTGAAGAAGTTCAGGAAGAAGCCGAAGAACGGCTGGGCGGCCACGTGGTCGATGGCCCCGCTGATGCCCTGGAGCGCCAGGACGAAGCCGACGATCTGGATGGCTTTACGCATGGCCCGACGCTAGTGCCCGGCCGCGGCCCGGCGGATCGGCCTTAGGGATGCTCAGGACCGACCGAAGTATGTGTCACGCCTCGATCTCGTCCCGCTTGGGGTAGCTGTGCGGGTAGTGCAGGTCGAACGCGGGCCGTTCGGAGCGGATCGGCGGCATGAAGGAGAAGTTGTGCCGCGGCGGCGGGCAGCTCGTGGCCCACTCCAGCGAGCCGCCGAACCCCCACGGATCGTCCAGTGTCACCCAGCGCGGCTTGCGCGAGGTCTTCCACACGTTGTAGAGGAACGGCAGCGTCGACAGCCCGAGGATCGCCGCGCCGACGGACGAGATCTGGTTGAGCAGGGTGAACCCGTCGCCGGGCGAGTAGTCGGCGTAGCGGCGCGGGAATCCGGCCCAGCCCAGCCAGTGCTGCACCAGGAACGTGGTGTGGAAGCCGATGAACAGCGTCCAGAAGTGGAGCTGGCCGAGCCGGTCGTCGAGCATCCGGCCGGTCATCTTCGGCCACCAGAAGTAGAACCCGGCGAACATCGCGAACACGACCGTGCCGAACACCACGTAGTGGAAGTGGGCCACCACGAAGTAGGAGTCGGTGACCTGGAAGTCGAGCGGCGGCGAGCCCAGGATGACGCCGGTGAGCCCGCCGAGCAGGAAGGTGACGAGGAACCCGATGGCGAACATCATCGGGGTCTCGAAGGACAGGTGTCCCCGCCACATGGTGCCGATCCAGTTGAAGAACTTCACCCCGGTGGGCACCGCGATGAGGAAGGTCATGAACGAGAAGAACGGCAGCAGCACCTGGCCGGTGGGGAACATGTGGTGCGCCCAGACGGTCATCGACAGCCCGGCGATGGCGATGGTCGCGCCGACCAGGCCGATGTAGCCGAAGATCGGCTTGCGCGAGAAGACCGGGATGACCTCGGTGATGATGCCGAAGAACGGCAGCGCGATGATGTAGACCTCGGGGTGCCCGAAGAACCAGAACAGGTGCTGCCACAGGATCGGCCCGCCGGCCGCGGGGTCGTAGACGTGCACGCCGAACTTGCGTTCGGCCTCCAGGGCCAGCAGTGCGGCGGCCAGCACCGGGAACGCCATGAGCACCATCATGCTGGTCAGCAGCACGTTCCAGGTGAAGATCGGCATCCGGAACATGGTCATGCCCGGCGCGCGCATGCAGATGATCGTGGTGATGAAGTTGACCGAGCCGAGGATGGTGCCGAGCCCGGCCAGCACCAGCCCCATGATCCACAGGTCGCCGCCGATGCCGGGCGAGTAGGTGGCCGACGACAGCGGGGTGTAGGCGAACCAGCCGAAGCTGGCGGCCCCGCCGGGGGTGAGGAAGCCGCTGACGGTGATCAGCCCGCCGAACAGGAACAGCCAGTAGCTGGCCATGTTGAGCCGGGGGAAGGCCACGTCCGGCGACCCGATCTGCAACGGCATGATGACGTTGGCGAACCCGGCGAACAGCGGGGTGGCGAACAGCAGCAGCATGATCGCGCCGTGCATGGTGAACAGCTGGTTGTACTGCTCCGCGTTCACCAGTTGCAGCTCGGGCCCCGCCAGCTCGGCCCGGATGAGCAGGGCCAGAACGCCCGCGAACAGGAAGAACATGAAAGACGTGATCAGGTACAGGTAGCCGATCACCTTGTGGTCCGTGGACGTGAGCCACTTGGTGATGACCGCGCCCGTGCGACGGCCGTGGACTGGGGCCAGCGGCGAAGTCGTCGGCTCCTCGTCTCTCGGCTTCTGGATCGTCACCCTGGTTCCCCTTCGGCAGGCGCTCCGTAAAGAAACAACTACCCTCCGTGTCGCCACGGTAGGCCCAAGAAAGTGATGGCTTGCGGCATAGCGGGCCTGGGTTCGCGGCGTCTCAGTGGTGACAGTCAATCCCTGGAGGTGACGTGGACGCCGAAGACGAGCGCGGCTTCCGCGAGTTCGTCTCCGCGCGGTCCCCCGCGCTGATGCGGCTCGGCTTCCTGCTCACCGGTGGCGACCAGCACGCGGCCGAGGACCTGGTGCAGGCGGCGCTGGCGAAGCTGGCGAGCAGATGGCGGCGGGTGGACGCACCGGAGGCGTACACGAAGCAGATCATGTACCGCCAGCAGGTCAGCTGGTGGCGGGCGGCGGGCCGGCGGGTCGAGGTGGTCCGCGGCACGGTGCCCGACCTGCCCGGGCGCGACCGTACCCATCAGAGTGAGCTCCGCGTGGTGCTGCGCGCCGCGCTGGCCAAGCTGACCGCCAGGCAGCGCACGGTCCTGGTCCTGCGCTATTTCGAGGACCTGCCGGATCACGAGGTGGCCCGCCGGCTCGGCTGCTCGGTCGGCACGGTACGCAGCACCGCGCACCGGTCGCTGGCCCGGCTGCGTGAGGTCGCCCCCGAACTCGCCGAGGAACTGGAGGCCGCGAAATGACCAGGCTGCTCCGCGAGACGATGGAGGAGTGGGCCGGGCAGGCCGAAGTGCCGCACGACCTGGCCGATCGGGCGCTGCGAAGGAGGCGGCGGCGCGGCCTGCTGCCCGCCGGCGCCGCGCTGCTGGCCGCGGCGGTCATCGCGGCTGTCGCCGTGTTCGTGACCGTCCAGCCGCCAGGCCCCGTGCTGCCGGCCGTGACGGTCACGCTTCCGCCCCGGCCCTCGCCGGCGCCCACGGACGTGCGGGCGGACCCGGACCACGGGCGGCCCACGAAGCTCGTGGCCGCCGGAAATCTGGCGGTCGGCGCGTACTACACCTTGCGCAGGGAGAAGGGGGAGAACGGGCTGGACCACGTCCGGCGCACCTGGCACCTGTACGACCCGCGTACCGACAGCTACGAGGAGACCCCCTGGGCCTGGGTGGACGTCGCCCCCGGCATGCGGGTCGCCGCCGTGGTCCAGGGCGACCTGCTGGGCGACCGGATCGGCGTCATCGACCTGGACACCCGGCAGTTCCTCTCCTGGATCCAGCTCGGTCGCCGGGCCGGGCACGTCGCCTGGTCGCCCGACGGCACGAAACTGCTGGCCACCACCTATTCCTCCTACCCCGACGAGCTGCCCACCGGCGGGGTCGCATGGCGGCGGAAGGACAGCCCGCGCACCGGCTACTACTTGATCGACGTGCCGACGGGCCGGGCCGAACACCACGCGCTGCCGCCGCTGCCCGGCACGGACGGTCCGCCGAGCAACTCCAACGGCAGGCAGGACCTCGGCTGGAGCCTCGACGGCTCGCTGATCTGGGGGCCCACGATCGACATCTCCCCGGAGCGGGTCTACTACGGCCTCGACGGCCGGCCCGCGGAGCCGCCGCCCGGTGAGGCGTTCAACCGCCACGGTGAGTCGAAGATCTCGCCCGACGGCCGGCTCGAACTCGGCCCGGACGGGCTGCCCACGGCGATCATCGAACGGCGCACCGGGAAGGTCGCCGGCAGCCAGAACGTGCTCCAGCTCATCGGCTGGGCCGACGACGAGCACGTCATCGCGCTCGGCTGCGCCGGAGGGTGCGAGAACGAGTTCCGCAACGGCCTGGTGCTCGTCAGCGTCGACGGCCGCACCACGGTCCCGCTCACCGGCGTTCAGGAGAGCCAGGAGGACGGCAGCTGGAGGTGGGTGCTCACACCCCGGTGACTGATGGCCCCGATTCTGGGCACTTTACGGTCCTTTCAACTTCCGAGGAGGATCCCGTGAACACTGCGCAGAGCGCGGGGCGGTCAGCGGAGGCCGCTGCCCGGCGAGCGGCTGACCACCCGGCCCTGGACCGGCTGGCCCGGGTCGGGCTGGCCTGTCGCGGCGTGCTGTACGCGTTGATCGGTGTGCTGGCGGTCCAGATCGCCCTGGGCAGCGGCGAGGAGCAGGCCGACAAGGGCGGTGCCATCACCACGGTCGCGGAGCTGCCGTTCGGGGCGGTGATCCTGTGGGTGATGGTCGTCGGCTTCGTGGCGCTGGCCCTGTGGCAGGCGTCCGAGGCGCTGTTCAGCCACCAGGAGAAGCTCGACAGGGCCGAGTCGGCCGGCAGGACCGTGGTCTACGGACTGATCGTGTTCACCCTGCTCAGCGTGCTGCTGGCCGGGCGCGCCGCGTCGGAGGACGAGAAGTCGCAGGACGTGACCGGCATGCTGCTCGACCTCCCGGCCGGCGAGTGGATCGTGGGCGCCGTCGGCCTCGGCGTCATCGCGCTCGGCGTCTACTGGGTGCGGCAGGGCGTCACCAAGAAGTTCCGCGAGGAACTGGACCTCGGGCGGATGTCGCCCCGGGCCCGCTCGGTGATGGAGAAGCTGGGCATGGCCGGCTACGTGGCCCGCGGCGTCATCGCCGGGCTCGCCGGGTTCCTCGTCATCCAGGCGGCGATCACCCATGACCCGGACAAGGCCGGAGGCATCGACCAGGCGCTGCGCTCCTTCGCCGACACTCCCGTCGGGCCGTGGCTGCTGATCGCGGTCGCGCTCGGGCTGGTGCTGTTCGCCGGTTACTGCTTCGGCGAGTCCCGCTGGCGCCGCACCTGAAGGAGCGCAAGCGCACGGCGGTGTCGAGAAGTCGAAGGAGAGGCCGGACATGTACTTGTCGGTTCACTTGAAGCCGATAGCGGACACCACGATGGTCGTCGCCCTCGCGGGTGAGCTGGACGCGATGACCGTCCCGATCCTCTCCGAGACGCTCGAACCGCTGGTCGCGTCCCCGGCCATGTGCGTCGTCGTGGCGGCCGGTGATCTCTGGTTCTGCGACCTGAGAGGGGTGAGCCGGCTCGTGGCCGCCCGCCGGGGCCTGCGGGTCAAGGGCGGCGACCTGTTCCTCGCGGAGGCGAGCCCGGCGCTCCGCCGGCTCATCTCGCTCATGGAGAAGGGCCGGAGGTCGCCGCTGCCGGTGTTCGACACCCTGCCCCAGGCGCTGGCCGCCTGTGGCGTGTGCGCGGAGCCGGCGCCCCCGGGACCTCGTCACCTGCCGCTGCTGCGCGGGCTCCCGGCGCGGCCTGTCACGGGCCGGCGGCGCGGCACGATGCCGCCCTCGGCACCCGGCCGATCACCCTCCGCCCGGAGCCGCTGCGCGAGCGGGCCGGGCCCCTGAGAGGCCATGGAGTCGCGCGTACGGATGGCCGGGCAGGCGACCGCTTCGCACGCATAAGCCCGCGCCTGCGGGACAGGGGGAGAAGGTGTGGACAGTAGGACGAGACACGATCGTGGTGGCGGCCTCCGCCGGAGGAGTGGAGGCGCTGCGGACGCTGGTCGGATCGCTGCCCGCTGATCTCCCCGCCACGGTGCTCGTGGTGCTCCACCTGCCGCCCCAGGGCGGCGGCGTGCTGGCCGGGATCCTCGACAGGGCGGGCCCGCTCAAGGCGGTCCCGGCCGAGGACATGCAGGAGTTGCGCCGGGGGCGGGTCTATGTGGCCAGGCCCGATCACCACCTGCTCGTCCACGAGGGCAAGGTCCGGCTGTCACGCGGCCCCCGGCACAACGGTCACCGCCCCGCGGCCGATCCGCTCTTCATGAGCGCGGCGCTCGACGCGGGGGAGCGGGTGGCCGCCGTCGTGCTGAGCGGCATGCTCGACGACGGCGTGCGAGGGTGCGTCGCGGTGGACCGCAGAGGAGGCGCGGTGGCGGTGCAGGACCCGGGCGAAGCGGCCTTCCCCGGCATGCCGGAGGCGGCCGTCGCCGCGGTCCCGAACGCGCCGTCGCTTCCCGTACGGGAGCTCGCCGACTGGCTGGTGCGGCAGAGCAGAACGCCTGTCATCACGGAGGCCAGGATGGACGACACGGAGATGATGCGGGAGGTCGGGCGGTTCCTGAGCGAGGAGCCCGCCCTGGCAGAGCCCGGTGGCACCCTCTCCGGACTCGGCTGCCCGGAATGCGGCGGTCCGATGTACGAGCAGAGGGACGAGGGCCTCGCGCGCCTCGTCTGCCGGGTGGGACACGCCTGGTCCGACGAGAGCCTGGTCGGGGCCCAGTCGGACGCGGTGGAGAGAGCCCTGTGGATCGCCATCCAGCGGTTGGACGAGCGGGTGCGGATCCTCGGCCGGATGGCGCGGTCGGCGGAGGAGCACGGCGGGAAGCACTCCCACGGCTTCATCCGGAAAGAGGCGGCGCGGACGCGTGAGGCCGTGGAGACCATCCGCATGGTGCAGGCCCGCATCAGCGGAGGCGACGACAGCCTGCTCCTGTCCTGAAGGAGGGCCTGACGGGGAGCACCGGCGCGGCGCTTCCCGTCAGGCGCGGGTGAGATCTAGATGCGGGAGATGCGCACGGCGTCGGCGATCACGTAGCCGGTGCCGCCGGTCCACCGGCTGACGCCCACGACGTTCTGCGTGCCGGCGTTGAGCTGGAAGGTGCCGATGCTCCGCCAGGCTCCGCCACCGGAGCGCTGGTCGACGTAGACGGTCTGGTTGCCGCCTGCCGCCGCCACGATGTACGGGGCCGAGCTGTTGTATCCGGGATCACTGGGATACCAGACCTCGATCCGGTACGTGCCGGCGCTGGGGATGGCCGCCGAGTACCAGGCCGGGTCGCTGGCGGCCACCGGGTCGGCGAACCGGTAGTCGGCGCCGTGCCGCTGGCTGGAGTACGCCGAGGTGCCCCAGTTGGTGCTGGCGGTGAACTGGGAGCTGGCGTTGTCGACCGTGGTGGTCCAGGTCGGCGGGTTGGTGGTGCCTCCGTTCACGTAGTTCATGTACGTGGTCCAGTTCCAGTGCGGACCCGGGTCGGTGTGGGTCGCGCCGGGCACCTCGTTGTGGCCGATGATGCCGGTGCGGTTCTTCGGCACGCCGTACTTGTCGGCCAGGTGGCGGGTCAGCGCGGCCGAGGAGCGGTACATCGCGTCGGTGAACCAGGACGCGTCGTTGACCCAGCCCTCGTGCTCGATGCCGATGGAACGGTTGTTGTAGGTGGAGTTCCCGGCGTGCCAGCCGACGTCCTTGTCACGCACCATCTGGGTGATGGCGCCGTTGGACGACTTGACCACGTAGTGCGCCGAGACCTGGGCGGCCGGGTTCTGGAACCAGGAGATCGTGCCCGCGTAGGAGCCCTGGGTGACGTGGATGACGATGCGGTCGATGTTGTAGCTGGTCTCGCGGTTGGACACCCGGTAGTTGCTGGAGGAGGCGGCGACCCAGGCGGCCGGTGGGTAGTCGGGGCTGGCGACCGCGGCCTGCGCGTTGAGGTCGCGGGCCTTGGCCAGGTCGCCGCGGTCGGCGGTGACCTCCTGCGGCTCGACGGTCACGCCGCGGGCCTGGAGGCCGAGGCCGAGCATCTCGTAGACGGCGTCGGCGTACAGGCGGGCCGTCTCGGGCGAGGAGGCGTGACCGTACTCGGCGACCGCCTTGTACCAGCGGCCGGCGTCCTTCCTGGCGGCCTCGTCGAGGCCGAGCTTGTCGGCGTACGAGCGCAGCACGGCGGCGGCGCCGAGGATGTTGGCGGCGTCGTCCTTCTTCAGCGTGGCGGCCGGCTGCCCGGTGAGCGCGGCGGCTTCGGAGAGGGTCTTGTTGGTGGGGTTGTCGACGAGGTGCATGAGCCCGTAGCCGCCGCTGGCGCTGGGCTCGCCTGCGTGGCCGTCGAGGTGGGTCTCCGCGTAGCCGAGGGCGACGAGCAGGTCGCGGGGGACGTCGTGGGCGGCGGCGGCCTTGGCGAAGGCGTCCGACAGCGGGGTGCCGCGCTCCGCGAGGGCCGGCTGGACGGCGATGACCAGGAGGGTGGAGAGGGCGGCGGCGACGAGGGCTACTAATCGGGTGCGTACCAGTGTCATGAGAACTCCACTCTGGGGGGTACCGCACGCACAGTAAGGGACTTTCATGACAGATGTCGATAATTGACATTACTCAGGTATTAAAGGAAACTTTCCGCCCGCGCGTCGGCGGCCCCGGCAAAGTTGGGCCCCCGCGAAAGCTGTGAAAACTATTGCACCCTGATGGCGATGCGCTGAAACTTATCTTCGTGACCACGCTCCTGCGCCTCGTCCTGGTGGCACTCACCGCCGCGCTCGGCACCGTCGTCGTCCCGGCCGCCCCCGCCGCCGCCGTGACCGCCCGCGCGGCCTGCGCGACCGATCCGGCCACCCCCAAGCGCCAGCTCCGGGCGATGTGGATCTCCAGCGTCGCCAACATCGACTGGCCCAGCCGGACCGGCCTGAGCGTCTCCGCCCAGCAGGCGGAGTTCCGCGCCTGGCTGGACCTGGCCGTCCAGCGGCGCATGAACGCCGTGGTCGTGCAGGTCAGGCCCACCGCCGACACGTTCTGGCCGTCGTCGCTCGAACCGTGGTCGCAGTGGCTGACCGGCACCCAGGGCGGCAACCCGGGCTACGACCCGCTCGCGTTCATGGTCACCGAGGCGCACAGCCGCAACCTGGAGCTGCACGCCTGGTTCAACCCGTACCGGGTGGCCAACCACGCCGACCCGAACCAGCTGGTCTCCTCGCACCCGGCCCGCCGCAACCCCTCCTGGCGCTTCGCCTACGACGGCAAGCTCTACTACAACCCGGGCCTGCCGCAGGTGCGCGGCTTCATCGAAGACGTGATCATGGAAGCGGTCACCAGGTACGACATCGACGGCGTCCACCTCGACGACTACTTCTACCCGTATCCCGCCGCCGGCCAGACCATCCCGGACTCGGCCGCGTACGCCCAGTACGGCGGCGGCTTCGCCAGCGTGCACGACTGGCGGCGGGAGAACGTCAACCTGCTGGTACGCGAGCTCGACCAGCGCATCCACGCGGCCAAGCCGCACGTCGCCTTCGGCATCAGCCCGTTCGGCATCTGGCGTAACTCCGGCACCGACCCGCTCGGCTCGGCCACCTCCGGCCTGCAGTCGTACGACGCCATCTACGCCGACACCCGCCGATGGGTGAAGCAGGGCTGGGTCGACTACATCGCGCCGCAGCTCTACTGGCACATCGGCTACTCCGTCGCCGACTACAGGGTGCTGATCGCCTGGTGGGCGGACGTGGTCAGGAACACCGGCGTGCGGCTCCTGGCCGGCCAGGCCTCCTACCGGGCCGGGGTGAGCAGCCACGGCGCCGACTGGCAGGACCCGGACGAGCTCAGCGACCACCTGCACCTCAACCGGCAGCACCCCGAGGTGGCCGGCGACATCTTCTTCAGCGCCAAGGACGTCAGGGCCAACCGGATCAACTCCTTCTCCATCCTCGCCGCCGCCCACTACGCGAAGCCGTCGCTGCCGCACCCCCGCGGCCCGGCCGCCGCCCCCGCCGCGCCCGCCATCACCTCCGCCACCCGCGGCTCGACCGGCGTGTCCCTCGCCTGGAACGGCGGCGGCACCGCCTACGCCGTCCACCGGGTGAACGGCACCCCCTCGGCCGCCGACCCGTGCGCGTTCGCCGACGCCCGCAACCTGCTCGGCACCACCCGGTCCAGGACGTTCACCGACACCACGGCCGCCGCAGGGACCGCCTACACCTACTACGTGACCGCGCTCGCCCGCACCCACCAGGAGAGCGCGCCCAGCGCGGGCCGCGCGGTGACCGCCTCGGGCGGCGGGTTCTCCGTCACCGTGGACAACGCCGACGCCGCCTTCACCGCCGGCGCCAACTGGGGCTCCTCCGCGTTCTCCGCCGAGCGCCACGGCGCCGACTACCGCTTCGCCGACCCGGTGGCCGCCAGCGACCCGGCCTGGTTCCGGGCGAGCATCCCGAGCGCGGGCACGTACCGCGTCGAGGTCTGGTATCCGGGCAACGCCGGGTACAACAGCGCGACCCCGCACATCGTCGCGGCCTCGGGCGGCAACCAGACCGTCACCGTCGACCAGCGCACCGGCGGCGGCGCCTGGCGGAGCATCGGCACCTTCTCCCTGAACGCGGGCACGTACAACGTGGTCGGCGTGAGCCGCTGGACGACGACGGCCGGTTACGTGATCGCCGACGCGGTGCGCATCACTCGAATCTGATGCCCGCCAGCCGCGCGGCGGTCTCCCGGTCCAGCACCCGGGCCGTGGCCGCCGGGGCCGGGTCGCCGGCCCGGACGCGGGCGAGCAGCGCCGCGCAGTGGCGCCGGTGACGGGCGAACGTGCGCCAGGGGACGACCCGGCCCCTGGCGCGCTGGCCCGCCATCGCCGCGCCGGCGGGCACGTCCAGGATCACCAGATGGAAGCCCGCGCCGGCGCGGCGGGCCAGCCGGGCGAAGCCGCGCAGCACCAGCGGGCCGCAGCCCCGGTTGTGCGCGACCACCGACTCGCCCCGCCCGAGCGCGGCCCGGATGCGCCGGATGTGCGTGACGAACACCACGGCCGTGCGCACCGGCTTCGGCGCCCAGGCGAGCGCGGCAGCCCAGCGCAGCCGGGACTGCATCGAGTCGACGACCGTCGCGCCACCCGCCCTGACCGGGGAACTCTCGGCTCCGGTCAGCGGGTAGAGGCGGCCCAGCAGCGTCGACTTGCCCGCCCCCGGCAGCCCGGTGATGATCACCAGGGAGCCCGCGGGGTAGCACAGCGGCTCGGCCGCCTTCCTGGCGGAGGGAACCGGGGCGGTCAAAGGCGCACATCCTCCCAATAGGACGGGAGGAGTATAGGGCTACGAACCACCCGGGCGCTGGTGACCGAACCTGACGGGTTCGGGCCCGCCGAGCCGCACGACCGGGTCGGCCAGCACCCTCTCCTCCGCGTCGCTCTCCACGGCCGGCTCGATCACCGGCTCGGTCTCGCCCGCGGCCACCATCCTGCGCGCCAGCCGCTCCCGCAGCCCGGCCGCCTCCTTGACGTGGGAGCGCAGCCCGGCCAGGTTCACCAGCTCGTGCGGGTCGCTGGCCAGGTCGTACAGGGCCTGCTCCCGGTAGCGGGGCGCGGCCTGGTCGTGCCACCCGTCGGCGTCCTCGGCCACCACGTAGTACTTCCACCGTTCCGTGCGGATGCCGCGGCCCACCTCCGACTCGCTCACCTGGAAGAACACCTCCTCCGGCCAGTCGGCGCGGGCGTCGCGCAGCAGCGGCAGGAACGAGCGGCCCTGCATCTCCTCCGGCACCGGCAGCCCGGCCGCCTCCAGGAGCGTGGGCGGCAGGTCGATGGTCGACACCGGCCGTGCGATCGCGCCGCCGCCGTCGAAGCCCGGCCCGCGCAGCGCCAGCGGCACCCGCAGCGAGGCGTCGTGGCAGGACCGCTTGTACTCGTCGTTGCGGGTCTTGAAGTGGCTGCCGTGGTCGGAGGTGTAGGCCACGATCGTGTCGTCCAGCAGCTCCATGCTGCGCAGCGCGTCCAGCAGCCTGCCGAGCCCCTCGTCCAGCCGCTTGATCTGGCCGAGGTAGCCGCCCAGGTGCCGGTGCGCGGTGCCGCCCAGCGCGGCCAGGTCGGGCGGCAGCCAGCTCCCCTGGTAGCGCTCCTCGTACCCGTCGGGCGCCGGGTAGTTGTCCACCTCGTTCTGGTGGTGCGGCTCGATGAACGACAGGAACAGGAAGAACGGCTCGCGGCTGTGGTCGGCGACGTAGCGGATCGCCGCGTCGACCAGCGCGTCCGAGCGGTAGCCCGGCAGGAACACCGGCTCGCCCGCGTCGTCGTAGGTGATCGTCCGGTAGGCGTCGGAGGTGAACTCCAGGATGTTGGACGCCAGCCAGCTCCGGTAGCCGCCGCGCTCGTCCGCCGGCACCGGATCCCGGCTGCCCAGGTGCCACTTGCCGAGGTAACCGGTGGCGTAACCGGCCGCGCCGAAGTGGTGGGCCAGCGTCCGCTCCTCCGGCGGCAGCACGATGCCGTTGCGGTAGACCCCCGTCGTGGTCGGGTAGCGCCCGGTCTGCAGCGCCGACCGGGCCGGCGCGCACACCGGCTGCGGGGTCAGCGCCACCGCGGCCTGCGTCCCGTACCTGGCCATGCGGTCGAGGTTCGGGGTGAAGGCCGGGCCGACGGTGTCCCACCGCTGCTGGTCGGTGAGGACGACGATCACGTTCGGGCGCACTCGATGACTCCTAACGAAGGCCGGTCAGCGCGATACCGCGCACGAAGTATCGCTGGCTGACGATGAACAGCACGGCGGTGGGGACGAACAGGATCACCGAGCCCGCCGCCGTGAGATGCCAGAGCGTGAAGTACTCCTGGTTGAACAGCGTGAGCCCGACCGGGATCGTCCGCATCTCCGGCGTCGTGGTCGCCACCAGCGGCCACAGGAACTCGTTCCACTGGAACACGAACGTGAACAGCCCCAGCACGGCCAGCGCCGGCCGGGTCTGCGGCAGGATGATCCGCCGGTAGATCGCGAACTCCGAAGCGCCGTCGATCCGGGCCGCGCTGATCAGGTCGTCCGGGATCGGCTGGATGAACTGCCGCATCAGGAAGATCCCGAACGCGTCCATCAGGAACGGGGTGATCAATCCCTGGTACGTGTTGATCCACCCGAGATGCGCCATGAGCACGTACAAGGGGATCATCCGCACGAAGAACGGCACCATGAGCGTCGCCAGCAGCGCCACGAACAGCGTGTTGCGCAGCGGGAAGCGGAACTTCGCGAACACGTAGCCGACCAGCGGGTCGAACAGCAGGTGGGCCAGCGTGATCGCGCCCGCCACGACGAGGCTGTTGACGATGAAGTCGCCGAACGGCGCCCGCTCGAACAGCTCGGCGTAGTTGCCCCACTGCGGGCTCTCCGGCACGATCACCGCCTCGGCCGCGAGCGTCTCCGCCTCCGTCTGCAGCGACAGCGAGAGCATGTAGAGCAGGGGCAGCACCATCACCAGCGAGGCGACGGTGAGCATCAGGTAGATCAGCGCGCGCCGCATCAGTACTGCACCTCCCCGCGCCGTCCGGCCCGCAGCTGGATCAGGGTGAAGGCGACGATCACCACCAGGAGCAGCACCGACTGCGCCGAGGCGTAGCCGAAGTCGCGGGCGCGGAAGGCCACGTTGAAGATGTGGAACACCGACAGGTCGGTGGCGTCGCCCGGCCCGCCGTTGGTGATGATGTACGCCTGACCGAAGGCCTGGAGCCCCGAGATCACCGCCATCACCGACACGAACAGCGTCGTCGGCGCCAGCAGCGGCAGCGTGATCCGCCAGAACCGGTGCCAGCCGTCGGCCCCGTCGATCTTCGCCGCCTCGTGGAACGTCTCCGGGATGCCCTGCAGCCCGGCCAGGAACAGCACCATCGTGTAGCCCGCGCTCTGCCAGAGCGTGATCGCGGCGATGGTGAGCAGCGGATGCGTGTTGAGCCACTGCTGCTCGGGCAGCCCGACGGCGGACAGCGACCGGTTCAGCACGCCCAGCTCCGGGTCGAGGATGTTGCGCCACAGCAGCCCGACGATCGCCACCGACGTCAGGTAGGGCACGAGCAGCATCATCCGGAACGCCACCCGGCCCCGCAGCGGCCGGTCCAGGGCCAGCGCCAGGCCTAGCCCGAGCACGATCGACCCCGCCACCACCGCCACCGCGAACGCGACCGTCACCAGGAACGAGTGGCGCACCGACGGGTCGGCCAGGGCCTGGGCGTAGTTGCCCAGGCCCGTGAACCGGTCCGCCTGCGGCCCGGTCATCAGGCTCGTGGAGACCACGTTCCCGATCGGCAGGTAGAAGAACGCGGCGAAGAACAGGATCGCCGGCAGCAGGAACAGGTAGGCGGTGCGGGCGTACCTGGCCGACAGGGTGCGCGGGCGGAGCACGCTCACTTCAGGAAGCCCTTGGCCGTCTCGGCGAGGGCCTCGATCGCCTCCTCCGCCGGCCGGTTCTGGATCACCACCGACTGGTACATCTTCTTCAGCTCCTCGTCGAACCTGCCCGACTGGCCGGTCAGCCGGATCTCCTGGCTGGAGTCCTGGGCGTAGCCGAGCGCATCGGCGAAGGGCTTGATCAGCGGGTCGTTCCCCACCTCGGGCAGCTCGGCCCAGGAGACGCGCGGCATGAGCATGCCGACCTCCTCGGTGGCCGCCCGCTCGACCTCCAGGGCGGTGATGCGCTTGATGAAGTCCCACGACAGGTCGGGCCTGGCGGCCTTGGCCGGCACGAGCAGGCTGGTGCCGGCCGCGTTGGTGGCCTGCCCGTCCTTCTTGAGCGGGGCGGCCAGGCCGAGCTCGATGTCGGGGCTGGTCTCCTTGATCGGCCCGAGGTCCCAGGGGCCCGTGATGATCATCGCGGCCCGCCCGGCGGAGAACAGCTTCTGCGGCCCCGAGTAGTCGGTGCCCGACACCGGCACCGGCGCCACCTTGTGCCTGTGCACCAGGTCGGCCTGGAACCGCATGGCCTCGACCGCCTTGTCACGCGGCGTCAGCACTTCCTTGGTGCCGGGGTCGTAGTGGCGGACGCCGGCCTGCAGCAGCCAGGGGTTGGCGTAGGTGTGGTCCTGGTTGAGCGCGATGCCGTACACGTCACCCTTGGTGAGCTTCCTGGCCGCCTCCAGCAGTTCCTCCCAGGTGGTGGGCGGCTGGACGCCGGCGGCGTCGAGCATCCCCTTGTTGTAGAAGAGCAGGGTGCACGTCAGGTGGAGCTGCACCCCGTACACCTGGCCCTGGTAGGAGTTGCGCTCGACCGTGACCGGCTGCCAGTCGGCGGGGAAGCCCATGGCGGCGCCGTCGCGGTCGACGTACTCCTGGAGCGAGCGGGCGTTGCCGGAGAGCGCGAACTCCTGCACCCACCCGCCGGGCTCCTCGACCACGTCCGGCACGACCCCGGAGGCGAAGTCGGCCAGCAGCCGGGTGCGCAGGTCGGGCCACTGGTACTTCTGGAAGTTGACGGTGACCTTGTTGGCCTGCTCGAACTCGGCGATCACCTTGCGGTAGGCCTGGTAGTCGTGGCCGGCGTTCCAGTAGACGGTGAACGTGCCGGGCTCGGCGCCCGGCGCGGGCGGGGCGCCCGCGCACGCGGACAGGAGGGGTACGGTCGCGGCGGCGGAGGCGAGGCGGAGCAGGTCCCGGCGGGAAAGGTGGGGAGACATCTGCGTCGGTTTCCCTTCTAGGAGGAGCCCCTCCGCACGAACGTCCACGGGCGGACGATCTCGCGGGCGGGCGGTGGCTCCTCGGCCTGGAGCCGGTCGAAGAGCAGGCGGACGACGTCGGTGTAGTCGTGCCGGATGGGGCCAACGGTGCTGAGCTGGGGGTTGGTGATGAGGCCTTCGTCGATGTTGCCGACGCCGACCACCGCGACGTCGGCGGGCACGCGCAGCCCGGCGTCCCTGACCGCCCAGATCGTGCTGATCGCGGCCCGGTCGCTGGCGGCGAAGACGGCGTCGGGAGGGTCGGGGGAGCGCAGCAGACCGGTCGCCGCCTGGTAGGCGCTCACCCGGTCGTCGGCGCCCGACACCACGGTCCGCTGTTCGATCCCGCGGCGGTCGAGCGCCGTGTGGTAGCCGAGGAGCCGGCCGATCGGCCGGTCGCGGTAGAGCTCGTAGCGCTGGGCCAGGAACGCGACGCGCCGCCGCCCCTGGGCGATCAGGTGCTCCACCGCCTCGGCCGACACCTCGGTCTCCGGCGCCCGTACGACGTTGCAGCCGGGCGGCACGGGGCCGTTGCCGATCACGACGGTCGGCAGCCGGGCGGACACGACCTGGGCGAGCAGCTCCTCGGTGAGGTGGTCGCCGACGTTGTTGACGAGCACCGCGTCCGCGATGCCGCCGCGCAGCACGTCGACCGCGGCCACGGCGCGGGCCTCGGAGTAGACGGCCAGCGTGACGACGGAGTATCCGTGGCCGTCGGCCATCTCGTGCAGGTCGCGGGCCAGCCGCTCGTCGGTCGGCACCCCGCCGAACGAGCCCTGGACCAGGCACACCCGCTGCGTCCTGCGCCTGCGCAGGCTCCTGGCGGCCTGGTTGGGGGTGTAGCCGAGCCGGGCGGCGGCGTCGAGGACGCGCTGCCTGGTCTCGGCGCCGACGCGCCGGTCCCGCCCGCTGAGGACGTACGAGACGGTGGCGGTCGACACCCCGGCCAGCTCGGCTACCTGCTTGGCGGTGGGTCGCATGTTATACGTATAACGTAGTAATTCCTATATGTAAACGGGGTTTTGGTGACCGCGCGATGATGCCTGATGCCTCTGCTGTACGAGGCGCGGTCCCGTACGTTCCCGCTCATAGTTAATCGTTTAACACTCGCCGCGCTCCCTGTGAAGAGGTCAGCGGGAACTCGGCGTCAGCGCACGGTGTCCACGATCGCCTCCGCGGCGGGGTGCCAGGGCCGGCCGGGCGGGCCGGTGAGCACCAGTCTCCTGGTGACCCGCTGGTCGAGCGGCACCAGGACGAGCCGGGTGTCGATCATCGCGGCGGTGAGACCGGGCACGACGGTCACCCCGACGCCGGAGCGCACCATGGCGAGCAGCGTGCCCATCTCGCGGATCCGGTGCGTGGGCGTGAAGGGCACGCCTCCCCGTCGGAAGACCTCCCTGATGTGCGGCTCGCAGCCGCCGCACGACAGCAGGAAGGCGTCGTCCGCCAGGTCCGCCATGCTGACGGACGGTTCCCCCGCGAGAGGGTGGTCCCGGCGGAGCAGGGCGTGGAAGGCGTCCTCGCCGACGACCGCCCCGGCGCCCGGAGGCGGATCGACCAGCACGGCGAGTTCGACGGTGGAGTCCGCGAGCCAGTCGGCGACCTCGTCGTCCTCGCCCTCGAACACGGTGATCTCGACCTTGGGGAAGTCGGACCTCCAGCGGTTCAGCAGGCCGGGAAGGAGCCCTTGGCACACGCTCGGCGGGGCGGCCAGCCTGATGGCCCCGCTCGGCACGCCGTCCCGCCGCGCGACGAGGTCCTCGATGGCGACGGCTGCCGCGACGGCCGCGCGGGCGTGCGCGAGGATCCGTTCGCCGAACGCGGTGGGCCGAGGGCCGCCCTGGCGGAGCAGCACCGGAGTGCCGAGCGTCCGCTCCAGCGCGGCGACGGAGTGGGAGACGGCCGACTGGCTCACCCCGAGGCTGTCGGCCGCGGCGCCGAAGCCGCCTTCGTCCAGCACCGCCACGAACGCCTTCAGCTGCGCGATGTGCACCGTCATGAGCATCCTTCATGGCATCCGTGGTCCAACTTGTTGGACTCATGATTCCCGCGTGAGCAGGATGCCGTCCATAGCCACACCGAGGGAGGCCGGATGCGCTGGATGCCGGGGTTCGTGATGCTGTCGGTCATCTGGGGGGCGAGCTTCGCGCTGATCAAGATCGCGGTCGAGGCGGGGGTCCCGCCGCTGTGGGTCGCGTTCTGGCGGTGCTTCTTCGGCGCGCTGGCTCTCCTCGCGGTGTGCGCGCTCCGGCGCGAGCGCCTCCCCCGCGACCGCACCGTGTGGGGGCACGCGCTGGTGGTGGCCGCGCTGCTCAACGCGGTGCCGTTCACCTTCCTCGCGTACGGCGAGACGCTGGTGAGCTCGGTGCTCGCCGGGGTGTGGAACGCGACGACGCCGCTGACCACGCTGGTGTTCGTCATCCTCATGGTGCCGCAGGAGAGGCCGACCGCCCGGCGCCTGCTCGGGCTGCTCGTCGGCTTCGCGGGGGTCCTCGTGGTCCTCGGGATCTGGCAGGGCGTGGACGGCGCCCCGCTGGCCGGGAGCCTCGCCTGCCTGGCGGCGACGACCTGCTACGGGGCCGGTTTCGCCTACACCCGCAGGTTCTACTCCGCGCGGGAGGGCTCCGCCGCCGCCCTGTCGGCCGTGCAGATCGTCTGCGCGACCGCCCAGCTGGCCGTCTTCGCTCCCCTCGGCGGTGGCGGGCCGTCCTGGCCGGGCGTGCCGGCCGCGGCGGCGCTCGTGGTGCTCGGCGCTGTCGGGACGGGTCTGGCGTACATCCTGAACCTGCGGGTGATCCGCTCGGCCGGGTCCACGGTGGCCGCCACCGTGACGTACGTGACCCCGGTGTGGTCGACGTCGCTCGGCGTGACGCTGCTCGGCGAACCGCTGGGCTGGAACGTCGTCGCGGGCGGGGTCCTCGTGATCGCCGGGGTCTTCCTCTCGCGCACGGACCGGGCGGCGCCTGGGGTCCTCTCCGGGTCCCGGCACGCCGCGTCCCGGGATCCGGAGAGGACCCCGGGACATCCCGTCAGCCGGCGTCGAGGGCTGCGGTGATCTTGCGGGCCATCTCCGCCATGACTGGGCCGGGCTCGCCTTCCTGTGCCCGGGCGGCTGCTTCGACGGCGATGAGGACGGTGTCGCGGAAGTCGCCGGCCGCCGCCGGATCCTGCCGCTTGAGCAGGCTCATGGCCTCCGTCAGGGCCGGCAGCACATGGTCGGCGAGCGCGGCCACGGACTTGCCGTTCAGGTCGATGTCTCTGGTCTTCTCGGCGAGCGCGTGCCCGACCGGGCCGGTCGCGGAGTACAGAGCGACGGAGCCGCCGGTGGCGACCTTGTGGGGCTTGCCGGAGGCGGCGGCCAGCAGCGAGACGGCGCCGTAGGCGGCGGTGCGCAGGGTGCGCTTGTCCTGGTCGGTGAGGGTGATGGACATGGTGGTGTGCTCCTTCGCGGGGTCGGTGTCAGTCGTCGATGGCCTGGTAGAGCGTGGTCCAGAAGTCGTGGATCAGCCGCGCGGGATCCGGGACGGACAGCCCGACCTGGGTGAGCAGGATGCCGACGAGCCGGTTGTGCGGGTCGGCGTAGCTCGTGGTGCCGGTGCCGCCGTCCCAGCCGAACTGGCCGACCGGAGCGTAGTCGCCGCGGTAGGTGCGCACCGCCATCCCCACGCCCCAGCCGCCGTGCTGGCCCTGGCCGTGCGAGATGTGGACGTTGTCGACGGCCGTGGCGGTGCGGGCGGCGGTCTGCTCGGGCGTGAGCCGGTTGGTGGTCATGAGCTCGACGGCGGGCCGCGACAGGATCCGCCTCCCTTCGTGCACCCCGCCGTTGAGCAGCATCCGGAAGTAGGCGTGGTAGTCGTCGACGGTGGACACCAGCCCGCCGCCGCCTCCCTGGAACGCCGGCGGCTCGCTCCACCGCCCTCCCTTGGCCTCGTCCCACACCAGGAACTCGCCGGTCTGCGGGTCGGGGGCGTAGAGAGCCGGCAGCCGGTCGAGCCGGTCGGCGGGCACGTGGAAACCGGTGTCGTTCATCCCGAGCGGGTCGAAGACGCGCTCGCGCAGGAAATCCTCGAACGACCGGCCGGTGACCCGGGCCACCAGCACACCGAGCAGGTCGTTGCTGATCTGGTACTGCCAGTGCTCGCCGGGCTGGTGCATCAGCGGAAGCTCGCCCAGACGGCGCATCCACTCGTCAGGCTCGGGCATCGGCACCGGCAGGTTGGGCGTGAGCCCTCGCTCGAAGACCGCGTTCATGATCGGCGTGCCGAGCGCCATCATGTCCATGCCGAGCCCGAACGTGGAGGTCAGCAGGTCACGTACGGTGATCGGCCGCCGCGCCGGCACGGTGTCGTCCAGCGGGCCGTCGATCCGCCTCAGCACCCGCCGGTCGGCCAGTTCGGGCAGCCATGGCTCCACCGGGTCGTCCAGCCGCAGCCGGCACTCGTCCAGCAGCACCATCGCCCCCGCGACCGTGACCGGCTTGGACGTGGAGGCCATCCGGAAGATCGTGTCGCGGCTCATCGGCGCGCCGCCGTCGCGGTGCATCGTCCCGAGCGCCTCGACATGTGTCCGGCCGCCACGGCTGACCAGGGCGACGAGCCCGGGGATCTTCCCGGAGTCGACATGCTCGGCCAGCACCTCGCGCATCCTGCGTAGCCCTGCCGCGGAGAAGCCGCCGTTGCTGTGTTCCATCATCATCCCCTCGCTCACCGTCTGTTCGGAAATCTTTGAACACCTGGAAAGCTACATTGCATTCAAGAATCAGTCAACACAAAAAGGCATACATCCTTCCTGTTCAAGCAGGATCTAGATGCTTGCATTGCAATAAGGATGGAGCTGAACGCAATGAATGATCAAGCAGGCATTGCAACAGGCTCGGAGTGAATGCATACTGTGCAGCGAGCGCGCGCATGCCGGCGGATGGGAGACGAACACCGATGCCCGGAGGCAGACTCACTGACGAGGACCGTCGGCACATCGCTGAGGGGCTGGCCGAGGGGCTCGGATACGCGGAGATCGGCCGGCGCCTGGGGCGGCCCGCCTCGACCGTGATGCGGGAGGTCGCCCGCAACGGCGGGCCCGACGACTACCGTGCGGACCGGGCCCACGAGGCCGCGCGGCATCGTGCGCGCCGGCACAAGCCGTCCCGGCCGCCGGCGCCGCCGATCCCCGACGACGACCACGGGCGTGATCCCCGAGCGGTGCTCGACTTCACGGAGTCCTTCACCGAGCTTCTCGTCCAGCAGGGGCTGCCCCGGATGGAGGCCCGGGTGCTGGCCTGCCTGTACATCACGGACTCCGGCACGCTCACCGCCGCCGACCTGGTCCAGCGGCTCCGCGTCAGCCCGGCGTCGATCTCGCACGCCATCGCCTTCCTCGAACAGCAGGGAATGCTGAGGCGCGAGCGGGTTCCCGGCGCGCGTCGCGAACGCTATGTCGTCGACGACGAGATCTGGCTCCCGAACCTCCTCGCGGCTCTGCGGATGAACGAGGCCCTGGCGGCCGCGTCGCGGCGCGGGGCCGAGATCCTGGGGGTCACGACGCCGGCGGGCGCCCGCTTCGAGACCTCCGCCGAACTCCTCCTCCTCCTGAGCGAGGCCTTCCGGCAGGTCATCGAGCGGTGGCAGCAGAAACCGGCCCTCCGGGGCGAACGCGCGGACGGGCCCGGCGTGCGCAGGTGAGAACTGCCGGACGGTTGCGCTTTATATGAAGACCGGTCTATTTTCACTCGTGTGGGACGCAAAGGGGACCAGACGCGGGCGCGGCTGCTCGACGCGACGCAGGAGCTGATCGAGGCCGGGGGATACTCCGCCGCCGGGCTCAACCAGGTGATCGCCGCCAGCGGCATGCCCAGGGGATCGCTCTACTTCCACTTCCCCGGCGGCAAGGACCACCTGGTCGCCGAGGCGCTGCGGCGGGCCGGCCGGGAGATCGAGCAGGCCGTGCGTGACCTCGCGGACACCGCCCCCGACACCGTCTCCCTGGTGACCGGCGTCATCCACCTGCTGGCCGACCGGCTGGAGGCGTCGGGCTGGCGCAAGGGCTGCCCGGTGGCCACGGTCGCCCTGGAGATGGCGGCCGGGAACGACGCCCTCCAGCAGGTCTGCGCCGAGGTCTACGACTCGTGGGAGGCCATCCTCCGGGAGCGGCTCGCCGCCGGCGGGCATCCGGACGCTGACGACACCGCCACGACCGTCCTGGCCCTGATCGAGGGCGCGCTGCTGCTGGCCAGAGCGCGACGCAGCCGCGAGCCTCTGGACCGGGCGGCCCGGAAGGTCGCCGCCCTGCTGTGAACGACGGCCGGGACCGGCCGACCCATGCCCTCAAAATATGTAGACCGATCTATTTTCAAGGAGTTGCCATGCGACCCGACTCGATCGTCTTCGGCGCCGCGGGTTTCGTCGGCCGTGCCCTGGTCGAGGAGCTCCTGCGGCGCGGCCACGGCGTCGCCGCCGCCGTCCGCGGCGGGGGAGACCGCCTGGCGTCCGCACTCGCCGAGCGCGACTTCCCCCTCGACGGCCTCCGCGTCGTGACCGCCGACATCACCCGCCCCGGCCTCGGTCTGGCGGACGACCTGGCAGACGTACGCGACGTCTACAACACCGCCGCCCGGTTCGCCTTCGGCCTGGGCGTCACGGAGGCGCGAGCCGTGAACGTCACCGGTGCGCTCAACGTCCTCGACTGGGCCGCCACCCTGACGTACCTGCGCCGGGTGGTGCACATCAGCGGATACCGGGTGAGCGGTGGCGGCGCCCCCGACTACCGCAGGCTGGGCGCCTACGAGGGGTCCAAGCGGGAGGGCGACACGGCGGTACGGGCCCGCGCCCGGGAGCGGGGCATCCCGCTGACCATCGCCAACCCGGCCACCGTGATCGGCCCCGGCCAGTTCATCGGCCTCGCCTCGCTGGTGTCCGACCTCTGGCGCGGCCGGCTGCCCGCCGTCCCGGGAGGCCCCGAGGTGTTCGTGCCCGTGGTCGACCTCGGCTATCTCGCCGCCTTCCTCGCCGACCTCCCCGCGGACGAGAGGACCGAGGGCAACGCCTACTGGGTGCTCGACGAGGAGACACCCCACCTGCCCGACCTCGTCAAGCTGATCGCCGCACACCTCGGAGTCCCGGCGCCGGAACGCACGATCCCGGTCGGGCTGCTGCGGCGCCTCCCCCGTACGATCACCGGAGTCGAGCCGGAGACCCTGTCCTTCCTGTCCGCGGACCGTTACGACACCGCCTCCGCCCAGGCTGTCGCCAGGCGTCCCATGCCCCCGGTCGGACGGGCGCTCAAGCGGTGGGCCGACGACCTCGTCGCCACCGGCTTCGGCACGTCGGCCCCGCCGCGCGGACCGTACGGGTTCCACCGGGTCGCGGGCAGCGCGACGTGGCTGACCGGGGAGCGCGAGCACCCGTCGCACGTCCTGCTGCACGGGCTGCCGCTCGACTCCGCGTCGTGGTCGCAGGTGGTCGAACGGCTCGACGCCCCCGTCCTCGCCGCCGACCAGCCCGGTCTCGGCCGGTCGTCCCCCGCCGACGGGCCTCTGGAGGACTGGCTGGCCGAGCTCCTCCGTACGGTCGGGAGCAGGCCCACGCTGGTGGCCCACTCCCTGGCGTGCGGTCCGGCCATCCGTCACGCGGCGGCCCACCCCGACGACCTCGCCCGCCTCGTGCTGGTCGCCCCGGCGTTCCTCCAGGCTCCCGCCCCGTGGCCGCGGCGCTCCTCGCTCGCCGTCCCCGTGCTGCGGCGCATGACCTCCGCCCGGCTGGCCCGCGCGCTCGGCGTCCCCGAGAGCCCCGCCACCGCCAGCGCCGCCGCGAACCTCGCCCGCCCCGGTCACGCCCGCCGCGTCGTCGCCGCCATGCGAGCCGCCCGCGCCGACCTCGCGAGCACGCTGTCCCGGGTGACGGTGCCCGTGGACATCGTCGTGGGCTCGGCCGACCCGCTGGTCACGCCCGTGGACCGGCCGGTGACGGTGATCGAGGGAGCCGGCCACTACCCTCAGCTGACCCATCCGGACGACCTCGTCCACGCGCTCGCCGGCGCGGGCACACCGCCCAGAATCGGCCTCTAGACTCACCGATCATGACGAACATAGACGAGCAGGGCAGGCCGGAGCCTCCTGTCAACGCCGACGAGACCGGCACCCTCCTGGGCTTCCTCGACTTCCAGCGTGCCACGTTCGAGTGGAAGATCGGCGGCCTGGACGCGGCCGGCCTGAACGTGACCGTCGCCGCCTCCTCGATGACCCTCGGCGGCATGATCAAACACCTGGCCTACGTCGAGGACTACTGGTTCTCGGCGTTCCTGCACGGCCGCGACGCGCACGCCCCGTGGGACGCCGTCGACTGGAAGGCCGACAGCGACTGGGACTGGCACTCGGCCGACCAGGACACGCCGGAGCAGCTCATGGAGCTCTGGCAGGACGCCGTGACCCGCTCCCGCGCCGCCGTCAAGGAGGCGCTGGCCGTCGGCGGCCCGGAGCAACTCGCCCGCCGCACCTGGCCCAACGGCGACACCCCCAACCTGCGCTGGATCCTGTGCCACATGATCGAGGAGTACGCCCGCCACAACGGCCACGCCGACCTCATCCGCGAGTCGATCGACGGCCTCACGGGCGAGTAGGCGACGATCAGCCCTTCGCGGAGTCGTACTCCTCGCGGGCTGTCTGGACGGCCGGGAGGCGGCGTTCGGTCCATTCGGCGAGGGAGCGGACCTGGGTGGCGGCTTCGCGGCCGAGGGGGGTGAGGGAGTAGTCGACGTGGGGCGGGATGACCGGACGGGCGTCGCGGCGGACGAAGCCGTCGCGCTCCAGGGTCTGGAGGGTCTGGGCGAGCATCTTCTCGCTGACCCTGCCGATCTCGCGGCGCAGCTCGCTGAAGCGGTGGGTGCGCTTCTCCAACGCCAGCAGGATGAGGACGCCCCAGCGGCTGGTGACGTGCTCCAGGACGAGCCGGTACGGGCACGTCTCCTCCGTGACCCTTACTTTCATGTCAGTACCTTACTTTGAAGTGTGTACTCCTTCCAGAGTGAGTTTCCTGCCTAAGCTGGGCGGAAACGGCAGAAGGGATATCACGCATCATGAGTTTCGTCGTCACCGGAGCCACCGGACACCTCGGCGGCCTGGTCGTGGACGGGTTGCTGAAGGCGGGCGAGCCCGTCGCCGCCGTGGTCCGCGACAAGGACAAGGCCGCCCGTCTCGCCGAGCGGGGTGTGGAGGTGCGGGTCGCCGACTACGACGAGCCCGAGGCGTTGCGTGAGGCCTTCCGCGCCGGCGACAGGGTGCTGTTCGTCTCCGGCAGCGAGCCGGGGCGGCGCGAGCCCCAGCACCGCAACGTCGTCGAGGCGGCCCGCGACGCGGGTGTGGCGCTGCTCGCCTACACCAGCGTGCTCGGCGGGCCCGAGGCCGACTTCGTCCTGGCCGCCGACCACAAGGCCACCGAGCAGGCCATCCTCGACGCCGGGGTGCCGTACACGTTCCTGCGCAACGGCTTCTACCACGAGGTCTACACCGAGACCATCCCCCAGGCCCTGGAACGCGGAGCCGTCACCGCCTCCGCCGGCGACGGGCGGATCGCCACCGCCTCACGGGCCGACTACGCTGCCGCGGCCGTCGCCGTCCTCACCGGCGAGGGTCACGAGGGCAGGGCGTACGAGCTGTGCGGCGACACGGCGTGGTCCTTCGCCGAGTTCGCGGCCGAGTTGTCGAAGCAGTCGGGCCGGGCGGTCGAGTACCGGCCCCTGACCACCGAGGAACACCGGGGCCTCCTGCTGGGCGCCGGGCTGCCCGAGCCGGTGGCGGACCTGGTGGCCGACATCGACCGGGCGATCGAGCGCGGCCTGCTCACCCGTACCTCCGACGACCTGCGGCAGCTCATCGGCCGGCCCCCGACCCCACTCGCCGAGGCCATCACGAGCGCGCTCAAGCACTGACCCGAGCTCTCGATGTGCCCAAGCTGAGACCCCTTGGTCAGCTCGATGGCTGAGCTTGTTCCGCTTCGGCGGCCTCGTGGTCGGCAGGGTTAGCCAGGCCGCTGTGCGGCCGGGGGAGGGGCGGTGCTGCCGCGGGGGACGAGGCGGGGGGCCTGGTCGCGGATGGCCTCGACCTCCTGTCCTTCGATCAGTGAAAGCAGCGCCCGCGCCGCGTGCGCGCCGTAGGCCGGGATGTCGCGGGTGAGCGCGCTGAGGGCGGGCCGGACGATCTGGGAGAGCGGCGAGTCGTCCCAGGCCACGATCGACAGGTCGGCCGGCACCCGGAGCCGCAGCTCGTCGGCGGCCGACATGCCCGCGACCGCCATGATGTCGTTGTCGTACATGATGGCCGTCGGGCGGGTGGCGGCGCTCATCAGCCGGCGGGTGGCGTGGGCGCCCTCCTCGCCGGTGTAGTCGGTGTGCATGATCGTGTGCCACTCCAGCCCGAGCTCCCGGCAGGCGGCGGTGAACGCCTGGTCGCGCAGGACGGTGTGGACGAGGTCGGGCAGCCCGGCGACGCGGGCGACGCGGCGGTGGCCGAGGGCGTGCAGATACTCGACCGTCTCGCGGACGGCGGCGGCGTCGTCGGCCCAGACGGGGGTGAGCGCGCCGGCTTCGGACGGGTCGCCGAGGACGACGGCGGGCATGCCGAGCTCGTGCAGCGCCGTGACGCGGGGGTCGGAGAAGCGCAGGTCGACGAGGATGGCGCCGTCGACGCGGCCCTCGCCCCACCAGCGCCGGTAGACCTCGGTCTCCTGCTCGGGGGCGGTGACGACCTGGAGCATGAGGGCGTAGGAGCGGGCGGACAGCTCGGTCTCGATGCCGCTGATCAGCTCCATGAAGAACGGCTCGACGCCGAGGATGCGGGCGGGGCGGCAGAGGGTGAGCCCGACGGAGCGGGCCTGCGCGCCGTTGAGCGCGCGGGCGGCGCTGTTGGGCCGCCAGCCGATCTCCTCGGCGATGGCCTTGATCGCCGCGCGCTTCGCGGGCGACACGCCGGGGCGGTCGTTGAGTGCGTAGGAGACGGCCACTTTGGAGACCCCCGCCCTGCGCGCGATGTCGGCGATCGTTGGTCGCTTCACCGAGCCCCCTGGATGTGAACCGGTTAGTCAGGTACGTGAACGCACCTTACTACCGGCGAGAAGGGCGCGCACCTGCGAAACCGTCGTTGGGAGCGCTCCCTCGGCTTAACCGGTCCTCCGAACGGTGCATCTCAAACTCGTTACGACCCTTGACGCGATCGTCGCGCCGATTTTACCGTCGCGGTACTTATCCGGTTCAGCGACAAGCCGTCCGCGACATTTCGGGAGCGCTCCCACAAGGCAGCAGCGGACGGCCGTGCGGCGGCGTATGTCCCGGGCCGCCCAACGTTCGGGGGTTGGACAGACGGTCGACCTCCGCCGACAAGGCGGGGGAAGGAGAGCACAGATGCAGACCCGGGCGCGGATTCTCATACCGCTCCTCGCGGCGGGCCTGGCCGCAGCCGCCTGTACCGGTGGCGGCGGCACCGCCGCACCGACACCCGCGACCTCCCAGGCGGGCAGCCCGCCCGCCCAGGGCAACGCCGGCGCGCTGCCCCGCAACGAGACGCTGTACACGACCGGCACCCAGTGGGGCCCGCCGGCCAACTTCAACCCGATCCGCGAGTGGGACTACGCCACCGGGACCAAGGGCCTGGTGTACGAGACGCTCTTCCACTACGACCCGAACGCGGGCAAACTCGTCCCCTGGATCGCCGAGAGCGGCAGCTGGACGGACGACAAGACGTACGAGGCCAAGATCCGCCAGGGCGTCACCTGGGCCGACGGCAAGCCGCTGACCGCCAAGGACGTCGCGTTCTCCTACGGCCTCGGCAAGATGGAGACCGTGCCGTTCCACAACATGTGGGACTGGCTGGAGAACGTGGAGGCGGTCGACGACCAGACGGTCCGCTTCTCCTTCTCCGAGGCCAACTACCAGGAGTGGGACTTCAACCTCTACAGCCGCGTGATCGTCCCCGAGCACGTGTGGAGCGGCCGCTCCGAGGAGGACGTGCTCAACGGCGTCAACGAGAACCCGGTGGGCAGCGGCGCCTACAAGTACCAGAGCCACGACCAGGACCGCGTGGTCTGGGTCAAGCGTGACGACTGGTGGGGCAAGACCGCGCTCGGCATGGAGCCCAAGCCCAAGTACATCGTGGACGTGGCGAACCCCAGCAACGAGGTCGCCATGGGCATGCTGCTGCAGAAGGGCCTGGACCTCAGCAACAACTTCATGCCCGGCGTGGCGAACCTGATCAACGGCAACTTCGGCATCACCTCGTACTACGACGAGCCGCCGTACATGCTGTCCGCCAACACCGCCTGGCTGGTGCCCAACACCACCAAGAAGCCGATGGACGACCCCGCCTTCCGGAAGGCGCTGGCCACCTCGGTCGACGTCAAGAAGATCGTCGAGGGCGTCTACGGCAACCTGGTCAAGGCGGCCAGCCCGACCGGCCTGCTGCCGCAGTGGGACCAGTTCGTCGACCAGGCCGTGGTGAGCTCCGACGGCTTCACGTTCAACACCGACGAGGCCAAGAAGATGCTGGCCGACGCCGGATACCGCGACCGCGACGGCGACGGGCTGGTGGAGAACAAGGACGGCTCCAAGATCAGCCTGACCATCGAGGTGCCCACCGGCTGGACCGACTGGATGGAGGCGGCCCGGGTCATCTCCAGCAGCGGCAAGGCGGCCGGCATCGAGATCACCCCCGAGTTCCCCGACTTCAACGCCCTGGTGGAGAAGCGCGGCAAGGGCAACTTCGACCTGGTCATCAACAACGAGCGCCAGCTGTCCAGCAGCCCGTGGACCTACTACGACTACATGTTCCAGCTCCCGATCCGGAAGGTGCAGAACACCACCAACTTCGGGCGCTACGAGAACAAGGAGGCCTGGGAGCTGGTCCAGCAGCTCGACAAGGTCAAGACGGACGACGTCGAGGGGATGAAGGAGGTCATCTCCAAGATCCAGAAGATCCACATGGACGACATGCCGATCATCCCGCTCTGGTACAACGGCATGTGGGCCCAGGCCAGCAACGCCACCTGGAAGAACTGGCCCTCCGCGGCGGAAGGCGCCCCCAAGCACGCGCCCACGATGTGGCGCAACTGGATGGAGCTCGGCGGCTTCGAGACGCTGACCCAGCTCCAGCCGGCGGCCGGCTGACCTGACACAACGGCGCCCCCTCCGCCCGTCCTCCGGGCGGAGGGGGTCCCTTGGGGAGATCTTCGTGCGCCAATACTTCGGCAGGAAACTGTTCATCTACGGCCTCACCTTCGTGGCCGCCGTCACGGTCAACTGGGTGATCCCGCGCTTCATGCCCGGCGACCCGGTCGCGAGCATGCTGGCCAGGGCCCGCGTCTCACAGCCCGAGGCCGTCGAGGCGATGCGGGTCTACTACACCAACCTCTTCGGCTTCGACGAGCCGATCTGGCAGCAGTACCTGAACTTCTGGGGCGCGCTCTTCCGGGGCGACTTCGGCATCAGCATCTACGTCTTCCCGGTGCCGGTGACCGACCTGATCATGGGCGCTGTCCCGTACACGCTGGGGTTGATGATCCCGGCGGTGCTGCTCAGCTACTGGGTGGGCAACCGGTTCGGCGCGTTCGCCGCGCGCAGGAAGCTGCTGGACAACACCGTGCTGCCGGTCGGCTACGTCCTCACCGCGACCCCGTACATGTGGCTGGCCGTGCTGCTGGCCTGGGGGTTCGGCGTGGTGGCCGGATGGTTCCCGATCGCCGGCGGCTACAGCTTCTCGCTCACGCCGAGCTGGTCCTGGACGTTCTTCCTGGACCTGCTGCACCACTGGGCGCTGCCGTTCCTGTCGCTGTTCCTGGTGGCGCTGGGCGGGTGGGCGATCGGCATGCGCAACATGATCATCTATGAGCTGGAGTCGGACTACTCCAACTACCTGGCCGCGCTCGGCGCGCCGGCCAAGCTGATCCGCCGCTACGCCTACCGCAACGCGATCCTGCCCCAGATCACCGGCCTGGCGCTGCAGCTCGGCGTGCTGGTCGCGGGCGCGCTGGTCACCGAGATCGTCTTCTCCTATCCGGGGATCGGCAGCCTGATTCTCAAGGCGATCCAGAACCAGGACTTCTTCCTGCTGCAGGGCTCGTTCATGTTCATCGTCATCGGGGTGCTGGTGGCCAACTTCATCATCGACATCGTGTACGTGCTCATCGACCCACGCACGCGCACCGGGATGGCGGGAGCGCAGGCATGACCGCGACGACGGCACTGCCCACCGAGGAGCGCGTGGTGCGCCGCGAGGCGCTCTACTTCGCCGTACGGAACCCGAAACTGGTCATCGGCTTCTCCATCGTGCTCGTGCTCGCGCTGACCGGCCTGTTCGGGCCGGTCATCCTGGGGGTGGACGCGCCCAACGAGTACGTGGCGATGCCGATGCTGCCGCCCTCGTCGGAGTACTGGTTCGGGACGACCACACAGGGACAGGACGTCTTCGTCCAGTTCGTGTACGGGCTGCGGACCACGATCCTGGCCGGCGCGATCGGCGGCGGCATCGCGGCCGTGATCGCCATGGTGATCGGGTTCGTCGCCGGTTACCGGGGCGGGATGGTGGACGAGGTGCTCAACATGCTCACCAACATCGTGCTGGTCATCCCGACCCTGGCCGTGCTGCTGATCATCAACGCCTACCTCGGCATCCGCAGCGTCGGCATGCAGGCGCTGCTCATCGGCCTCACCTCCTGGCCGTGGGCGGCGCGGGCGATCCGGGCCCAGACGTTCTCGCTGCGGTCCAGGGACTTCGTCGACCTGGCCAGGCTGAGCGGGGTTGGCACGCCCAGGATCATCGCGCGGGAGATCGCGCCGAACATGAGCTCCTACCTGTTCATGACGTTCATCCTGCTGTTCGGCAGCTCGGTGCTGATCGCCGCCTCGCTGGACTTCATCGGGCTCGGGCCCACGGAGGGCGTCTCGCTCGGGCTGATGCTGCAGAACGCGACCCAGTGGAGCGCGCTCCAGCTCGGCCTCTGGTGGTGGTTCGTGCCGCCGGGCGCGGCCATCACCGCCGTCGTCGGCGCCCTGTACGTGGCGAACGTCGGTCTGGACGAGGTCTTCAACCCGAAGTTGAGGGAAACATGAGTCTGCGGGTCAGCGAGCTGAGGGTGCACTACAAGACACTCAGAGGCGATGTGAAGGCGCTCGACGGGGTCTCCTTCACCATGGACGACGGGGAGATCCTCGGCCTGGCGGGCGAGTCCGGCTGCGGCAAGACCACGCTGGGCAAGAGCCTCATCCGCATGGACGGCCGGATGCGCCACGTCGGCGGCACCGTCGAGCTGGACGGCCGCGAGCTGCCGATCGGCGACGACCGGGCGATGAACGACTACCGCTTCCACGAGATCTCGCTCATCCCGCAGTACTCGATGAGCGCCATGAACCCGACCCGCCGGATCGGCAGGATGGTGACCGAGCTGCTCCGCTCGCGCGGCGTGACGCTCGACAGGAAGGAGCTGGAGAGCCGGATCGGCATGGTGGGGCTGCCGCGCGAGGTGCTCGACCGCTACCCGATCGAGCTGTCCGGCGGCCAGAAGCAGCGCATGGTCATGGTCATCTCCACGCTGCTCGACCCGGCGCTGCTGATCGCCGACGAGATCACCTCCGCGCTCGACGTGTCCACCCAGAAGGCGGTGGCCAAGGCACTGCTCGGCTTCCGCGACGGCGGCTACGTCAAGAGCATGATCTTCATCACCCACGACCTGGCGCTGACCTCGCACATCGCCGACACGGTCATGGTGATGTACGCGGGCAAGCTGGCGGAGAAGGCGCCGTCGGAGAAACTGATCAAGGCGCCGAAGCACCCGTACACGAAGCTGCTGATCAACTCGCTGCCGGAGATCGGCGTCCGCTACGAGGAACGCAAGCTGGCCGGCATCCCCGGCAGCCCGCCGTCGCTGCTCAACCCGCCGCGGGGCTGCCGCTTCCGCGACCGCTGCCCGCTGGCCGGCGACGAGTGCGCCGAGGAGCCGCCGGTGAACGAGATCGAGCCCAACCACTTCGTCGCGTGCTGGAAGGCCTGATGCTGAAAGTCGAGAACGTCACCAAGGTCTACAAGGTCGGGACCTTCGGCGGGCGGACGCTGACGGCCGTGGACGCGGTGAGCTTCGAGGTGCGGCCCGGCGAGGTCGTCTCCCTCATCGGGGAGAGCGGCAGCGGGAAGAGCACGATCGGCAAGATGATCCTCGGCCTGATCCCGATGACCGGCGGGACGATCACCGTCGACGGCGTGCCCGTCAGGCCGGGCCGGGACTACTACCGGTCCGTCCAGGGCGTCTTCCAGGACCCGTTCAGCTGCTACAACCCGGTCTTCAAGGCCGACCGGGTGTTCCAGCTGATCAAGGACAGCTACTACCCGTCGGTCCCCGGCAAGGAGTGGACCGAACGGGTCCACTCGGCCATCGAGGACGTGCGGCTCAACCCGCGCGAGGTGCTCGGCAAGTTCCCCCACCAGCTCAGCGGCGGCCAGCTGCAGCGCCTGCTGATCGCCAGGGCGCTGCTGCTCGACCTGAAGCTGCTGATCGCCGACGAGATCACCAGCATGCTCGACGCCTCCACCCGCATCGACGTGCTCAACCTGCTCGCCGAGCTCAAGGGCCGCGGGCTGAGCGTGCTGTACGTGACGCACGACCTGTCGCTCGGCCACTACCTGGCCGAGCGCACGGTCGTGCTGCGCAGCGGCGCGGTCGTCGAGATGGGGCTGACGCACAAGGTGTTCGACGACCCCCTGCACCCCTACACCAGGCAGCTCCTGTCGTCCGTCCCCCGGCTGCACGCCCCGTGGGAGGACGCCCCGCCGGTGGAGACCTGCCTGTATCACGAGCGCGGCGCGACCGGCGGCCTGTACGAGGCCGAGCCCGGTCACTTCGTGGCCTGCGCCAAGCTCGACGACTGCTGAAGGAGAACCACGTGAGCTCGTACCGACCCCTGCACGACGGCTGGGTCCTGTCGGCCGCATCGGGGGACGTGCCCGCCACAGTGCCTGCCACAGTGTCCGCCACTGTGCCCGGTTGCGTGCACACCGATCTGCTCGCCGCCGGTCTCATCGACGACCCGTACCTGGACGACAACGAGAACCGGCTGGCCTGGATCGGCCGCACCGCGTGGACGTACACCACCGTGTTCTCCTGGTCGGGCGACGAGCACGAGCGCACGGACCTGGTGTGCGAAGGGCTGGACACGGTGGCCGAGATCGCCCTGAACGGGGTGCGCGTCGCCGCCACCGCCAACCAGCACCGCTCCTACCGGTTCCCGGTGCGGCACCTGCTGCGCGAGGGCGAGAACACGCTCACCGTCACCTTCGGCTCGGCGCTGGAGTACGCCGAGGAGCGGCGGGCCGCGCTCGGGTCCCGCCCCGGCGCCTACGAGGCGCCGTACGCGTTCATCCGCAAGATGGCCTGCAACTTCGGCTGGGACTGGGGGCCCGCCCTGGTCACCGCCGGCATCTGGCGCCCGATCGGGCTGGAGAGCTGGACCGGCGCCCGGCCGGCCGCGGTCCGCCCGCTCGCCACCGTCGCCGCCGACGGCTCGGGCCGGGTGGACGTGCACGTGAGCGTCGAGCGCGCCACCGAGGCGCCGCTCACCCTGGTCGCCGAGGTGGCCGGGGTCTCGGCGGAGGTGCGGCTCGCCGCCGGTCAGCGGACCGCCGTCGTGCCGCTGACCGTGCCCTCGCCCAGGCTGTGGTGGCCTCGCGGGTACGGGGAGCAGCACCGCTACGAGCTTGCCGTGCGGCTCGGGGAGTCGTCGTGGACCGGGAAGATCGGGTTCCGGACGGTCGAGCTGGAACGGGAGGCGTTCAGGCTCGTCGTCAACGGGACGCCGGTGTTCGCCCGCGGGGTCAACTGGATCCCCGACGACTGCTTCCCGTCCAGGATCACCCGCGACCGGCTCGCCGCCCGCTTCGGCCAGGCCGTCGGCGCGGGCGTCAACCTGCTGCGCGTATGGGGCGGGGGCCTGTACGAGAGCGAGGACTTCTACGACCTGGCCGACGAGCTCGGGCTGCTGGTGTGGCAGGACTTCCCGTTCGCCTGCGCGGCCTACCCGGAGGAGGAGCCGTTCCGGTCGGAGGTGGCCGCCGAGGCGCGCGAGCACGTGACCAGGCTCGCCCCGCACCCCAGCCTGGTGCTGTGGTGCGGCAACAACGAGAACCTGGAGGGGCACGCCGACTGGGGCTGGCAGGACGAGCTGGCGGGCCGGAGCTGGGGCGGCGGCCTCTACCACGACCTGCTGCCGTCGATCGTGGCCGAGCTGGACCCGACCCGCCCGTACATCCCCGGCAGCCCGTTCTCGGCCGACCCCGCCGCCCCGCCGCAGGACCCGTCCACCGGCACCATCCACATCTGGGACGTCTGGAACCGGGAGGACTACCGCCACTACGCGACCTACACGCCCCGGTTCGTGGCCGAGTTCGGCTTCCAGGGGCCGCCCGCGTACGCCACGCTCCGCCGCGCCGTCTCCGGGGAGCTGGCCGCCGACGCCCCGCTGGTCCTGCACCACCAGAAGGCCGACGACGGCAACGGCAAGCTGCTGCGCGGCCTCGGCGACCACCTGCCCGCGCCGGATTCGTTCGACGACTGGCACTACCTGACCCAGCTCAACCAGGCACGCGCGATCACCTTCGGCGTCGAGCGGTTCCGCGCGCTGGCGCCGTACTGCATGGGCACGATCGTCTGGCAGCTCAACGACTGCTGGCCGGTCACCTCCTGGGCGGCGGTCGACGGCGACGGCAGGCGCAAGCCGTTGTGGTACGCGCTGCGCCGCCTCTACGCCGACCGTCTGCTCACCGTCCAGGGATCTTCGGTGGCCGTGGTCAACGACTCGGGCTCGGCGTGGCGGGGTTCGCTGCTGGTGACCCGGCTCGATCTGGACGGTAAGCCACTGGCCAAGGAGGTGCTGGAGGTCTCGGCCGAACCCCGGTCGGTGGTCCGGATGCCGCTCCCGCCTTCGGTCGCCACCCCCGACGACCCCTCCCGCGAACTCCTCTCGGTCCGCCTGGGCGACGAGCGCACCCTGTCCTTCTTCGCCGAGGACCCGGCCGTGGCCTTCCCTCCGGCGGCCTACGACACTTCCGTCGATCGGGTGACCGGCGGCTACCGCGTGACGGTCACCGCCCGCACGATCCTGCGCGACCTGGCCCTCTTCCCCGACCGCCTGGACCCCGCCGCCTCGGTGGACACCATGCTCGTCACCCTCCTGCCGGGTGAGACCGCCACCTTCCACATCACCTCGGACGCCGCCCTGGACCCGTCGGCACTCACCACCCACCCCGTCCTACGCTGCGTCAACGAGTCCTGAGCGGCGAGGCAAAGCCATCGAACCGACCAGCACCAGCAGGGCCGCGAGCGGATAGCACATCTGATGAGGCTCCCCCCACAGCCCGACGACGTAACCGCCCCACTCCATCAACGGGAGGGCGGGATCGTAGACGGTGACCGGCTCGATCACCGCCATCACCACCAACCCCCACGCGACCCGCCGCCCCACCACCTCCGGATCCGCCCGCCCCAGACAGGCGAGAAACCCGGCCAGCACCAGCACCGCCGGCAGCGCCCATCGCAACGCCACCTCCCCGATGGAGCCCAGGTCGGTGAGCAGCGGTGTCAACACCGGAGTCCCGGCGAAGTCGGCGGGCGGCTGGACCAGGCTGAAGAACACGGTCATCCTCCGTTCGTCCTCCGGCGGGTGCAACTCCCGCCACACCTCCCACCGCCACCAGGAGGGCAGGAAGGCGGCGACGGCAGCGACCGGCCAGGCGGCGAGGAGAGGACGCGGTAACGGGGGCACGACCGCAAACGGTACTAGCTGTAGATCGCCAAGAGGGACTGTCAGGGGATGTCGAACTCTCTCTTGCTCGCGCCATCAAGGAACGCGTCCCATTCCCGGTGGCTGAAAACCAGCACAGAGCCATCAGGGTCTTTGCTGTCGCGCACAGCGACGATGTCAGGCAGATTGAGAGCGACCTCCACGCATGCCCCACCCTGACCGTTGCTCTTGGAAGCCTTGCGCCAATGGGCACGAGACAGGTCCGGCTGCGCCATCTCGCACCTCCTTCTCTATGAATGGGGTCCGCTACTTGCGTAGATCACGCGCAACCTGCTCGATGAGTGAACAGGAGTCGATCACTGAGAGGGCCGTAGCACGGAGATGGTCGAACTTCTGTAGATATCGCTCTATCTCTTGCGCCTTCTCCAAGTAGAGCGTACCTGTGTGGTACTCGATGTACACGACGCCGGTGTCTGCCGGTTCGAAGCTGAGTACGTGAAACGCCCCGTCCATGGAGGGGTGAGCTCCAGCCGTGAACGGAAGTACCTGAAGTGTGACGTTGGGCAGTTTCGTCGCCTCAAGCAGCCGTTCGAGCTGCGCCCGCATGATGTCAGGACCGCCCACGACGCGCCGGATGACGGCTTCGTTGACCACCATCCAGAGTTTCGGAGCGTTCTCGCGCGTCAGGAGCTTCTGCCGGGTCAGCCGCACGGTCACCCGCTGCTCAATGTCCCGATCATCGGCGTCGACGAGTGTGGCTCTGTGGACCTCGCGAATGTAGTCCTCTGTCTGGACGAGGCCAGGGATGAACTCGCTCTCGTAGATCTGCAACGAGGAGGCTGCTGCTTCCAGGCCCAAATAGACCTTGAACCCTTCAGGGACTGCCTGTCCATACGCCTGCCACCAGTCCCGCTGGCGTGCCTCGCGAGCCAGGACGAGCATGTTGTCGCGTTCCGCTCGGTCCACCTGATAAACGTCCAACAGCGCTCGGACATCGCTGGGCTGGATTGCCCTGCGAGCCGTCTCGAACCGGCTGAGCTTGGTTGGATGCCAATCCAGATGGCTGGCGACTTGTTCGATGCTCAGGCCACGTTCTTCTCGTAGCTCACGAAGGGCGCTTGCCAGTTGCCGTCGTCGCACGGTAGGACTCCGTGTCTCGTGCGCCATCGGATCACTCTCCAGTCTCCCAGCCCGAGGGGTACAACCCACACTAATCAGGAAGTTGCTGATTGGCACTTGCCAATCTACACGTGCCCATTGGACACTTGGCCGTGACTTCGCCAGGGAAAGGCTTCAGCCAGGCCAGGTGAGGTAGCTGAAAGTAGCGGGTCTGCTACGAAACTACTAAGCGATCTTGCTTGCCAGGGCTACGGCCAGGTCACGCAAGAGCCCAAGACAGGAATCGGGAGGCGGCGTGGTGGACGAAGGATTCCTTGCCGAGGTGGTGCTTCCGGGTATTCCGCGATCGGTGTCGGTGGCTCGCCACTGCGTCAGCCGCGTTCTGATAGACGCGGGACACCGGAACCTGGACCACGTAATTCTCGCGGTCAGCGAGCTAGTCTCCAACGCCGTACGCCATACCGTCTCGGGTTTGGCCGGTGGGCTGATCACGGTCGATGTCAGAGAGATCGGGGACGCCGTCGCGCGGATCTCCGTCATTGATCAGGGAGCCAAGACCGTTCCTCAGTTGTGCGAGCTCAAGGAGACGGACTGCACAGGTCGAGGACTACACATAGTCCAAGAGATCTCGTCCCGCTGGGGTGCGGAAGACGACGCGCTCGGAGGAAGGGCGGTGTGGGCCGAAGTGCTCACGACGGGGACCTGACAGAGGTGCCCAGCAGCCGGTCGTGCAGCATCTGCCCGTCCCTCTCCACGAACGACCAAAGAACGTCGGCGGCCAGCCACAACACCCCGTAGACCGGCCACAGCACGGCGACAGGGAAGAGCAGCGCCCGCAGCGCCGCCTTCCCCGGCCCGGCGCCCTCCACCCGGAGCCCGAGCAGCCGCTTGCCAACGGTCGTGCCATGCGGGATCCACACGTACAGGAACAGCAGCGCCACCACGGCCAGATCCGTGCCCACCGGCAGCATCCCGGACTCCAGGTGGGAGAGCAGCCCCCCGGGACCGGCGAAGCGGCTCTCGTAGAGCAGCGGCGTCACCAGGCCGAGCGCCGCCCAGAAAATCACGTAATCGGCCAGCAGCGCCGCCGCCCTGAGCCCGGTCCCTTCAGGGACAGAGCCGGGACGGCGGGGCATGCCGAGCGAAGCGGCCAGCACCAGCAAGGCCGCGAGCAGGTAGCAGACCTGGTCACGCCCCCAGCAGTCGGCCACGGCGGCGATCCATCCCGGGCTGAGAACCGTCAGCGAGAAATCCGGCGCGGTGACCGGCCCCGCCGCCGCCACCGCCACCAGCCCCCACGCGACCCGCCGCCCCACCGCCTCCGGGTCACCCTGCCGCAGGCAGCCCACGAAGCCGGCCAGCACCAGCACCGCCGGGAGCGCGCAGGCGTACGCGACCTCCGCGACCGCGCCGAGGTCGCCGGCCAGCGGCGACAGCACCGGTGTCGGTCTCGCACTGCTGTACAGGCGGACCATGCCATAGATGACCGCATGCTCCTCATAGTTCTCCAGCCCGACGCCCTGCTGCACATACAGCAGTTCCGGCACCAGCCACTCCTCCCACAACCACCACGTGGGTACGAGGGCGACGACGACGGCGGCCGACCAGGCGGCGAGGACCCTACGGGGTAACGGGAGCACGAGAGCGAACGCTACTACCCGTAGATCACCGACAGGAACCGCACCAGGATCGCCTCCCGCAGCTCGGCCGGGAGCGCGTCCAGCACGGCGTTGACCACGGCCATCCGAGGCTGCCCGGACCCAGGCCGCAGATCCACCCCCACCGAGGCGGCCAGCTCGGCGAAGGTCGCGTCGTCCAGCGCGTCCAGGTCCAGCCCGGTGATCAGCTCCACCAGCCCGTCCGGGACAACCGGAGGCCCGAGCCGCCGGGCGGCCTCCGCCGACTCGGCGATCACCTTCAGCATCGCGTCCACCCCGGCCAGCGTCACCCCCGTGACCGTGATGTGCAGGTTCGCCGGGATCCCGGCGTACGAGAGCTGCGGCTGCAGGAACCACCCGCGCGCCCGCGCCTCGTCGGCGAGCACGAACACGTCCACGTCGTCGGAGGTGAAGGCCACCAGCGTCGACCCGGAGCCCAGCACCCGCAGCCCGCCGATCCCGGCCAGCCCCGCGCGCAGCCGGTCCGCCGCCTCCAGCGTGGCCCGCCCCAGCTCGACGTACCCTTCCCGGCCGAGCGCCTGCAGAGTCGCCCACGCCCCGCCCAAGGGCCCCGCCGACCGGGAGCTCTGCACGGTCGCGTTGATGATCGTGTAGCCGGGCCAGGCCGCCGACGCGAAGTACGCCCGCCGCCGCATCGCCGGGTCGGCGAACAGCACCACCGACGCCCCCTTCGGCGCGTACCCGAACTTGTGCAGGTCGCAGGAGATCGACGTCACCCCCGGCACCGACAGGTCGAACGGCGGCACGTCCGCGCCCGCCTCGCGCAGCCACGGCAGCAGCCAGCCGCCCACGCACGCGTCCACGTGGCAGAACACGCCCGCCTCAGCTGCGATCGCCGCGATCTCGCCGACCGGGTCGATCACCCCCTGCGGGTACGAGGGAGCGGACGCGACGACCAGCACCGTGTCCTCGTCCATCGCCGCCGAGACCGCCCGCACGTCGGCCTTGAACGTCCCCAGGTCCACCGGCACCGGCCTGACCTCGACCCCCAGGTAGTGGGCCGCCTTGTGGAAGGCCGGGTGGGCGGTGACCGGCAGCACCAGGTTCGGCCGGGGCCGGGAGGCCGCGTCGCGGGCCGCCTTCACCGCCAGCATGATCGACTCGGTGCCGCCGCTGGTGAAGATGCCGTGGCCGCCGCCTAACAGGTCCGCGACGGCGCCGACGACCTGCTTCTCCATCTCGACGATGCTCGGGAACGCCGTCGGGTCCAGGCAGTTGACCTCCAGCATCGCCGCATAGGCGCGGGCCGCCGCGTCGTGCACCTCGGGCCGCCCGGTGTCGTACACATAAGAGGTCACCTGGCCGCCGCGCACGGGCAGGTCGTGTTCGGTGAGCCGGGCGAGCTCGGCCAGCAGGTCCTCGGCCGTCTTCCCGATACGGGGCAGGTTCAATGGTCCTCCTCAGCGGCCGAACCTAATTCTGTTATTCGGTTCCGTCAATCGTCCGATGGAAAGGCAGCGCGAAACCGGCTTTGCCTCCCTGTTAGCGTTATTGCAAATCTAGGGGGGTGAGCGCATGGCCGCTAAAGGGGACGAATCCGAGGCCCCGCGCAGGCCCGCCGTGCTGGGCGACGTGGCAGCACTGGCGGGGGTCTCGGCGATGACGGTCTCGCGGGTGCTCAACGCACCGCACCGGGTGCGGGCGGAAACCCGCGAGCGCGTGCTCGCCGCCGTACGCGAGCTCGACTACTGGCCCAACCTGGCCGCCCGCCAGCTCGTCACCGGCCGCTCGGGCGTGCTCGGCGTGGTCAGCATCGACACGACCCTGTACGGTCCCGCGTCCACCCTCTACTGCATCGAGCAGACCGCCAGGCTCAGCGGCTACAGCGTCAGCATCGCCAGCCTGAGCCTGCTCAGCAGGCGGTCCATCGAGGAGGCGGTGCGGCGGCTGCGCGCCCAGGCGGTCGACGGCGTCGTCATCCTCGCCCCGCACGAATCCGCCGCCGACGGCCTGCGCCACCTGCCGCGCGACCTGCCCGTGGTGGCGGTCGACGCCGGTGAGGACATCCCCGTCCCCGTCGTCACCGTCGACCAGCGCGCCGGGGCGGCCAGGGCCACCCGCCACCTGCTCGACCTGGGCCACCGGACCGTCCACCACCTGGGCGGGCCGGTCGACTGGCTGGACGCCAACTACCGGATCGACGGCTGGCGGCAGGTGCTGGAGTCCTCGGGCCGCCCGGTCCCCGAGCCGCTGCGGGGCGACTGGAGCCCGCGCTCCGGCCACGAGCTCGGCCGGCGCCTGGCCGACGACCCCTCGGTGACGGCGATCTTCGTGGGCAACGACCAGATGGCGCTCGGCCTCATGCGCGCCCTGCGCGAGGCGGGCCGCCGGGTGCCGGACGACGTGAGCGTGGTCGGGTTCGACGACATCCCGGAGGCGGCCTACTTCTGGCCGCCGCTGACGACGGTCCGCCAGGAGTTCGGCGAGGTCGGCAGGCACGCCTTCCACCTGCTGCTCGACCGCATGGCCGGCCACACCGAGCCGGCCCGCCGCCTGGTCGAGCCCCAGCTGGTCGTACGCGAGAGCACCGGCCCCGCCCCCGGCTGACCCTCAGCGGCGGAACCAGTGGGGGTGCGACTTGACGAAGGTGACCAGGAACAGCGTCTGGATACCGCCCTCGACGAGCAGGAAGAGGCCGCCGTCGACGCCCAGCAGCACCGGCCCGCCGTTCAGGCTCTCCCAGACGGCCACCAGGGCGCGGAAGAGGGCGGTCACGATGATCGGCAGGGTGTAGACCGCGAACATGCCGAGGGCGATGGCCGCGCTGGGCACGAGCAGCACCGCGTAGATCCGCACCGCTCGCCGTTCGCGGGCCGACAGCTCGGCGCTCGGGTCGGCGGGTGGTCGCGCCCGCTTCACGACGGTGACCACTCGGCGGAGCAGGTAGCGGGCGTAGTCGAGCCCGTCGCCGAACAGGTTGCGGCAGCGCAGGAGGTCGGCGAGCACGAAGTAGAAGTCGGTCCGCATGTAGACGTGCAGTTGTATCGGCACGCTCAGCATGATGACCAGCGCGAGGGTCCGCAGGAACGCCGCGGCTCCCTCAGGCGGGTTCGCGTGGGCGAGCACGAGCATGAGGATCGCGAAGAGGAAGAGGTCGCAGGCGGTCCCGGCCAGGTAGACGCGGTAACGCGAGCGCCTCGGCACCGACCAGATCGCGGTGACGTCCGTCTGCACGACCAGGTTGTGCAGCCGGGTGCCGAACCCGATGCGCGCCGGGGTGCCGAGCGACCGCGCGGCCGCCAGGTGCATCAGCTCGTGCAGGCTGATCACCACCGAGAACATCGCCGTGTTGACCAGCGTCGTCAGTCCGACGTAGTCGCTCCAGAAGAAGTCCTGGTACACCGGGACCAGATCAGGCCGGCCGAACAGGGTGACGAGCGCCGCGCCGACCACGACCGCCCACAGCACCCGCATCGGGAGGCCGAAGAGCCACCGGACGTGCCTTTCGGCCAGCCAGGGCAGGTGAGCCGGCGGGGCCTGCCCGGCCGGATCCGGCAGGTCCGCGCCGTTCAGCCGGGCCACGAAGCCGAGGTCGACCAGTGCCTCAACGAGCTGCACGACATCGAGTTCGACGTCGTGCTCGTCCTCGATCCTGCGCTGGACCACGCCGATCGGGAGGCCGTCGCCGAGCAGGCGGATCGCCTCGCCGTAGAGGGCGGGCAGGCTGACGAACTCGCCGAGCTCCGGCCGCCCGACGATGACACCGTCCGGGTCGTCGTCCGCCTGGATGCTGAGCGGACGCAGCCGGACGGTGCCGGTCGTGTCGACGGTCATCCGCCGGCCGGGCCGCAGGCGGGACAGTCGTCCTGGCGGACCACGTCCACGGCGTAGACGTGGTCCCACACCGCGAAGTTCCAGTGGAACATCCGGCCGCGCGCCTGGGTGCTCAGGCCGCCGAGGTGGTAGATGATCTCCAGCGCGCACAGGTGACCGCTGATGTTGGCGCTGGCGGCGATCACCGCGTTGGGCCACGACTCGTGGGTGATGAGATCCCGCTGCCCGGTGGCCTGCTTCTTCCGGTCCTCGTCACCGCGCATGCAGCGCCAGCACCCGGTCTCGCCCGGGTGGAAGGAGCCGACCACCGCCATCGGCCCCCCGTAGAAACTGACGAACCACGGCGTCCCGGTACGCAGTGCCGCCTCGTTCGTCCAGATCTTTATGTCCGGATCCGGCTCGTCGGCACAGAGCACGAACACGTCGCAGTCCGCCATCAACGCAGCTATGTCGTCGGTCCCGGTCGCCTTGAGTTCGCTGCCCGTCACCTTGACCAGGCTGTTCATCGCGCGCAGCCGGGCGACCGCCCGCTCGACCTTGGACTCGCCGATGTCCTGCTCGGTGTAGAGGAGCTGCCGGGTCAGGTTGGATTCCTGCACGTCGTCGAAGTCGGCCAGGTGAAGGGCGCCGATGCCGCTCGCCACCAGCCCGGCCGCGACGGCGGATCCGGTGCCGCCCACGCCGAGCAGACCAACCTTGGCCTGCTTGATCTTCGACTGGACGGTGTAGGGGGACTCCCGCGGGACGGTGTCGATCCAGGAGTAGAAATGGCGGGCGCGCGCGTACCTCTCCAGCTCCCTTGCGGAGAGATTGGCGGGAGGCTCCGCCTCGGCGTCCTCGATGAACCCCTCGGAGATGAGCGCCTCGACGATCTCGCGGACGTTCTCCCGCTCCACCTCCGGGCTGTCCGCCACGAAGTCGGCGCAGATCTGCTCGATGTCCCGGGTGCCGTCCATGAGGGTGAGGATCCGCGCGATGCTTCCCTCGGCGTCGTCCTGCAACTCCGTGGCCACGCCGTACTGACCGAGACTGATTCTTATCCGGCCGTCCGGGAAGACCGTGGGCAGATGAACGTGTTTCAGACGAGGCTTCCGCATGAACGCACTCTTTCTCCATAGAAGGCCGGAGCCGATCGCGGCTCGATCGGCTCCGGCACGTCATCCGGGTTCACGCACTGAAGTGCTCGCGGATAACGGTGGTCTCGATCTTCTCCAGCTTGCGGACCTTGAGCTCAAGCTTCTTGGTCTCCTTCTTCTGCTTCTCCATGTTCACCTCCCGGTGTTTTCCGGCGCCGTCGAATTGAATCCGTAAGGATGTCCAGAATCTACGAACCGCTGCCATGGCCGCGCTACATCACCGACGGTGGCGGGTACGTGACGGCGGCGGAGCGGCCACCGAACAGGCCGTCCCCACGAACGGGCAGGTAGATCACGACCTTCCGGACACGTCCGGAAAGCCCTTTGCGCCCGGCACGGCGACGACCTAAAATCGGCACGCCAACCCGTCGAGCCGCACCCCCCAGCGAGCATGACCGAGCGGCAGATCACTGCCGGCGATCTCCTCTATGAATGTCCAGGGCGGAGCGACACTGGATGCGTTTCGAGATCCTAGGCCCACTCCAGGTGATCCAGGACGGCCGGCACCACTTTCTCGGCAACGCCCGGAAATTACGTATGCTGCTCGCCGGTCTCATCTCCAGGGCCGACCAGCCGGTCTCCAGCGATTTCCTGTCCACCGTTCTGTGGAATGATCGGCCGCCGGTCTCGGCGCGCAGCAATCTCCAGTCGTACGTGCATCAGCTCCGCGTCCAACTGGGCGCGGAACGACTGCTGAGAAAGCCGGAAGGATACCTGCTCGTCACCCACGGCGAGGTGGACGCGGCGCAGTTCCGGAAACTCGCGGCGGAGGGGTCGGCGGCTTTCGACGGAGGAAACCACGAATCCGCCGGTCGCTGTTTCCGGCGCGCCCTGGATCTGTGGCGGGGGCCCGCGTTCGCGGAATTCCTCGATTCCGGGCCGATCGCGGAGGAGGCGCTGTCCCTCGAACAACTCCGGCTCACCGTCCACGAACGCTGGGCGGAGACCGAGCTGGCCCTCGGGCGGCACGCGGAGGCGGTGGCCGAGCTGCGCGAGGTGGCGAAGACCCACCCCTACCAGGAGAGCCTGCACGCCCTCCTCATGCTCGCCCTCTACCGGTCCGGCCGTCAGACCGAGGCCCTGGAGACCTACGCCGCCGTCCGCGACCTGCTCGCGGACGAGCTGGGGCTTGAACCGAGCCCCGTGCTGCGCCGCGTGCACGAGGCGATACTCCGCGGCGACGAGCGGATCGACCTGCCCGCGAGGCCGGGCGCGTGGCCGTCGACGGGAGGCGCTGTGGTGCCTCGTCAGCTCCCGCCCACGGTCGCCGACTTCACCGGCCGGGACGACGAGGTGGCGACGCTCAGGGACGCCCTGTCCCCCGGTAGGCGCCAGGCGCTGACGATCTGCGCGATCTCCGGTATGGGCGGGGTCGGCAAGACCACGCTCGCCCTGCACGTGGCGCATCAGCTCGCGGGCGCGTTCCCGGACGGCCAGCTCTACGTCGGCTTCTCCGGCGCCGACGACCGCACCGCCGTGGGCCGGGCGCTGGAGTCGATGCTGCGCGCCCTCGGCGTCGCAGGCGCCGCCGTCCCGGAGTCGGCCGGCGACCGCACGGCCCTCTACCGGTCGCTCCTGGCCGGCAAGCGGATGCTCGTGGTGATCGACAACGTGGCCGACGAATCGCAGGTCAGCCCCCTGCTGCCGGGGTCGGGCACCTGCGGCGTGCTGATCACCGGCCGTCCCCGGCTGGTGGGCCTGGCCGGCGTCCGGCACCTGCATCTGGACGTCTTCCGGCCCGCCCAGGCGATCGAGCTGCTGGCCCGGATCACGGGGCCGGAGCAGGTGCGGGCCGCGCCCTCGGAGGCGAGCGAGATCGTCCGGCTCTGCGACCACCTGCCGCTCGCCGTCCGTGCCGCGGGGGCGCGCCTGGCCTCCCGGCCCGACTGGCCCCTCGCCCGCATCGCCGATCTCCTGCGCGACGAGCGACGCCGCCTCGACGAGCTCTCGGTCGGGGACCTCACCGTACGGGCCTCGCTCGGGCTGAGCTACACGGCACTGTCGCCCCCGGCCCGGCGCCTCTACTACCTGCTCAGCGTGCTGCACACCCCCGACTTCGCGGGCTGGGTCGCCGCGGCCGTGCTCGACACGTCCCCGGAGGAGGCCGAGCGCAGCCTCGGCGAGTTGCTGAGCGCCAACCTCCTCACCGTCGCGGGCGTCGACACCGCCGGCCAGTCCCGTTACCGCTTCCACGACCTGATCCGCCTGCACGCCCGCGACCGCGCCGACGCCGAGGCCGCCCCGCACGAGATCCACGCGGCCGTGACCCGCGCGCTCGGCGGCTGGCTGGTCCTCGCCCGGCGGGCCGACACCGGGCTGCCCGGCAGGGTCTTCCCGACGCTCCCGGCCGAAGGCGTGACGCACGAGCCGCACGTCCGGATCTCCGATGCCTGCGCCTGGTTCGAGGCGGAAAGAGGCGCGCTCCGGGCCGCGGTGGCGCAGGCCGCCGCGCTCGGCGCGCACGACCTGTGCTGGCAGCTCGCCGATGCGACCGTCAACTTCTTCGAGCTGCACGACTACTACGACGACTGGGAGTCGACCAGCCGGCTCGCGCTGGAGGTCTGCGAGCGGGCCGGGGACGCCCGCGGCCGCGCCTTCATGCTGCGCGACCTCACCGAGTGCCTGCGCATGGGGCCCCGGCACGCCGAGGACGAGGCACTGGAGCACGCCCTCTCCGCGGTCGCGCTCTTCGAGAGCTTGGGCGACGTCCACGGCGAGGTCGACGCCCGGATCCTCGCCGGCACCGCGTTCCTGGTCCGGGGAGAGCCCGGCAAGGCCGTGGCCTACCTCGACGCGACACTGGCGAAGGCGAGGGACGCCGGCTACGTGCTCGGTCAGGTCGAGGCCGAGTGGCAGCTCGGGTACGGCCACCGGGTCCTGGGAGACTCCGAGCGGGCCGGCGTCCACCTGGAGGCCAGTCTGCGACTGGCCGAGGACGTGCCCCTCCCGTCGCAGCTGTGCCGGATCCACAGCCTGCTCGGGATCGTACGGCGGGAAGAGGGTCGTCTCGTCGAGGCCGAGGCGCACTTCACGCGCGGCGTGACGCTGGCCCGTTCGCTCCGGAGCCTCAGCGACGAGATCACCATCTTGCCGCACCTCGGCATGACCTACGTCAAGCTGCGCGACCCGCGAGCCAGGGACGTGCTCGGCCGGAGCATCCGGCTGGCCCGCCGGTGGAGGGCGCGATTCCAGGAGGCCACGTCGCTGGGCGCGCTCGGCGAGCTCGAAGCGGCCGAGGGCCACCACGCTCTCGCCGTCGCCCACACCGTCGCCGCCCTCGAGATCTGGCGCGAGCTCGCCAGCCCCTTCCACGAGGCGCAGACCCTCAAGTCCCTCGGCGCCCTGCACGCGGCCGCCGATCCGGACCAGGCCCGTACGGCCTGGAGCGCGGCCCGGCGGCTCTTCGCGCAGCTCGACAACCACACCGAGGTGAAGGAGCTCACGGCGCTGCTCGAAACCGTCAGGACAGGTGGATGACGTTCCAGCTCACCGGGGGGAGGAGGACGCGCATCGGGTCCTGTTCCACGTTCTCGTTGGGGCGCGGGGCCACCTGGTCGGGGTCGTCGGCGGTGTTGCGGGCGTAGACGTCCGGGCCGGTGAGGGTGGTGGCGGAGGTGATGCGCGCGCCGCCGAGGGCGCGGGCGTCGATCTCCAGCGAGAGCGGCCCGTCCGTGGCCCGGTTGACGGCGAAGATCGTGACCTTGTCGTACGAGAGAGCACCGCACCTATCTCAAGCTGATACGTCCTCTCCCGAAGCCCTCTCCCTGAGAGACACCCCTTCTTGGGGAAGACAGAGCAGGGACGGTCGAGGCGCTGACCGCCATTCGACACGAGCTGATGCCGTATCACTCGGGTGGGATGACTCTCCCCGAGGTCAGGAGAGGAAACAGCGCGTTCCGGAGCGCCACCGTAGTCCGTGCGATCTGTTCATGCGCGGTGATTTTGTCGCTCAAGGCATGGAGGGTACGGCCTATCGTCCCCTGCACCTCCGCAGGAGGAAGCACCACAGGCAGGGTTCCCAGAACGCGAGTGTTGATGCTGGGAAGCACGCTCCCGGCGGAATTGCGAGTCAACCAGTCAAGCACCCATGGGGAGCTCAGATAGTCGCTCAGGTACTGCGGGTCGACTGCCTCTCTTGGACGAATCCTGATCAGCCCTGTTCCACATATCCACCCTTCGTGCGCGGAGGTCACCAGGGCGTGCCGACCGAACGTTCCTGTCCGCGTGCAGACGATGTCACCCTCCGCGAGCCGATAGTTCGCCAGCTTGCCGGCAGTGTCCTCATCTACTCGGTCAAAGGTTCCTGAGATACGCCCGCCATCGAGGTTGCGTGGCTTGACGACGCCCACAGAACCGTCGTCCGAGGCGCGGGTGAAACGGGTGAAGGGGCCCGAAGTAAGCTCGCTGATGTCGACGAGGGTCACTTCGCGCCAGCCCGGCGGCAACTCGCCGAACGGGGATTCGAGGATCTGAGCTCGCCTGATCACCTGGTCCATCGCCAAGTCGGCCCTCGCCGCCTGTTCCTGTAGACGATCCAGCTCACGGAGCAGCGTTGCGATGTCTTGACGGCAGTCGTCCGTACTGGCGGCGGGCTTCCTGATGGCGTACTTGCCGGGCGTGAGGTCGTAGTCGCTGCTGCTCAGTTCCTCAGCCGTCACGACGGCGGTGGGCAACGCCTCGCGAGCCGGAACCACACCCGCACGCCAGTTGGCGAGAACATCCCGAATCGCCTCGTGGTCCTCCTCAGAAAACTCTCGCCGAGCACGTTGTGACAACCGGCCCAGCCCTGTGGCGTCCACCAAGAGAAGCTCCTGCCGGGGGTGCGTAGAGCGGTGCAGGACCCAGATAGTGGCGCCGATCGCCGTGCCGTAGAAGAGCATCGGAGGCAGTGCAATGACTGACTCGATGCAGCCGTCCGCCACCATGGCCTGCCGGATCACGCGCTCGCGTCCTCCACGGAAGGCGGCTCCGGCCGGCATGACGACCGCGGCACGCCCACCTGGCTCTAGCCGCTCCAGCACCAACTGCAGCCAGGCGAAGTCCGCGTTGCCTCGAGGCGGCGGTCCGTAGAGCCAGGACCTGTTCAACGCCGGATCTTCCCGCGACCAGTCGCGTATGCCGAATGGAGGGTTCGCGACGATATAGGAATAGCTGGACAAGGCTTGATCGGGACGGCTCAGGACGTCGATCGACTGACTGCCTAGCTTGGCGTCGACACCGTGCAGCGCCATGTTCATCTTGGCCAGGACCAGGGCCTCGGCATTGAGGGCGTCGCCGTGGACGGTGAGGCCCGGGGTTTGAAGGGCCGCGGTGAGCAGGATTTCCCCCGAGCCGCAGCATGGATCGTAGATCTCCCCAGGCGCCTCGGCGGCGAGAACGTCCACCAGAACGCGGACGACGGACGGAGGCGTGTAGAACTCCCCGCCACGTTTGCGCTCCAACATGGCGAAACGATCCAGCAGAGCGCGAAAAGCTCCAGCGCCGCCCAGTTCACCAACCGCGGTGTCGGCGAACTCGACGAGCTCCGCGGAGATGTTCGTGTCCACGTTGAGGGCCGTGTCACCAGTTCTGAGCTTGCTGACGATGGGGGTCGTCCGTGCGGTTGCGTCACCTCGGCTGCCTGCGAGGACGTCTGACCACTCAACTCGATCCTGCGCTCGCGTATAGATCAGGCTGAGCACCAGATCGCGGTAACGGACGATGTCGTAGGTCCCTCTCAGCCGCTCTAGCGTCCGCCACAAGTCGGCTGTCGTGGGGAGTTCGCTCCTGAATGCAGGACGGGCTTGCGGGAGCTGTGCTGCAGGGCTCGCGAGATTCCTGCGAAACCGTTCGCCGAAGGTCGCGCCTGGCCGCTCATCCGCCAGGAGCGCGTTGCTCGGGATCCTGCGCTGGTCGAGCCACTCCAGTACGGCCTCGACCAAGAACAGTTGCTCTCCTTCGACGAGTCGCGGCCGGGGATATTCCTTGTGACGGCGCTCCCAGTTGCTCACGGCAGGGCGTTTCACCTGAGCCAGTCGCGCGATCTCGGCCCGGGAGACGAAACCCTGCGGAGAGGTCAAGGTCTCGTCCCCACGGGTCGGCGGGTCAGCACCTCCGGCACCCGGTCAAAGGCTCGCAGCCAGCCGACGAACTGCGGCTCCACGTAGGCCAGCAACTTGTAAATCTTGGCATGGTCCGCTGCCAGATGCCGGTGATGGATCGGCTCATGATGCATGATGCGATTTCGCAGGAGGACCATAGTCTGCAGACTGTCACGTAGAGACTCTCTCCTGCCCGAATAGCGCGGGAACGCCCGGTGCAAGGCCGGGACCCACAAGTGCCGATCGTATTTCCGGCTCAGGAGCGATACCCAGAAGCCGAACGACAGCTCGGTGACCACGTCATCAGCGGAGGGCAAGCTGACGCCCTTCCTGGCCAGCTTCTGCTTCGCCGTGGCGACCTTCGCCGTCTCGGACTCGTGCAAAGGAGCCACCCGCCACCATTCGTCCGTCCCGAACCGGGTCCGCAGCCGGTCGTGTTCGGCGTTGCGCAGGCAGATCTCCAGGCAGTGCAGCGGCCCGTAGAACGCTTCGGAGACCTGGACGTTCCACTGGTACAAGTCCCATGCGATCAGACGATCACCCGAGAGCGCGCCGAGATAAGGGGCGAAGCGCGGTACGGAGATCACCCGCTCAACCCATCCGGGCAGTTCGGTATGCAAGGCGGCCCCTCCGAAGTCATGGCTGACGTGCAGCGGCGCCTCGGGTATGCTGAGTTTCGTAAGCCCCGGGTCCGCCTCTGCTCTGCATGCCGCCCGGGGCACGGCTTTTCCTGACCAGTAGCCGTTATGAATCCCGCCTCGGAAGGCTTTCACTGTGCCACCAGGGTACAGCCATGCGACCATCTTAAACAAGTGTATTGCCGCTACAAAAACTGTTAACCCTGGAGAGAAGCTCGATCGCATACGCCGCTGGCGGAGATCGAGGAGGCCACCCATCTCCACCAGCGTGCACACGTACGTGCGGGTTGGAAAGGTCTTCAGGACAGGTGGATGACGTTCCAGCTCACCGGGGGGAGGAGGACGCGCATCGGGTCCTGTTCCACGTTCTCGTTGGGGCGCGGGGCCACCTGGTCGGGGTCGTCGGCCGTGTTGCGGGCGTAGACGTCCGGGCCGGTGAGGGTGGTGGCGGAGGTGATGCGCGCGCCGCCGAGGGCGCGGGCGTCGATCTCCAGCGAGAGCGGCCCGTCCGTGGCCCGGTTGACGGCGAAGATCGTGACGCCCTCGTCCCCGTGGGTGGCGACCGCGTGCAGCAGCGGCACCTCCCCGTACTGGGCGGTCTCGTACAGGGGAGAGACCGGCTCGACCCGCAGCACGTCGCCGGCCGCGTGCCGGCTGGCCTGGGCGAACGGGTGGAAGGTGGTCTGCCGCCAGGCCCGCCCGCCCGGCTCGGTCATGATCGGCGCGATCACGTTGACGAGCTGGGCCAGCGAGGCGGCCGTCACCCGGTCGCTGTTGCGCAGCAGGGTGATGAGCAGCCCGCCGAAGGCCACCGCGTCCGCCAGGTGGTAGTGGTCCTCCAGCAGCGGCGGCGCCACCGGCCAGTCCCGCGGCGGCTCGGCCGCCTGGAAGCGCGACAGGTACCAGACGTTCCACTCGTCGAACGAGATGTCGATCCGCTTGCGCGACTTGAGCCGGGCCCCCACGGAGTCGGCGGTGGCGACGACCGAACGGATGAAGTACTCCATGTCGGTCGAGCAGGCCAGGAAGCTGCCGAGGTCGCCGTCCTTCTCCTCGTAGTAGGCGTGGCACGAGATGAAGTCGACGACGTCGTACGTCTCCTCCAGCACGGTCGACTCCCACGCGCCGAACGTCGGCATGGTCGAGCCGGAGCTGCCGCACGCGACCAGCTCCAGGCCGGGGTCGACCATGCGCATGGCCCTGGCGGTCTCGGCGGCCAGCCGGCCGTACTCGCGGGCGGTCTTGTGGCCGGTCTGCCAGGGGCCGTCCATCTCGTTGCCGAGGCACCACATCCGGATGTCGTGCGGCTCCTTGGCGCCGTTGGCGGCGCGCAGGTCGGACAGCGCGGTGCCGGACGGGTGGTTGCAGTATTCCAGCAGGTCGAGCGCCTCGGCGATGCCGCGGGTGCCGAGGTTGACCGCCATCATGGGCTCGACCTCCGCCTTGCGGCACCAGCGCACGAACTCGTCGACCCCGACCTCGTTCGTCTCGGTGCTGTGCCAGGCCAGGTCGAGCCGGCGGGGGCGGCTCTCCTTGGGGCCGATGCCGTCCTCCCAGCGGTAGCCGGAGACGAAGTTGCCGCCGGGGTAGCGGACGGTGCTCACGCCCAGCTCGCGGGTGAGGTCGAGGACGTCGCGGCGGAAGCCGTCCTCGTCGGCGCCCGGGTGGTCCGGCTCGTAGACGCCGGTGTAGACGCACCGGCCCAGGTGTTCGACGAAGGTGCCGAAGGTCCGGCGCCGCACCGGCGCCACCCGGAACGCGGGATCGATCGTGAGGCGGGCGTCGTGCACGGGGGGCTCCTCGCGGTTGGTGGTGCTCCAGAGATTGTTAGCGTTATCAACCCGCGAGGTCAAGGGCGCGGCAAGCGCTTGCCGCACAAACCTTGACAGCGTGCTTGTTACCGCTAACACTCGGGTAACCCCGCCGAAACATGACCCATAGCCACCCCCAGTGCCCTTTGGTGTTAGCGAGAACATTCCTCGGCGAAGGAAGAGGCCACTGTGCAAGACCCCCCAGCCATCACCCGCCGGCACCTGCTCGGCGGAAGCCTTGCCCTCCTCGGCGCCGCCGCCTCCGGCTGCGCCATCCCCGTGGGACTCGGTTCGTCCCAGACCCGCGTGAAGTACTGGCACTTCCTCGGCGCGAGCGACGGCATCATCATGAACCAGATGGTCGGCGCGTTCGCCCGGGACAACCCCGGCGTCTTCGTCGAGGAGAACGTGCTCGCCTGGGGCGAGCCGTACTACACGAAGATCGCCATGGCGGGCGCCGGCGGCCGGTCGCCCGACGTCGCGACCTTCCACCTGGCCAGGCTCGCCGGCATCGGCGCGGGCGAGCTCCTCGACCCCATCAACGTGGACCTGCTGGCCGAGGTCGGCCTCCGGGCGGCCGACTTCAGCCCGCCCATCTGGGAACGCGCCCACTACCAGGGCACGCTGTACGCGGTGCCGTTCGACGCGCACCCGATGGTGCAGTACTACAACACCGACCTCTGCGGGCGGGCCGGCCTGCTCGGCGCCGACGGCAAGCTGCAACCCACCACCGGCGCCGACCAGCTCCTGGAGCAGCTCCGTAAGGCCAAGGAGGTGCTCGGCGGCAAGCCGCCGCTGGTCTTCGACGCGCTCGGCCTCGGCACCGTCGGCCCCTGGCGGGTGTGGTACTCGCTCTACCCGCAGAGCGGCGGCACCCTGCTCTCGGAGGACGGCGGCCAGGTCACCATCGACGACCAGAAGGCGCTGGAAGCACTGCGGTTCATGCGCCGGCTCGGCGAGGAAGGGCTGTGCGACCCCACCACCGACTACGGCGCCTCGGTGGCCAAGTTCACCAACAGCGAGGCCGCGTTCCTGTGGAACGGCGACTGGGAGGTCACCGGCCTGAAGGAGCGCAAGACGCCGTTCAGCATGACGCGCTTCCCCAGCGTGTTCGGCAGCGGCGCCGCCCAGGCCGACTGCCACGTGTTCGTGCTGCCGCACCAGCGCGACCGCGACCCCGAGGTGGAACGGGCGACCTACCAGTTCATCGCCTACCTGGTGAAGAACAGCGCCGACTGGGCGGTGGCCGGCCACGTGCCCTCCTACCTGCCCGCACTCCAGGAGCCCGACTACCTGGCGCTCCAGCCGCAGTCGGAGTACCGCTCCGTCATCACCGACGTCGCCCTCGACCCCCAGGTCTGGTACACCGGCTCGGCCTCCCGGCTGTGGATCGAGTTCGGCGGCGCGTTCTCCCCGGTCATCAGCGGTGAACGCACGCCGGAAGAGGGGCTGGCCAACGCCAAGGCGGCGCTGAGCCGGCTGATGTCCGCCCCGAACCCCTTCCCCGCCGAGGAGCGATGATGACGACCACCGTCGCCGCCCCCGCCACCACAGCCCCCGCCGCCAAGGCCCAGGTGAAGCGGAGCTGGACGCAGCACGGGCTGCTGTTCGTCGCGCCCTTCCTGCTGGTCTACGTCGCGTTCCTCGTCTGGCCGACGCTGCTCGGCCTGCGGATGAGCTTCACCGACGTCAACATCGCCGGCAGCAACGACCGCTTCGTCGGCTTCTCCAACTACGCCGAGGCGTTCGGCGACCCGCGCATGTGGCGCTCGCTGTGGAACACGCTCGTCTTCACCGTGCTCAGCACGGTCCCGCTGGTGCTCCTCGGCCTGGGCCTGGCCCTGCTGGTGCACAACCTGCGGTTCGTGCAGTGGCTGTGGCGGCTGTCGTTCTTCGGCCCCTTCCTGCTGCCCTCGGCCGTGGTGTCGATCCTGTGGCTGCAGATGATCTACCCGCCCGAGTACGGCCTGCTCAACGGCACGCTAGGCACCGACATCCTGTGGCTCGGCGACCCCGGCACGGCCATGTGGTCGGTGGTGCTCACCACCGTCTGGTGGACGGTCGGCTTCAACTTCCTGCTCTACCTGGCAGCCCTGCAGTCGATCCCGCAGCACCTGTACGAGGCCGCCGCCATCGACGGGGCGTCCGCCTGGGACAAGCTCAGGTCGATCACGCTGCCGATGCTCGGCCGTACGACGGCGCTGATCGTCGTGCTGCAGCTGCTGGCCTCGCTCAAGGTGTTCGACCAGATCTACCTCATGACCGGCGGCGGGCCCGAGGACGCCACCCGGCCGATCATCGAGTACGCCTACGACGTCGGCTTCACCGGCTACCGCATCGGCTACGCGTCAGCCGTCTCCTACATCCTCTTCGTCCTGATCGTCATCGTCTCCCTGGTGCAGCTCCGGCTGTTCCGCAAGCGCGCGGAGGTCTCCTCATGACCAAGCGGTTCAGCGTGAGCCAGCTCGTCCTGCTGGTGGTCGCCGCGGTGCTGGCCGTCATCTGGATCGCCCCGATCGCCTGGGCGGTGGCCACCTCGCTCAAGCCCGAGGACGAGACCACGAAGCTGCCGCTGGAATGGTTCGGCAGCACCGTCACGCTCGACGCCTACGAGCTCGTGCTGGGCACCGGCGGCATCATCACGTGGGCCGTCAACTCCACGGTGACCGCGGTGATCGTCACGTTCCTGACCGTCCTCTTCTCGGCGATGGCCGCGTACGGGTTCGCGCGCACCCAGTTCAAGGGGCAGCGGGCGCTGCTGGGGCTGATCCTGGCCGGGATCATGGTGCCGCCGCAGGTGCTCATCGCGCCGTTGTTCGCCGAGATGGTGGCGCTCGGGCTGGTCGACACCTGGTGGGCGATCATCCTGCCGCAGGTGGCGGCGCCGCTGATCGTCTTCATCCTGTACAAGTTCTTCCAGGACGTGCCGCCGGAGCTGGAGCAGGCCGCGTTCGTGGACGGGGCCGGCCGCTGGCGGGTGTTCTTCACGATCGTGCTGCCGCTCTCGCGGCCGGTGCTGGCCGCGGTGTCGATCTTCACGTTCATCACCACGTGGAACAACTTCCTCTGGCCGTTCCTGGTGTCCACCGACCCGAACACGATGACCCTGCCGGTCGGCCTGGCCAACGTGGTGCAGGGCACCTTCGGCCTCCGGTACGCGCAGATCATGGCCTCGGTGGTGCTCGCCGGACTGCCGCTGATGGTGGTGTTCGTGCTGTTCCAGCGGCAGATCGTACGCGGCGTCGCGCACACCGGGCTGGGGGGTCAGTAGCTCCTCTTTAGGGGGTGCCCGGCGCGGCCCCATGGGCCAGGGTGGAGGCATGACGCGACTGACCCGTACGGCGTCCGCCCTGGCCGCGGCCGTGCTGCTGGCCGCCTGCGGCGCGACGGCCACGACGAGCCCGTACGAGCCCGGCACGGGCCACGCGGGGCACGGCGCGCACGACCCCGAGCCCTTGCCGCTGCGCGACGGCGAGCGGTTCATGACCCTGGGCATGCCCGAGCCGTACACCCCGGCGCCGCCGAACGGCGGCACCGACGATTACCGGTGCTTCCTCATCGACCCGGGGCTGGAGGAGCAGGTGTTCCTGACCGGCGCCCAGTTCCTGCCGCAGAACACCGAGCTGGTCCACCACGCGATCTTCTTCAGGGTCGGCCCCGAGCACGTCGCGGAGGCCGAGCGGCTCGACGAGAGCATGCCCGGCCAGGGCTACACCTGCTTCGGCGACGGCGGGGTCGCCGCCGCGTGGGTGGCCCACTGGGCGCCCGGCACCGACGAGGTGCTGCTCGACCCGTCGCACGGCTACGCGATGCCGCCGGGCAGCCGGCTCGTCATGCAGGTCCACTACAACACGCTCGGCGTGGAAGGGCGGCCTGGCACCGACCGGTCCGGGATCCGGCTGCGGGTGACCGACCGGGCGCTCCAGCCGTTCGACACCGCCCTCTTCTCCGCCCCGATCGAGCTGCCCTGCACGCCCGAGGAGTCCGGGCCGCTCTGCGACCGCGCCGCCGCGGTGCGGGATCTCGGCCGCAGGTTCGGCGAGAAGTCGCTCGACCAGGTCGACGTCCTGGCGCAGCGGTGCGGCCGGCCGGAGCCGGGCCCGACCCAGCACTGCGACCTGCCGGTGGAACGGCCGGCCAGGATCCACGCCATGGCCGGTCACATGCACCTGCTGGGCCGCGCCATCAAGGTGGAGCTCAACCCCGGCACGCCGGAGGCGCGGACCCTGCTCGACGTGCCCGCGTACGACTTCGACGACCAGGCGCTGCGGCCCCTCCCCGAGCCCGTCGCGGTCGGGCGGGGCGACGTGGTCCGGGTGACCTGCACCCACGACGCCGGGCTCCGCGCCAAGATCCCGCAGCTCCGGGAGCTCGACCCGCGCTACGTGGTGTGGGGCGACGGCACCGCCGACGAGATGTGCCTCGGGATCGCCGTCGCCTCGGCCACCTGACCCATGCGTGACGAAGATGTCACGCCCAGGCGACACCCCGGGACTCAACCCGCCGTGCTCCTGTCTTCGTACAGTCTGAAAACGGCGTCCTCGGGAAAGGCCCGTCATGACCACGCTGCGCCCAGCTCCGCACAGCCGCTCGCAGGACGCGTGGCCGCTGCCCGGCGACGCCCAGGCGGTGGCCACGGCCCGCGCCACCGCCCGGAAGGCGCTGGAAGGGCTCGGCGTGGACCCCGAGCTGGTCGACGACGCGGTGCTGATGATGAGCGAGATCGTCACCAACGCGCTGCTGTACGGCGATCCGCCGTACGAGATGGCGGTGAGCGCCGATCGCAGGGAGATCGTCTGCGGGGTGGTCGACAGCGGCCCGCCGCTGCCCGCGCCGCGCACCCCCGGCAGCGGCGACGAGCGCGGCCGTGGGCTGCACATCGTGGCCATCCTGTCCGAGGGCTTCTACGGCTGCCACCCGCAGCGCTACCTCACCTGGCCCGACCGGCTCGGCAAGGCCACCTGGTTCGCCCTGCCCCGCACTCCGGGCGCCGCGTGACCTTCTCTCCCGATCAGGTCAGGGCGGCCGCGGCGGGGAAGCGGTCCCAGACCCGGTGCGCCGCCAGGAGCTGGAGTGTCTCCCGCAGGACCGTCGGGCCGTCGTCGCCGAGGAGCACGCCCGGGGCCTGCGTGGGAATGCCCGCCTGGGTGAAGACCTGGGAGGCCGTGCCCCAGCCGCCGATCGGCTTGGCGTGCCGGTAGGCCTCGGTGATCAGCAGCAGCACGCGCGGGTCGACCGCCGCGTCCGAACCGCCGCCCGCCTTCGCGTCGCGGGCCCCGTACGCGTCCTTGCCCGGTGCGGGGGCGCTCGCCACCAGCAGCGCGTCGAACTCGACGGAGCGCGCGGTGACGAAGGTGCGCTGCACCGGCAGCGTCCCGCCGAGCATGCCGCCCGTCGGCGCGATGATCAACGGCACCATGCCGCCCTCGAACACCGCCTGGCGGACGTCGCCGACCGCCGCCGTGTCGTCGTCGCTGGCGATGATGCCGATGATCCGGCCGTCGGCCGGCCAGGTCCGCCCGAGCTGGGACAGCGCCGGGCTGGGCCGCGGGTCCGCCAGCGGCTCGGAACCAGCCGGCGCGGGCAGCCCGAGCCCTTCGGCGACCTGTTCGCACAGGACCGGGTCGATGTTCGCGAGCACCCGCAGGTACCTCTCCTTGATCGCCTGCTCGTAGCACTTGGCCAGCTCGAAGGTGTAGGCCGCGATGGTGTGCTCGCGCTCGACCGGCGTCAGGCTCAGCCAGAACAGCCGCGCCTGGCTGAAGTGGTCCGCGTACGACGCGGGCGCCTCGCGCACCTTCCGGCCCGACACCTGCGTGGGCACCTCGACGTACCCTCCCTCGGCCGCTCCCGCCGTGAAGGGGCAGCCTCCGTCGAGCGAGTTCGGCCGGTACGGGGCGACGCCCCGGTGCACGGCCGTCTGGTGGAAGCCGTCCCGTAGCATGTCGTTGACCGGGGCGTGCGGCCGGTTGATCGGGATCTGCGGGAAGTTGGGCCCGGCCAGCCGGGTGATCTGCGTGTCGAGGTACGAGAACAACCGCCCGGCCAGCAGCGGGTCGTCGGTCACGTCGATGCCGGGCACCAGGTGGCCGACATGGAAGGCGACCTGTTCGGTCTCGGCGAAGAAGTTGGACGTGTTGCGGTTGAGGGTGAGCAGGCCGATCGGCTGGACCGGGGCCAGCTCCTCGGGGACGATCTTCGTCGAGTCGAGCAGGTCGATGCCTTCGAACATCTGCTCCGGGGTGTCGGGGAAGACCTGGATGCCCAGCTCCCACTCCGGATAGGCGCCCGACTCGATCGCGTCGAAGAGGTCGCGCCGGTGGAAGTCCGGGTCCACGCCGTTGAGCAGCTGCGCCTCCTCCCAGACCAGGGAGTGCACGCCGAGCTTGGGCTTCCAGTGGAACTTGACCAGCGTGGTCGCACCCTCCGCGTTCACCAGGCGGAAGGTGTGCACGCCGAAGCCCTCCATCATCCGGTAGGAGCGCGGGATGCCGCGGTCCGACATGTTCCAGATCGTGTGGAAGGTGCCCTCGGTGTGCAGGCCGACGAAGTCCCAGAACGTGTCGTGCGCGGTCTGCGCCTGCGGGATCTCCCGGTCCGGGTGCCACTTGGCGGCGTGGATGACGTCGGGGAACTTGATCGCATCCTGGATGAAGAAGATCGGGCAGTTGTTGCCGACCAGGTCGAAGACGCCCTCGGAGGTGTAGAACTTGGTCGCGAAGCCACGCGTGTCGCGTACGGTGTCCGCCGAGCCGCGCGAGCCGATCACGGTGGAGAACCGCACGAAGACCGGCGTCTCGACGTCCTTGGCGAGGAAGGCGGCCTTGGTCACGTTCGAGGCGGCGCCGTAGCCCCGGAAGACGCCGTGTGCCCCGGCGCCGCGCGCGTGCACGACGCGCTCGGGGATGCGCTCGTGGTCGAAGTGCATGACCTTCTCGCGCAGGTGGTGGTCCTGCAGCAGGACCGGGCCGCGCGGGCCCGCCTTGAGCGAGTGGTCGGTGTCGGGCAGCCGGAGCCCCTGGGCGGTCGTCAGGTATGCCCCGCCTTGAGCAACCTTGTCCTGCGGAACGCCGGTGGGCTGGCCGGTGGGGGAGAAGGTGTCCGGCCCGCTCTGGTCCGGCTTGGGCGGCAGCGGCTCCCGAGGCTCCGTGGGCTCCTCCAGCGACGGCGGCTCGCTGTTGGGGACGCCGGGGATCTCGGCGGGCCCGCCGCCGGTCACCGCGTCGACGACCTTCTCCACGGTCGACTTGATCGGGTGCTCCATGGTCTCTCCTTGGCGTGAGGCTGCGTCGCCGGGTGCCGGGCGTACGCAGACTTCCCCACGCCGGAGGTCGCCACGCGGAGTTTACGGTGCTTACAGGCGAATCCGGTCAGGTGTTGGGCCTCAACGTTCCAGGGTGATGCCCTCCCGTCGCAGGTCCTCGATGACGCCGTCGACCAGCCGGGTGCTGACCGTGTGCGTCAGCCTGCCGGTGTCGCGGAGCTCGCGGGCGGCGGGGACCGGGTCGGGGTCGGCGAACAGCCGCTCGTCGGTGTAGTCCACCGGCCTGCCGGTCGCGTCGAGCGCCCACCAGGAGGCCTCCAGGGCGATGCCGTTGGGGTCGCTGAAGTAGATCGAGCGCAGGAAGCCGTGGTCGATGACGTCGGTGACCTCGCAGCCGTGCTCCTTGAGCCGGTCGCGCATCCGTACCAGCGCGTCCTCGTCGGGCAGGTGCAGGGAGAGGTGGTCGAACTGGGCGGCCTTCGCGTACGGGACGCCGGCCGGTTTGGCGAAGCTGTCGAGCTCCTGGTCGGCGTACTCGAAGAAGGCGATGGTGCTGCCGACGCCGACCTCGAAGAAGTAGTGCTTGAATGCGGGCACGGCCAGGGTGGCGACCAGTCGCGCGTCCAGGACGCCGTGCCAGAACCTGACGGTGGCGTCCATGTCCGCGGTGATGAGGGCGAGGTGGTGGACGCCACGCCAGTGCACCGTTTCCGGGGTTGCAGCCATGGCCCAACAGTACGCCTTTCAACTACCTCCGGGTAGTCACGTCCCGGTGAGATCCAGCGGCGCGGGCTTGGCGGCCGCCGGCTCCGCGCGCAGACGGCGGACCTCGCGGGAGCCGGCCCAGCGGGTGATCGCCTCCTCGTCGGCGAAGGCCATCGCGCGCAGCATGTTGCCCCCGTCCGTGGCCTTGACCGTGCGGCGCAGCCGCGCCCGCAGCGACTCCGGCAGGTTGGTGGTGCGGGCCTCGATCGTGTCGCCGTAGAAGGGGGCGTAGCCCGCCCCCGCGAAGCCGGTACGGCGCAGCAGCACCGGGAGCGTGTCGGCCGAGTAGAACATCAGGTGGTTCTTGGTGAAGCCGCTCCACGCCGACTCGTACGCCTTGAGCAGCAGCGAGTTGGCGTTGACCGTGAGGATCATCAGCACCCCGCCCGGCGCGAGCAGCTCGCGGAACCGGCGGAAGTCGTCCACCGGCCTGGGCAGGTGCGCCAGCACCGACCAGAGGGTGATCACGTCGAAGCCGCCGGCGGCGATCTCCGGCACGTCCTCCGGCGCGCCCAGGTACGCCCGTCCCCGGGTGAGCCGCTCGTTGGCCTGCGCGACCGAGTCGGGCGACAGGTCCACGCCGACCGCGTCGAAGCCGCGCTGCTCGGCCAGCTCCAGGAAGAGCCCGGCGCCGCAGCCGAAGTCGAGCAGCCGCCGCCCGGCGCCGTCGTCGAAGACCGGGGAGAACGCGTCCATGGTCAGCTGGTAGCGGCGCTGCCGGTTGGCGGCGTACTTGCCGGTCAGGAACTTGCTGTAGCCCTTGGCGTACAGGTCGCCGAGCCGCTCGGGACGGATGTTCGGGTTGCGGTAGAGGAACCCGCAGGAGGGACAGCGCACCACGTGGTAGCGCCACTTGCCGTCCTCGCCCACCGGCTCGTACAGCGGCTGCATGCGCGGCTCGCCGCAGAGCGTGCAGTCGATGAACTCCTCGATCTCGCCCAGCGGCATGCGTGCCTGGTAGTCCTCGGGCTCCACGATCGGCGAGCGTCTCAGCAGCCTGCGCCACTGCGCCTCGCGGATCAGCCGCTCTCCGGGGCGGACGTAGACCCGCTGCCCCCAGGGCACCTTGTCGTAGCGCGAGCCGTAGACCAGCTTGCCGAGCAGCCGTCGAGCCGAGACCATCGCACACCCCTAACGCAGACCGTTTGCGCGGGTATTGCCCTGACTATTCCATCGCTACCGCCAGCAAACCATCCCCAAACGGCCAAGGCGGGCGGGCCGCTGGAGACGGCCCGCCCGGGGAGGTCACGACGGCCTGCCGTCGGCCCCGCACTTGATGATCGGCCGGATGCAGTCGCGTACCCGGCGCTCCAGCTCGGCGACCGGCCAGGCGTTGAAGAAGTCGCCGTGCATGGTGTAGCCGCCGCCCGAGGCCAGCCGGAACCCGGACGGGTCACCGCTGACCGGGTAGCGCAGCACCTGGCGGAGCTTGGGCACCGGCACCGGGTGACTGCTCGGGCAGTCGTCGCCGACGGGGTAGGCCATGTGGCTCTTGTGGTCGGGCGAGTCGAGGTCGCGCCCGTTCCAGCACTGCGGGAAGTCCAGGTACGACTCCAGCATCGTGCCGGGCGGGCAGGTGACGAAGTCCTTCGAGGCCGGCACGTGCCCGGCGTGCAGGCAGGACCAGCGGGCGATGGTGGAGTCGCCGGGCCCGGTGGCGCGCGCGTTGCCGGCCACGATCCGCAGCCCGAGGGGGAACGGCTGGATGCGCGCGGTCACGTCAGGCCGCACGCCCTCGCCGAGGTAGTAGAACGTGGTGATCGTCGGCTCGACCGGCGTGCCGTTCCGGTAGAGCGTCGGCACCCAGTACGAGGACCTGTCCACCGACGGGTTGCAGTTGGTGGCGCCGCGCTGCAGGTCGGCCAGCGTGGTGTGGGCGTTGGTGACCCGGCTGCCGAAGAAGCTGTGCATGTGGGAGGCGCCGGGCAGGCCGGGGAAGATGATCGGGTCGTCGGGCAGCCGGTGGCTGTAGGGGCAGTCGGCGAGGAACTCCGCCACCCGTACCGGTTCGGCCTGGGCGGGCTGGACCGACAGCGGCGCACCCATCAGCACCGCGAGCACGGCGAACAGGCGTAACAGTCTCATGGCGGGGTCCTCACTGGTAGACGCGCACGTAGTCGACGAGCATGCGGGCGGGGAACGGGGTGGAGGCGTCGGGCGGGCCGGGCCAGTCGCCGCCGACGGCCAGGTTGAGGATGATGTAGAACGGGTGGTCGAAGACCCACGGGCCGCGCGTGCGCTCCACCTCTTCCTTGCTGAGGGTGACGACGGTGCGGCCGTCCAACGTGTACGTGATGCCCCGGCTGTCCCAGTGGGCGGCCCAGACGTGGAAGTCGTCGGCCAGGTCGGCGCCGCCGGGCAGCGTGTAGGAGCCGCCGATGCCGCCGCCTCCGTTGTAGGCGGGCGCGTGCACCGTGGAGTGTGACGTGCGGGTGTCCTTGCCGAGCACCTCCATGATGTCGATCTCGCCGTTGTACGGCCACGGCCGCCCGGTCAGGAAGTCGGCGCCCATCATCCAGAACGCCGGCCACAGCCCGTTGCCCCTGGGCACCTTGATCCGGGCCTCGACGCGGCCGTAGGTGAAGTGGAACTTGCCGCCGGTGTTCATCCGGTGGGAGGTGTACTGGCAGGTGGTGCTGCCGGTGAGCGGGTCACGCGGGCAGGCGGAGCCCGGGGTGGCCTGCTTGCGCGCCTCCATCACCAGCCGGCCCTGGCCGTCCAGGGCGGCGTTGCCGTTGTCGGTGTAGTACTCCAGCTCGTTGTTGGGCCCGGTGCCGGGATCGACGGTCCACTTGGCCGGATCGGGCCTGGCGCCCGCCGGGCCGTCGAACTCGTCCTGCCAGACGAGCCGCGGCGGGTCGGCCGGGTCGGGGGCGGGGGACGGTGGAGTGATGGGCGCGCCGCCAGTGCCGTACACCTGGAACTCCCAGAGGCTGTAGCCGTACGAGGTCGCGCGCTGCGTCCCGTACACGCGGACGTAGCGGCCGGTTCCGCTCACGGTGAGCGTCTGCTTGAAGCCGGTGCCCGACGTGGTGGAGTAGATCGTGGTCCAGGCCGAGGCGTCGGGCGAGACCTGGATCTGGAACGCGCGGGCGTAGGCCGGGTCCCACTGCAGGACGACCCTGGTGATCTGGGCGGTCGCGCCGAGGTCGACGTAGATCCAGCCGGGGTCGGCCCAGGCGGCGGTGGCCCACCTGCTGGCCGGGTCGAGGTCGAAGGCGCGCGCCGGGGCGCACTCCCAGCAGGTGGAGTCGTGCTGCGAGGAGGAGGCGACGCCGGGCCTGCCGTAGGAGAGCAGCCGCTCGCCGCTCCCGGTGCCGTACACCTGGAACTCCCAGAGCGAGTAGCCCCACGGGGTGGCCCGCTGTGTCCCGTGCACGCGGACGTACCGGCCGGTGCCCGACACGTCGATGGTCTGGGTGCCGCCGGGGCCGGACGTGGTGGTGTGGACGGTGGTCCAGGCGCTGCCGTTCGCGGACACCTGGATCTGGAAGGCGGTGGCGTGGGCGGCCTCCCAGCGCAGCACCACCTGGGAGAGCGCGGCGGACGAGCCCAGGTCGACCTGGATCCACTGCGGGTCGGAGAAGGCGCTGGACCAGCGGGTGCCGGCGTCGCCGTCGACGGCGGCGGAGGCGGGGAAGGCCGCGCTCTCGGTGGAGGAGGCGGTGGCGGGCCTGCCCTGTGACAGCAGGGCGGCGGCGGCCTGGGCGGGCAGGGCCGCGAGGAGGGGGGCGACGAGGGCGAGGACGAGTGTGACGAGCGTCCCCAGGCGGGGTGGACTCACGGAGGTCTCCTCAGGGAGCGAGGGGGGAGCGCTCCCTAGAGTGAGAGTGATGGTGTCAGGAAAATCTGTCAAGTCACCTGTCATCAGGAAGGGAGTATCGAGGCACAGAGTGGAGCAGGTCGGAGAGCGCTCTCCCATCCTCACGGCATACCGGGTCCATACCGACCGCTGGCAAGCTGCCGCGGGATCTCAGGTCACGGAGAGGACTTCACGCACATGGGAAAGCCCCGACAGATCACGGCGGCGGCGCTCGCCGTCGCCGGTCTCACGACGGCGGGCGCTCCGGCCCCCGCGTCCGCGGAGCTCGCGGCGGCGGCGCCGTTCCGCGTCGACTACGAGAACGGGGCGCACCCCAAGGTGGGCCTCAACGAGTGCTGCAGCCACTCGATCACGGTCGACGACCTGCCGAGGACCGGCGAGTACGCGGTACGCAGCGTGCTGAAGTACGGCGACCCGAAGGTCGCGGGCAGCACCCGCGCGGAGAGCCACACCCTCCACGCCAAGGAGACCCACTTCCGCTCCGGCGACACCGTCTACTACGGGTTCAGCGTCTACCTCCTGAGCACCTGGCAGCGCGACTCCAGGGAAGACATCGTGTTCCAGTGGAAGCCCTGGAGCGACGCGTGCGAGACCGACAAGTTCCCCAGCGCCTTCCTCAGCGTGCAGCCCTCCGGGAAATGGCGGCTCCGGGTCAACTCCGACGGCAACGCCTGCTCCACCCCCGAATCCGTCCGCAAGACCAGCTTCGACCTGGCCGACGTGAAGCCAGGGCAGTGGCACGACTTCGTTTTCAAGTTCACCTGGAGCCATGGCAGCCAGGGGAAGATCGACGGCTGGTACCAGACCCACAAGAGCCCCGGATGGCGCAAGGTCCTGACCGCCGGCGGCCCCAACACCTTCAACGACGACAAGACCACCAGCGGCTACCTGAAGTGGGGCATCTACAAGCCCGCGTGGGCCTCCGGGAAGACCGACGTCGACAGCCGCACGATCTTCCACGACAACATCGCGGTGGGCAAGACCTTCAGCGAGGTCAACCCGGCGTCCACCCGCTAGCCGTCAGCGGGCGGCGCGGGCCAGCACCTCCTCCGTCGTCAGCGGCGCCCTCGGGTGGTGGCTCAGGCACATCGGCGCCCGCGCCTTCACGAAGGCGCTCCCCTCCAGCGCCACGTAGAACTCGCCCGAGTTCAACCGGGCGATGTCCGGCGTCGAGCCGCCCTTGGCCCGCGCCATCTCCTTGGCCGCCTCGATGTGCACCGGCGCGTTCAGCAGGCCGAAGAACTGGGTGGCGGCGTTGCCGGGGATCTGGTTGTGCAGACCCTTGGGCGCCTGGGTGGCGAACACCAGGCCCAGACCGTACTTGCGGGCCTGCGACGCCAGCGCCAGCGTGCTGTGCGTGCAGGCCGTCACCCGCCCTCCGCCGGGGGCGAAGGTCTGCGCCTCGTCCATCACGAACAGCCCGCCCAGCGGACGGTCGCCCGCCGGGTTCCTCCTGATCCAGGCGAACAGCGCCATCTGGAGCTGGCTGACGAAACTCTGCCGCTGCTCGTCGTTCGGCAGTCCGACGAAGCTGATCACCGAGACGCGCGCCCGCCTGCCCGGCGACGGCGTCAGCAGCACGCCGGGGTCCACCGGCTCGCCGCCACCGCCGAACAGCGGGTCGTTGTCCATCGCCGCCTGCAGCGACTGCGCCAGGTCGGCCGCCAGCCGGGGGGCGTCGGCCAGCTCGCTCACCCCGTCGGGCAGGTCGGCCAGCAGGGCGACGAACCCCTTGAGGCTCGACCCGCCCCCGCGGCCGTAGTGCTCCAGCGCCTTGCGCAGCACCGCCCGGCCCAGATCCGCCTTCTTCGTCCGCGCGTCCACCTTCACCCGGGGCGCGATCGACGCCACCGCCGACTCCACCGCCTCGGCGAACTCGTCGGGGTCACCGGCCACCCCGGCGAAGTCCGGCAGCGGCTGGAAGCTGAGCGGCCTGCCCGCCGCGCGCCTCGGCGTCCAGACCACCACCTCGGTCCCGGCCAGGTAGTCAGCGGCCTTCCCCGCGTCCCCGTCGAGCCAGCCCTCCGGCCGCTCCGGCCACCGGTCGCCCAGCCTGGCCAGGTCGTTGTTCGGGTCGAGCACGATGGCCGACACGCCGTGCATGGCGCACTCCTCGACCAGCCGCCTGATCAGCACCGTCTTGCCCGAGCCGGAACCAGCGAAGATCGCCGCATGCTTCCGCAACGCCTCCAGCCGCACCTGGACGGGCTGCCCGCTCCCGACGGCCCTCCCCAGGGGGACGTGGGGGGTGTCCTCACGGGATGGCGAGGGCGCCAGGGGACCGTGGGATGAAGGGGACGCGTCCTCTCTCCGTACGGCGGCGTCATCGGACGGAGCAGGCGCGGGGCCCGTCGGACCTGTCGGCCTCTCCTGCTCTTCGGCACGCCCGACGGCGGGATCGCCGGTCCTCAGGCCGTCGTCCCGGGTCGCGGGCGGGACGGTCCGGACGTCCGCCAGGGCCTCGGCCAGGAAGGTGACCGCGCGGGTGGGACGGCGGGAGGCCAGCCACGACGCCAGCCCCGGCGGGTTCTCCGCGCGCAGATGCCTGAGCGCCGCCAGGACGCGCAGGTCGGTGTCGGTGAAGGACAGGGTCCTTCCGCCCGCGCGCTCGAAGGCGGCGACCACCTCCCGCGTCCGCGCCCCCTTCGACCACTCCTCGTTACGCAGCAGGAACAGCCGCCGCTTGGGCACCTCGGCGTCCAGACCGGCCGCCACCGACGCCTTGCGTATCCGGTTGAGCGCCGAGACCGCGTGCTCGGCGGTGATCGCCCGGAAGGCCCAGTGAGCCTCGTCCTCCGTCGTCTCGTCCAGCGTGAACCGCAGCCGCGCGTGCAGGGGCGGCTTGGCGCTGGGCGGCGGGTCGACGCTGAACGCCTGGCCGTCCTCGCCCTGCTCGGTGATCCACGCCGCCAACCCGGCCGCCAGCAGCGCGGGCATCAGCACGTCCTCGGTGGCGCCGTTCACGTCAGGGGCTTCCCCGGCGTCGCGGAGTGTGGCGAAGCGGGCGTCCAGCCCGGCGAGCGCCGCCGCCTCCGTGACGGCTGCGGGCTCCTCGACCGGAGGCTGCGGTCGCGCGGTGAGGCTGGTCAGCTCCGACACCTCGCCGCTGAGCAGGCATGCCCGTACGTGCTTGTCGATCGTGATGAGCAACTGCCGCGCGGTGAACCCGGGCGCCTCGTCGAACGCCTCCGGCCGCACGGGCCAGGTCGGGTACGGCGGCTCGACCCCGGCCGCCCCGTACTGCACGCCGAACCGCTTGGCGACCAGCTCGCGCGCGGTCTCGGGGTCAGGGATGGTCATGAGCTGCACGGCCGTACGGAACCGGTCGCGGACCGTGTCGACCGCCTCCCGCTCGACGAGCGTCCAGGTCTGGGGGATGCACGAGACGACCGTCATGGTGCGCCTGGTCACCTCGCGCAGCGCCATCAGGCCGCCGGCGATCCGCTCCAGGAGCAGCTTGTCGCCATGGCCGTCATCCGTCACGGTGTCGGTGGAGATCCTGGACTGGGCGATCAGCGGGTCGATCTGGTCCACCGCGATGATCGTCGGGCCGGTGAGCGCCAGCAGGTGGGAGACGTCCCTGACGATCTCCTGCGGCGACTTGTTGATCGGCCGGATGCCCCAGCGGACCCGGTCGCCGGTCTCGCCCTCCGGCATCGCGTACAGGAAAGCCTCGCCGAGGTCCTGCAGGGCCGGGTCGGGGGAGGCGTAGAGCACCAGCGCCCGCGCGGTGTCCTGACACTCGCGCCCGACCTTCTCGTCCATCGCCCGCAGCGCGTGGACGAACGCGTCGAGCTCCTCCCTGGACAGGGTCTTCTTGCCGGTGACGGCCCTGCGCGCCATCCGGGACAGGTCGGCGCGTGCGGCCAGCCGCGACAGGAACGCCCTGAGCTGCGTCTGCCCGCCCTCGCCCGGCCGGGAGAAGCTGTCGAGGAGCGACACCATGACGCTCTCCCAGAACTCCTTGGCATCCAGCAGCCCGACCAGCACGAAGTAACCGCCCTGGCGCTGGGTCACTTCGCGCAGCCAGCCGAGCAGGTGGGTCTTGCCGGTGCCGCGCTGGCCCTGCAGGACCACGCCGATCGGGCTCGTCTCCCGCTGGCCGCCGGCCTCCGCCAGGCCGTCGAGCAGGATCTTCGCCGAGTGCCCGTGCAGCCCTTCGACATGGAACGCCGAGGGCCGCCAGACGTCGTCGGCGCCCTCGGTGTAGTTGAAGCTGAGCGCGGTGAGCGCCTCGGTGCCGGGCCCTGTCATGCTTCCCCGATCCACAGCAGGTGCTTCTCCTGACCCCCGATGATCACCCCGGCTTCCCGGTCCGCGGGCGTGAGGATCTTCTGGTTGGACTCGGGGACGATGTTCACGTCCGGCAGCCGTTCCAGCCGGACGAGCGCGGCGTCGACCTCGTCCCTGGGCGCGTCGCCGAGCAGGGGACGCAGCCAGGCCAGCCCCACCCAGGAGCCGGGCAGGGGCGCGAGCCGCGCGTACGCGGCGCGGATCCGCGCCTCCAGATCTCCTGGTAGCAGCCCGACCGGCTCGGCCACCGGGGCCTCATCACCAGGCGGAGCGGTTTCCAGGGGCGTGGACACGTCGGCCAGTCGCAAGCCGGAACGGTCCATGTACTTCCGCAGCCAGCCCTGCAGGCCACGGGCGATCACCTTCGGCGAGCCGGTCATCGCGGGAAGCGCTCCGGCTCGCAGGTCCTCCTCAAGGCGAGCCCAGCCGCTGTCCGTGAGCATGTGCACGTATGTCCGGCCCTGCCGCCAACTGTCGACCAGTTTCAGCTCGTTGAGCTTGAGACGTCTCTTGCCGTCGATGGTCAGGCCGTGCCGCTCCTTGAGGTCGGGGTTGGAGATCTCGGCGTTCTCCTCGGCCAGCGCCATCAGCGCGGCGAATTCAGGGAGCGACAGCTTTCGCTCTGACATGTTTCATCCTTCTTGAGAGACTCGACGGTTCCGCAGGAAAAGCTCGATGTGACGGACCACGGCCTGGGGATCGGTCAGCACCTGGACATCGGTGAACCGGAGCACGGCGTAACCGGCGATCTGCAGGCGCACATCACGGGCGCGGTCGGTGGTGAACTTGTCCAGCTCGCGGTGATCCGGCCCGTCCAGCTCGACGACGCACCACTCGTCCTGCCACACCAGGTCGGCCCGTACCGGAGAGGCCAGGGCGCAGGGGTGGATCGTCTGGTTCCAGGCCCGGCCGGCGGCCCACGCGCACCCGCTCAGCGCGGCCTCCAGCGCGTGCTCCGCGGCGCTCGCCGGGTGCGGGCGGCCGGCGACGGGCGGGTGGCCGGTCCTGCCCGGGGTGATCTGCTGTTCGGGACGGGAGGCGGCCTGGGCCGGTGCTTCCGCGACGAGGACGGTCTCCACCCGGTCCACGGCGGGGAGCGGTCCCGAGAGCCAGATGCCCAGCCCGGCGCGGTGCGCCAGCCACTCGCCCGCTGCGACCAGGGCTTCCTGACCGGCGGGCGACAGCCCTTCCGGCACGTCCACCAGGAGCGCCGCGCCGGGCCTGGAGAAGGCGGCGGCCAGCGCCCTGGCCAGCCCCGCGGCCCGCACCTCCGGCGGGAACCCGCTGGGCCGGATCTCGGGGGAGAGGCTCGCCCGCAGGTCCGGGAGCCGGCCGGGGCGGGCGCGCAGGGCGCGTTCCGCCAGCTCGGCGAGGAACGGTCCGAAGTGGGCGCTGGTGGCGGCGGTGCGGAGGGCGAGGGTGCGTACGGCGGCCAGGCCCGCCCCGCCGGGCCCGTCGATGCCCTCGGCGTCCGGCAGCCAGGCGGGGAAGAGGCCGAGCACCGTGGCGTCCAGCTCGTCCAGGATCGCGGAGGCCAGCGCTTTCGGGGAGCGCGCCTCCCGGGCGGTGCAGGTGAGGATCGCGGGGGCCTCGCGGGGCAGCGAGTCGACGGCGAGCGGCAGCGGACCGGCGCCCTCCAGGCGCACGACCTTGCCGGTCGGTAACGCAGCCCAGGACCGCACCGCTCGCCCCCGTCGTCAGCCGGACTCGGACAGTGGTGGCGACGTTATACGCCACCCCGCGCGGCTGTCACCCGCTATCGCCGTCCGGGTCCGCGGCGAGCACGATCGCGCCCACATAGCCGTCGCCGTCGGGGGTGACCTTCATGAGCATCTCGTCCCGGAAGATGCCGTCGCCGTCGTTGCGGGTGTCCCGCTCGCCCCGGGCCGCGTACGGCCGCCCCGCCAGGACCCGGTCGTTGAGCGCCTCGTCGAACATCATCTGCGTGGTCAGCACCCGGGCGTCGCTGACGTGCACCATCGCGTGGATGTGCACGCAGCGGCCCCGGTACCAGCCGGGCCAGATGGTGGTGAACTCGACGACGCCGTCGGCGTTCGTGACCTGGGCGCCGCGCAGGTAGCGCTCGTCGTCCTGCGGGTCGAGGTCGGGCGACGAGACCGAGAGCGCGCCGCCGCCTCGGGACATCGCCTCGGCGCCCGAGTAGAGGCCGCCCGCGTCGCAGTGCCAGATCTCCACCACCGCGTCCTTGATCGGCCGGCAGCTCCCGCTGTCCTGCACCTTGACGGCCACCCGCAGCCGGACGCCCTCCCGGTCCTCGCGGATGTCGGCGCGGACCTTGTCGGCGTCGAAGTAGTACGGCCCCGCGGTGGTGGCGGGGGTCAGCGTGCAGGTGTTCGCGCCGTCGAAGAGCGAGGTGAGGTCCTGGGCGGTGGTCGTCTGAGGGGTGACGGACTCGCCGGTGGAGGTGGTGACCGGCTGCCCCGTGCACGCGGCGATCAGCCCGCCGAGCCCGAGAGAGCCGATGCCCGCGATCATCCGCCGCCTGCTGACGCGCTGCCCTTCATGATCGTGTCCCATATCGATCCCTTCGATGGGGTTTCGACGTTAGGTGAGTCACATGAAGGTCTGCTGAGAGAGATCCACCGGTCTTTGTCGGTGAGGTTCGCTACATTCCGGTTCCGTTGATCATTGCCGAGCCCGGCTGGAGGTCGTTGACCGTGCCCGCTGACCCGACCGTGTGGGAGCTGAGCAGCGTGACGTGCGTGGTGCCGCCCGTCCAGCCGCGCAAGCTGGCCAAGGTGCCGTTCGTCGAGCTGGCCGACGGCAGGCTGCAGGGGGTGGTGTCGAGCGGTTCCGACATCGCTCGCGTGTACGTCTCCTCGATCGCCGCCGGATCCCACGACTTCAACTGCAGCACCAACAACAACCGCCCGTGCGGCGGTCTCTACGGCTCGCTCTGCAAGCACCTGCGGTCGCTGGTGGACGAGGCGGTCGTGCAGTACGGAGCGGAGCGGGTCGCCCGATACCTCCGGGTCGAGGGGGCCGAGACGGTGGCCTCCGGGGCCGACCTGGCGGCCAGGCTGGGCGGGCAGCAGGAGTCGCAGCCGGCGGCCGTGGTGTTCAGCCGGTTCCTGCGCCACCTGGGCTACCTGGAGCTGCCGGTCACCACGGCGCCGCTCGCGGAGATGCACTGGTTCCCCGGGACGGTGCGCTGATGCTCGGGATGCAGCTGAACGACCTGGTCGGCGGGCTGCCCGACGGCCTCGCCGAGGCGCTGGAGCTGGTCGACGGCTTCGACGACGCGCTGTCCCACGGCTTCGGCCGGGTGGGCGAGCAGCGGGCCGCGGCGATCGCCGCGCTGGCCGGAGCGGTGGCGGCGACGCCGCTGGGCGACCGGGTGGCGGAGGCGGCCGCGAAGGTGTCGGCCGGATCGGTGAGCGGCGAGCACCTGACGGCCCTGGCCGCCGCGCGGTCCGCCCTCCTGGGCGCCGCCCACGACGCCCTCCTGACCCGGCTGGACGAGTCGCTGGGCAGGACGAGGTCTCCCTCCGGCCCGCCCGCCGCCGGTGACTCGTCCGTACCGGGAAATCTGCTCGTCGGGTGCCGGTCGTGGCTGTACGAGCTGGCCATCACCGGGTGGCGGGGAGTGGGGCACGATCTGGCCGCCGCCGGTGACCAGGCCATCGAGGCCGTGCTGGCGGAGCCGGGGGCGCGCCGGCTGGCGGTGCTGCTCGACGGGCTGGCCGCCGAGCTGCGTGACTCCTCGCCGGTGTCCACGATGGAACGGCTGCCCTTACGGCGCTGGGCCGACCTGTGGACGCGGGCCACGCTGCTGGCCGAGCCCGGCTGGCCGGGGTCGGGGGAGGGCGCCGAGACGGTGTCCGGGCGGTTGCTGCCGCTCGGGGCGGACGTGCACGAGCACGGCACCGCCGTCCAGGTGCAGGTGCACGCGGTGCTGGAGCCCGCCGGCGGCGGGACGTCCCGGCTGGTACGGGTGAGCGTCGCCGCGGGCAAGGTCGACACCATCACCGGGCCGGCCGTGTGGGGGCTGTTCCAGGCGTATCCGGTGCTGCTGGCGACGCTGGCCAAGCATCTGGCCGCGGAGATCGACGGCATGCCGTTGCTTCCCGGCGGCGACCTGGTCTGGCAGGAGGAGAAGGCCACCGCGGCCGAGCTCACCGACCCGTTCGCCACCGCCCGGGTGCTGCTCGCGGGCGCGGTGGCCGGGGAGACCCCGCCGCTGGACCGTCACCCGGCGCGCGTCGCGGAGCCGGTCCTGGTGGAGGGATACAAGGCGGCCAAAGCCGGGCGCGGGGTCACGCTCACGCTCGACGGCGCCACCTTGCCGTTCGCCACCGGGCGGCTGCCGGGGTGCGGGCCGCTCACCCCCGAGTTGCTCGCCGCCTCCACCGCGTGCGTCGGGTTGCTGCGCTGGGACGCCGGGGGGTGGCTGCTGCAGCCGCTCGCCGTCCAGGCCACGGTCAAGAAGAAGCCGGTCGCCGCGCACAACGGCGACTGGGCGCTGAGCACCACCGACCCCAAGGCGGCCAAGGCGCTGGCCAAGACGGGCGACCCGGTCGGCGTGCTCCGCGAACGAGCGGGACGGCTGCTGCGCAAATGACCACCGACCACAACCCCACCGGCGACGCGACCGCCCACGGCGACGCGACCGCCCACGGCGCCGCCGAGGCGAATCGGCGGCAGGTGCTGCTCTGGCGGATGCTGGCACGCGTGTTCGGCGCCGACGAGCAGCCCGCGCTGGAGTCCGCGAGCGTCGCCATCGTCGAGGACCTCGGGCTGCCGGCCCAGCTGCTCGACCCGTCCGTGTCCGTGGACAACCTGGTGCAGCGCTTCCCCGAGCTGGGCCCCGAGTTCCGCGGCCTCATGACGGGCGACGACGACCGTGACCGCGCCCGTACCGCGGCGCTCGCCGCCAAGCTGCTGCTCAACCTGTTCGCGACCGGCACGGGCGACGTCACCGCCACCCGGCTGGCCGCCTGGCAGCAGGACGCGGGCTGGTTCGAGCAGGCGCTCGGCTGCGAGGCCGGCGAGCTGCGCGCCCAGCCGGGGCAGAGCGAGCTGGGAGGGATGCTCGCCGGGCTGGAAGGCGACCTGGTGCGCCGGATGCGGCTGCGCGAGGTGCTCGCCGACCCCGCGCTGGCCAGGCAGCTCACGCCCAGCATGTCGCTGATCGAGCAGCTGCTGCGCGACAAGTCCAACCTGTCGGGGGTGGCGCTGGCCAACGCCAAGGCGCTGATCCGCCGGTTCGTGGACGAGGTCGCCCAGGTGCTCCGCACCCAGGTGCAGCAGACGAGCGTGGGCCCCGTCGACCGTTCGGTGCCGCCCAAGAGGGTCTTCCGCAACCTCGACCTGGACCGGACGATCTGGAAGAACCTCACCAACTGGAACGCCGAGGACGAGCGGCTGTACGTCGACAAGCTCTTCTACCGGCACACCGCCCGCCGCACCACCCCCGCCCGCCTGATCGTGGTCGTCGACCAGTCGGGCTCGATGGTGGACTCCATGGTCAACTGCACCATCCTGGCCTCGATCTTCGCCGGGCTGCCCAAGGTCGACGTCCACCTGATCGCCTACGACACCAGGGCGCTCGACCTGACGCCGTGGGTGAGCGACCCGTTCGAGGTGCTGCTCCGTACCAAACTCGGCGGCGGCACGAACGGGACGGTCGCGATGACCCTGGCCCGCCCCAAGATCGTCGACCCGCGCAACACCGCGATGGTGTGGATCTCGGACTTCTATGACAACCGTGAACTGCAGCGCGACTTCGAGAGCGTGCACCGCTCAGGGACCAGGTTCATCCCCGTCGGGTCGGTGACCAGCTCGGGCCATCAGAGCGTGGACCCGTGGTTCCGCCAGAAACTGAAGGACCTGGGCACGCCCGTCATCTCGGGAAACATCAACAAACTCGTGTTCGAGCTCAAGAGCTTCCTCACCTAGGAGATACGCCATGACCGATGAGATGCTGCGTGCCCCCGCCGAGGCCAAGTACGCCGAAGAGCTCGACTGGCTGGAGTCGGTCGACGACGGGCCCAAGCCGTTCTCCTGGCGGCTCAGCCCGCGCATGGTCCGGCTGTTCGTGCTCGGCTCCGAGCGCTCCGACGGCCTCGACCGGGAGATCAAGCAGAAGTGGTTCGGCGACCGGAGTTTCGTCGAGCGCGCCATCGTCACGCTCGCGTCCGACCGCGGCCTGCTGCTGATCGGCGACCCCGGCACCGGCAAGAGCTGGCTGGCCGAGCTGCTGTCGGCGGCGATCTGCCGCAACTCGACGCTGGTCGTGCAGGGCACCGCCGGCACCACCGAGGACCACATCAAGTACTCGTGGAACGTCTCCATGGTGATCGCCAAGGGCCAGTCGCGCCAGTCGATGATCCCGTCCCCGATCATGACCGCGATGGAGCAGGGCGTGATCGGCCGGTTCGAGGAGCTGACCCGCTCCACCAGCGACGTGCAGGACGCGCTGATCTCGATCCTGTCGGAGAAGTACGTGTCCATCCCCGAGCTGGACGACGACAACATCGTCTTCGCCAAGCCCGGCTTCTCCATCATCGCCACCGCCAACAGCCGCGACCGGGGCGTCAACGACCTGTCGTCGGCGCTCAAACGGCGCTTCAACTTCGTCCGCATCCCGGTCGTGACCAACAAGCGGAGCGAGGCGGAGATCGTCCGCTTCCGCACCACCGAGCTGCTGCGCAGGCACCGCATCGAGCTGGAGGTGCCGCCGTCGCTGCTGGACATCCTGCTGCAGAGCTTCGCCGACCTGCGCGCCGCAGCCCAGTCGGCGACCAGCGACGACGAGAAGCTGGAGTCGGCGCTGTCCACCGCCGAGCAGATCGGCGTGCTGGAGGACGCGATCCTGCACAGCAACTTCTTCGGCGACAGCACGCTGCGGGCTTCGACGCTGGCCGGGTCGCTGGTCGGCTCGCTGGCCCGGCGCAGCCCCGAGGACCTGGCCATACTCAACAAGTTCTGGCACGGCGTGGTCGAGCCGCGCAGCAAGAAGGACGGCGGCGAGTGGCAGGGCTTCCTCGAAGGCGGCCGCCAGGCGATCGCCACGCTCTCATGAGCCCGTTCGCCGCGCTGCGCGAGCAGCTGCACGCCGCCGCCGAAACCTTCGCCGACGGGCCAGGCGCGCTCTCCGGCATCCTGTCGGGCCTGGTCGACGACGTCGACCGGGCGCTGGCCGAGCCGCTGGAGATCTTCCCGGTCTGCCACCACTCCCCGGCCTCGGCGCTGGCCATGGCCAGGAGGCTGCGCGAGAAGCAGCCCGAGGTCGTCTACCTGGAGCTCTGCGAGGACCTGCGGCCGGTGCTCGACGAGCTGCGCAACTGCCGGCTGCCGGTCGCGCTGCAGGCGTTCGCCACCGAGCTGGACGGCTTCCCCGAGGGCTGGGGCCCGCTCAACGTCGTCGCGCCCATCACCGAGGCGTCCGCCGAATACCAGGCCATCGCGTACGCGCTCGACACTCCCGGCGTGGAGCTGGTGCTGGTGGACCGCTCGGCCGACCACGTCTACCAGTGGCTGCCGCAGGAACGTCCTGACGAGTCCGTCGGCATCGAGATCGGCGACCTGCGGCCCCGCTTCGCCGAGCTGGAGCAGCACCTGCTGCACCACGCCAAGGTCCGCCACTGGTCCGAGTGGTGGGACCAGTACGTGGAGCAGCCGCTCTCCGGGGCCGACTACGCCACCTACCGGCAGGTCATGGTGCTGATCGGCAGCCTGTTCCGGCGGCTGACCCCGGAGGACTCGCCCCGGCTGGCCGGCGACGAGGAGCGCGAGCGCCACATGTGGACGCGCATGCGCGAGCACCTGGCCGCCTCCGGTGCCGACCCCGGGCGCTGCCTGTACGTGTGCGGCGCCTTCCACGCCGCCAGCCGGGTCGAGGAGTTCGGCCTGCACGCGGCGGAGCCCGCCTACGAGGTCACCCCGCGCACCGGCACGACCTGGCAGTACGGGATCGTCCCGGCCAGCCACTCGGCCGTCGAGGCCCAGTTCGGGCTGGCACCCGGCTCGGTGTCGATCGCCGCCGCCACCTACGCCAAGGCGGTCACCCGAGGCGGCGTCAAGACCTACCAGCTCAAGGGCCGGCAGGCGACGACGAGGCCGCGCAAGGCGGCTCCGGCCGCGGAGGGGCCGGTGACCGACCGGCTGACCGGATTCCTGTCGAGCCCGCCCGCGCTGGACGCGCTGGACGAGGCCGAGCTGCTCGGCTGGTGCGTCGACATCGTCCGGCTGGCCCGCCGCAACGGCTACCTGGCCAGCACCGCCGACGCCATCGCGGTGTTCGAGACGTCGATCCTGCTGGCCGGGATGCGCAACCGCGCCAGGCCCACCCCGTACGACTTCCAGGACGCGGCCGTCACCTGCATCGAGAAGGACGCCGTGCCCGGCCGCAGGGACGTCGCGCAGCTCTGCGAGATCCTGCTCGGCGGCGACCGGATCGGCGAGGTCGGCTACGCCGCGCTGCCGCCGCTCGCCCAGGACGTCTACGACCGGCTGGAGCCGCTCGGCGTCGACGTGCGGAAGCGGGCCGTGCACCGGGTGCTGCTCGACTTCGGCACCGACCCCGAGCTGGAGCCCTGCTCCCACCTGCTGTGGATGCTGCGCCGCCTGATGCCGGACGGCGCGGTACGGCCGATCATGGGCAACCGCGCGCTGGGCGAGCGGTCCAGGCAGGAGAGCTGGGACGTGGCCATCGGCCACCACCAGCGCGCGCTCATCGAGCTCGGCTACGAGGGCGTCACCGTCGAGCAGGTGCTGGAGCAGCGGCTGCGCAAGATGGTGACGGATCCCGAGGCCACCGCCGCCGTCGCGCTGGAGGCGGTGGAGGAGTCCATCGTGCTCCTCGGGAGCCGCCGGTTCACCGAGGAACTCGGGGCGCGGGCGGTGGAGCTGCTGGCGGCCGAGCGCACCGTCGACGACGCGCCCGACGTGCTGCGCCGCATCCGCCGGCTGCTCACGCACTACCGGTCCGCCGAGCCGGCGCTGCCCGCCTGGGTCGAACGGTTCGTCACCACCGGATACGCGCACTACTGCACGCTGCTGCCGAGCGCCTTCGTGGCCGACGACACCGGGGTGCGGCAGGTGGCGGCCATGCTGGGGTTCCTGTCCGGGATGGAGAGCCTGGCGATCTCGCTCGGCTGCGACCGCGCCCAGCTGGAGCTGGCGGTCAAGCAGTCGCACCCGGAGACGCCGGGCAAGGTCGCGCTGCTGTGGGCGGCCAGGTTCCAGCTCGGCCTGCTGTCGTCGGCGGAGCTGCGGGCGCGCTGTGCCGAGCTGCTGGCCAACCCGCTGGTGGTGCCGTCGTTCCCGCAGTACCTGAGCGGTTTCGTGCAGGCGCTCGAACCCGCGCCCGCGCTGACGCCGTTCGTGGTCGAGCTGATCTCCGACGCCTTCGCGACCCTGCCCGACAGCGTGCTGCTGCCCTGGCTGCCCAAGCTCATCACCACCCTGAAGGACGAGGCCGCCGAGCTGGTGCCGGTTCTCGTACGCGAAGCCGGACGGACATTCCCCGGCACGCTCGCGGCGGTGGACGCGTGGACCCCGCCATGGACCGCCGCGCCCGCCCCGACTCCCGTCCCCGCCCCGGCGGGCGGCCCGGTCACGAACCTGCTCGCCGCCCACCCGGCCACCACCGACGCACTCGCGGCCCTGCTGGGCTGCGACGGCACCTGGCAGGCCACCGGGGCGACCGGCCCCGGCCCGGCAGGTGATCTCCTGACCCGCCACCCGGCGGCGGCCGACGCACTGGCAGGCCTGCTGGCACCGCGTTGACGACAGCGGGGAGCCCGGTGGCGGCCGTGCCGTGCTGACAAGCCGTGCTGTGGAGCGCTGACCGCCACGGGGGTAGGGATAGCCCTACCCCCGTTCCGCCTGCTCGCGGGACTGATTCGGCCGCCGCCGATCCGTAGCGTTGCCGGTATGACGACCCTCCAGCAGCGCATCGCCGCCGACTCCCGCTACCTGCTCCTGTCCTTCCCCACCGTCCTCGTCACGTTCCCGCTGGTCGTCGCCGGTGTCTCCGCCGGGCTGGGCGCCGCCGTCGCGTTCGTCGGACTGCCCGTGCTGGCCGCCACCGCCGGGCTCGCCAGGAACGTCGCCGACGTCGAGCGGGCCTCCCTGCCCGGCGTGCTGGGCCACCCCGTCGCCCGTCCCCGCTACCGCGAGGCGCCCGTCTGGGCCGGTTGGTTCCGCCGGATGATGAACCCGCTGGCCAGCGGTCAGGCGATCATGGACCTGCTGCACGTGATCATCGCCTTCCCGATCGCCGTCGCCGGGTTCGTGGTGGCCGCCGTCTGGTGGGTGGGCACGCTGGCCGGGCTGACCTTCCCGCTGTACGGGTGGATCATCGCGGGCATCCCCGGGGCCGTCGAGACAGGGCTGCCCGACCTGCTCGGGTTCGGCGCCAGCCCGGCGCTGTTCGTGGTCTGGAACACCGTGATCGGCCTGCTGTTCGCCATCACCCTGGCCCCCGTGCTGCGCGGAACCGCTCTGGTGAAGGCGAGCCTGGCCGAGCTGATGCTCACCCGGCCCGCTCTCGCGCGCCCCGCCGCCGCGCCGCATATCGTGGACCAGAGGATCCCCGCCTGATCTTGAAGGGTAAACCCGTGCGCAGCCCAATCTTCGGCAACCTCGACACCCAGCAGCTCCCGCCCGGCTTCGCCCTGCAGAACGGCAAGATGCTCCGGGTCGAGCTCCCCGAGGTGCTCGCCAAGCAGGGGTCGATGGTCGCCTTCCAGGGCAACTGGGACTTCGACTACGAAGGCTCCGGCGGGCTGGGCAAACTGTTCAAGAAGGCCATGACCGGCGAGGGCGCCTCGCTCATGCGGGTGCGCGGGCAGGGCGCGCTCTACCTCGCCGACAACGCCGACGACATCCACCTGTTCTACCTCGAGAACGAGGGCCTGACCGTCAACGGCCGCAACCTGCTCGCCTTCCAGCCGCAGATCAGCTGGGACATCCAGCGGGTGCAGGGGGCCGGGGTCGCGGCGGGCGGGCTGTTCAACACCACGCTCACCGGCACCGGATGGGTCGCCGTCACCACCCACGGCACCCCGGTCATGCTCGACGCGAGCCGCATGCCGACCTTCGCCGACGGGCAGTCGGCCGTGTGCTGGAGCGCCGCCCTGCACGTCGGCGTCAACCGCACCTTCAAGGCCGGCGCGCTGATCGGCCGGGGCAGCGGCGAGGCCATGCAACTGGCCTTCCAGGGCCAGGGTTTCGTCCTGGTCCAGGCCAGCGAGGGCCCGCTGGTGCCGAAGCCCGCCTGACGACACCGGCGCGGCCGAGGCAGCCGGTGCCAAGTCACCCGCAAGCCGCGGTCGCCATTCTGTCCCGCATGGGAAACTTCCCGCGGATCGTCCTGATCCTGCTCTGGCTGGCGGTCTGCCTGGCGCCGATCCCGGTGGCGGTGCCCGACTACCTGCTCACGCTCGGCCACACCGGCACACCCGGGACGCTCACGGTGGTGTCCTGCGAGTCGCTGGGCCGGGGCCGGTACGACTGCCGCGGCCGGTTCGTCCCCGACGACGGCGGCCGGCCCGTGATGGTGGCGACCTCGCCCGACTCGGACGCGGGCGACGTGACGCACGCCCGCCTCACCCCCGACGGCACCCGCGCGCTCCCCGACGGGCTCAAGGGCGTGCTCGCTGTCTCCGCCGTCCCGGCCGCCGGGCTCGCCGGCCTCGGTTTCCTCCCGTACGTGCTCGCGTACTGGTGGGGTGGGCCGAGGGCGCGCAGGCGAGCGGTCACGGTGGGGATCGTGACCACCTCGGTGGGCCTTCTGACCATGGTCGTCGGATTGGTGGCCGCGCACTCTTAAGGCACACACGCCGGAACCGGACCACCTCGACCGTCAACTGTGAGTAGTCGTCACGCAACCTACGCCGCACTCCTCTTCACCGAAGGAAAGGTCAAACTGGCGGTCATCACCGAGGTGCAACGTCAGCGCGACGACACCAAACACTGGACGTGGCTGGCCTACATCGCCAACATGCGTGCCCGCGACCGCTGTCAGGCGTTGCTGGTCGTCATCTGCCCCAACCGCGCCGTTGCCGCATGGGCGTCCCAGCACATCCAGACCGGCCATCCGGGCCTGGTCCTGCGTCCCTTCGTGATCGGCCCCGATAACACGCCCGTCATCACCGACGTAGCCGAGGCCGTCGGCAACATCGGCCTGGCGGCTATCGCTGCGATCACCCATAGTGAGAACCCGCAGATCAAAGCCATTCTCGCCACCCTGACAGAAGCTCTGGACCACATCGACCCGGAGAAGGCAGGACGCTACGCTGAGTATGTCACCGTGGCACTGGCGGGGGACGCGCAGAAAGAAATGGAGCGGCTCATGGCCACACAGACCTACCTCTACCAGGGCGAATATGCACAAAGCCTCATGGCGAAGGGTGAGGCCCGGGGTGAGGCCCGGGGTGAGGCCCGGGGTGAGGCCAAAGGGCTGCTCGTCGTGCTGGAGGCGCGCGGGTTCCGGGTGACCGAGGACGACCGGGATCGGATCATGTCCTGCACCGACATCAAGACGTTGGAAAGATGGCTGCAGCGGGCCGCGCTGGTCGACTCCGTGGACAAGCTCTTCGAGTGAGACACTCGGCCAGGGTTCTCCCACCGCCCAGGAGACGCTCCGCGTACTTCGGGTCACGCTGGCTCTCAGCAGCGGGCGACCGCATGGTCGGAGCCGGTGACCTGGGGAATCTCAGGTGGTGAAGCCGTCCTGCCGGACGCCTTCGGAGAGGACGGCCGCCAGCGCGGGGTTTCCGATGACGCGCACCGGCACCGTCAGCCACGTCCAGCGGGCGGCGGCGAGATCCGCCGGGATCGGCGCTTCAGCGTGGGAGACCAGTCGCCGCAGCGCGGCCTCGATGTGGGTGTCGGCCGCGCGGCCCTCAGCGTGGGAGTGATCCGGGCAGGTGGCGGGGACGAGGGGCCCCAGGCCGGCTATGGCGAGACAGGCGAGGGGCGGGAGGCGGCGGGCGGCCTCCAGGGCGAGGACCGCCCCCGGACCCCACCCGGCCAGCGCCACGGTGCCCCCGACGGCCGTCAGGACCGCCAGGAGGTCCTCCACTTCCCGCGCCACCGCGTAAGGGGCGGTCGTCCCGCTGCCGCCGGTGCCCCGCCGGTCGTAGCGGTATACGGTGAAACGCTCCGCCAGCAGGGCCGCCGCCCGATCGGGGAACCCGGCCAGGACCACCGCAGGTCCCTCCCCGTCCGTGCGGTACGCGATGGACGTCCCGTCGCAGGACGTGACCCGGGGCACGACGTCACCGGGGCGCGATGTTGAGGTTGAGCCGGAACAGGTTGTCCGGGTCGTACGTACGCTTCACCTCGGCCAGCCGGGCGTGATCGGCTTCCGTGTACGCGTCCGCGACCCGCCCGGCGTCGGCCAGGAAGTTGAGGAACGTGCCGCCGGTCCCGTGCGGCGACAGCGCGTCGGCCATGCCGGCGAGCCGCTCGCTCACGATGACCGAGAACGCCGCGCCCCGGTGCCCGACCGGCCCCGCGTCCGGGCCTGGACGGGACATCGCGCCGCCCCAGTGCCTGATCTCCACGGTGGCGTGCCGCCCGGCCTCCACCAGCGTGCTGATCACCTCGTCCGGCAGGTCGTGGAAGAAGTCGAGGTAGCGGGCCGGGGTGCCGCCCATGGCCGCGTCCGCGTACCGGACCGGCCGCACCTCGTCCCTGATCGCCGGCCCGGCCGCCTCCCACAGCGGCCGGAGCACCCGGTCGCCCCGCTCGGGCGCTCCCGCGTACATGGCCTTGATCCCGAGCACCCGCTCGGTCCCGCCCGGCAGCGTGGTGAGCATGACCGCCGTGCTCACCTCGTCGGGGGCCTGCGCCGCCCAGGCGCGGTAGTGGGCCAGGGTCTCGGCCGCTCGCTCGTACGGGAAGAAGGCGATCCCGGCATGGACCAGGTCGACCGGGTAGAGCCGGAACTCCAGCGAGGTGACGATCCCGAAGTTGCCGCCTCCGCCGCGCAGCGCCCAGAACAGGCCGGCGTGCCGGTCGGCGTCCGCCGTGACGGTCCGGCCGTCGGCGGTGACCACCTCGGCGCTCACGACGCTGTCGGCCGCGAGCCCGTACCTGCGCGCCAGCCACCCGACCCCGCCGCCGAGCGTGTAGCCCGTCACCCCGACGTCGGGCGACGACCCCGACAGCGGCGCCAGCCCGTACGCCGCGGCCTCCCGCAGCACCCGCCCCCACCGCACGCCGGGCCCGACCCGGGCCACCCGCCTCGCCGGGTCGATCTCCAGGCGGTCCAGCGCTCCCGTGCGCAGCAGGATCCCGCCGTCGGCCGGCACGTGCGTCCCGTGCCCGGTGGCCTGCACGGCCAGCGGCAGCCCGCACGTCCTGGCGGACACCAAGGCGGCCCGCACGTCGTCCGTCCGCGCCGCCTCCGCGACCATGACGGGCCGCGCGTCGACCGCCGGGTTCAACGACTGCCGGCCCAGCTCGTAGCCCTCGTCACCCGGCAGGTGCACGGCACCGGTGAAGCCGTCGATCCGGTCGGCGATGTTCGTCAGCATGATGCGTCCCTTCGGTGGTTGACCTGATCTCAGGCTCCTGCGGCACGCCCGCGGGGGCATCCGTATAGACCACGGATCCACCACGGATTCACCGCCCACCCGCACCCGTGGGCGATGATGGGGCCGTGACGGGCGGAGGGATGTCGGAGCGCGAGGCCGAGGTGCTCGCGGCGCTCGGGCACCGCCTCACCAACGCGCAGATCGCCGCCCGCCTGCACATCTCCGTCCGCACCGTCGAGAGTCACGTCTCGTCGCTGCTGCGCAAGCACGGGGCCGCCGACCGCAAGGAGCTGGCCGCGCTCGCCCGGCAGAGCCGGACGGGGGAGCTGGCTGGGCTGCCGGCGGCGCGCACGAGCTTCGTGGGGAGGTCGGCGGAGCGCGCGGAGATCATCGCGGCCTTCGAGTCCTCCCGCCTGGTGACGCTGGCAGGGCCCGGCGGGGTGGGCAAGACCCGGCTGGCGGTGGCGGTCGCCGGGGCGGCGGCGCCGTCGTTCCCGCACGGCGGCGCGTTCGTGGACCTGGTGCCGGTGCGCGACGGGTTCGTGGCGGAGGCGGTGGCCGCGGCGCTCGGCGTGGCGGAGCGACCGGGGCAGCCGCTGGAGGACGCGATCGCCGACCGGCTCGGGCGCGGGCGCGCGCTGCTGGTGCTGGACAACTGCGAGCACCTGCTCGATCCGGTGGCCGCGCTCGTGGACCGGCTGCTGGCGGTCTGTCCTGCCACCCGGGCGCTGGTGACCAGTCGCGAGCGGCTCGGTGTCCCTGGTGAGCGGGTCGTCTCCGTCGAGCCGTTGCCGCCGGGGTCCGACGCGGTCGAGCTGTTCCTCGACCGGGCGGGGGCCGCCGGGTTCGCCGCCGGGCGGGATGTCGCCTCGCGCATCTGCGCCCGGCTCGACGGGCTCCCGCTGGCGATCGAGCTGGCCGCCGCCCGGGGGGCCGCGCTGGGAGCCGATGGTCTGCTGGCGGCGCTCGACGACAACCTGCGGTTGCTGGCGGGCGGGCGTGGCGGCGACCGCCGGCACCGGTCGCTCCGGACCGTGCTGGGCTGGAGCCACGACCTGTTGGAGACGGACGAGCGCGCCCTGTTCCGGCGGCTGGCGGTGTTCGCCGGAGGGTTCGGCCTGGATGCCGTGGTGGCCGTGACGGGCGGCAGCCGGAGTGCCGCCGCCGACGTGCTGGGCAGGCTGGTCGACAAGAGCCTGGTCGTCCACCGTCGCGACGCCGGCGGCTGGCGCCTGCTGGAAACGGTCCGCGCCTTCGCCGCCGAACGCCTGGAGGAGAGCGGCGAGCTCCCGGACGCCCGGCGGCGTCACCTCGCCTGGGCTGTCGAGACGGCCGACGCGCTCACCACCGCCCGTGCGGACGACCCCGACACCGCCTGGTGGGGCCGGTTCGACGCGGTGGCCGACGACCTGCGAGCCGCCCTCGCCACCGCGACGGGTGTATCCGCGATCGCCGCCGGGCTCCCGTCCCCCGAGGGGACGTTCGCGGCGGGGACTGCGGATGGGGGAACCGGCGCGGGCGCTGATGGGTCGGGCGTGGGGGAGAGTGCGGGCGCTCGCGTGGGCGTGGATAGGGCAACCGGCACGGACGCTGACGGGACGGGTGCGGGGGAGAGTGCCGGTGCTCGCGTGGGCGTGGATGGGGGAACCGGCGCGGGCGCTGACGGGTCGGGTGTGGGGGAGAGTGCGGGCGCTCGCGTGGGCGTGGATGGGGGAACCGGCACGGACGCTGACGGGTCGGGTGTGGTGGGCGTTGGTGGGGAGGCGCATCGGCTGGCTAGGCGGTTGGCGGGGCTGACGTATGGGCGGAGGTTTTTGCGGGAGGCTGTCGCGCGTTATGAGCAGGCGGCGGTGCTGGCTCCTGGGGATGGGGAGGCGGCGCGGGATCTGGCCGACGCCGCCGAGTGCGCGCTGGCGTTCGCGCGTGCGGGGCAGGCGTATCGGCTGCAGCTCGGCGCCGCGGAGAGGGCGCGGGCGGCCGGGGACGGGAACGCCGAGGCGGTGGCGCTGGCGCGGGCGGCGGTGATCGCCGAGAGGCATCCGGGGTTCGGGTTCGACGACGAGCCGGAGGAGGAGCGGGTGCGGGCGCTGCCGGCGGAGGCGGCCGCGGCGGGAGACCTGGACGATCCGTACGTGGCCGCGCACGTGGCGGCGGCGCGCGCCTGGAGCACCGGACGGCCGGACGTGGCCGGGCGAGCGCTGGAGGCCGCACGGGCCACCGGGGACCCGGTGCTGACCAGCTCCGCGCTGGACGCCGTCATCTGCGCCGCCGACCGCGGGGGACGGGCCAGGGAGGCGTACCGGCTGGCGGGGGAGCGGCTCAAGCTGCTGCCCGCCATGGACGGCGACGACCCGCGGACCGGTATCGAGATCGTCGACGCGCTGCACACCGCGTCCTTCTTCGCCGTCGCCGTCGGCGACCTGCACGGGGCCTTGAAGGCGGCCCGGATGGCGGCGGACGACGACGTCACGGGCAGCCATCCCGCGCTGGCCGGCAGCAGGCTGGTGCCCCCGCTGGTGCTCGCGGGCGACTTCGACCAGGCGCTGGCGCGGGCGGCCGAGATGGTGGACGGCCAGGCGCGTGTGGACGCCCCGCCCGGACGGTGGATGGCTCCCGCCCTCGGCATGGTGGCACTGGCCCACGGCCTGCGCGGGGACGACACGGCATGCCAGGCGTGGCGGGCCCGCGCGATCGCCGTCGGCCACATCGGCCCGGCCTCCCGCTACGCCCCTCTGATCACCTTCATCGACGCCCGCCTCGCCATCCACCAAGCCGACCTCGCCCTCGCGCACACCTCGCCGCCGGCGGACGGCCCAGGGCGAGAGGGTGGCGGTGGGATGTTCGGGAGGTACGCGATCGCGGCGGTGGCGGAGTTGGCCGTGGTCCGCGGGGAGCCCGATGCCGCTGAGCGGGTGGCCGCGGCGAAGGCGGCGGGTGAGGAGAACGCGTGGGCCGCCGCCTGCCTGAAGCGGGCCCAAGGGCGGTTGCGGGGGGACCGGGAGGCGTTGGGCGAGTCGGCGGAGATGTGGGGGCGGATCGGGGCGGCCCATGAGCGGGAGGCCACACTCCGGTTGCTCAACTTGACCGATCGTTCTGGATAGAGCTAGGTTCTCCGGTATGGCGAGGAGTAAGGAGTTCGACCCCGACGCGGTGCTGCAGCGTGCGCTGGAGCTGTTCTGGGAGCGCGGTTACGAGGCGACCTCCATGGCCGACCTCGTGGCCCACCTGGGCATAGCGCGGGCGAGCATCTACGCCACGTTCGGCGGCAAGCGCGAGCTCTACCTCAAGGCCCTGGAGCGCTATCTGCACAACATGGACCCGGCCGTCCTGGACGCGCTGTCCCAGCCCGGCCCGGTGCTGCCGGCCGTGCGCGCGCTGATCAGGACGTACGCGGAGGAGTCCGGCGGCGACGACCGGCGGGGCTGCATGGTCGTGAACGCCGCGGTCGAGCTGGCGCCGCGCGACCCGGCCGCGGCCGCGTTCGTGGAGGCCAGCTGGAGCCACCTGGAGACGGTGCTGACCTCGGCCCTGACCAGGGCGCGCGCCCAGGGCGAGCTGGCTCCGGGCAAGGACCCGCGGGCCGTCGCCCGCATGCTGCTGGTGCTCATGCAGGGGATGCGGGTGCTCGGCCGGACTCCCGGCGGCGCCGCCCGGCTGGACGACGCCGCCGACCAGGCGCTGGCCGTGCTGGGCTGACGCGGCCCTTTTTCATGCTCAAATTCTAGACCGATCATTCTCGATAAAGGGGTTTGCCATGCAGGGCAAGGTCGTTCTCATCACCGGCGGTTCCTCCGGCATCGGCTACGCGACCGCCCGGGCGTTCGCGGCAGAAGGCGCCACCGTCGTGATCACCGGGCGGGACGAGGGGCGGCTCGCCGACGCGGCCAAGCGGCTCGCCGACGCGGCCAAGCGGCTCGCCGCCGACTGGATCGCCGCCGACGTCTCCAGCGCCGCCGACTGCGCCCGCATGGTCGCCACCGCCGCCGACCGGCACGGCGGCCTGCACGTCGCCGTCAACAACGCGGGCGTGCTGGGCCGCACCGGCCCGCTCGCCGACCTGGACCCCGCCGACTGGACGGCCCTGCTCGGCGCCAACCTGACGGGCGTGTTCCACTCCATGAAGTACGAGATCGCGTACATGAAGGAGCACGGCGGCGGATCGATCGTGAACGTGGCCTCCAACATCGGCGCGCACCGCCGCATCCCGGGCATGGCCGCGTACGCCGCCTCCAAGGCCGCCGTCAGCGTGCTCTCCAAAGCCGCCGCGCTGGAGTACGCCGCCGACGGCATCCGGATCAACTCCGTCAGCCCCGGCGCCACCGACACGACCATGAGCTTCCTGCCCGGTGAGACCTCCGCCGAGCGGGACGCCAGGCTCGCTCCGTCGATGCCGCTCGGCCGCGTCGCCGACCCCGACGAGGTGGCCGCCGCCGTGCTCTGGCTGGCCGGTGCCCGGTCGAGCTTCGTCGCCGGCCACGACCTGGTGGTGGACGGCGCGGCCAGCGCCTGATCTCACCCTTCGGCGAAGAACAGGAAGGCCGCGGCGTCACGGGCCAGCAGGAAGCCGGCGATGGCCAGCGTCCAGCCCACCGCCGACGCCGCGTGCCTGGCCAGCCATGCGCGCAGCCGTACGAGCTTCGGCTCCACCCAGGCCGCGGCCGTCGCGCGCAGCCCGAGCAGCGCCAGCACCGGCACGAACATGAGGGCCACGTACGCGGCGAGCAGCGGCAGCCACTGACCGGCGGGGAGCGCCGCGGTCGTCATGATCCCGATGGCCGCGAGGTAGGGCACCATGGTGGCCACCTCCAGCGTTCCCGCCGTCAGCCCGAGCAGCACCATCGCGCGCGGCCCGCCCATCCGGGGCTCCAGCCGCGGGCCCTTGCCGCGCTTGCCGTCGAAGCGGAAGCTCAGCGCGAACAGGCCCACGCCGAGCACGAGCTGCACCCAGTACGCGGCCTCGCTCTGCAGTGCGTCGCCGAAGTTCTCCATGGCTGTGGACAGCCCGAGCATGAGGCCCACCCCGACGAGGTAGTAGAACACCGCCACCGTCGCCAGGTAGAGGAGCAGCCGCGGCGCCTGCCCGCGCTCCGACGCCACCATCAGGTAGACGGGGATGCCCAGGGTGCCGAAGCTGGTGCTGTCGACGATCGCGAGGGCGGCCAGGGTGAGCAGCAGGCCGGTGGTCATGTCACCGATCCTGGCCGAGCGGCCTCGGTCGTCGCATCCTGCTCATGGCCGAAGAGGCGCGTACATCTTTCTGCCTACGGGGCCCGCGTTCCCGTACTCGCGGGCGCGTACGGGGGAGACAACCGCGGGGCGACGCCGCGCGCCGAGCCGTGCTCCTACCGTCGGACGATGAGGAAGACGAACTCTCTCGGAATGTCACCGGTCGCCGTCGCGGGGCTGGCCGCGCTCGGCGTGCCGCGGGTGATCGCGCACGATCTGGGGCTGGTCGGCCCGGTCGTCAACGCCGTGCTGGTGTTCCTGCCGGTCGCGATCTGGCTGGGCGTCGTGCTGTGGAGGCGGGTGCCGAACCCGTTCCTGACGCTGCTGGCGATCGGCGGCGCCTACGGGGTGCTGCTGGCGATCACCCACCAGCTGCTCTGGTCGTCGGCGTTCGGTGAGGACGCGCCGCGGCTGGGCGGCAACCTGGCGGGCGGGCTGTCGCCCGGCGCGGAGGAGGCGCTGATGCGGACGTTCGCGTTCGGCAGCAGCGTGTTCACCGGGGTCATGGTCGGGCTGGTCGTGGGCGCGGTCGGCTGGGTGCTGTCGCGCGCGGTGCCGGCGTTCCGGCCCCGGGGCCGCGAGACCGGGTCCTGAGGCCGGAACGGCGGGTGGTCAGCGGACGGCGTGCGGGCGACGTCGCGCCAGGAGCAGCCCCAGGGCGATCATGCCCACGCCCAGGACCAGGTGGAGCCAGTTGTCCGCGTTGTTGACCGGCACGAAGTTCGCCGCGCTGTCGTGGTCGACCAGCATGCCGTAGATCCACAGCAGCAGGTAGACGACGCCGCCGCCGACGAGGAAGTTGCGGGCGCCCGACACCGTGCGGGCGAGCAGGATGCCGGCGACCCCGAACAACAGGTGCACGATGTTGTGCAGGATCGACACCTGGAACACGCCCAGGAGCATCGCTTCCGAGTCGTGCGAGGCGAACTGGAGCTGGTCGTAGTCCGTGGTGATGCCGGGAACGAACCCCAGCACACCGACCAGCAGGAACACGGCTCCCGTGACGAGTGCCGCTAATTGCACGGGGGTCCGGGTGCCGGCTGTACGGGGGGTGTTCATAGGAGCTCCCTCGGGACGGGTCTCTTGTGGATCCGCCGTCTGCCCTCCGCGGGCAGGCGCTAACGCGACCGCCCGAACGGACTCTCCGGAATCGAGTCATTACTCTGCGCATAAGGTTCCGATCGGTTGCTCACGGTCACCGTTGGTAGATACACGACATGGTCAACGAGCGAACGGCCGAGGAGCCCAAGGAGGGAGCCACCGGGGCCCTCCTGCGGATCGGAGACTTCTTCAGCCGGGGCGTCTATTCGGGCGACCTGAGGGACGTGTCCTATCGGGGCGGACGGGCGGGCGAGGTCTTCTACCGCGACCGCTGGTCGCACGACAAGATCGTGCGGTCGACCCACGGGGTGAACTGCACGGGCTCCTGCTCCTGGAAGGTGTACGTCAAGGACGGCATCATCACCTGGGAGACCCAGGAGATCGACTATCCGACGGCCGGCCCCGACCGCCCCGAGTACGAACCCCGGGGCTGCCCGCGCGGAGCGGCGTTCTCCTGGTACACCTACCACCCGACCCGGGTGCGCTACCCGTACGCGCGCGGCGTCCTCGTGGAGATGTACCGCGAGGCCCGCAGGCGGCTCGGCGACCCGGTCCTGGCCTGGGCGGACGTCGTGGGCGACCCGGAGCGGCGGCGCCGCTACCAGCAGGCGCGCGGCAAGGGCGGGCTGGTGCGCACCACCTGGGACGAGGCGCTGGAGATGATCGCCGCCGCCCATGTGCACACCATCAAGGAGCACGGCCCCGACCGGATCGCCGGGTTCACCCCCATCCCCGGCCAGTCGATGCTGTCCCACGCGATCGGCACCCGGTTCCTGTCGCTGATCGGCGGCCAGGCGCTGTCGTTCTACGACTGGTACGCCGACCTGCCGGTGGCCTCCCCGCAGGTGTTCGGCGACCAGACCGACGTGCCGGTGTCCGGCGACTGGTGGGACGCGGCCTACCTGATCATGTGGGGCTCCAACGTCCCCGTCACCCGCACGCCCGACGCGCACTGGATGGTCGAGGCACGCTACAACGGCCAGAAGGTGGTCGTGGTCTCCCCCGACTACGCCGACAACAGCAAGTTCGCCGACGACTGGCTGCACCCCCATCCCGGCACCGACGGCGCGCTGGCCCACGCGATGGGCCAGGTGATCCTGCGCGAGTGCTTCGTCGAGCGGCAGGTGCCGTACTTCCTCGACTACGTGCGCCGCTTCACCGACATGCCGTTCCTGGTCCGGCTGGAGGAGAAGGACGGCGCGTACGTCCCGGGGCGGTTCCTGCGCGCCGCCGACCTCGGCGGGGAGCACGCCGCGGCCGAGAACGCCGAATGGCGCACCGTGCTGCTGGACGAGGCCACCGGCGACGTGGTCGTCCCCTCCGGCACCGTCGCCGACCGCTGGTCGCACGAGGACGGACGCTGGAACCTCGACCTCGGCGACGTCCTGCCCCGGCTCACCTTGCACGGCCTGCCCGACGCCGTGGGCGCCGAGGTGCTGCTTCCCCGGTTCGACACCGCCGACGGCTCGGGGGCGGTGCTCAAGCGCGGCGTCCCGGCCAGACGGCTGACGCCCGGCGGGCCGCTGGTCACGACCGTGTACGACCTGATGCTGGCGCGCTACGGCGTCGGCCGGGACGGCATGCCAGGCGACTGGCCGACCGGCTACGACGACGCGGCCTCGCCCGGAACCCCGGCCTGGCAGGAGACGATCACCTCGGTGCCGGCCGCCGCGGCCATCCGGATCGCCCGCGAGTTCGCCATGACCGCCGAGAGCACCGACGGCCGCTGCATGATCCTCATGGGCGCCGGCACCAACCACTGGTTCCATTCGGAGACCACGTACCGCAACTTCATCACGCTGCTGCTGATCACCGGCTGCATCGGACGCAACGGCGGCGGCTGGGCCCACTACGTCGGCCAGGAGAAGTGCCGCCCGCTCACCGGCTGGACCACGCTGGCCACCGCGAACGACTGGAAACGGCCGAGCCGGCAGATGATCGGCACCGGCTTCTTCTTCCTCAACACCGACCAGTGGCGCTACGACCACTTCCGCGCCGACGCCCTGGCCTCGCCGCTCGGCGAGGGACGCTTCGAAGGGATGACGGCGGTCGACATCCTGGCCCAGTCGGCCCGGCTCGGCTGGATGCCGTCCTATCCCACCTTCGACCGCAACCCGCTGGACCTGGCCGACGAGGCCCGCGCCTCCGGCCGGGACCCGGGCGAGCACGTCGCCGGGGAACTGGCGGCGGGCAGGCTCAAGTTCTGCGCTGAGGACCCGGACCATCCGGGCAACTGGCCGCGCATCCTCATCGCGTGGCGGGCCAACCTGCTCGGCTCGTCCGCCAAAGGCGCCGAGTACTTCCAGCGCCACCTGCTGGGCACGCTCAGCAACTTGCGGGCCACCGAGGCGCCGGAGGACGTCCGGCCAAGGGACGTGCGCTGGCGCGACCCCGCGCCCGAGGGCAAACTCGACCTGCTGCTCTCGCTGGACTTCCGGATGACGTCCACGACCCTGCTGTCCGACATCGTGCTCCCGGCCGCGACCTGGTACGAGAAGCACGATCTCAACTCGACCGACATGCACCCGTACGTGCACTCGTTCAACCCGGCGGTGGAGCCGCCCTGGCAGGCCCGCACCGACTTCGAGATCTTCAACGACATCGCCGACGGCGTGTCCGAGCTGGCCGGCGAGCATCTGGGCACCCGGTACGACCTGGTGGCCACGCCCTTCCAGCACGACACACCAGGCGAACTGGGCAACCCTGCGGGCGCCGCGCGGGACTGGCGGGCCGACGGATCGACCCCGGTCCCGGGCCGGACCATGCCGAGCGTGACCGTCGTCGAGCGGGACTACACGGCGATCTCCGCCCAACTGCGCGCCCTCGGCCCGCTCGCCGCGTCCGAGGGCGTGCCCTGCAAGGGCGTCACCTACCAGGTGGATCACGAGATCAGGCTGCTGGGCCAGGTGAACGGCGTCGCGCGCGGCGGCCCCGCCGACGGCCTGCCGCTGATCGACACCGGCAAGAAGGCGTGCGAGGCGATCCTGACGCTGTCCGGCTCGACCAACGGCCGCCTCGCCGACCAGGGCTTCCGCACCCTGGCCCGGAAGGTGGGCGCCGGCGAAGGGCTGGCCGGTCTGGCCCGCGCCGACGCCGACCGCCGCATCACCTACGCCGCCACCCAGGCGCACCCGCAGACCACCATCACCAGCCCCGAATGGGCGGGCATCGAGACCACCGAACGCCAGTACAGCGCCTTCACCATCAACACCGAGCACGGCAAGCCCTGGCACACCCTGACCGGGCGCATGCACTTCTTCCTGGACCACGACTGGATCGCCGAGCTCGGCGAGAACCTGCCGACGTACCGGCCGCCGCTGAACATGCACCGGCTGTTCGGCGAGCCCGTCCTCGGCCCGGACGGCGCGCGCGAGGTGACCGTGCGCTACCTCACCCCGCACAACAAGTGGTCCATCCACTCGGAGTACCAGGACAACCTGATCATGCTGTCGCTGTCGCGGGGCGGTCAGGTCATCTGGATCAGCCCGCAGGACGCCGATGCCATCGGCGTCGCCGACAACGACTGGATCGAGGCGGTCAACCGCAACGGCGTGGTGGTCGCCCGGGCCATCGTGTCCTACCGGATGCCGGCCGGGACGGTCTACATGCACCACGCCCAGGACCGCGTCATCGCCGTCCCCAAGAGCGAGACCACCGGACGGCGGGGCGGCATCCACAACTCGCTGACCCGCGTGCTCGTCAAACCCACCCATTTCATCGGGGGATACGCGCAGCTCTCCTTCTTCCCCAACTACATGGGCCCGGTCGGCACCCAGCGTGACGAGATCACGGTGATCCGGCGGCGGGCGCAGAAGGTGGAGTACTGATGCGCGTCATGGCCCAGATCTGCATGGTGATGAACCTGGACAAGTGCATCGGGTGCCACACCTGCTCGGTCACCTGCAAGCAGACGTGGACGAGCCGGCCCGGCGTCGAGTACGTGTGGTTCAACAACGTGGAGACGCGTCCGGGGCAGGGCTATCCGCGCCGCTACGAGGACCAGGAACGCTGGCGGGGCGGCTGGAAGCTGACCGCGCGGGGCCGGCTGGTGCCCAAGGCGGGCGGCCGGATGCGCCGGCTGGCGAGCATCTTCGCCAACCCGCTGCTGCCCAACATCCGCGACTACTACGAGCCGTGGACCTACGACTACAACGCCCTGTTCGACACCCCCGCCGGTGACGACTTCCCGGTGGCGGCGCCCCGCTCGCTCATCAGCGGCCAGCGGATGGACAACATCACCTGGTCGGCCAACTGGGACGACAACCTGGGCGGCATGCCGCAGCACGAGGGCGACGACGTCGTCCTGCAGCGGATCCAGGACAAGGTGCGGATGGAGCTCGAACAGACCTTCATGTTCTACCTGCCGCGCATCTGCGAGCACTGCATCAACCCGTCGTGCGTGGCGTCCTGCCCGTCGGGCGCGCTCTACAAGCGCGTGGAGGACGGGATCGTGCTGGTCGACCAGGACCGCTGCCGCGGCTGGCGGATGTGCGTCACGGGCTGCCCGTACAAGAAGATGTACTTCAACCACCGCACCGGCAAGGCCGAGAAGTGCACCTTCTGCTTCCCGCGCATCGAGGTCGGCCAGCCCACCGTCTGCTCCGAGACGTGCGTCGGCCGGTTGCGCTACATCGGCGTGCTGCTGTACGACGCCGACCGGGCCCCGGCGGCCGCCGCGACCCCGCGCGAGCAGGACCTCTACCCCGCGCAGCTCGACCTGTTCCTGAACCCGCACGACCCGGACGTCCGGCGGGCCGCCGAGGCGGCGGGCATCCCGCACGACTGGATCCAGGCGGCCCGCCGCTCGCCCGTCTACGACCTGATCGCCACCTACGGCGTGGCGCTGCCGCTGCATCCGGAGTACCGCACGCTGCCGATGGTCTGGTACGTGCCTCCGCTGTCGCCCGTGGTGGAGGCGATCACCGCCTCGGGCCACGACGGCGAGGACTACCGGAACCTGTTCGGCGCCATCGACACGCTCCGCATCCCGGTCTCGTACCTGGCCGAGCTCTTCACGGCAGGTGACCCGGCCCCCGTCGAGCTGGCGCTGCGGCGGCTGGCCGCGATGCGCTCCCATCGGCGGCGGATCAACCTCGGCGAGCCGGTCGACCCGGAGATCGCCGCCTCGGTCGGCTTCGACGTCGAGAAACTGGACGCCATGTTCCGGCTGCTCTCCCTGGCGAAGTACGAGGAACGCTACGTCATCCCGACAGCCGCCGCCGGAGACGTACGAGCCTTGGAGGAGACCGCGCTGAGCGGATGCAGCCTCGACTACGAGGGCGGCCCGGGGATGGGCGGCACCGAGTCGTCGGGGCCGTTCGGCGAGGCGTCCGGCCGGCCGGCGCCGCAGGCCGTGGAGACCTTCCACGTCCTGCGGCAGCGCCAGACCTCGGAGTCGGCCGCCGACACCTCCGGCCACGAGGGCCGGATCAACCTGCTCAACTGGGACGGCCGCGGCCTCCCCGAAGGGCTGTTTCCGTACCGGGCGAAAGGCGGCGCCCGGGGCGGTCAGGTGGACAGGGGCGAGGACCTGGGCGCCGAACCCGGCGAGATCAGCGAGCGGCGCGAGCGCGGAGAGTCGTGATGAAGCCACCCTGGACCTCGCGGCGGCCCCGGCTGCCCGCCGACGGCGTGGCCGTGGTGCGGCGGGCGGCCGGGATGTGCCTGCGCTACCCCGACCGGGCCCTGTTCGACCGGCTGCCGCTGATCAGGGCCGCGCTCGCCGAGACCGGCGCGCACCCGCCGGTGTCCGCCGTCGCCGAGTTCGCGGAGCACCTGGCGGGCCTGGAGCCGCTGCGGGCCGAGGAGCACTACGTGGCGGTCTTCGACGTCCGCAACCGCCGCTCGCTGCACCTGACCTGGTGGACCGACGGCGACACCCGCCGCCGGGGGTTCTCCCTCGCCGCGATCAAGGCGCGCTACCGGGCGCACGGCCTGACGCCTCCGGGCAGGGACGAGCTGCCCGACTACCTGCCCGTCGTCCTGGAGTACGCGACCCTGGAGCGCGAGGACGGCACAGAGCTGCTCCAGGAGCACCGGGCCGGGCTCGAACTGCTGAGGTTCGCCCTGGTCAAAGCCGCCACGCCGTACGCGCGACTGCTGGAGGCGGTGTGCGGCACGCTGCCCGGGGCCTCTCCCGGCACCCCCGAGGAGGCCGCCCGGATGGCCCGCCGCCCGATCGGCGGCGGACCCGAACTGGTCGGGCTGGACACCATCGGACTCCCCTCGTCGCTTCCCTTCGCCATCACCGGGGGTCTCAAGTGATCTCGCCCGTCGACGTCTTCCTGTGGGGCGCGTTCCCCTACATCGCCGTGGCGATCCTCGTCACCGGCCTCATCTGGCGGTACCGCTACGACAAGTTCGGCTGGACGACCCGCTCGTCCGAGCTGTACGAGTCGCGGCTGCTGCGGTGGGGGAGCCCGATGTTCCACATCGGGCTGCTCGTCGTGCTGATGGGCCACATCCTCGGCCTGTTCATCCCGGACAGCTGGACGGCCGCGATCGGGGTCAGCGAGACCACTTACAGCTTCCTGGCGATCTCGCTCGGCGTCGCCGCCGGCGTGCTCACCTACGCCGGCATCGCCCTGCTCGTATGGCGGCGGCGCACCACCGGGCCGGTCTTCCTGGCCACGACCGTCAACGACAAGTTCATGTACGTCGTCCTGGTCGCGGCGCTGACGCTCGGGCTGGCCACCACGCTGATCAACGCCTCGACGCTGCACTACAACTACCGCGTCGACGTCTCGCCCTGGGTGCGCAGCCTCTTCGTGTTCCAGCCCGAGGTGGCGCTCATGGCGCGCACGCCGATCGAGTACCGCGTCCACGCGATCTCCGGGCTGGTGCTGTTCGCGATCGTGCCCTTCACCCGGCTGGTCCACGCGTTCACCGCGCCCGTGCACTACCTGTTCAGGCCGTACATCGTCTACCGGGCCCGCGACCCGCGGAACATCGGCACCGCGGCGCTCCGGCCGGGGTGGAAGCGGAGCGACGTATGACCCGCGAGGCGAAGCCCTACTATCTGGAGTCGCTGGAGGACCGGTATCCCAGGTGGGCGGTGCGTTCGGTCTACACGGGCGTCAACAGCTTCATCTCGATCTTCCTCATGGCGATCATCGCCTACAACACCCACGCCCCGTTCGTCTTCCCGTCACTCGGGCCCACGGCCTTCCTGCTGTTCTACACGCCGCTGGCGGCCGCGTCCGCCCCGCACAACACCCTGGTCGGGCACCTGATCGGCCTGCTGGCCGGATGGTTCTCGCTGGCGGTCACCGGGCTGCTCGCCGTGCCGCCCGACCTGGAGAAGATCGACTGGCAGCGGATCCTGGCCTGCGCCATCGCGCTCGGCCTGACCTGCGGGCTGATGCCGATCTTCCAGGCGGCGCATCCGCCGGCCGGCGCCACCACCCTGATCGTCTCGCTGGGCCTGATACGGACCCCGGAACACCTGCTGATCATGATGGTCGCGGTGTTCGTCATCGTCCTGCAGGGCTTCGTCATCAACCGGGCGGCCGGCCTGCCCTATCCGATGTGGCGCAAGCGCGCGCAGAACGCGCCGCCGGACGACTGACAGGCCGGCCGAGGCGGCCCCGGTCAGTGTTTCTTGTCCCTGGCCTTCCTGATGACGTCCCTGGCACGGTCCATCATCGCCATCGGGGTGCCCACGAGCAGGTTCTTGGTCGCCGACTCGGTGCCGGGATGCGGGTGGGTCGGGGCCATGGCCTCGGCGGCCTTGACGCCGGCGCCCAGCGCGCGCCGCTCGGCCTGGGAGGTGTGCTGGACGACCTTCGCGAACTCGTACCGCTCCTCGGCGCGGGCGTGCGCCTCGACGGCGGCCCGCAGCGCCAGGAGGTTGCGCATGAAGTTCGGCGCGTCCGGGCCGGCCTGGTCCATCTCCTGGAGGAGCTTCTTGGCCTCGTGCTCCTCTTCGAGGCGGTCCTGGACGACGCCCGCGCCGCCGTCGAGCTTGGTGCGGGCGTAGGGGTGGAGGATCTCCTCCTCGGCCGTCTCGTGCACGGCCAGCAGCCGCACGAGGCGGGTGAAGGACTCGCCGCGCCGCTCTGGCGGCGCCTGCTCGACTTCGTCGAACAGATTCCTGATCATGCCGTGCTGGGCGATCAGAAGTTCGATGACGTCCGTCTCTTCCATCTTCTCGGGAACTGTCTTCGTCACGGTCCATCTCCTCTCGGATTACGGCGGGTGCCTACCCGTGGTCCGGCTGGTCACGCATGCGCTTGCCGTTTCTGGAGGGACCGGCGGTGAGCTGAGGAGATTGCACCCGAAAGCCTCGGGTAGGCCCGATTCGGACGTCGCCCACCCCCCGGCGCACGCGAGTCGAGCAGCCGAAGGAGCGCGAAACACATGACCTTCAATCCCTTGCGGGAGCGGGGCATCCCGCTGGACAAGCAGATACGTAACTGGCGTGAGCTGAACGTCATGCCCATCGATCCCGATCACGCGGACCCGTACACGCGCTGCCGCGTCATCGCGATGAACGGCATCGAGACCGAGGCGATCTTCTTCAGCCACCACCTGGCGCGTCACTGCCCGGACACCGAGCTCAAGCAGCATCTCGCCCGGGTCCGTTACATCGAGGCGCAGCAGCAGAAGGTGGTGAACTGGCTGCTGCCGGGCGTCGCCTCGGTGCTGGAGACCACCATCGCCTACGAGCAGGTCGCCGTCGACCTGACCGCCTGGGTCGCCCGGATGGAGCCCGACCCGTACCTCAAGCAGGCCTACCAGTTCGGTGTCCTGGAGGACTTCGACCACCTCTACCGGTACTCCAACCTGTACGAGATGATCGAGCACCGCAAGGCCGAGAAGATCGTCGACAACCTGACCGAGATCATGCCGGGCAGGCCGACCCCCCTGCACCACCGCGACCCGATGGACAACGTCCGCGACCCGTACGACAGGTCGACCGCGGCGCCCATCTCCAAGCTGCACGCGCTCACCATCATGGCCGCCGAGCAGCAGACGATGAACTTCTACATGAACGTCGGCCCGACCTACATGGAGCCGATCGCCCGCCAGCTCTACCAGGAGATCGGGCTGATCGAGGAGGAGCACGTCACCCACTACGAGTCGCTGGTCGACCCGGGCGAGAGCTGGTGGGAGATGCTGCTCAACCACGAGTACAACGAGTGCTACCTCTACCACTCGTTCATGGAGACCGAGTCCGACCCGAAGGTGAAGAACATCTGGGAGCTCCACCTCAACATGGAGCTGGAGCACCTGCGCCTGGCCGCCGAGCTGTTCAAGACGCACGACGGCCGCGACCCGGAGCAGGTGCTGGCGCCGGAGCTGCCGGCCCCGGTCACGTTCGAGCCGAACAAGGACTACATCCGCGAGCTGCTCGCCACCCAGATCGACTACACCACGCTGGGCACCGGCTACGTCCAGGAGGCTCATGAGCGGTTCGAGAGGATGCAGGAGCAGATCATGGGCGGCGAGCCCGCGCCGTCGCAGGTGGCGATGCAGGAGAACGTGCACAAGTCCGGCGAGGAGTACCGGCTGGAGACCGAAGGTCCCCACCCGGTGCCGAGTCTCAGGCGCCGATGAGGAGACTAGCCACGCTCGGGGCCCGGCTGCGTCGCGGCCGGGTCCTGCACCCGAGGGGCCGCCTGCTGGCCGGCACGCTGGAGGTGACCGGCGCGGGCGAGCTCGGCGTGCCGGTCCTGGACGAGCGCGGACAGTACGAGGTGATCGCCCGCCTGTCGAAGGGCGGCTCGCTGCCCGGCCGCCTGCCCGACGTGCTCGGCCTGGCGGTGCGCCTGCCCGGCCCGGTCGACCTGTTGTTGTCCACCTGCGGGGCGGCGCCGTGGCTGCTGCGGCCCAGGGCCGGGTTCACCGCGGGCCCGTACTCCAGCGTGGTGCCGTACGGCAGCGACGCCGGGCCTGTCTGGCTGGTCGCCGTGCCCGAAGGAGAGGACGTGCCGGCCGATCCCGCCCTGCTGCCCGCGGCGCTCAAGCGCGGCCCGCTGCTGTTCCACCTGCTGGCCGCGCGCCGGGACACGCCCGCCCGGCCGCTGGCGACCCTCAGGGTACGGGCGACGCTGTCGGAGCGCGCGGACCTGTCCTTCGACCCGGTGCGGCACGGGCACCCGTCGCTGCGGATCGAGGGGTCGCTCGCCCGTCTGCGGCGCGGCGCCTACCAGGGCTCCCGGGAGGGACGCCACGCCGAGCTCTGAGCCCGTCAGCCCGGCTTGCGGCCGACTCCGGCGGCGATCCAGGTCTTGACGGCCTCGGCGTCGGACACCGGGGTGTGCGGCCGCCACTGCCTGACGTAGACGAAGCCGGGCTCGATCAGCTCCAGGCCGTCGAAGAAGCGCTTCGCCTCCGCCATGGTGCGGGGGCCGCCCGAGGGGCGCTTGAGCGCGTCGCGGTAGATGTCGGCGACCGCCTCGGCGATGTCGGGCCGCGTGTCGAACACCGCGTGGGTGATCGCGACGTAGCTGCCGGGCGCGAGCCGGTCGCACAGGGCGGCCACGCTCTCGTAAGCGCCGAAGTCGTCGGGGATGTACTGCAGCATGCCGAAGAGCAGCACCATCACCGGCTGGGAGAGGTCGATGAGCCGCCGCGTCACCGGATGGTCGAGGATCGCGTCAGGCTCCAGGATGACGCCCTCCGCCACCCCGGTGCGCTCGTTGGTGGCCAGGAGGGCGCGGGCGTGGTTGAGCGCGACCGGGTCGTCGGCGACGTAGACGGCCCTGGACTCGGGCGCCAGCTCCTGGGCGATCTGGTGGACGTTGCGCTCGACCGGCAGCCAGGCGCCGATCTGCAGGAACTGCCGCACGCCCGCCTCGACCAGATGGGCGACCACCCGCTGGCGGAACTCCTGGACGTGCTCGCCCATGGCCTTGGCCTCGGGGGCCAGCGCGAGCACCTTCTCCGCCAGCTCGCGGTCGATGGCGAAGTTGTCCTTGCCGCCGGCGAAGTAGTTGTTGATCCGAGCGACACTGGGCGTGCTGGCCGACACGCCGGGGCTCGGCGGCTGAGTGGCATCGCTCATGAGTGATCTCCTGTTCGCGGAGCGCTACGGACAACGGTAGCGGCTTCTCAACGGACGGAAAGGACGATCCGCCCCGAAGGAGCGCCCGCCGCCTGACGTTGCCACGCTTTTTCCGCGTAGTCGAGCGGCATGATCTCATGAACGACCGACAACGCGCCGCGCGCCGCGTGTCCGGCGATCTCGGTGATGGCGGCGGCGCGCTGGGCCGGAGTCAGCTCGTTGTTGGTGTAGCCCAGCAGCCGCAGCGACTTGCCGCGCAGCGTCGAGGAGTCGATCGGGCTGGTCTCGGAGGCGGAGCCGCCGAGGTTGACCAGGCGCCCGCCGGGGCGCAGCACCCGGGTCGCCGCCGCGGCCGGCACTCCGAAGAGCGGGTCGAGCACCAGGTCGGCGGGGCCGTCGAGGGCCGCGGCCAGCCGGGCGGCCAGCTCGCCGGCGTCGTCGCCGTCGAGCGGGACCACCGCGTCGGCCCCGGCCCGCTCGGCGCGCTCCCGCGCGGCGGCGGAACGCGCGGCGGCGACCACCCGCCGGGCGCCGGCCAGCCGGGCGAGCTGCACGGCCGCCTGCCCGACGGTCCCGCCCGCGCCCAGCACGATCACCTGCTCGCCCGGCCTGAGCTCGCCGCGCCAGCCGAGCGCCATGTAGGCGGCCACGGCCGACAGGCCCAGCGCCGCCACGGCCACCGGGTCGGCGCCGGGCGGCAGCTCCACCAGGTCGCTCTCGGGCACCGCGGCCAGCTCGGCCATGCTGCCGTCGCCCGGCGCCATCCCCGCCGTGGTGGGGAACCAGACGGTCCGGCCGCCGACGGCGCCCACCCCCTGGACGCCCGGCACGTACGGGGTCGGCGGGGTGCCGAAGTAGGACGTGCCGGTCGCGCAGAGCAGGTCGAGCGGTGTCACCGGGGCGGCGGACACCTCGACGAGCACCTCGCCGGGCCCGGGCGCGGGCGCGGGGCGCTCGGCCACCGCCGGCGGCTCTCCGCAGGTGTGGATCTGGGCGGCGCGCATGGTCAGGTCGCGATGTCCGGGTAGGGCAGGCTCATGTGGGCCAGCTTACGGGCGTACTCCTTCTGGAACCCGAGAGGCTCGTAGTCGCGCTCGAACATGGCGATGAAGAGCGTGAGCGTGAGGAACGGGTGCGCGCCCATCTCGAACAGCCGCACATAGTCGTGCGCGGCCAGCGCCTCCCGCTCGGCGTCGTCGAAGCGCAGCCAGGTCGACGCCTCGCCGCCGTGGCAGTTGAGCACGAGGTTGGCCCGCGTCGACTCCCACCACTCGACCGTGCCGCGCGGATCCTCGCGGTAGCGCTCGACCAGCTCGGGGTCGCGGTCGACGGTGAACAGGAACTTGTTCAGCAGATACTTGCTCACGACCGGCCTCCGCGCGGGTACCAGGTGAAGTACGCCTCCATGGTGTGGAACAGATCGTAGGTGTCGACGTAGTCGGCCTTCTGGCCCTCGCCCGCGACGCCCATCATCAGCATGAAGTCCATGAACCCGTGGGTGGCGTTGCCCGGCGCGTGCAGGCTGTCGAGCGTGACCTCCGCCAGGCAGCCCTCGATGTCGCCGCCCGCGATCCACTCGACGGCCTTGGCGTCGAACTCCGGGTCCGGCCCGTGCGGCCCGAACTGGCGCGGCCCGCCCAGCTCCAGCGACAGGTGGCCGGTGCCGATGACGGCGACCCGCTGGTCCGACGGCCACGACTCGACCAGCTGCCGGATCGTGCGGCCCAGGTCCACGAACCGTTTCGGCCGAGGCAGCGGCGGCGCGAAGATGTTGGTGTAGACAGGCACGATCGGCAGGTCGTTCTGCGGGCGCAGGGTGATGATCGGGCACGTGATCGAGTGGTCGATCCGCAGCTCGTTGGAGAAGGCCAGGTCGAAGCCCGCGTCGAGGCCCTCGCGCAGCACGTGGGAGGAGAGGTCCTCTTGGCCGGTGAAGAGCATCCGGGGCAGGCCGAACTCGCGCTCCTCGTTGTACCAGTTCGCGTCGTAGTAGGGCGCCTTGCCGACCAGGAACTGCGGCATGTTGTCGAGCCAGAGCTGATGGAAGTGGTCGGACCCGACCATCACCAGTACGTCGGGCCTGGCCCTGGTGAGGGTCTCGCGGAACGCCTCCACCTTGCGCACCCACTCGTCGGCGAACGGCGGCCGGTCCTCACCGGTGGCCGTGCTGGCGCGGTAGTAGAACGGATGGTGGGTGGATGCGATCACGGCGACGAGTTCAGCCATGCGTGCCTCCAGGGGGGTACGGGTCGGGGGCGACGGACCGGTTGTTGAGATCGACCGACAGGAAGATGTCGTTGGCCACCGGGTGGCGCAGCTCCTCGGCGAGCTGGCCGATCAGTCCGGCGGTCCTGGCGAGCAGGGCGAAGCCGCGCAGCAGCTCCAGCGGCAGCCCGAGGTCGGCCAGCGCCGCCCCGCAGACGCCGGCCCCGTTCAGCGGGAGCGTCTTGCCGAGCACCTCGGGGTGGACGCGGCCGATGGCGGCGAACAGCGACAGGTGGGGCCCGTAGAGCCCTTCCTCGGCGGCGATCCGCAGCAGCCGTGGGGTGCGCGGGTCGCCGTTCTTGTGCACGTGGTGGCCGAGCCCGGGGACGAACCTGCCCTCCGCGCGCCGGGCGCGCACGGTCTCCAGGGCGAGCGCGTCCCACCCGGCGTCGTCCTCCGGCGGCTCGCCGGCGGACTCCAGCACGGCGTGCAGGAACCGGCCGCAGTCCTCGGTCACGCCGAGGAACCGGGACCCGCCGCCGAGCAGCCCCGCCGCCAGCGCGCCCTGGATCGAGTCGGGCGCCGACAGGTAGGTGAGCCGGGTGACGATCGCGGTGGGCGTGAACCCGTGGTCGGCCAGCGCGGCGAGCACGGCCTCGAACACGCGCGTCTCGCCGGGTGACGGCCTGCGCTGGGCGGCCAGCCAGAACGCCAGCTCGCCGAAGCCCACCTCGCCCATCACGTCCTCGGCGAGGTCGTGGCCCAGCAGGGTGATCTTCTCGGCCGAGGACGCGCCGAGCGCGGTCGGATACTCCCGGTCAGCCACGACCGCCGCCTTCCCCGCCCGGCTCGGACAGCCAGGCGCGCAGTTCCGCGCCGTGCTCGTCCAGCTCGGGCGGCGGCAGCTCGTACGTGAGCGCGCTCTCGGAGAACCGGATCGGGTGCCGCGTCGTCGGCACCGCCCGCTCGCCCTCGCCGACCGCCACGACCGGGTCCAGCCCGAACCGCTCGGCCATCGCGAACCCGCCGTCGACGGTGTTGATCGGCCCGCTCGGCACCCCCGCCTCGACCAGCAGGTCGAACCACTCCACGGCGGTCTTGGCGCGCAGCCGGTCCACGAGGATCGGCCGCAGCTCCTCCCGGTTGGCGGTCCGCCCCGCGTTGCGGGCGAAGCGCGGGTCGTCGGCCACCTCGGGGATGCCGAGCACCTCGCACAGCTTGCGGAACTGGCCGTCGTTCCCGGTCGCCACGATCAGGTCGGTGTCGGCGGCCGGCAGCGGCTCGTACGGGAACACGCTCGGATGCGCGTTGCCCATCCGGAACGGCACCACGCCACCCGCCACGTAGGCGGAGCTCTGGTTGACCATCGCCGTCAGCGCCGACGACAGCAGATTGATCTCGACGTGCTGCCCCCGGCCGGTGGCGTCCCGATGGCGCAGCGCGGCCAGGATGCCGATGACCGCGTGGTTGCCCGCCATCACGTCGAACACCGAGATGCCGGCCCGGTACGGCGGGCCCTCCGGGTCGCCGGTGAGGCTCATCAGACCGGACATGGCCTGCACCATCAGGTCGTAACCGGGCACCTTGGCCCCGGGGCCGGAGCCGAACCCGCTGATGGACGCGTACACGATGCCCGGGTTCGCCTCCAGCACCGCGTCGAAGCCGAGGCCGTACTTGTCCAGCCCGCCCGGCTTGAAGTTCTCGATCAGCACGTCGGCCCGCCGCGCCAGCTCCCTGGCCAGCCCGGCGTCCTCCTCGTCGCGCAGGTCCAGCGCGATCGACCGCTTCCCCCGGTTGACGCCCAGGTAGTAGGTGGCCGCCTCGCCACGGGCCGGCGGTGTCCACGACCGGGTGTCGTCCCCCTTGGGCCCCTCGACCTTGACCACCTCGGCCCCGAGGTCGGCCAGGAGCATCGTGGCGTACGGGCCCGCCAGCACGCGGGAGAAGTCGGCCACCAGCACACCGGACAGTGGTCCTGCTGTCATCCGGCTCCGCCCTCCATATCCGTTACGCGGACAGATGTCCGTGACGCACATTCTCACCATCCAACAGGAGAAGCGTCAACCATTGACAGGCCGCCCGAGCGTCATCAGAGTGTCCCTTAACCAGCGGTGACCGTATGACGGACAGTCGTACGCAGAATTCGGGGTGAGGGAGTCCACCATGACAGAATTCGAGGCCGGACGCCCCGTGGTGCTGCGGGGCGGCACGGTGCTGCCGATGACCGACGGCCACGAGGTGCTCTCCGGCGCCGACGTGCTCGTCGAGGGCGACCGGATCGCCGCCGTGGGGCCGGAGCTCGCGGTGCCCGACGGCACGATCGAGATCGACGCCACCGACGGCATCGTCATGCCCGGCATGATCGACACCCACCGGCACATGTGGCAGACCGCCATGCGCGGCTACGGCGCCGACTGGACGCTGACCCAGTACTTCGTCTGGTACTACCTGGAACACGGCAGGCTGTTCCGCCCCGAGGACGTGCACGCGGGCAACACGCTCGCCGCCATCGAGGCGATCGACGCCGGCGTCACCACGGTCGTCGACTGGTCGCACGGCCTGCAGACCGTCGACCACGCCGACGCCGCCGTGGACGCGCTCCGGTCGGTGCCCGGCCGGTTCGTGCTCGCGTACGGCAACATCCAGGCGCCGCCCGCCGAGTGGACCGCCGCGCCGGAGTTCCGCGACTTCGTGAGCCGCCGCATCACCGGCGACGACATGCTCGGCTTCCAGCTCGCCTTCGACGTGGTGGGCGACCCCGCCTTCCCGGAGAAGCCCGCCTTCGAGGTGGCCCGCGACCTGGGCGTCTCCGTCACCACCCACGCGGGCGTCTGGGGCGCCACCAGTGACGAGGGCATCAGGCAGATGTACGAGCACGGGTTCATGACCCCGGGCACCGTCTACGTGCACGCCGCCACGCTGGAGCCCGACTCTTACCACCGCATCGCCGCCACCGGCGGTTCGATCTCGGTGTCCACCGAGAGCGAGCAGAGCGCCGGCCAGGGCTACCCGCCCACCTGGGCGATCCGCCTGCACGGCATCCCGGTCTCGCTGTCCATGGACACCAGCGTCTGGTGGAGCGGCGACCTGTTCTCCGCCATGCGCACCACGCTCGGCGCCGACCGCTCCCGCGCCCACCTGGAGGCGCACGCCAAGGGCGACACCGTCACGCACTGCGCGCTCCGCGCCGACCAGGTCGTCGAGTGGGCGACCAGGGGCGGCGCGCGGGCGCTCGGCCGCGACGACCTCGGCAGCCTGGAGCCCGGCAAGAAGGCCGACCTGGTGCTCATCAAGAACGACCGGTCGCCGGTGTCGTTCCCGCTGCTCAACCCGTACGGGCACGTCGCCTTCCAGGCGCAGCGCGGCGACGTGCACACGGTGGTCGTCAACGGCCGGGTGGTCAAGCACGAGCACGAGCTGGTCGGCGTCGACCTGGCCGCGGCCCGCCGCCAGGTGGAGTCGACGGTCGAGTACCTGCGCTCCACCATGGGGGAGGAAACCTGGCTGAAGGGCATGAACCCCGACATCCCGGAAACGAAGATCCTCGACAACCCGTACACGTACACCGACTACCGAAGCTCCGCCACGCGCGACCGTTAAAGTCCTACCCGTGAGACCTGCTGAGCGAGGCGTCGATGGCACGCGCTGACACCGGACCCGATTTCATCGAGGCGCTGGCCCGCGGCCTCGACGTGATCAAGGCGTTCCAGCCCGGCCGGCCCGTCATGACGCTGACCGAGGTGGCGACCGCGACCGGGCTGGCCCGGCCGACGGCCCGCCGCATCCTGCTGACGCTGAGCGAGCTCGGCTACGCGCGGGCCGAGCAGGGCGGGTTCGCGCTCACGCCGCGGGTGCTGGAGCTGGGCGTGTCGTACGTGCGCTCGATGGGGCTCTGGGAGGTCGCCAGGCCCCACCTGGAGTGGCTGGTCGCGCGGACGCACGAGTCGTCGTCGATCGCCCAGCTCGACGGGTCCGACATCGTGTACGTGGCGAGGGTGGCGGTGCCCAAGATCGTCACCCTGTCGGTGCAGATCGGCACCCGATTCCCGGCGCTGCAGACCTCGCTGGGCAAGGTGCTGCTGGCCGCGCTGCCGCCCGCCGAGGTGGAGCGGGTGCTGGCCGAGCCGAGCCGGTCGGGCATCACGCCGCGCTGGCGGCCCGGCCGCGAGGAGCGCGAGAGCGCGCTGCGCGCGGTGCGGGCCAAGGGCTGGGCGCTCACCGACGAGGAGCTGGCGCTCGGCATCAGGTCGGTGGCCGCCCCGCTGCGCGACGGCATGGGCAACGTGATCGCCGCCGTCAACGTCAACGCGCACGCCGCCGAGACCTCGGTGGAGAAGCTCACCGAGGAGCATCTCCCGCTGCTGCTCAAGACCGCCGGCGCGATCAGCGCCGACTGGTCGCAGTATGCGGCGGTGCCGCAGGTCACCGCGTCTTGACGACACCCTCCCCGACCAGCCGGTCGACCGACTCGCGGATCGCCTCGAAGGGCGAGTAGCGCGGCCGGAACCCGAGCAGCCGCGCCGCCTTCTCCATGCCGCAGTGGGGGCTGTGCGCGATGTGGTCCCAGGTGGCGTCGGCGTCCTCGGCCGAAACGGTCTCCTTCCACCGCTCCCACGGCAGGAACGACAGCCGCGCCTCCCGCCCGAACCAGCCGGCCGCCGTCTCGGCGTAGCCACGCAGCGTGACCGCGGAGTCGGCGACGCAGTGGAACGCCTCGCCGAGCGTGACCGAGCGGCCCGCGAGCGCGGCCATGAACAGCCGGGCCACGTCGTCGGCGTGGACGTGCTGGAGGGTCTCCAGGCCCAGGTTGGGCAGCGCCAGCTCGCCGCCGTCGGCGAGGATCTGGAAGGTGACCGGGTTGACGTTGCCCGCCGGCGTGACCGGCACCCAGCCGGGCCCGACGATGTGGCCCGGGTGGATCACCGTGGCGGGGAAGCCGTCGCGCTGCGCCCGGTCGAGCAGGTAGGCCTCGATCGCGGCCTTCTTGACGCCGTAGTCGCCGAAGGGCCGGCGCGGGGCGTCCTCGGTGGTGGGCACGTGGACGCTGGGGCCGTGGACCCAGACCGTGCCGCAGTGGAGGAAGTGGCGGATCCGGCCCGCCAGCGCGTCGGCCAGGTGGCGGGCGCTGGACTCCTCGAAGCAGATGAGGTCGATGACCGCGTCGGGCTCCAGCCCGGCGACGCGGTCGCCGAACGTGCCGGCCGCCTCCTCGGCCGCCCGGTCGGCGGTCACCGTGGTGACCCGCTGCCAGGCGCCGTGGGGGGTGTAGGGCCGCCGCGTGCCGCGGCTCACGGCGACCACGTCGTGACCCGCCTCGACGAGCCGGGGAACCAGGTAGGTGCCGATGTGGCCGCTGGCACCGATCACCACTACGCGCATGGCGCAAGCTTAGAACGCCGCCCGGTTTGCCGACATCCCGCGAGGGCAGCCGCGGGAACATGGCCGAAAGGAGCAGCCGCCGGGCCGACGCCGTCCGGCTGGCGCGTGCGCAAGGACTGTTCAACATGGCGTGCGGGCTCTGGCCCTCACTGTCCATGTCCAGCTACGAGAAGGTGTACGGGGCCAAGACCGACCGGTTCCTGGTCCGTACCGTCGGGAGTCTGCTCGTCGGAGTCGGGCTCAACCAGTTGCGGGCCGCCGCCCGCCCGGAGGGGCTGCCGTACGCCAAGCGCCTCGGCACCTCGGCGGCCCTGACCCAGCTGCGCCTGGACCTGATCAACGTGTTCACCGGCCGGGTCCCGCCCACGTACCTGATCGACGCCGCCGCCCAGGCGGGCTGGCTCTACGCGTGGCGGCGGACCGCCGAGCCGCCGCCGGCCCGTACCGGGACGAAGATCGCCACCCAGCTCGGTGTGGCGCTCGCGGGTGCCGCGATCGGCGGCGGCGCGGCGTGGGCCGGCGACGCGCTGGGACGGCGTGCCGCTCGGCCCGCGGGCGAGGGGGCGGTCACCGTGCCGAGTCCGGAGGTGCAGCCCGTCTGAGGTGACCCGCCCGGGGTCAGGGGACGGGGGACAAGGGGGAGAACATGAGCGAGCAACCAGGTCATGAGGTCGAGCGCGACATCAGGGAGGCGGCGGAGACCTCGCCCCGCCCGGCGGGCGCCACTCCCGGGATCGAGGACAGCATCGACGAGCACGAGCTGCGCCGGCTCACCGAGCTCAACCCGGACGACTTCGAGTGACGGCCGGCGGGCCGCCTTCACCGGCCGCCCGAGAACCGCGCTGAACCGCCGCCCCGGCGTTCGCCTCGGGAACCGCCCGACCGGTTCTTGCCACGCTGCCTGCGAGGACGGACGATCACGCGTGCCGCCAGGTGTGAAAGCCGCGTAAAACGGCATGTTCCTGGCAGATCGTAGGCGGAGACGCACGCGGGAGGGTCCATGACGACGGGAAAGAAGGCGGAGCCCGCGCCGGCGGCGACCGTCCGGGTGCTGTTCTCGCCGGGGAACGTCTGGCGGGCCGCGCTCGTCGTCGTCGGCGTCCTGGCCCTGGCGATGTTCCTGCGGTTCGTGCTGACCGACGCGGGCTCGTTCCTCTTCCTCGTCGTGATCGCCTGGTTCCTGTCGCTGGCGATGGAGCCGGCGGTGGGCAGGCTCGCGCGGCACATGCGGCGTGGCGCCGCGGCCGCGGTGGTGATGGCCGGGCTCGGCCTGTTCGCCGCGATCTTCCTGGTGCTGTTCGGGCAGCTCTTCGTGGAGCAGGTGGCGCTGCTGGTCAAGGGCCTGCCGGACGTGCTGGCCGCCGCGACGGAGTGGGTCAACCGGCAGTTCGGGACGAACTACAACGTCTCCGACATCCTGGAATCGGTCAAGCTGACGCCCCAGGAGGCCGCCGGATACGCGCAGGGGGTCCTGGCGGGCGTGCTCGGCGTGCTGGGCACCGTGGCCGGGATGGTGTTCAACATCTTCGCGCTCATGCTGCTGACCTTCTACCTGTCGGCCGACGGGCCGCGCGCCCGCCAGTGGCTGGCGCGGCGGCTGCCCGGCCGCTTCCAGCAGGTCTTCACCAGCGTGTGGGACATCTCGCTGGCCAAGACCGGCGGCTACGTGGCCGCCCGGGTGATCCTGTCACTGATCAACAGCACCGCCTCGACCATCGTGTTCCTGGCGCTCGGCATGCCGTCGTGGCTCGCGCTGGGCGTGTGGACCGGGGTGGTGGCCCAGTTCGTGCCCACCATCGGCACGTACATCGCGATCGCGCTGCCCGTCGTGGTCGGGCTGGTCTCGGACCGGCCGTGGATCGGGCTCGCGGCGCTCGCCTGGGGCATCCTCTACCAGCAGGTGGAGAACCTCACCCTGGAGCCCAGGATCAGCGCGTGGGGGGTGGACATCCATCCCGGGGTCTCGTTCTCGGCCGCGATCACCGGAGCGCTGCTGTTCGGCGTGACGGGGGCGCTGCTGGCGATCCCGACGGTGGCGATGCTCCTGGCGCTGCTGGACACCTTCGGCACCCGCCACAAGCTCGAACCACCGGTCCAGGCCCCCCAGCCCGAAGAACCGCCGAAGGAACCGCCCGCCGGCCAGAAGCAATCGGGCTGACCAGGCCGGGTACGCTTCGGCGGAGATGCTGAAGCTCGATCGGTTGGTGAACGTCCTCGGTGGATACGGGACGCGCCTGGTGTGCGCGCCCGCCTCCCGGGACGTGCCGCTGCGCAGCGTGGTGGTCCACGACCCGGCCGATCCGCGACCGGCGACCGGCGACGTCTTCCTGGCCGTCGGGGTCGGGTCCGCGCCGGAGGCGGTGCGGCTGGGCGCCGCCGCGCGGGCCGCCGCGGTGCTGGTGCGCGACAGCGACAGCGACAGCGGCAGCGACGGCGGCGACGGCGACGACGCGGCGGCCGAGGGCCGGGCCGCGGGGGTCGCGGTGCTGCTGGTCGACCCGGCCGTGTCCTGGAGCCAGTTGCTCGGGATCGTGTACGGGCTGGTGCTCGAAGGGCGTGAGACCGAGGCGGGCCGGGGCCCGACCGACCTGTTCGCGTTCGCCGACACGCTGGCCGGAGAGCTGGGCTACCCGGTCACCGTCGAGGACCAGATGTCGCGGGTGCTCGCCTACTCCGGCTCGCAGCAGACCGCCGACCCGGTGCGGCTGGAGACGATCCTCGGCCGGCGGGTGCCCGAGGAGATGCGCGGGCTGCTGGAAGGCAAGGGCGTCTTCTCCCACCTGGCCGCCTCCGACGAGCCGCTGTTCGTGGAGCCGTCGCCCGAACACGGGCTGCGCGGCCGCATGGTGGTGGCGGTGCGGGCCGGGCGCGAGCTGCTCGGGTCCATCTGGGTCGAGTGCCAGCGTCCCCTCGCCGGGCGGCAGCGCGACCGGCTGGCCGACGGGGCCAGGGCCGTGGCGCTCCACCTGCTGCGCTCCCGGGTGAGCGCCGACCTCGAACGCCAGGTGGAGTCCGACCTGGTGATCCAGCTCGTGGAGGGCACCACCGACGCCCCGGCGCTGATCAGCAGGCTCGGGCTGCCCGGCGGCCAGTTCCGGGTGATCGCGCTGCAGGCGCACGTCGGCGCGGAGCGGCACGCGGCGGTGCTCACCGCGTTCGAGCGGGCGACCACCGGGTTCGGCTGGTCGCGGCCGGGCCGCAGCGCGCTGTTCGGCAACACGCTCTACACGGTGCTGCCGTGCGGGAACGACGCCGCCCCGGCCCGCGACTGGGTGCGCGCCATCGTGTCCGTGCTGCCGCGCGGCGTCATCGTGCCCGCCGGGGTGGGCGGGCCGGCCGAGCCGGCGCAGCTGCCCGCGAGCAGGCAGGAGGCCGACGAGAGCCTGGCCCTGCGCGCGGCCGTGCCCGCGGGGCCCGTCGTGTACGACGAGTCGTGGGACGAGATCCTGCTCCAGCGGCTGCGCGCCGCCGCCTCCTCCGGCCGCACCCCGGCCCGCGGTCCCGTCGCCGACCTGACCCGCCACGACACCGAACACGGCACCCGCTACGTCGAGACCCTGCGGGCCTGGCTGGAGGCGCAGGGCGACCTCGCGGCCGTGGCCACCCGGCTCGGCGTGCACCCGAACACGGTGCGCTACCGGCTGCGGAAGATGGCCGCCGTCACCAGCCTGGAGCTCGACCGGCCGGAGAAGCGCCTGGCCATGATCATCGGGCTCGCGCTCCACCAGGGCTGAGCCTTTGTCGCCGATGGACAAAGAGGCGTTGGGCGGTTGTTCTCCCAGCACAGCGCCTTTTGCTCGCGTACCGGTAATCCTTCCCTTATCTGAGGAAGGGGATGGCAGCAATGGGCATCGACGGTGGGCCGCGTACGGCTGTGGTGATCGGCGCCGGTGTGGTGGGTCTGTCCACCGCCTGGTTCCTGCAGGAACGCGGCGTGGAGGTCACCGTGGTCGACCGCGACGGGGTCGCCGCGGGCGCGTCATGGGGCAACGCGGGCTGGCTGTCCCCGGGGCTGGCCATTCCGCTCAACGAGCCCGGCGTGCTCCGTTACGGGCTGCGCTCGCTGCTCGACAAGAACGCTCCGCTGCACGTCCCGGTCACCCCCGACGTGGGGCTGTGGTCGTTCCTGACCCGGTTCGCGCTGCACTGCAACTGGCGTTCGTGGGGCCGCGCCGTGCGGGCCAACCTCCCGTTCAACGAGGAGTGCCTGGAAGCGTTCGACGTGCTCACCGGCAACGGCGTCGAGGCTCCCACCATCGAGGCGCCGATCATGGCGGCGTTCGAGACCCAGAAGCAGGCGGTCTCGTTGCTGCACGAGCTGCGCCGCATCAACGACTCCGGCCTGGAGATCCGCTACGCCGCGTTCGAGGGTGACGAGCTGCGCGCGCAGATGCCGCAGCTCTCGGCCGGCGCCACCGCCGGTGTCCGGCTCGACGGCCAGCGCTACATCGACCCCGGCGCGTTCACGCACGCCCTGGCCGCCGCCGTCACCGCGCGCGGCGGCGATATCCGGCCGGGCTTCCGGGTCACCGGTGTGACGTCCGAGGCCGGCGGGCACGTGGTCCGGTCCGGCGCGGGCGACGAGGTCAAGGCCGACGCCGTGGTGCTCGCCACCGGCGCCTGGCTGAACAAGCTCGGCGCGGAGTGGGGCGTGCGGACGCGCGTCCAGGCCGGGCGCGGCTACTCGTTCACGGTGCCGACCGACGAGCCGGTGCCGAGCCCCCTCTACCTGGCGGCCGTGCGCGTCGCCTGCACCCCGTACCAGGGCAAGCTGCGGGTGGCGGGCACGATGGAGTTCCGCGACGCGGACGCGCCGCTGTTCGAGCGCCGGGTCGAGGCGATCATCAAGTCGGCCCGGCCGCTCATGACCGGCGTGCGCTGGGAGGAGCGGACCGACACCTGGGTCGGCGCGCGTCCCGTCACCCCCGACGGCAAGCCGCTGGTCGGCGCGACCCGGGTGCCCGGCGTCTACGTGGCGGGCGGGCACGGCATGTGGGGCGTCACGCACGGCCCGGCCACCGGCCGCATGCTGGCCGAGCAGATCACCACGGGCAAGACCTCCGCGATCCTGCGCGAGTTCGATCCCACCCGCTGACACACGCGAAAGGCCACCGCCCCTGGAGGCGGTGGCCTTTCCTGCTTCGGCTCAGAAGCCGATGGACTGGTTCCTCAGCCGGTAGCCGTTCGGGCAGTCGAGCACGTGGCGGCGACCGGTGAACTCCTCCCTGACCTCCACGATCCGGGTGCCGCTGTCGCACCGGATCCAGTGGACGTAGTCGCCCCGGTTGCGGCAGGTGGCCAGCGAGGCGTTGCCGTTGTCGACGGTGCGCAGCTGGCACTCGAAGCGCTCGCCGGTGGCGGCGCTCGCGCTCCCGCCCATCGCGAGGAGCCCGGTGGCGAGCATGGCGGGAACGGCAAGCGAGATGAGGGTCCGCTTGAGCATGAAAACCTCCTGAACGAGGCGATACTTGGCTGTATCGCACCTTTCGTTACGGCGCGTTCACGCCGCGTAGCCATGCTGTCCCCCTGGGCGCGCGAAGCGGGGGACTGGCAGGGCCGAAGAGGTTCAAATCTCCGTCACGTCGGCGGGGCTTCTCGGGCATAGCGGTGTGAACCCCACGGGAACGGGAAGACGGCCCGAACACCATGATCCACCCTGTCCACGGACGTTACGCATCCACACATCACCAGTTGGCGGGCAGGCCGGGCGTGGTCGCGGGCAGGTCGTGGCCCGGCGGGTGGATGACGTAGACCACGCCGCCGCTGCTGGAGCCGCGCAGCCAGACGTTCTCGAAGGCGGCCCGAGGATAGACGCGGCGGACGGCGGCGTTGGTGGCCGAGGCCGGGTCGTTGGCGATGACGTCGCCATCGGCGGTGAAGCCGACCACGACCATGATGTGGCCGTTCGTGCCGTAGCCCGCGCCGGGCAGCTCGTTCTTCTTGAACGACTGCGAGGTGATGACCGGGATGCCCGCGGTGATCAGCTTCTCCAGCTCGGTGAGCGTGCGCAGCCGGGTGACGAAGCCGTCCATGCCGTAGCGGCCCGCGTAGGCGGTGTTGAACGGCCAGTTGCCGGCGCCCTGGTAGGCGTGGTCGTAGGTGTGGCGGGCGGCGTGGTCGACCTCCGGATCGGGATCGGACGGGTCGACCCAGGCGGTGTCCTCCGCGCTCGGCCAGCGGCCCCAGTAGCCGAGCACCATCGTGGTCGAGGTGGGGCTGCACCAGGCCTGGCCGCCGCCGTCCCACTCGGGGTAGTGGCCGGAGTGGACGCTCTGCGAGCGGCGCGGCACGTCCAGCTCGGAGCCCCAGGCGCCGCCGCCGGGGCTCACCGGCACGGTCTTGCGGTCGGGCACGTTGGAGGCCATGGCGCCGAGCGTGCGCACCCGAGGCACGACGGACGAGCCGGGCGCGCGGTAGAGGGTGACGCGCAGCTGGTAGGCCGAGATCTGCCTGCCCTCCGCCGCGACCAGCGTGTCGACGGCCACCCGGGCGTCGTCGTCGCCCTGGCCCGGCACCGACGTGCGGTCGATGTCGCCCTCGCCGTAGGCCCACCGGCCGAGCACGTACCACTTCGTCAGCCCGGAGGAGTTACGGGCGCGCGCCTCGACCTGCACCCAGCTGCCCGCGGGGACGTCGGCCGTCCAGGACGCGATCAGCTCGGTGGCGGTGAACTCCAGCGGCCGCTCGGGGCCGGTCCAGCGGGCGTACTCCCACGTCCTGGTGCCGAGGCGGTCGGTGTAGGAGGTGGTGCCGGCGGCGGTGGCGAAGGCGAGCCCGTCGCCCGCGCTGGTTCCCTCGGGCGTGCCGGCGGCGAAGTCGGCCCGGTCGAACACCACGTCGGCGGCGCCCGCGGCGGGCTTCTTCGGGGCGGCCTCGGCGGGCGCCGTGAGCGCGGTCGCAAGGAGGACGGTGGAGAGGAACGCGGTCAGCGTGCGCATGGACCCACCTTCGTCGGACGCGGCCTGGTCAGCCGACAGTAGGCGCGCCGCCCGGGTCACGCATCGGGGAATCTACGTAGTCACTTGTAGTGACCCTTGGCCTTCCCCTGGGGCTGTGAGTTGCCGGGCGTCTTCGTACGGGCCCGGCCGGAACCGTCGGCCGCCCGTCTGGCGGGGGACGTGGTGTGTCCGGTGACGGCGGTGCGCTGCGTGTGCTCCGTGCGGACCTGGACGCCCTGCTCGCGGGCTTCTCCGGCGCGCGGCCGCGACGAGGGCTCGGCCCTCATGACACCGCTGGGCGCGTCGGCCGTCGGCTGCGGCATCGGGTGGGCGTGCCGGCGCGGCGCGGACGCCGAGTTCAGCGACACGGTGGCGATGACGGTGGTGACCAGGGCCGCGACCGCGGCGGCCTCCCGCCACCGCGAGGCCATCAGCCGCCCGGCCCTGGCGGCCCTCGGCGCCGTCGCCGCGGTCAACGGCCGGGTCCTGGCACGCTTGGACCGGCCGGGCACCTGCCGCAGCAGCTCCTGCGCCCGCGCGGCGTCGGCGCGCTCGGACGGGTCCTTGGTCAGCATCGCCGTGATGACCGGCGCCAGCTCGCCCGCCTGCTCGAAGGGCGCCGGGTCGCGGGTGAGCACGGCGTTGAGCGTGTCGGCCCGGCTGCCGCCCTGGGCGAACGGCGCCCGCCCCTCCACGGCGGTGTAGAGCGTGGCGCCCAGGGACCACACGTCGGACAGCGCGGTCGCCCGCTCGCCGGAGGCGCGCTCGGGGGCGAGGTAGGCGGGCGTGCCCATCACCATGCCCTGCTGGGTGAGCGTGGAGTCGTCGTCGAGCGTGGTGGCCAGCCCGAAGTCGGTGAGCACGGCGTGGCCGTCGGCGGTGAGCAGGATGTTGGCCGGCTTGACGTCGCGGTGCAGCACCCCGGCGGCGTGCGCGGCGCGCAGCGCGGCCAGCACCTCCAGCCCGATCCGGGTGACGGTCGGCACCGCCAGCGCGCCGCGGTCGTAGATCTCGTCGGCCAGGCTCCGCGACCGGACCAGCTGCATGACGATCCACGGCCGGTCGTTGGCCAGCACCACGTCGTACACGGCGGCGATGTGCGGGTGGTGGAGCCGGGCGGCGATGCGCGCCTCCCGCATGGTGCGCTCGATCAGGACGTCGCGGTGCTCGGGCGGCGAGGCCGGGATGGACAGCTCCTTGATCGCCACCTCTCGGTCGAGCAGCTCGTCGTAGGCCCGCCAGACCGTGCCCATGCCGCCCCGGCCCAGCTCGGACCGCAGCCGGTAGCGTCCGGTCAGTAACCGTCCCTCGTCGCGCGCGTCGAGCATGGCAGCAGACTTACCCGACCGTCGCCGCCCCACACAACGCGTCCTCCGGACTCCGTTTGAATATCGTTGTCATGGACGCCCTGGACGGGCCCTCCGACCCGTACGCCCCGACTCTGCCGGAATCGGCCCCGGGCCGCGCTGATCCATGCATACCATTAACCGCATACTGTCCCTTGTCCTGCTTGATAATCATCCCTATGATTCGCCTAAAGACGGGCCTGTGGCACGGTTGTCTACCCTGCCCGCCAGGCTGACGAGCAGAGGATTTGGATCAGTGGGAAGAACCACCCGAGTGGGCATCGCAGTGGTCGCGGCGGCACTGCTGGCGGCGTGCGGCGGCCAGGCGGCCGCCCCTGGCGGGGGCGGCATGTCGACGGCGGCCTCGACCTGGGACGAGGTCCTGAAGAAGGCGTCTGAAGAGGGCACGGTGTCGCTGTACTCGGCCCTGCTCCCCGAGGTGAACAAGGAGCTCGAGACCCGCTTCGAGAAGACGTACCCGGACATCGACCTCAAGATCACGCGCATCGTCGGACCTGAGGTCAGCGCCAAGCTCGACGCCGAGCTCAAGTCCGGGTCGCTCGGGGCCGACATCGTCAACCACGTCAACTACGAGTGGGCGAAGACCAAGGCGGACGAGGGGCTCTTCGCCGAGCCAGTCGGCCCCAACGGCGCCGGTCCCGAATGGAAGGGCACCCCTTACCTGATCGACGATGTCCTGCAGACGTCCGCGCTCACCGCGCTCGGCATCGCGTGGAACACGGAGAAGGTGACCGACCCGCCGGCCACCTACGAGGGTCTCGTCGACCCGAAGTACGGCGGCGGCCAGCTCGGGCTCGTGGACAACCTGGCCGCTCCCATGGCCGACCTGTACGCCTGGCTCGAGGACACCTACGGCGCCGACTACCTGACGAAGCTGGCGGCGCTCAAGCCGAAGTTCTACCCGAGCGCCGTCCCGCTGCAGGAGGCGCTGCTGTCCGGCGAGATCTCCATCGCCCTGTGGGGCGCCAACTCGACGGTCAAGCCGATCAAGGCCTCGGGCGGTCCCATCGACTGGCTCATGCCCGACCCCGGCTGGGCGCCGATGAACCTGGGCTACATGTTCAAGGAGTCGAACAACCCGAACGCGGCCCAGGTGCTGTTCGACTTCATGGCGTCCGCGGAGGGCCAGGAGTCGCTGGCCAAGGACAACCTCAGCGTCCTGCCGAACGTCGCCGGCGCGGTCGAGGCCCCGAAGGAGCTCACCCTGCTCGACCTCACCCGGGCGACCAAGCCCGGCTGGCTCGGGTCGGCGCAGAGCGAGTGGAAGCAGACCTTCGGTCGCTGACGCCCGTCTCTCCCTTCTCCACCAGTCCGCTCCATCGGAGGCCGTAGTAGTGAAAAGCATCAGTGAGGCGCCGCCGGCGGCGGCCCGGCGCGGCACGGACCCGAAGGGTGGGACCAGGTCCGGCCTCTCCCGCCGGAGAGCGCTGCGCCGCCATGCCCTGCCGATCGCCGCGATCATCGTGATCGGGTACCTCGTGCTGGCGCCCCTCGTCCGCCTGCAGCTTCTCGCGCTGGCGGACGGCGGCGCCGGCTACGCCCGCGGCTTCGGCACCGCCGACATCGCGCGCACGATCCTCACGACGCTGCTGCTCGGCCTCGGCTCCCTCGTCATCGGGCTGGTGTTCGGGGCGGTGCTGGCGTGGTACTCGATCCAGCTGCCGCCCCGGGCGCGCTGGATGGCGTCGCTCCCGATCCTGCCCATCGTGGTGCCGCCGGTCGCCAGCATGATCGGGTGGGGGCTGCTCCTCGCCCCGAACTCCGGCACGGTCAACCGGTTCATCCGGTCGCTGCCCTTCTGGACCGGCGGCGACACCGGGCCGATCGACGTCTTCACCGTCCCGTGGATCGTGTTCCTGACCGCGCTCGGGCTGACGTCGTTCGTGTACGTGTTCCTGCGGGCGGGCCTGCTGCGGGTCAACTACGAGCTGGTCGAGGCCGGGCGCACGGCCGGGGACGGGCCGGTGGGCGTCTTCTTCCGCATCCTGCTGCCCGTCGTGCGGCCCTCGCTCATCTACGGCGGCGCGGTGGCGCTGCTGCTCGGCCTGGGCCAGTTCACGGCGCCCCTGCTGCTCGGCTCGATCAAGAACGTCAAGGTCCTGACGACCGAGGTGTACTTCTTCGCCAACGCCGGCCTGGCGGACTACGGCGCCGCCGCCGCGGTCGCGTCCCCGCTCCTGCTGGTCGGGTTCGGCATCGTCGCCCTGCAGCGGATGCTCCTCGGCGAGGAGCGGCGGTTCGTCACCGACGGGGGGAAGACCTCCCGCTACTCCGCGCGGCGCAGCCCGGCCGCGGTCGTCGTCATCGGGCTGTTCTCCGCCGTCGTGGCGCTGCTGCCGCTGCTGGCGCTGATCGCCGCCTCCCTGTCGCCGTTCTGGACCGGCCAGATCGACGTGAGCACGTGGAGCCTCAAGAACTTCCGCGAGCTGTGGGACACGCCGACGGCGGTCAGCGCCGTCCAGACGAGCCTCGTCGCCTCGGGCATCTCCGTGCTCGTGTCGCTGCCGATCGGGTACGTGCTGGCGGACATCCTGCACCGCCGCTCGCTCGACGCCCGCGTCCGCGCGATCGTCGACATCCTGGTCTCGCTGCCGCTGGGGGTGCCCGCGGTGGTGTTCGGCGCCGGGTTCCTGTTCACCTACACCGCGCCGCCGTTCGTCCTGTACGGCACGCCGTGGGTCCTCGTGGTGGTCTACGTGACGCTGATGCTGCCGTTCGCCACCCGCATGCAGCTCGCGGCCCGCATGTCGCTCGGCGACAGCTACCAGGAGGCCGCCCGGGTCAGCGGGGCCGGGCCGGTGCGCACGCACCTCCAGGTCGTCATCCCGATGATCCGCGGCTCGCTCGGCGGCGCGGCCGCGCTCATCTTCGTCCTGCTCACCCACGAGTTCGCCGCGTCGCTGCTGGTGCGGTCGACCCGGACCCAGGTCATGGGCACGACCCTGTACGACCTGTGGCTCAACGTTTCCTACCCTCTGGTCGCCGCCATGGGACTGGTGATGTGCCTGGTGACGGCCGCGGGCGTCATCCTCGCGGTACGGCTCGGGGGCTCCAAAGCATTGGAGAGTTTGTGATGTTCGGTATCGAGAACCTGACGAAGACCTTCGGGTCCGGAGCGGGCCGTTTCACCGCGATCGACGGGCTGAACCTCGACATCCAGGAGGGCGAGCTGGTCGTGCTCCTCGGGCAGAGCGGTTGCGGGAAGACCACGGCGCTGCGCTGCGTGGCGGGCCTGGAGAGCGCCGACGAGGGCGTGATCCGCTTCGGGGACACCGTGGTGTTCGACTCCGGCAGGGGCGTCGACGTCGCCCCGGAGAAGCGCGAGCTGGGCATGGTCTTCCAGTCGTACGCGCTGTGGCCGCACAGGACGGTGCGTCAGAACATCAGCTACCCGCTCAAGGTGCGCAAGCTGACCAAGGCGCTCAAGGAGGAGAAGTGGGTCGAGCAGGCGGCCGACCTGGTCGACTGCGGGCCCCTGCTCGACCGCTACCCGCACCAGCTGTCCGGCGGCCAGCAGCAGCGGGTGGCGCTGGCGCGCGGCCTCGTGTCACGGCCCCGCCTGGTGCTCATGGACGAGCCCCTCAGCAACCTGGACGCCCTCCTGCGGGTCCGCGTCCGCAACGAGCTGCACGAACTGCACCAGCGCCTGGGCTTCGCGGGCCTGTACGTGACCCACGACCAGTCCGAGGCGATGGCCCTCGGTGACCGGGTCGCCGTCATGAACAAGGGCCGGATCGAGCAGATCGGCACACCCCAGGACGTCTTCGAACGTCCCGAGACGTCCTACGTCGCCAACTTCGTCGGTATCACGAACGTCCTGGACCTGGTCCGCGAGGACGGCCGGTGGCGGCTCAAGGCGGCGCCCGACGAGCCCGTGGAGCCGGCGTCGCTCCCGGAGGAGCTCGGGGCGGGGTGCCAGGTGCGGTTCCGGCAGTCCGACGCCGTGATCGTGCCCGCCCCCACGTCCCGGTCGTGCCTGCGTTTCCAGGCCACCGTGGCCGACTCCGTGTACGTGGGCCGCAGCTACGACGTCAGCGTCAGCCTGGGCGACGTCCGGCTCAACGCGCGCGCGGACGCGGCCGTCGCGGCGGGTCTCGACAGGGGCAAGCCGGTCACCGTCGAGGTGCCGTGGCCGGCCTGCGTCTGGTTCGGGACCGACGGCCTGCGGGTGCCGGTGGGTGACCTCGTCTCGTCATGAGGGCCGCCGGGCCGGCATGCCGGCCCGGCCGCTCTCACGCGACGATCGCGCCGATGGCCGTCGCGTCGAAGGCCGTGTTCACGTGCGGCCGGCACCGGTTGAGAGCCAGGGGCATGTCCAGCGCGGCGACCCCGGTCACGATCCCGTCCCTGGTGTAGACCGCGAGGAAGCCGTGCTCGTCGTCGCGCAGGACGCGCAGGTCGTCCGAGGGGGCAGGGGCGCCCAGGCACTGCAGCTTGGAGCCGTGCTGATCGCTCCAGAAGTACGGGACGTCGGAGAGGCGCCGGGGCGGCGCGTCCGGCCGGGCGATGTTGTGGCCGACGACCACCGCCGTCGCGACCGCGTGGTTCCAGTGTTCGGTGCGCCCGTGGCCGGCGATGCTCGCCACGTCGCCGACGGCGTGGACTCCCTCGACGGGCGTGGCCCCGGTCTCGTCGCACGGCACCCCGGCGGCCGCGTCCAGCCCCGAACCGGCGAGCCACTCGACGTTGGGTACGCCGCCGACCGCGCCGACCACGACGTCCGTCGGCAGGACGTCGCCGTCGTCGAGCGTGACCGTGAAGCGGCCGGCCTCCGGCTCGGCGCCTGTGATGCGACGCCCGAGACGGAGGCCGACGCCGTGCCGGCGGTGCAGCGCGGTGACGCGTTCCGCCACAGTGGGCCCCAGCGCCCAGAGCGGTGCGGACCCGGCCTCGACGACGGTCACGGACCGCCCGAGGCTCCTGGCCGCCGAGGCGATCTCCAGGCCGAGGAAGCCGGCGCCCACCACGGTGACGTGCGCCGCGGCGAGGACGGCGTCCCGTACCTTGCGGGAGTCCTCCCAGGTGCGCAGGGTCAGCACGGGCAGCGCGGGGTGGATGGCGGGCAGCGCCCGCGCCCGTACGCCCGTCGCGATCACCAGGTGCTCGAACGGCAGGCGGGCGCCGTCGGAGAGGACGAGCCGCCTGTCCGGCCCGTCCAGCCGGGTCGCGCGGACGCCGCGGATCACCTCGATGCCCTGGTCGGCCAGGACCTCGCCGGACCGCAGCGGCGCCGGCTCCGCCGAGTCGCCGACGAGCGCCGCCTTCGACAGGGGCGGCCGGTCGTAGGGCAGCCAGGGCTCGTCACCCACGATCGTGATCGGCCCGGCATGCCCGAACCGCCGCAGGTTCTCCGCGGTGCGAAGCGCCGCGAGACCACCACCGGCGATGACGACGGGTCCTGGCATCTGCTCTCCTCGGGTGCTGTCTTGACTTTACGCCCATATCAAGGATAACAATTCCTACCATAATCATAGTTGGAGCCCAGGCGTCCGGGCTCTGGTCGTAAGCAGTGCGGAGGGGCAGGCATGACACGCTCATCTATCCTCGATCCGGAGGTCGCGGCGGATCCCCACGCCTTCTATCGGGAACTCCGCGCCGACGCCCCCGTCCTCCAGGACGCGCGGCTCGGATCGTTCCTGGTGAGCACGTACCGCGGCGTCTCCTCGGTCTACAAGGACGCGCGCTTCTCGACCCGCGCCTACACCGGGACCCTTGAGGCCATCCACGGCCGGACGGTCCTGTCGATGGACGGGCTCCTGCACGCGAAGAACCGCGCCCTGCTCACCCCGCACTTCCGCGGCCAGGGCCTCGACCGCGTGCACGCCCTCATCCACCGCACCGCCGCCAAGATCCTGGAGCAGATCGTCCCGCGCCGCGCCCAGCGGCTGGCCGACGAGATGCGCGACAGCGCGGACGGCTCGCGCGTCGACCTCGTGGCCGGGTTCGCGCATCGGTACCCGATCGCGGTGATCGCCGACATGCTCGGGCTGCCGGAGTCCGACCACGAGCTGTTCGCGGGGTGGTACGGCAAGATCATGGCGTTCGTCAGCAACCTCTCCGGCGACGAGGAGGTGCACCGTCAGGGCCTCCAGGCCAGGGCGGACCTGGCCGGCTACATGGCCCCGCTGATCGCGTACCGTCGCGAGCACCCCGGCGACGACCTGATCTCGATGCTCGTCCAGTCCCAGGTGGACGACTACCGCATGACCGACGACGAGGTGCGCGCGTACATCAGCCTCCTGCTGACCGCCGGTGGCGAGACGACCGACAAGGCGTTCGGGAGCCTGTGCAAGAACCTGCTGGTCGGCGGCGAGTGGGCCCGGGTGCGCGACAACCGCGACCTGGTGGACGCGGCGATCGCCGAGACGCTGCGCTTCTCCCCGCCCAGCCAGATCACCACCCGCATGTGCGAGGAGGACGTCGAGCTGGAGGGCGTCCAGGTGCCCGCCGGGTCGACCATGCTGCTGATCGCGGCCTCGGCCAACCGGGACGAGTCGCGCTTCGAGAGGTCCGAGGAGTTCGTCATCGGCCGCCCCGACCTCGACCCGGCCCGGGCCTTCAGCGGAGCGGCGGGCCACCTCTCCTTCGGCACGGGCCGCCACTTCTGCCTCGGCGCGATGCTCGCCAAGACGGAGATGGAGGTCGGGCTCAACCTGCTCCTCGACTCGTTCCCCGGCATGCGGCTGGCCGACGACGCCGAGCCGGTCGACGTCGGCCTGCGCACCCGCGGCCCGCGCGACCTCTACGTGCACCTGGCCGCATGAGCAGGCTCGACGGCAAGGTGGCGCTCGTGTCGGGCGGCGCGGCGGGCCTCGGCGCGGCCTACTGCCGGGCTCTGGCCGCCGAAGGCGCGCGGGTCGTGGTGACCGACGTGGCCGCCGAGGCGGCGCGGGCGGTCGCCGTGGACTGCGGGCCGCACGCCTCGTCCGTGGCGCTCGACGTCGTGGACGAGTCCGCGTGGGCGGCCGCGACCGACCACTGCCGCCGGCGCTACGGGCGCCTCGACGTGCTGGTCAACAACGCCGGCATCGTGCACAGGACCGCCCTCATGGAGACGGACGCGGCATCCTTCCAGCGGGTGCTGGAGGTGAACGCGTTCGGCACGTTCCTGGGCATGAAGGCGGTCGTCCCCCTCATGCGCGAAGGCGGCGGCGGCTCCATCGTCAACGTGTCGAGCACGGCCGGGATGACCGGCTTCCCCGGCATCATCGGCTACACGGCAGGCAAGTGGGCGGTGCGCGGGATGACCAAGGCCGCCGCCGTCGAGCTCGCCCCGTACGGGGTGCGCGTGAACACGATCGTGCCCGGCCTCGTCGAGACCCCCATGACCGCCGACTTCGCCGGCCCGGGCGGCAGCCTGCGGCGGAAGAAGGGGTCGGTGGACGAGGTCGCGCCGTTGGTCGTGTTCCTCGCCTCGGACGAGTCGGCTTTCTGCACGGGCGCCGACTTCGTCGCCGACGGCGGCGAGACCGCGGCGACACCCGCCGTGCGGAGTTCCCCATGAGGTTCGGCAGGAAGGGACGCTGATGAGCGCCTACAAGATAGAAGTGGACCTGGACCAGTGCCAGGCGCACGGGATGTGCGTCGCCACGGCGCCCGGGCTGTTCGGGATGAGGCCCGACGACTCGAAGGCGATGCCGCTGGCCGACGTCGTGAGCGGTCCGGAGGCCGAGGAGGCGGGCCTGGCGGCCGAAGGGTGCCCCGAGCTCGCGATCACGCTCAGACCGCTCGGCGACTGAGAGGGAGGAGCCATGCCCGACTGGGCCGCACTCAACACCCTCCTCGGTGACTTCGCCTGGGGTCTCGACACGAAGGACCCGGACGCGGTCCTGGCCTGCTACTGGCCGGGGGCGCGCTACAGCGTCCAGGCCGCCGACGGCACGCTCTACGGCCCCCACGAGGGTCACGACGCGATCCGGGCGCACTTCGGCGGGACGATCGGCCGGCAGACGGACACCCGGCGGCACGTGATCACCAATGTCCGCGTCGCCTCCGTCGCGGGCGCCACCTCGACGGTCGCCGCCTACCTGTCGCTCATGGTCACCGTCGACGGGGTGCTGCGGCCGAGGTGCACCGGGACCTACCGCTTCGTCGTCCGGGAGGAGGGCGGCGAGCTCAGGTTCGACGAGAGCTCCGTCACCCTCGACGGCGCTTTCTGACGTCTTCAGCCGGGGTGCTCCAGCAGGTAGTCGCGGAGCACCACGGCCTGGTTGTGCTCGGTGTCCTTGGCCGAGTAGAGCAGGGTCACCGGCCCTTCGGCGGCGGCGTCGAGCAGCGGGCGCAGCGACTCGCGGCCGGCGTCCAGCTCGGCCCGGTAGCGTACGGCGAACTCGGCGAACCGCTCGGGCCGGTGGCCGAACCACTGGCGCAGCTCCTTCGACGGCGCGGCGTCCCGCAGCCAGCCGTCGAGCCGCAGGTCGTCCTTGCGCACGCCGCGCGGCCACACCCGGTCCACCAGGAACACGGCGCCCTCGGCCGGCCGGTCTTCGTACACGCGCTGGATGGTGATGGATCCCACGTCTGCTCGCCTACCCTCTTCCGGCCAGGACACCACGCGGTGGCCGGGAGAAGGTAGGGGCGGACGGCGTACGGACGGGTGCCGAAGGTCCCATCGAGCCGGGGTCGTACGGCTCTGCCCGCGTGATCGCCGGTGCGGTGAACTGTAACCAGCAGCAGGCACCCCTGAAAGGACAGGAGCCATGGCCACCACGTACGACCGCCCCACGGCACGCAGGATCCCGGTGCAGATTCCCGAGGCGCACACCCGCCGCCCCGTCGACTACGTGTGGGCCATCGCCCGGATCGCACTGGGCTGGACCTTCCTGTGGGCCTTCCTCGACAAGACCTTCGGCCTGGGCTTCGCCACCACGGCCGAGAAGGCCTGGCTGGCGGGTGGCAGCCCGACCACCGGCTTCCTGAAGGGCACCGAGGAGAACGCGCTCGGCGGCTTCTTCACCGCACTCGCCGGCCACGCCTGGGTCGACTGGCTGTTCATGCTGGGACTCCTCGGCATCGGCCTCGCGCTCATGCTCGGCATCGGCACCCGGGTCGCGGCGGTCGCCGGCGGCCTGATGATGGTGATGATGTGGGCGGCGGCGCTGCCCCTGACCACCAACCCCTTCATGGACGAGCACCTCGTCTACACCGTCGTCCTGGCCGGTCTGGCCATGGCCAACGCGGGCGAAACCCTCGGCCTCGGCAAGACGGCCATCGTCCAGCGGTACCCGATACTCAAGTAACCCCTTCCCCATCGGAGCCCGGTCCTCGTCAGAGGGCCGGGCTTCCGCCTTGACGTTTCCCGGTGGCGGCCTCGGATAGAGGAAGCCCGGAGTTCTTTCATCGAGAAGGATGGGGGCCGGCCATGGGCGCCGACGACAAGATTTCCAACAAGGCCGAAGAGATGAAGGGCCGTGCCAAGGAAGGCATGGGCCGCGCCACGGACGACGAGCGTCTTGAGGCGGAGGGCCGCGCCGACCAGAGCAAGAGCAAGGTCAAGCAGGCCGGTGAGAAGGCCAAGGACGCCGCCAGGCACGTCAAGGACGCCTTCAAGCACTGACCGCACGGCACTGAGGACACGCGGGCCGCCGCCGGATCGACCGGGGCGGCCCTGCCCATGACCGAATTCTGTCGGTGCGGCAGGCTACGTTGCCAGTGTCATGAACGGGACGGCACGCGATCTCATCGGCAGGGACCACCCCGCCGGGCTGCTGCGTGCCGAGATCGGCCGGGTGATCGACAGCCACGGAGGGCTGGTGCTGGTCACCGGCGAGGCCGGCATCGGCAAGACCACGCTCGTCAGCAGCGCGGCGGCGCAGGCCCGCGGCAAGGGCGCGCTGGTCGCGGCGGGTTCCTGCTGGGAGGCCGGCAGCGCGCCGGGCTACTGGCCGTGGGTGCAGGCGCTGCGCGCCCTGCGCCGCGCCGCCGGGCCCGAGCGGTGGGCGGAGGCCAGGCAGTCCGCCGGCGACGTGCTGGCCGTGCTGCTCGGCGAGGCGGCGGCGGGGGAGACGGCGCCCGACGGCTTCCAGGTCTACGACGCCGTCACCGACGCCCTGGTGGTGCTGGCGCAGCGGCAGCCGGTGGTCGTCGTCCTCGACGACCTCCACTTCGCCGACCCCGCCTCGCTGCGGCTGCTCGCGTTCGCGGCCCAGCAGACCTGGTTCGAGCGGCTGCTGCTGATCGGCACCTACCGCGACACCGAGGTCGAGGCCGCCGACCACCCGCTGCGCGAGCTGTTGTCACCGCTCGCGCTCAAGGCCACCACCATCACCCTCACCGGTCTCGACGCGGCCGGCGTGGCCGCGCTCATGACCCGCACCGTCGGCGCCGACCCGCCGCCCGACCTGGTCTCCGAGGTCCACGTCCGCACGGGCGGCAACCCGTTCTTCGTCGAGCAGACCGCCCGCCTGTGGCACAGCGGCGGCTCGGCCGGCGCCGTCCCCCCGGGCGTGCGCGACGCCCTGCTGCGGCGGCTCTCCCTGCTGCCCGAGCCCGTCTCGCGGCTGCTGCCGATCGCCGCCGTGCTCGGCAGGCGCTTCCCCCGGCAGCTGCTGGCCGCCGCCGCCCGGCAGCCGACCGCGCACGTCGACCGGCTCCTGGAGCTGGCGGTCGTCGCCAAGCTGGTGACCGCCGAAGGCGGCGGGGTCTTCGCCTTCGCCCACGACCTCGTCCGCGAGACCCTGTACGACTCGCTCGACGACCCGGGCGCCCTGCACGGCGCCGTCGTCGACGCCGTCGACCGCGACCCCGGCCTGGCCGCCCGGATGCTGCCGGGCCACCTGGCCCGCCACGCCCACCTGGCCGGTGACCGGGTCGACCCCGAGCGGGTGGTCGAGCTCCAGCTCGCCGCCGCCCGCGACGCCGGCCGCCGCATCGCGGCCGAGGAGCATCTCGGCCACCTGCGCCGTGCTCACCAGCTGAGCCGCGCCACCTCCCCCCGCACCCGCGCCAAGGCCGCGCTCAGCCTCGGCTTCGAGCTGTCCCACGTCGGCGAGCGCGAGACCGCGCGGCGGCTGTTCGGCGAGGCCTGGGCCATCGCCCGCGAGCTGGACGACCGCGAGCTGCTCACCCGCGTCGCGCTCACCTGGCTGCGCAAGTTCGGGCTGTCCGACGCGCTGCCGCACCTCCGCGAGGCGCACGCCGCGCTCGTCGGCGGCGCCGCGCCCGACGACCGGCTCGCGCTCGACCTCGTCTTCCACCTCGCGGCCCGGGCACGCGCCGGCGGCGACGACGACGCGCTGGTCTTCAGCCTCTGGGCACACCACGACATCCTCAAGGGGCCCGACACCGCCGGAGAGCGGATGCGGCTGGTGGAGGAGCTGATCGGCCTGGCCCGGCGCACCGGCGACCCCGAGCTCGAACACTTCGCCTCCGCGCTGCGCTGGGTCGCCATGATCGAGCAGGGCGACCCGCGCTACCTCGACCGGTTCCACGACTACCAGACTCTGGGGCGGCGCAGCGAGCTGCCCAGCGTCGACCTCAACACCGCCGTCGACGCCAGCATCGTCGCCGCGCTCGGCGGCCGCCTGGCCGAGGCAGAGAAGCTGCTGGCCGAGGTGCGCGACAGCGACGCCAGGAAACACCCCCACTACATCGACATGCTCCTCCACCACCAGTGGTCGATCCTGTCGTTGCAGGGCCGGTTCGGCGAGCAGGAGGAGGTCGTCCGGCTGCTCCGGGGCAGCGGCCACCTCTGCCCCGGCCTGCTGGAAGGCCTGACCGCGCTCCACACCGGCGACCTCGACACGGCGCTGCGCCGGCTGGCCGAGGGCGAGCCGCGCAACCGCATCGCCCAGCCGCTGTGGCTGCGCTTCCTGGCGGAGACGGCGGCCGCGGCCCACGACCCCGACCTGTGCGCGCGGGCCCGCGCCGCGCTGGAGCCGCACCGCGGGCGGTGGGCGGTCTCGCTCATGGGCTGGGACGTCAGCGGGCCGTTCGACCTGTGGCTGGCGCTCATCGACGCGGCCGACGAGCGCTGGGACGAGGCGATCGCCGGCTTCACCGCCGCCCACCGGTCTGCCGACCGCATGCGCGCCCGCCCGTGGTCGGTGCTGGCCCGCGTCCACCTGGCCGACGCCCTCCTGTCCCGCGCCGCCCCCGGCGACCTCCCCGCGGCTCGCGCCCTCCTGGAACACGCCGGTAAGGAGGCTACGACCCTGGGCATGCGCCACCTGACGGCCCGCGTCCATGACCTCCTCCCGGACACCACCCCTGCTTCCCCGGCACCGCCGGGCACCGACGAATCCGACGGCCTGGGCCGGTCTGGGGATGCCGGTGAGGTGCTGGACGCCGGCTGGCCGAGGGCTGGTGAGGTGGTGGGCGCTGGCCGGTCAGGGGATGTCGGTGAGCTGCTGGGCGCGAGTCTGTCGGGGGATACAGGTGTAGTGACGGGCGTTTATCGGTCCAGGGGGGCCGGTGAGGTAACCGGCGCTGGTCGGCCGGGGGATGACGGTGAGGTGACCGGCACTGGCCGGTCAGGGGGTGCCGGTGAGGTGACGGGCGCGAGTCTGTCCGGGGGTGCCGGTGTAGTGAGGGGCGCTGGTCGGTCGGGGGATACCGGTGAAGTGATGGGCGCGGGTCAATCCGGGGGTGCCGGTGAAGACACGGGCGCGGGTCTGTCTGGGAGTGCCGGTTCGGTGCTGGGCGGGCACTCGTCGAGGAGTGCCCGTTCGCGGGCAGGGCCGTCCGAGGGCTCGGGTGTGGGTCCTTCGGTGGGTGCACGCCCTGTGGCTGGGGTCGGGCCGGGTGATGCGGCTGTCGGGTTCGACGGTGCGTACGGTGCGGCGGGTCGGGGCCCAGGAGGTGGCGGTCCGAGGTTCAGCAGGGAGGGGGCCGTCTGGTCGCTGGTGTTCGCCGGGCGGGCGGTGCACGTGCCCGACGCGAAAGGGCTGCGCGACCTGCACACGCTGCTGGGCAGCCCGGGGACCGACATGCCGGCCGTACGGTTGCTCGATCCGGAGGGCGGCGAGCTGGTGGTGGCCGCCCGGCGGATGGGCGGTGACGACGTCCTCGACGAGGAGGCCAAGGCCCGTTACCGGCACCACCTGACCCTGCTGGACGAGGAGATCGACCGCGCGACCGAGCTGGGCGACGACCGGCGGGCCGCCGAGCTCGACGGCGAGCGCGCGGCCCTGCTGGAGGAGCTGCGCCGCGCGGCCGGCCTAGGCGGGCGCTCCCGCCGCCTGGGCGACGAGGCCGAACGCGCCCGCAAAACGGTCACGGCCCGCATCCGCGACGTGCTGCGCAAGCTCGACCGCGCCCACCCCGAGCTGGCCGCCCACCTCCGCGCCACGGTCTCCACCGGCTCCACCTGCCGCTACCAACCCGACACCCCCATCACCTGGCGCCTGTGACGACGCGGCGGTCAGGTGACGCTGCGGTGCAGGTGGGTGGGGCAGGACCCCGGCACCCGCGCCTGTGACACTGCGGCGGTCAGGTGACGCTGCGGTGCAGGTGGGTGGGGTAGAACCCGGCACCCACGCCCGTAATACTGCGGCGGTCAGGTGATGCTGTGGTGCAGGTGGGTGGGGTAGGACCTCGACACCCCCTGTCACTTGGCGTCTGTGACGCGCGGTGGTGAGGTGGCGTAGGTGGGTGGTAGGACCCGGATACCCGCGCCTGTGATGCTGCGGGGTCAGGTGATGCTGCGGGGTCAGGTGATGCTGCGGCGGAGGTGGGTGCGGTAGGAGTAGTGCTCCGGGAGGAAGTGGCTGATCGCCAGCTCGACCGGGGTGCCTTCGGTGTCGTGGTAGAGGCGGTCGATCCGCAGGAGTGGGTGGCCGGGGGCGCAGCCGAGGTGGCGGGCCGTGGCCGGGTCGGCGGCGGCGACGGTGATGCTCTGGTCGGCCTCCGCGATGGGCGCGCCGAGCCGGGTGTCGAGCAGCCCGATGACGGTGAACGCGCTGGTGGCCCCCTCGGCCGCGAGCTCCGGCACGTCCCGTAGCAGTCCGCCCACGTGCGGCGGCAGGAACACGGTGGTGAGGCAGAACGGCACCGCGTCGTGCAGCCGCCGGAACGCCAGGCTGCTCACGGCGTCGCTGGCCAGCCGGAGCCGGCCGGCCGCCGCCACGTCCACGCGCCGGTGCAGCGGCACGGTGATGTCCATCCGCGTGTCCACCGACAGGGCCATGAGGTCCTCGACAGAGCCGAACTGGCGCAGGTAGGTGCCTTCGCGCGGGCTGGCGAACGTGCCGCGCCCCGGGACCCTGTAGACCAGGCCCTCGGCGACCAGGTCCTGGAACGCGCGTCGTACCGTCTGCCTGCTCACCCCGTGACGTTCGGCGAGCTCGGCCTCGGTGGGGAGCCGCCGCCCGTCCGCGTAGCGGCCCGACAGGATGTCGCCGCGGACCTCGCGGGCGAGCGCGCTGTAGCTGCTCTCCCTGCGCCCGGTGCTCGCCATCGCCCGACCTCCCGTCGACCCCGCGGCAGCCTACCGGCCCGCGCCGGCTTTCCGATCACGCGAGCACCGCCGCGAAACGCCAGTCGAGGACGTCGGTGGAGCGGTTGGCGCGGACCCGCGAGCGCAGGTGCGCCAGCGTGCCGGACGGCAGCGGGTCCAGCCGCTCGACCTCGACGGTGCTGGTGAGCGTGTCGTTCTCGCGCACCGGGCCGAGGTGGTCGCAGCCGTGCCAGCCGACGACGGTGACCAGCGAGGGCAGCGCCCGCACGGCCTGGTGGAGCGCGATCCCGATGGTGTGCCCGCCGTAGACGAGGCGCTCGCCCGCCGCCGCGTCGTGGTGCACCTTGGCGACGTTGAGCGTGAGCCGGGCCAGCTCGGGGGCCGACGAGACCACGTCGCCGCCCGCCACCTCGAACACGTCGCCGACGCTCAACGCCCCGCCCTGGGGGTGGGCGGACAGGTCCCAGCCGGCCGTCACCGCGGCCAGCTCGTCGTGCCCCGGCGCGGCGCCGACGGCCGACAGGTCCTCGGCGTGGCCGGTGTCGAGGTCGCCGTCGCGCAGCGGCAGCATCGCGCACCGCCAGAAGTCGAGGACCGGGCGGCCCTCCTGGTCGGTGGTGCTGATCCGGAGGGCGGCCAGCCCGGTCGGCGTGCGGCCGGGGCGTCGCGAGTTCTGCCGCAGCCCGGCCACCTCGGTCACCGTCGTGAGCGTGTCGCCGATCGCGGGCGCCCGCCGGAACACCACGCCTCGGTAGAACAGGTTGGCCACCACGGTGTGGGTGGCGACCGTGGACTGGCCGATGGCGACGTCCCAGACCAGGTGGGGCGCGGCGAGGGCCGCGCCGGCGACCCGGCGCGACAGGCCGTGGTCGAGCGCCAGCGGCAGCCGGCAGCCGACGATCGCCTGGTGGGCCGCCGCCAGCCCTTCGGTGAGCGTGATGGCCGGGGCGCCGTCGAACCGCATCCCGGCGCGCAGGTCCTCGAAGTACGGGCCGTCCACGATCGCCACCGGCTGTCTCCTGCTCTCGTGCGGAAATATACGGCCAAATCAAAACCGGCCCGCCGCGTGGCTGTCAACCCGCCCTTGTGACGCGTACCGGGCATGTGTCATAAATATGGCCGTACAAATCGACGAGGAGGTACGCATGGGACGGCTCGCGCAGACCGACGGACTCACCGACGTGCAGCGGGAGATTCTCCGCACGGTCAGGGAGTTCGCGGACAAGGAGATCCTGCCCGTGGCCCAGCGTCTCGAGCGCGAGGACGCGTACCCGCAGGAGATCGTCGAAGGCATGCGCGAGATGGGGCTGTTCGGGCTGACCATCCCCGAGGAGTACGGGGGGCTGGGCGAGTCGCTGCTGACCTACGCCCTGGCCGTGGAGGAGATCGCCCGGGGCTGGATGAGCGTGTCGGGCATCGTCAACACCCACTTCATCGTCGCGTACATGATCATGAAGCACGGCACCGAGGAGCAGCGGCGGCACTACCTGCCGCGGATGGCCACCGGCGAGGTGCGCGGCGCGTTCTCGATGTCGGAGCCCGGCTGCGGGTCGGACGTCTCGGCGATCACGACGAGGGCCGCGCGCGACGGCGACGGGTACGTGATCGACGGTCAGAAGATGTGGCTCACCAACGGCGGCACGGCCAACCTGGTCGCGGTGCTGGTGAAGACGGACGAGGGCGCGGACTCGGTCTATCGGAACATGACCACGTTCCTGGTCGAGAAGGAGCCGGGATACGGCGAGGTCGAGCCGGGGCTGACCATCCCCGGCAAGATCTCGAAGATGGGCTACAAGGGCGTCGACACCACCGAGATGGTCTTCGACGGCTACCGCGCCCCCGCCTCGCAGGTGCTGGGCGGGACCCCCGGGCGCGGCTTCTACCAGATGATGGACGGCGTCGAGGTCGGCCGGGTGAACGTCGCCGCCCGCGGCTGCGGGGTCGCGCTGCGCGCCTTCGAGCTGGCGGTCCGCTACGCGCAGGAGCGCCGGACGTTCGGCAAGCGGATCGCCGAGCACCAGGCGGTGCAGTTCAGGCTCGCCGACATGGCCACCAAGGTCGAGGCCGCGCACCAGATGATGGTCATGGCCGCGCGCAAGAAGGACGCCGGGCAGCGCAACGACCTGGAGGCGGGGATGGCGAAGTATCTCGCCTCCGAATACTGCCGGGACGTCGTGGAGGAGTCCTTCCGCATCCACGGCGGCTACGCCTACTCCACCGAGTACGAGATCGAGCGCCTCTACCGGGAGGCCCCGATGCTGCTCATCGGCGAGGGCACGGCGGACATCCAGCGCATGATCATCGGCCGCCGGCTGCTGGAGGAGTACGGGCTGCCCGGCTGACGTCGTGGACAGGGGCCCAGCTGAGACGGTATCTTAGCTATTGTTGTAATGATTCAAGTGAGGTGGCCCCGGTGCGCTTCGTTGACAGCCACATGCACCTGTGGCATCTGACCGAGCACAAGTGGTATCCCGCCCTCGACCCACCCGAGGACTCCGACGACTTCGGCATCGGCGACATGGCCGGCCTGCGGCGCGACTACCTGCCCGAGCACTACCTGGCCGACGCCGCGGGCTCCGGCCTCGACGTGGTCAAGGCCGTGCACGTCTCGGCCGTCACGGCCCCCGGCACCCACCTGGACGAGGCCCGCTGGCTCGACCGGGTCGCCACCGAACACGGCCTGGTCGGCGCCGTCATCGGCGCCGTCGAGCCAGGCGCGGACGCCGAGACCGTCGCCGCCGACCTCGCCGAGCAGGCCAAGAGCCCGCTGTTCAGGGGCATCAGGGTGCTGTACGGGTTCGACCCGGCCGACCCGGTCACCCGGCGGCTGGCCGAGCTGCTCGACGCCGGCGGCCACGTCTTCGACGTCGTCATCCACCCCGGCGAGGTCGACGGCTGGCTGTCGCTGCTGCGCGACTTCCCCGGCCTGGCCGTCGTGCTGGAGCACGCGGGCTGGCCCGACGGCGGCGACCCCGACCAGTTCACCGCCTGGCGCGACGGCCTGACCCGGCTCGCCTCGCTCGCCAACGTCGACTGCAAGATCTCCGGCCTGCCCATGAGCCTGCACACGCTCGACGCCGGGACCCTGCGCCCGTGGATCCAGGCCTGCCTGGAGGTCTTCGGCGTCGACCGCTCCTTCTTCGGCAGCAACTTCCCCGTCGACTCGCTCTTCGGCGGCTACGACCGGGTCGCCGAGGCCTACCTGGGCGCCACCGGCGACCTGACCGCCGCCGAGCGCGACCGGGTGTTCGCCGCCAACGCCGAGCGCCGCTACCGGATCTGAGGAGAGACCGTGCACGTCGGATTCACCATGGACATGCGCAACCCGCACGGGCGGCCGTGGCGCGACCACTGGGAGGACTGCCTCCACCTCATGTGCGAGGCCGAGGCCATGGGCTTCGACTACGTCATGGTGCAGGAGCACTTCTTCCAGCCGGACGGGTACGCGCCGTCCGTGCCGATCTTCCTCACCATGCTGGCGGAGCGCACCAGGACCATCAGGATCGGCTCGTACGTCTACATCCTCCCGCTGCACCACGCGGCCATGCTGGCGCAGGAGACGGCGGTCCTCGACCACGTGTCCGAGGGCCGGCTGGACGTGACGGTCGGCTCCGGCCACAGCGCCGCCGAGTACCACGCGCTCGGCTACTCGCCCAAGACCAGGCCGTCCCGCATGCAGGAGGGCCTGGAGGTGCTCAAGCTGGCCTGGACCCAGCGGCCCTTCAGCTACAGCGGCCGCTACTACGACCTCAAGGACGTCACCGTCGCCCCCGCGCCGCTGCAGCAGCCGCACCCGCCGCTCTGGGTGGCCGCCACCGCGCCGCCCGCCGCCCGCCGCGCCGGCAGGATGGGCGCCAACCTGCACGGCGCCTCCGTGGACCCCGAGTTCCACCAGGCCTACTTCGAGGGCCTGGCCGAGGCCGGCGTCGAGCGCGACCAGGTGCGGGTGTCGAACCCGTGGGCGATCACCGTCACCGACGAGAACCCCGACGCCGTCTGGGAACGCCGCAAGGACCTCATCTTCGAGCGCTGGGACTTCTACCGGCGCATCCGCGACGAGATGGGCGACCCCGACCTGCGGTACGGCCTCGCGCCGACCCCCGAGGCCTACCGCGACTACGAGATCATCGGCGACGCCGACACCGTGATCGGGACGCTGGAAGGCCTGGTCAAGGGCCTGCCGCTGACCGACATCGTGCACTCCGGCCCGGCGGGCGGCACGCCGCCCGAGGAGGCGTACGAGGACCTCAAGCGGTTCGCCGACCGCGTGCTGCCGACGCTCAAGAGCTGGTAGCCGACGCCCGCCCCCTCCGGTTACTGCGCTCCGGAGGGGGCGGGCCCCTTCTCAGCCCTTCGGGTAGTAGAGCGAGATCGTCTCGGCCACGCAGGCCGGTTTCGTCCCACCCTCGATCTCCATCGTCGAGCCCAGCACGGCCATGACGCCGCCGTTGGACTCCTTGGCCTCCCGCAGCTCGGTGGTGACCCGCACCCGCGAGCCGACCGGCACCGGGCTGGGGAAGCGCACCTTGTTCAGCCCGTAGTTGACCGACATCCGCAGGCCCTCGATCCGGTAGATCGTGCCGACCAGGACCGGCAGCAGCGACAGCGACAGGTAGCCGTGCGCGATCGTGGTGCCGAACGGCCCCTCGGCGGCTCGTACCGGATCGACGTGGATCCACTGGTGGTCGCCGGTGGCGTCGGCGAACGTGCCGACCCGCTCCTGCCCGATCTCCAGCCAGTCACTGGTGCCGAGCGTCCGCCCGGCCTGTGCGGTGAACTCGGCGAGGCTCTCGAAGACGCGCATCACATGTGCCTCCCGCCGGCGACCTCCACCGTGATGCCGGTGATGAACGACGAGAGGTCGGAGGCCAGGAAGAGCGCGGCGTTGGCGATGTCCTCCGGCTCGCCGATGCGGCCCAGCGGGATGTTGTCGAGCATCTTCTGCAGCGCCTCGGGCGGCATGCCGGCGGTCATGGCCGTACGGATCGGGCCGGGCTGGATGGCGTTGACCCGGATCTGGTGGCGGGCGAGCTCGCGGGCGGAGGCCTTGGTGAGGCCGATCATGCCGGCCTTGGCGGAGCTGTAGTTCGTCTGCCCGAAGTTTCCGGCTTTCCCGGAAATGGAGGAGATGTTGATGATGGCGCCGCGCCGCTGCTCCCGCATGATCCGCGCCGCGGCCCGCGTGCCCAGCCAGGCCCCGGTCAGGTGGACGTCCACCACCTTCTTGAAGTCCTCCAGGGTCATCTTCGGCATCGTGGCGTCACGGGTGATGCCGGCGTTGTTGACCATGACGTCGAGCGACCCGAAGGCGTTCTTGCACGCGTCGGCCAGCGCCTCGACGGCCGCCTCGTCGGTCACGTCGCACGGCACCGCGACCGCCTTCAGACCCTGGGCCTCCAGGTCGGCGGCCGCCTGCTTGGCACCCTCCGCGTTGACGTCGCTGACCACCACGGACGCGCCGTGGCGGGCCAGGACCGTCGCGATCGCCAGGCCGATGCCCTGCGCCGAGCCGGTGACCACGGCCGCGCGGCCTTCGAGCAGGTTCATCTCCATACCCATCCTCTTCTCTCTTTCAGCCCAGCGGGTCGATCGTGCTCGTGCTTCACTCAGCCCAGCGGGGTTCGCGCTTCTCGACGAAGGCGAGGGGGCCCTCGCTCTGGTCATGATGCCCCCACATGCCCACGAGGTGCTGGGTGCCCACCTTGCAGGCGTCCGTCAGCCCCAGCTCCAGCGCCGCCCACAGGGCCTTCTTGGTGGCGGCCATCGCGGCGGGGGAGTTGCGGGCAATCTTCTCGGCCAGCTCCTGCGCGGCCTCGCGCAGCTGCTCCGGCGGGTCCACGACCTGGCTGACCAGGCCCAGTTCGAGGGCGCGCTGGGCGGGCATCCGCTCGTGCGACCCGACCAGCGCCATCCGCATCACCGCCTCGAACGGGATCTTCTTGGCCAGCCCGATCATCTCGATGGCGGTCACCTGGCCGACGCTCACGTGCGGGTCGAAGAACGTGGCGTCGGACGCGGCGATCACGATGTCGGCGTCGGCCACGAAGTGCAGCCCGCCGCCGGCGCAGATGCCGTTCACGGCGGCGATGACCGGCTTGGAGACGTTCTGGTGCCAGGAGGTGAAGTGCAGGTCGAAGTTCATCAGGCTGTCCTGGTAGCGCTGCATGCCCACACCGTCACCGGCTATCTCCGCGAGGTCCGCCCCCGTCTGGAAGGCACGGCCCTCACCGGTGTGCACGATCACCCGGACCGACGGGTCCCGGTCCAGCTCAAGCCAGGCCTCGGCCAGCTCGTCGCGCATCGCGTTGTTCATCGCGTTCAGCACGCCGGGGCGGGCGTTGATCAGCCATCCGACGCGGCCGTGCCGTTCCACCTTGATGGTCTCGTACGTCATGCTCGTGTCCCTCTCGTGTCAGACGACCTCGCGCTCGAGCATCCCGGCGAGCGCGGTCACGTGCTCGCCGGCCTCCCCGAGCAGGTGAGCGCTCGTACGCGCCCGCTTGAAGTAGAGGTGGGCGTCATGCTCCCAGGTGAAGCCGACGCCGCCGTGCAGCTGGATCGTCTGGGCGGTGACCCAGGACGCGGCCTTGCCCGCCATGAGCGCGGCCACCCGCGAGTCCCGCGCGAGCGCCGCGCCCTCCGAGCGGGTCGCCGTGTAGACGGCTGAGCGCGCGGACTCGACCTTGATCAGCGCGTCGGCGAGCCGCTCCTTGATGACCTGGAACGAGCCGATCGGGCGGGCGAACTGGATGCGCGTCTTCGCGTACTCGACCGTCATGTCCAGGCACCGCTGCGCGACCCCGGTCTGCTCGGCCGCGAGCAACGCCCGCGACACGTCAGCGGCCCCGGCCAGCTCACCCGCGCACCCGACCGGTCCGACGAGCACGGCCGGCGTGCCGTCGAACTTCACCCGCGCCATCTTCCTGGTCAGATCCAGCGTGACCAGCGACTCCACGCCCACCCCCGGATGCGCGTCGCGCCCGTCCGGGCCCCCCGCTGGAGCCGTGGCGCGCTCGACCGCGAACACGGCTGGTCCGTCGGGTGTGTTCGCGACGACCAGCAGCAGGTCCGCCGTGGCGCCGTCGACGACGTGGGTCTTGGCGCCGTCGAGCCGCCAGGCGTCGCCGTCGCGGCGGGCGGTGGTGCGGATGGCCTGGACGTCCCAGCGGGCGCCGGCCTCGGCCAGCGCGACGGTGGCGGTCAGGTCGCCGCTCGCGATGCGCGGCCCGTACGCGTCGAGCGCGACGTCGTCGCCGAGCGCGAGCAGCAGCGGCACGGCCAGCACCGACGTGCCGAACAGCGGCGAGCAGGCCAGCCAGGCGCCGCACTCCTCGGCGGCCACGGCGAACTCCGCCGCACCGAGCCCGCTGCCGCCACACCGCTCAGGCAGCATCAGACCGGGCAGGTCGAGCTGCACCAGGGCACGCCACGTGGGCTCGTCCCATCCACTCCCGGTCAGCATCGCCGCCCTGACCCGGGCCGAGGTGCTGACCTGCGACAGCGCGCCCCGCACGCTCTCGCGGAACTCCTCAAGGTCCTCTTCGGAGGTAACGGTCACGGCCTCTCCTCACTCGTCCGGACGGCGCCCTCGGCGCGCAGCTTCGCGATGGCCGCCGCGTCGTACCCCAGCTCCCGCAGCACCGCCTCGGTGTGCTCGCCCAGACCGGGGACCGGGCCGGTGGGTGGCTGCCAGGCGGCGGTCACCGGAGGGGGGAGCGGGGCGGAGACCGGGCCGGCGGGGGCGGGCACGGTCAGCCAGCGGTCGCGGGCCACGAGCTGGGGGTGGTCGACGACGGCGGCCAGGTCGTTGACGAGCCCGCAGCCGATCCCGGCCGCGTGCAGGGCGGCCACGGCGCGGTCGGCGTCCATGGCCCCGATGGCGTCCGCCACCAGCCCGTCGATGACGTCGCGGTGCGCGACGCGCGCCTGGTTGGTCGCGTACCGGGGGTCGTCGGCCAGCTCCGGCCGCCCCAGCACCGACGCGGCCAGCTTGGCCCACTCGCGGTCGTTCTGCACGCTCACCGTGACCAGCCGCCCGTCGGCCGCCCGGTAGGCGTCGTACGGCGCGATGGCCGGATGGCTCATCCCGGGGGCGAGCGCGGGTTGGGTGCCGTGCCTGCGCACCACCAGCGGGTACCCCATCCAGTCCGCCATCGCGTCCAGCATGGACACCTCCAGCACGCACCCCTCGCCGGTGGCGGAACGCCGCAGCAGCGCCGCCAGCACGCTGGAGAAGGCGAACATGCCCGCCGCGATGTCGGCCACCGAGATGCCCGGCTTGACCGGCTCCTCCGGGCTGCCAGTGATCGCCGTCAGCCCGGACTCCGCCTGGACGAGCAGGTCGTACGCCTTGCGCCCGTCGTAGGGCCCGCCGGTGCCGTACCCGGAGATCTCGCACACCACCAGGCGCGGGTGGGCGGCGCGCAGCGACGCGCCGTCCAGCCCCAGCCGGGCGGCCGCCCCCGGCACCAGGTTGTGCGTGAACACGTCGGCCCTGGCAAGCAGCTCGCCGACGACCCGCCGGCCCCCGGGCGTCTTGACGTCCAGGGCCAGCGACTCCTTGTTCCTGTTGGCCCAGGCGAAGTGCGCCCCGGTGCCGTTGGCGTGGGTGTCGAAGGCGCGGGCGAAGTCGCCGCCGTCGGGCCGCTCCACCTTGATCACCCGCGCGCCCAGGTCGGCGAGCTGGCGGGTGGCGTACGGGGCGGACACGGCCTGCTCCATCGAGACGACCAGCACGCCGTCGAGCGGCCTGGTCATGTCCGGGAGAAGTGCCGGATCGCGGCCTGCAGGGTGCCGTCGAGCGTGGTCGCGCCGCCCATCGGCTCGGGCAGGGCGACGGGGCCGTGCTCGCGGCTCGGCAGCAGGATGGTGGCGGTGGCCGGCGCGGTGACCTCGCCGCGCTGGTTGGTGGCGGCCAGCTCCAGGTCCACGGCCGGGTGGACGCCGTTGCCGTCCTCCATGAGGTGCTTGCGCACCACCTTGCCGGTGATCCACTGGGCGTCGCCGACGTAGTTGAACTTGCGGAACTCCACCCGGATCCGCCACAGCCAGGCGTCGTCGCCCATCCAGTCGGTGCAGGCGTGGATCATCCACGTCTCGCGCATCCGCCCGTAGTCGAAGGTGGTCGGGTTGCCGGAGCGGCGGGCGAACTCGGGGTCCCAGTGGACCCGCTGCATCGCGTCCCACACGCCCAGGTCGTCGCGGTGGTAGAAGCGCGGGATGCGCTGCCGGTTGCGGTGGCCCAGCCGCAGCGGCGCGACCCCGTACACGCCCATCCCCATGCCGGTGTGCCAGCAGACCATGTCCGTCACCGTCAGCGGGCCCTTGACCAGCGGGGCGATCTCCTCGCCCTCCTCGACGTCCTCGAACCAGCGCGGCTCCGCGCCGCGCGCCCGCTCGGCGGCGTACTGGGCGTCGATCTCGGCGATCTTCTCCTCGGTCCACGGCTCGATCGCGACGTCGTCGTACTTCTTGCGCTTGCGCGCCTCGTCACGCTCGGTACGGATCATCAGCCGGTACTGGCCGGCCAGCGGGGTGCCGTCGGCGGTGGCGAAGACGTTGGCGTTCCACTCGTGCACGGCCCGGCCGCTGAACTCGCTGGGCTTGTCGAGCACGCCCACGAGCGCGTTGCGCCGGTGCACGGCCCGGCCTTCGTAGAGCGGGTTCCACCACTCGCGCTCGCAGGCCGAGTAGAAGGCGTGCACGCCGCGCAGCGGGTCGCCCCTGACCTCGTCCTGCCGGGCCAGGTCGGCCTCGGTGAGCACGTCCTCGCCGATCAGGCTGTCGCCGCCGACCAGCGGGAACGGGGCGATGGGCTGCCCCCAGCGGGAGCGGGCGGCGTGGTCGGGGTCGCACCACAGCGGGTTGTCGTCGCCGTACGCGCGGGCCACGATCCGGAACGCGTCGGTGCCCGGACGCAGGTAGTGGGGCGGGACGGGGTTGGGCTGGGGGATGCCGATGCGTGCCCGCAGCGCCTCCACCCCCTCGTCCGTGATCCGGGGGCGGGTCTTCTCTTCCGTCGGAGCCATGTAACCTGTCCGCCTTCTCTCGCCTTTTCTTTGCTATCTTATATATAACTATGGCAGAGGGAACAGGGGGTCGGATGGCGTACGAGACGCTGGCGGTCGAGCGCCGCGGCCCGGTCGGCTGGCTGGAGTTCGACCGGCCGCGGGCGGGCAACGCCATGGACGCCGTGATGATGGCCGAGCTGCCGCTCGCCTGGCGCGAGCTGGACGCCGACGACGACGTACGCTGCATCGTCGTCACCGGCCGCGGCCGTGCCTTTCAGACGGGGCTCGACATGGCCGCGCTCGCCCGCGATCCCGCCAGCCTGCGCGAGTCGAGCCGCCGCACCCGTGCCGGGGAGCTGGAGCTGACCGGCTGGCATCTCGGCGTCCGCACCCCCGTGGTGGCCGCGGTCAACGGCGTCTGCGCGGGCGGCGGGCTGCACTTCGTGGTCGACGCCGACATCGTCCTGGCCTCCGCTTCCGCCACCTTCCTCGACCCGCACGTCAGCGTCGGCCAGGTCAGCGCCTGGGAGGCGATCGGCCTGGTGCGCCGGATGTCCGCCACGACCGCCGCCCGGCTCGCGTTGATCGGCGTCCACGAGCGGCTCGACGCGGCACGCGCGTACCAGCTCGGCCTGGTCAGCGAGGTCGTCGAGCCCGACGCCCTGCGGGACGCGGCCCAGCGGGTCGCCGAGACCGTCGCCGCCGCCGACCCCGCGCACGCCCGCGCGCTCAAGCAGGCCCTCTGGCGCGCCCAGGAACTCGGCCGCACCGCCGCCCGCGCGGAGGCCGCCCGCACGGAGGCCCACGTGGAGGCCCACGTGGAGGCCCGCGCGGAGGCTCGCCCGGAGTCCGGCCGTGCTGAGGCAGGGTCTTTTGACGCCATTCGCTCTCAGGGCGCGAGCCCTCACGCTGACGGGGAGATCCACCCATGACCGCACTGCCCACCGGCCCGGACGTCACCCCAGGCGAGGCCGTGGAGGCCGCCCGTGGCTGGATCGCGGCCCACCTGCCCACCGCCTGGCGCGAGGCCGGCGAGCAGGGTGGCCCGCGCGCCGTGCGCACCGTCCGGACCCGCGAGGAGTACCGCGCGTGGTACCCCGAGTTCGGCGCGTCCGGCCTGGTCGCGGCCACCTGGGAGGTCGACTACGGCGGCCTCGGCTGGTCGCGCAGGGCCGCCGTGGCCGCCGACGAGGCGCTGCGCCCCTACCACCTGCCCCGGCTCAACCCGCTCGGCCTCAACCTGGCGGCCCCCGCCCTGTTCGCCCACGGCACGGAGGAACAACGGCGGCGCTTCCTCAAGCCGATCACCAGGGCCGAGGAGATCTGGTGCCAGCTTTTCAGCGAGCCAGGCTCCGGAAGTGACCTCGCCTCCCTCTCCACCAGGGCCGAGCTCGACGGCGACACCTGGGTCGTGCACGGCCAGAAGGTGTGGACCACCTGGGCCGACCAGGCCGACTACGCGGTGCTGCTCGCCCGTACCGACCCCGACGCCCCCAAGCACCAGGGCATCACCTACTTCCTCCTCGCCATGCGCCAGCCCGGCGTCGAGGTGCGGCCGCTGCCGCACATCGGCGGCGAGGCCGAGTTCTTCGAGGTGTTCTTCGACGGCGCCCGCGTCCCCGACGCGCACCGGCTCGGCGACCCCGGCAACGGCTGGCGGGTCGCCCAGGCCACCCTCGCCGGCGAGCGTCAGATGGTGTCGGGCGGCGGCTCCGTCGGCGTCGACCGCATCGGCGGCGTCAGCGCCTCGCACCTCGTCCGCCTGGCCCGCCGCCGCACCGAGTCCGGTCTCCCCGGCGGCTGGGACGACCCGCTGGTCCGCGCCCGCATCGTGGAGCTGTGGTGCGAGGAACAGGTCCGCACTTGGACCAACCGCCGCGTCCGCGCCCGCCAGGCCGGCAACCTGCCCCCCGGCCCGGAGAGCTCGATCGGCAAGGTCCACGGCACCGACCTCAACCAGCGCATCCAGGAGACGGCCGCCACCCTGTCCGGCGAGGACGCCATCGCCTGGCCCGGCACGGCGTCGTCCCCCGCCGAGTACTGGGCCTCGATGCCCGCCGAGACCAGGGGGATGCTCCGCAGCCGCGCCAACACCATCGAGGGCGGCACCACCGAGGTCAACAAGAACGTCATCGCCGAACGCGTGCTCGGCCTCCCCAAGGACTTCGACCCGTACCGCGGCAAGCCCTGGCGCGACCTGCCCCGCAGCTGACCCGCGCCGCCCAGCCGACGGGAGAGTGGACATCCTGCCGCCCGGCAGGCTGAATGGTGGTCAGGGCAACGCATACGTGGCGAAAGGTGCGGGATGCGGCGCGAACAGGGAGCGGCGGCAACCGTCGAGCCGGTGCGGGCGCTGACCGCGCTGCTGGCCAAGGAGTTCCACTTCACCCAGGCCGACCTGGAGGAGAACCAGCTCGGCCGCCTGTCACACCGGCAGCGCCGCCGCCTGGTCCGCCGGATCGTCTACCACGCCCTGGTGTGGACCGCCGGTGGACTGATCGCCCTGACCGTGTTCGCGCTGCCGACGGTGCTCTTCTTCGTCCGCCTGGTGCGTGGCGAGCTCGAGACGTCCACCATGGAGACGGAGGGAGGTCTGTTCCCTGGCGTGGTGTTCGCGGTGATCGTCCTCTTCATCCTGGCCGTGGGCCCGTTCGACAGCCGGATGGCGGAGTTCGTCCACGTCCTGCGCGACCCGGCCCCGGTGAAGCACGCGATCGGCGAGATGGCCCGTGAGGGCGAGAACACCCATGTCCTGAAGATGTCCGGCCTGGCGTTCGCGCTGAAGAAGGTCCCGCCGCTCCTTCCCGCCGGGGACTGCCTGCTGTATTACGTGAACGTCTCGGCCCACCGGCCCATGGTGGTGTCGGCCGAGTTCCGGCTCTGGGACGCCGAGCCGGAGATGTCCTGATCTACCGAGGGTGCAGGGCGGTCAGCTTCTGCGCGATCCGCGCCATCCTCGCCGGATAGAACGCCGCCAGAACCGCGAGCTGCGCCGTTCCGACGCAGGTCATCGATTCGATGATCTCCGCCATCATGGGATCCCGGGACACCGCCTCCCGGTAGTCCTCCATGGCTCCCACGCGGTCCTGCAGATTGGCCCTGGCCATGCATCTCATCATGTACGCGGTGGCGACCGAAGGAGACTCCGGTCGCAGCTCGATGCAGGTCGTCAGCGCACTGACGGCGCGGGCGTCGTCGCCGCTCTGGTACGCGCAGAACCCGATCCCGAAGTGGGCATCGGGATCACCCGGATCGAGGCGGAGGGCGGTGGCGAAGCATTCGACCGCCGCGGCGATGTGCCCGGCGGCCATCAGTTCGTCGCCCCGCCGGACGTACTCGGAACCGTTCATGTCACTCCTGCCGCGGGCACGAAGACGGCGAACAGCACGCGCTCCATCGAGGCCGGCTCCAGAGCCCACAGGAACTGGTCCTGGTCCACGAGCCGGGCGTCCGCGCCGGCCTCGTTGTTCTCCGCGCAGAGCAGCGAGCGCAGCGGCCAGGGGTCCCAGTAGACGAAGCTCCCGGATGCGCGCTCGACGCCGCGGAGCAGCACGCAGTGACCGAAGCCCTTCACGCGATCGTAGACGAGGGCGGTGAAAGCCGGGGCCAGGGTGCCCCACCTTGCCAACTGCCCGCTCATCGGAGTACGCGCATCGAGCTCGATCTTCCATCGGCCGCGGACGTCCTGGACGAGGGCGGCCGGGTCGAGGGACGTGATCCGTTCGATCCTGGCCGTCGGCACTTCCGGCATGGCCGAGTTCAGCAGGCATCGCAACGGCCGGCCGGCGACGATCTGCGTCAGCAGGAAGCTCTCCTCCACGTCGAGCCCGTCGCCGAGGGGGATCTCGCGGTTCCTGGCCCGGTGTTCCCGGTAGTCGGCGATGACCCGATCCAGATCGAAGCGCGCCAGCCCCGCGGCGTCGTGGGGCGACTCGTGCTCCAGCAGCCAGATCTTGGCCAAGTAGTGCAGGAACTCCTGCATCAAGCCCGACAGGTCGGTGGGACCGCCTCCGGCCACGGCGGCCGGCGGCGCGGGTCCGCCGAATCGGATCAGCTCAGTCATCCGCCGGGCTCTCGGTCTCGCGGAGGCGTTCGGCTTCCTCGCGGGCGGCGTCGCGGGTCATGGCTCTGAGCCTGATCGGATCGACGATCCGCCCGTCGCAGCCTTCGAGATGCAGGTCCCACGCGGCTCGAATGCGAGCCCGGGGAGTGCCTCCTCTGCTGCCGGCGATCGACAGATCGCATAACGGGCACTGGAACTGGTGGCGCTGCCCGCCGAATGACACAGTCACCGCGTTCGCTCCTCACCGCGTCCACGGATGCGCGGCCATGCCGGCCGGTGGAGCTGGAAGTCCTGTCGTGCCAGCACCGCCCAGCCGAACTCGGCGACGGCGGCGGCTCCGACGAGTGCGCAGGCGATCCAGCGGGGTATCGCCTCACCCGCCCCGGCGTCCGCCGGAGGTGCGACACACAGGCTCAGGCCCGCGCCGAGCATGGCCACTCCTACGTTATAGAGAAGTACGGCCTTTCCGATCTTGATTTTCCATTGCCGGAATTCCTCCCGCTGCCGGGAACGCAGAGTTTCCTCATGTCGTTCCAGATCGGCGGCCCCCCACCAGTCCTCCAGATCGCCTGCCGAATAAAGGAGCGCCCGGGCCTGGAATCCGTACTGAATGCTCCCCACAAGAACGATCATGGCGATGGAAAGGAATAACAAGGTCATTCCCGGCCACCGGAATTGTTCCCGATCGGCCCCCACCACGCCGATCATCGCCACGCCCGCCGCCACCAGCAGTGGCGCGGCGACGAAATGCGCCGCGTCCGCGGCGTGGCCATAGCCGAGCGGCGCCGGTTTGGACCACCGAGGCGGCTTGAACGACGGCATACGCGTCACGTTAGACCTGAATGGGATCGAGCAGAATGACCCGGATCACTGACGCGATGTGAAACACCGGAAACAAGGCTCAGGCGCAGCCGTCCACGATGACCCGCACCAGGTCGCGTACCAGATCCTTATTGACGTTCTCGGGCGGTGCGGTGACGAGGGTGAACAGGGCGCCCCCGTAAAGAGCGATCATCGCGGGGATCTTCTCGCGCGGGATGGTGAGGCCGAGCCGGTCGTGCTGCCCGGCGGTGATCTGTGAGGCCGTGTCGTGAAGGCCGGTGAGCGCCTGGGCCAGGGCCGGTCGCCGGGCGGCCTCCAGTTGGAGCTCGAAGATCGCCAGGTAGCGGGTGCGCAGGGTGGTCGCCGCGGCGAACAGCGATTCGGTCAGGAGGTCGACCAGGGGAGCGGGCCGCCCGACGGCCCGGCCGGTGTCGGCGTGATGCAGCTCGGCGACGCGTTCGGCCGCGGCCACCAGCAGCGCCTCCCGGCTGCGGAAGTAGTTGGAGGCCGTGCCCGGCGGGAGATCCGCCGCCTTCTCCACCGCGCGATGGGTCAGCCCGTGCACCCCCGACGACGCGAGCAACTCGATGGCGGCATCGGTCAGGGCCCGGCGACGGGCCGGATTGGCGGGCGGCATGCGGCCATGTTACCAATAGTCGTACTAGTACGATCGTAGTGAATGGAGGGCGCGTGAGGATCGCGGTGGTCGGCGCGGGGCTGGGCGGGGTGGCGGTCGCGGTGGGGCTGCACCGTGCGGGACACGAGGTGACACTCCTCGAACGGGGCGCCGCACTGCGCGAGAAGGGCACCGGGATCGCGATCATGCCCAACGGGCTGCGCGCACTCGACGCGCTGGGGCTGGCCGAGGACGTCCGCGGGCGGCACACGAAAGCCTTCGCCGGAGGGCTGCGCGACTGGCGCGGCCGGCCGCTGCTCGTCACCGACGTGATCCAGGCGCAGCAGGAGATCGGCGCGGTCGTCATCGTCGAGCGGGCGGAGCTCCACCAGGCGCTGCGCGCCCCGCTGCCCGCCGACCTGGTGCGCACCGCGACCCCGGTCGACCGTCTGGAGATCGGCGACTCCGAGGTGGCCGTGATCAGCGGGGGCCGTGCCGTCGCCGAAGCGGACGTCGTGGTCGCGGCCGACGGCATCGCCGGCGAGCTGCGCGCCCAGCTGTTCCCCCGCCACCCCGGTCTGCGCCGCACCGGCCGGCTGGACCTGCGCGGCATGCTGCCCCGCCCCGGCGACCTCACGCCGGACCTGCTCGCCTGCCAGCTGGTCGACCGCCGCAGCGGGGCGATGTTCGGCCTGTTCCCCGTCGGCGAGGACCGGCTCTACTGGTTCACCGACACCGCTCTGCGCGGCGCGCCGCCCGGCCCCGAGGAGGCGCGTAGGCAGATGCTGTCCCTGATGGCCGACTGGCACCCGCTGGTCACCAGGCTGATCGAGGACACGCCGCCCTCGGACATCCACGTCGACCCGATCGCCGGCCTGGCCGAACCTCTGCCCTCGTACGTGTCCGGCAGGGTCGCGCTGCTCGGCGACGCCGCGCACGGCATGCCACCCGATCTCGGCCAGGGCGCCAGCCAGGCGTTCCAGGACGCCGCCGCGCTCACCCGCCACCTGACCGGCGCCGAGCCGGCGGACGCCGCCGAGCGGCTGCTGCGCTACGACGCCGAGCGCCGGCCCAGCGCCAACCGCGTCATGCGGGGCGCGTTCCGGCAGTCACGGCTGACCTCGCGGACGGGCGTCACCGCGTGGCTCCGCGACGCGCTGCTGCGCGCGATACCGTCCCGGCTGGCCACCCGGCAGCTCGCGGCCCTCTGGCACGCCGAGTGAGCGCTGATCCGCCCGCATCGCGGACGAGTCTGCTTAAATCCTGACTCGGACGGGATGCCGTTGTTCGAAGTCCTATCAACGGTCGGGCGGACGAGGGGATGACCATGCCGTTATGGCGCGCGGGCCGTAGGACCACGATCACGGCGAGCGCGCTGGCGGTCGTCGCGCTGCTGGCCGGGTGCGCCGCGCAGCCGCCCCGGAGCGCACCTGAGCCGTCGGCGCCGGCCGCGTCCCCGACCGCCCCCGAAGGGCCAGCCGCGCTGGCGACGCTGCGGGTCGGCGGCGAGGGGGACGGGTCCGGTGCGGCCCGGATCGACGTGGTCGCGCTGGAACGGACGACCCCCGACACGGTCACCGCACGGCTGCGGATCAGCGCCGAGCGCGGCGAGGTCGATCTGGGCCAGTTCGGTCCCCCGGCGATCGCCGGCACCGTGGCCTACAACTACACCGCGTCCTCGGCGGGATTCTTCCTCCTCGACGAGCCACGGTTGTCGGTGTATCTGGCGATGAAGCGCGACAAGGAGGAGATGGGCGCGGCCTGCCTGTGCACCCAGCTGTCGGGGAAGGTGACGGTGACCTCCGAGCCCGCCCAGGCCTGGATCGTCTACCGGGTGCCCGCGGAGACCACCAGCGTCGCGGTGGGCCTGCTCGCCGCCGGTGTCACGGCCCCGTTGCCGATCGGCCCGCGCGGACAGGCCGCCGCGCCGGACGAGCCCGGCCCCGCCGCCATCGCCGCGGCCTTCCCCAACACCCGAGGTCTGGCCACCCACCTCAGCGGCGCCGCCGAGAAGGTCTCCGAGACCTCCGACAGAGTGGAGATCGCCCTCGACACCGACGTGCTGTTCGCCTTCGACAAGGCGAGCCTGACCTCCGAAGCGCGGGCCACGCTGCGCGGCACCGCCGAACGGATCCGCAGCCAGGCCGCCGGGACCGTGCGGATCGTCGGGCACACCGACGACGTCGGCGACGACACGTACAACCTGGGGCTTTCGCGCCGCCGCGCCGAAGCGGTGGAGCGGGCGCTCCGCGCCTCGGGCGCCGACGGCGGCCTGACCTTCGAGGTCGAGGGCAAGGGCGAGCGCGAGCCGAAGGAGCAGGGCGGCTCGGAGGCGGCACGCGCCGCCAACCGCCGGGTCGAGGTGAGCTATCCGCGATCGGCCCCCACCGCGCAGGCCACCCCGCCCGTCCCGAAGCCGGAGGAGGGCCCGTCCGTGCCGGCCACCACCGGGGCGACGGCCGCCGGGCTGCGGGGCATGGAGGGCGTCACCGCGGACCTGGTGGAACTGCGCCGGCTGAGCCCCACCACTCTGATCGCCACGTTCGACTTCCGCAACGAGAGCTCGCGCGAGATCACGATGCAGGACGCCGCCCTGGACGAGGACGCCCGGAGGTCCACCGGCACCACCAACATCGCGGCCTTCGAGTTCTTCTGGCTCTCGCTCGCCGACACCGACGACAACCGCTATCACGTGCTGCGCACGTCCGGTCCGCCCGCTCACCACTGCCTGTGCAGCCAGCTCGGCAAGCTGCCGCAGGGCGGGCGGGTCAGGACGTTCGCCCTGATGACCTCGCCGCCGCCGGACGTGCGGACGGTGGACGTCGAGCTGTTCGCCTTCGAGCCGATGCGCGACGTACCCATCACCTGAGGAGTCGCTGTCGGCGGGCACGCGGCTGGATCGCCGTGGGTGTTCTCCGTCAGCCGCTCTGGTAGTGATACGCGGTCCTCGGCAGCCGCCGGACGAACTCGGCCGGGTCCTCGAAGTCCCACGCCTCGCCCTCGGGTTCCTCCTCGTAGCCGCAGAAGGGGAACCTCGCCTCGACCCCGCGATCCCGGAGCCCTTTCATGTAGTTGTCGTCGGAGCCGCCGGCCTCGTCGTACGCCTGATGCGCCACGTACCCCAGAAGCTCGAACTCCGGCCACTCCTCGTCCGGCCATTTCTGCAGCCTCGTGCACGTCTGCCGGTCCAGCCGGAACCCTCCGTCCCGCGACCAGCTCGTCCGCTCGTGTCTGTACGTCCGCGTCAACCACCGGAGCCGCTGGACGTGCGGCAACTCGACGATCTTGTCAGGACACTCGACGAGTTCCTCGTACGCGTCCCGCCCGAAACTGATCAGCCACTGGACGAAGTACTCGAACCCGTTGTACGACCCGAACCCGGTGATGGACGAGCACACCACGTACACGTCCCAGGTGCAGGCCCGGTTCTCCGCCCGGGTGTGCCAGGCGTCGTAGTCGAGGATCTCCTCCACCGATAACTCCGAGAGCCGCTCGACGAGCCACCCGGCCCGATCCTCCTTGGTGCGGGTCTCGCGCCCCGAACGCTCGACCAGCCCCCAGTATTCGTCTACATCCATCACCGGATCATGGCAGACACGGCCGGGGCTTCCATGTCCTGTCCGGTCAATGTCCTCCCGCCGTCCTCGAACGGGATCCATGGCTCGGCGATGCTGTGCGAACGCGATCAGGACCGCCGGTCCCCTGGGCGTCACATGGTGGAGGTGAGTCCTTTCGCGATCTTCCTCAGCTCGGTGTTGACGGCCTCGGCGCCGGAGAACTCCTTGGCGTACACGGGGCTGAAGGTGATCTCGGCCCACTGCCGGTCGCCCATCTTGAGGAAGAGGGTCGGGGAGCCCGCCATGCCGTCCTCGCCGACGTGCTGCACGATCAGATAGCCGCTCCGGTCGCCGATCATCACGTCCTCGCCGTCCTTCTCCTCGCGATAGCGCTGGATCCGTTCGGTGATCTCCTTCACGGCCTCCTCCTCGAACATGAAGATCTGAACCCGGTATAAGCCCTTCTCATCGCCCTTGTAGTTGTACGAGGTGGAGTACGCGTCGCCGTGGTCGATCGACCAGGTGGACCATCGCAGTCCTTCGGGCAGGTAGCCGACCTTGACGTGCCCGAACGCCAACCCGTCGCCCAGGTCCCCGAGGTTCTTCGGCTCGGTCCGCACGGGCGGGGTGTCGTCGATGGCGGGCTCCAGCGTCGCGGAGGTCGTGACCTGCGTGCTGGGCGTGGCCTGCTGGGCGGCGGTGGCCAGGTAGACGACGGGCGCGGCGACGACGGCCACGGACGCGAGCACGGACGCGGTCACCATCGCGGTCTTGACCCTGGCCCGCCGTGCCCGGCGCAGGCGCATCACCCGGTCGAGCAGGTCGGGAGCGGCCTGCAACCGCGCGGTCTCGCCTTCCATGAGCCGGCGGATCTCGTCCTCAAGCCTGGGCATTGTCGCGCGCTCCTTCCATGATGTCCCGGCCGAGCGCCGTACGGAGCTTGGCCAGGGCCTTCGACGCCTGACTCTTGACCGTGCCGACGGCGCATCCGAGCACCTCGGCGGTCTGCGTCTCGGTGAGGTCCTCCCAGTAGCGCAGGACGATCACCGCGCGCTGCCGGGGAGGCAGGGCACGCAGCGCGTTCATGAGCACGTGGACGAGGTCGGAGTCCTTCTCGCGGGCCGACGTCTCCGGCGGGCTGTGCATGGGGATGATGTTGAGGATCGCCCGGCGGCGGGCGCGGCTGATGGCCGCGTTGATGATGACGCGGCGCACGTAGGGCTCGGGACTGTCGTGGCGGACCCGGTGCCAGTTCCTGTAGGTACGCTCCAGCGCCGTCTGCAACAGGTCCTCGGCCTCCGTCTGGTCGCCGCAGGCGAGATAGGCGACCCGTAAGAGGCTGGTGGCGCGAGCGGCCACGAAGGAGCCGAAGTCATGCTCTGCTCCGTTCACGTCTGTCCGTTCGATTTCACGCCTTCTAATACGCCCCGGTCCGCGGAACCGTTGCCCGCCGGGCTCGTACGATCTCGCGGGCAACCGTTCGGGCGGCTCAGGCGTATGGATGGTCATGACCGCGTTTCCCCGCAGCAGATCGATGACCTTCACCGCCGCCCTGGCCTTGACCGCCGCGTCCTGAGCGCGCCCGCGGCCGTCGCGGCCGCTCCTCCCGAGGGCGCCTACTGGCACACCAGGTCGGTGACGACCTCCACCCACCCCTGGCGGTTCGGCACCAAGTCGCACCCCTATGCGCTCCTTGAGACAAGCGTCTCGGAGGAGTGGGCGACTCCCGCCGGCAAGGCCTGGAACGGATACCGGGAACTGGCGACGCGGCCGGAAAGCCCGGCGGACAAGAAGGCGTGGCAGCGTGACGGCTCCCCCACACAATGGGGCAAGACGATCGACGGCAAAATCGTGAAGCTGTCCGGCAAGCACTCCAAGGGCCATGTGGGTCTCCTCCTGCCGGATCGCGGCCAGTTTTGGGTCGCGGGGCAGTGGCTGACGTACGAGGAGGTCCAGCGCCTGCCCGCCGACCCGGAACGGCTGGAGGACTGGCTCACGAGGGCGGCCCGCGTCGGCGGGCTCACTGAGTCCGTCGCGAACTGGCTCACCTCGGTTCTGCCGCAGCTCCTGCACCAGTTTCCCGCTCCGAGGGAGGTCCGCGCCGCGGCCTGGGAGGCTCTGCTGAAGTCTCCGAACGTCCGCATGGAAGGCACCGCGAAGGACAGCCTGGGTAGGCCCGGCACCGTCGTCGTGATCAACACAACGTATGGGACGGGCGAGAAGAGGAACGTGGTCGAGCGGAGGCTGATCGTCGACACCGGCAGGATGGTGCTGTTGTCGGACAGCCAGAAGTCCACACTCGGCGGCAAGCCGCTCCTTGAGGGGTCGTACGACAAGACGCTGATCGAGGTGGGCTGGACCGACTCCCCGCCCACCGTGCCCGCCTTGCCTTGAGCGCCGGGTTCAGCCCCGGGGGAGCCCCAGGACGCGCTGGGCGACGATCTGGCGCTGGATCTGCTGGGTGCCGCCGTAGATCGACTGGGCTCGGGACCACAGGTAGTCGCCGTACGGCGCGGGGTCGCCGAGGACGAACGACGTGCCCGCGAGGTCGCCGACCACGTGGTGCAGGTTCTGTTCGATCCGGGTGGTCAGCAGTTTGTCCACCGATCCCGCCGACCCGCCGGGGTCGCGGTCGGCCAGGGAGCGGGCCACGTGCCACTGCAGCACCCGCAGGTCCACCGACGCGGCGGCGAGGCGGCGGCGCAGCGGCTCGTCGGCGGGGAGGCGGCCCGAGCGGACGTCGTCGCGGGCGGCGGCCAGCACCCGGCCCAGCCGTCCCACCCAGCCCATGTCGGCCGGGCCTCGCTCGTACGAGAGCATGTGCATGGCGATCCGCCAGCCCTGGCCGCGCTCGCCGACCAGGTTGGCCGCGGGCACCTCGACGCCGTCGAAGAACACCTCGGCGAACTCGCGGCTGCCGCTGGCCAGGACGATCTCGCGCCGGTCGACGCCGGGCGACTCCATGTCCACGACCAGCATGGACAGGCCGCGGTGGCGGGGTTCGTCGCGTTCGGTACGGGCGAGCAGCAGGCACCAGCGTGACCACATGGCGCCGCTGGTCCAGATCTTCTGGCCGTCGACCACGAACCGGTCGCCGTCGGGGGCGGCGGTGGTGGTCAGCGAGGCCAGGTCGGATCCGGCGCCCGGCTCGCTGAAGCCCTGGCACCAGACCTCGGTGCAGCCGAGGAGGCCGGGCAGGACCCGCGTCTTGAGGTCCTCGCCGGCGAAGTCGGCGACGGCGTGCGCGATGTGGCCGATCGGCGGAGGCGGGGGCGCGCCGGCCGTGGCCAGCTCGTCGTTGAGCACCGCCTCGTACAGGTCGGGCAGCCCGTGCCCGCCGTAGGCGGCGGGGAGCGACAGGCCCACGTAGCCGGCGGCGGCCAGGGCGCGGTGCCAGCGCAGGGTCCGCTCGACGGATTCGGCCGACTCGTAGCCGGTGGCGTCGCGGTGCTCGTCCAGGTGGTCGCGGAGCCAGGCGCGCAGGCCGGCGCGGAACTCGGCCACCTCGGGGTCGTCGGAGTAGTCCACGGTCAGCTCCCGGAGAACTCGGTGGCGGCGATGACGGCTTCGTGGTGGTGCTCGTCGCCGAACGCGGCGCGGGCGGCGTGGGCGCGGCGCAGCCAGATGTGCGCGGGGGCCTCCCAGGTCATGCCGATGCCGCCGAAGACCTGGATCACGTTCTCGCACACCTCCACGGCCGAGCGGGAGGCGTACGCCTTGGCCACCCGGGCGGCGCGCAGCGCTTCCTCACCGGGGAGCGCGTCGACGGCCCAGGCCGCGTACCAGCAGGCGCTCCGCGACGCCTCGGTGAGCACGTGGCTGTCGGCGAGGAGCTGCTGCACGGCCTGGAACGCGCCGACGGGGCTGCCGAACTGCACGCGGGTCCTCGCGTGGTCGAGCGCCGCGTCGAGCGCGGCCTGCATGGTGCCGAGCAGGTCGGCCACCAGCAGGCTGAGCGCGAACGCGGAGGTCCGCGCGGCCGTCTCGCCGTCCGGCGCCGTCAGCTCGGTCAAGGTCCGCACGGGCTCACCCAGCGGCCGTACGGCGCGCGTCTGATCAGCGAACGGTACGGGCTCCCCGAGCGCATACGCGGTCCCCGCTGCCGGAACCACCGCGAACTCGGCCCCAGCGGCGTCCCACGCCAGCGACCTCGTGGCGTCGGCGAAGCCGGTCAGATCCGGGGTGAGGGCGGGGGCGAGGCGGCGGGTGCCTTCGGCGATCTCCTCCAGGAGCCCGGACGGCGCGCCCCAGGACTGGAGTTGCTCGGCCGCGATCACCGTGCCCAGCACGGGAGAGGCGACCGCGTGGTGGCCGAGCTGTTCGGCCAGGATCATCATGTCGACGGCGCCGGCCTCCGCCCCGCCGTTCTCCTCGCGCAGCCGCATGGCGAGCCAGCCGGCCTCGGCGACGCGCGACCAGGACGCCTCGTCGGGCGCGGACGGGCCGACGTCGTGGGGTCCGCGCCCGCGGTGCCAGCGGGACGCCAGGTGGGCGGCCAGCTTGCCGCAGGACTCGCGGAAGGCCCGCTGCTCGGCGGTGAGCTCGATCTCCATGCCACTCCGAGGACTATCTTTTTTATCATTTACAGAATAGGGCCATTATAGAACCCCCGCCGCCCGCGCGGCAACGAACCCCAGGAGGAAGCGATGACGGACGACAGGAAGGCCGTGCTCGTCGAGGTGGAGGACCACGTCGCGTGGATCACCCTGGACGACGTCCGGCGGCGCAACAGCCTGAACCCGGTGCTGGTCAGGCAGCTCGCCGAGGCGTGCGCCGAGCTCGGCAGGGACGTGCGGGCCGTGGTGCTGCGGGCCAACGGGCCGGTCTTCTCCTCGGGCGGCGACATGGACGCGCTCGGTGCGCCAGCGGACGACCCGACGGCCGTCTACCGGGGCTTCGACGCCCTGGCCGCGCTGCCGGTGCCGGTGCTGGCCGCGGTGCACGCGCCGATGATCGGGGCAGGGGTGAGCTTCGCGCTGGCGTGCGACGTGGTGGTGGCCGCCAGGAGCGCCACGTTCGACCCGCGCTTCCTCGACCTCGCCATCCACCCTGGCGGCGGCCACCTGTGGCGGATGGAGCAGCGCGTCGGCCGGCAGGGCACGGCGGCGATGGTGCTCTTCGGCGACCGGCTGACCGCCGAGGAGGCGGAGCGGCGCGGCCTGATCTGGCGCTGCGTGGAGGACGGCGAACTGATGGACACGGCACGCCGCATGGCGGCCCGGGTGGCGGGCCGCTCCCCGGACGCGGTACGCCGCGCCAAGGCCACCATGCGGCTCAGCCGTTCCCTCACAGATCCTCGGATGGCCGCGGGCGTCGAGCAGATCGCCCAGGACTGGTCGATGCGCCAGCCCGCGTTCACCGACGCGGTCGCCGCCCTCCGCGAACGCGTCCGCCGCCGCTGAGAGCGGACCCCGGACGAGGGCGGATGGCCATTGTCCCGTTCCAAAAACCGTGGCCGATCGCATTGACGCGGGTCGGTCCGGCATCGAGCATCGGGTGGGGGCCCACCGTCATCTGTCCGTCCCAGCGCATGGGACAAGGGGAGGAAGCATGTCGGTAATGTCGAACGATCCTGTGCTGCCCGCGGGTTGGCAGGAGTTCGTCGGGAAGCCCGACCCGACCACGGCCAAGGCGGTGGCGAGGGCGCTGACGCAGCTGGGCTCGCCCGCCGCGCTCGAATCCGTGAAGCTCATCGCCGAGACGCTGGCCGAGCGCTCGGCGGCCGAACGCAGCGAGAAGTCCCGGCTCATCGCGGCCCAGCTGAGGGGCGAGGTCGCCCACGCCTTCATGAAGGCGACCGCGGCGACCCGCCTGGCCCACCCCACGGTGCGGACGCCCGTGGAGAAGCCGGCGCCGCAGCACCAGGACGTGGCGCACTACCTCGACGTCCTGCCGCCGAAGCAGCCCGGCGAGCGCCCCGAGACGACCCCGGGCGGCCACGACCCGCTGACGCTGGAGGCGCTCGACCTCGCCACGGCCGACCTGGCCGCGCTCGCTGACCGCGTCGCCGACGAACGCGACGCCTCGTCCATGGGCCATCTCCGGAAGGCGGCGGAGCTCGTCGACTCCATCAACGCCGAGCCGACGACGTACTCACACGAGCGCCGCGCCGAGCTCGCGGCGGCGGTGAAGGGCACGACGCAGGAGCACATCGTCGAGCAGATCGGCTTCCGGGCGGCGAAGACCCAGCGCGACAAGGAGCGGGGCCTGTCGGCCGAGAACGAGCTCGCGGCCAGTTACTGGCGCACCAACTACGTCGACACCCTGCAGAAGTTCCTGGCCAAGCTGGGCACCGTGATGCCGGACCCGGACGACATCCTCGTCAACAGCCCGCGCGTGCTGGAGAAGCTGGCGATGATGGTGGACCCGAAGGTGGTGGCCGGGCTCAGAATCAAACCGGTCGTGGGGCGGACGGGCATCAGCGTGCTGAGCGGCATCTCCGCCTTCGCGAAGCAGGACATCGCCTGGAAGTCGATCCTTCAGGAGCTCGGCGCGACGCCGTCGGCCTACCAGCTCTACGAGCTCATGGACACGGGCAAGCCCGACGCCCAGGCCGACTCCACCGTCAACACCTGGGCCGACCTCGTGGCGCTCATCACCGGCAGCCCGTTCGCCCGCCTGCAGGAGATCGCGCGGCAGAAGACCGAGCTGGCGCCGGTGTGCGCCATGGTCGAGCACCTCGTGCTGGGCCTCACCGACGAGTTCGGCCCGAAGCGCACCGACGCGCTGACCGCCAACGCGCTGCGCTCGCTGGGCCGGCTCCTCGACATCGTCGTGGCGAACCAGCACAACCCGTCGGTGGCGCTGCGCGCGGTCGACCTCATGATGGACGAGATCGGCATCGTGGTCGCCGTGGCCAAGAACTACAAGGGCACCGACTACCAGCACGCTGTACGGCGGGTCGTGCTGGAACGCGCGCCCAGCATCGCGCCGCTGGTCGAGGGCGAGCAGGTCCACATGTACAGCTACCTCACGACCAGCGGCATGGAAGCGCTCGGGACGGCGCTGTGGATCGCGCTGTCCTGGCGGGGGCACGAGCAGGTCTCGCGCTCCACCGAGCCGATCGACTACTTCGAGACCGGCGAGCTGCTCAGAAGGCTCAGAGAGGGCGACACGCTGACGCCGCACCAGGACGTCCTGGTCGCGACGCTGAACCCGAGCGCGCCCTACTCCGCGCCATCGCCTGAAGGGCTCGTGGCCGACGTGCGCAAGGCCATCGCGGCGCAGAAGAAGGGCGCGGCGCCGTGCGTGCTGATCATCGACACCACGATCCAGCTCGCGCCCGGGTCGACCGGCGGCAGGGGCCGGCTCGACGTCATCCTCGGCAGCCTGAAGGAGGACATCGCCGCAGGCAGGCTGGAGGTCTTCCTGTGCAAGAGCTACCAGAAGTACGCCTCGTTCGGCACCGGCAAGGTGGCCGCCGGCGATCTCACGCTGCTGTCCCAGAAGGGCAACCTCGAATCCGTGTTCGCGCGGGCCGAGGCGCTGCTGCAGGACAGCCAGCTCGATCTCGCCCGGCACGACGAGGGACAGCTCGTGATCCACATGCTCCGGCACGGGCACCGTGACGAGCTGGCGCTGATCGACAGCGCCGCCCGGAACGCGAAGTTCGTGGACGAGTTCTGCTGGCCGATCGACCCGAAGAGCAAGCGCCAGGGCACCACCTACGTGGACGGGATCCCCCTGCTCCTGCGCGCGACGTCCACCGGCAAGATCGACACCCTCTTCGGCAAGCTCGTCCTGATCGACTGGCGCGACAGCTTCTCGTTCCTGCGGACGTCGTACGTCGGCAGGATCCCGGGGCCGTGGGGGGCGTCGCCGGCGGAGCAGAAGGAGGAGTGGTACGTCCGGATCAACCCCGGCCACGAGTCCAAGGAGACGATGGTCGAGTGCTTCTACGCCTTCGGCCACCTGGCGACCAGCACGCCTCCCGGCGCGGGGCAGCCGAGCCAGAAGGAGGTCGATCTCGGCCGGCTGCCGCTGAACGCGGTGCTGGAGCACCTGGGGGCTCTGGACGGCGTCAAGGGTGACGCCGGCGTCGAACGGTACCGCAACAACATCGCGGCCTCGTACTGCGTGTTCGCCGTCCAGAACGTGGGTTTCGGCAAGGACGCCCTGGTGCCGCTGCTCGCCGGGTTCTTCGCGAAGCGGACGGGCGGCGTCACGATCGAGACCCAGCGCTATCTCGCCGGTGAGCTGTTCTCACTGCTCAAGGAGAAGACCGTCGACGTGGTCCACGACACGGGCCCGGCCAAGCTGCCTCCGCCGCCGGCGTCGGGCAAGAAGAAGGTCCTCAGCGTGGACCTCACCACGGTCGCGGGGCTGTGCCGCGCGGCGGCGGTCCTTCCCGCCTGGCGGTTCACGGCGCTCGCCAAGGAGTTCGAGCTGGGCCAGATCGGCGTTTCCGCCGAGGAGAAGCGGCTGAGCGCCCTGGTCGCCAAGGCCGTCAAGGGCTAGGCGGCGGTCAGCCCGGCCGGCGGAGCAGGTCCACGGCGAGCTCCTGGAGGCGCGGTTTGGCGATCTTGCCGACCGCGCCGCGCGGGAGCTCGTCGAGGATCCAGACGCGCCGGGGCACCTTGAAGTTCGCCAGCCGCTCGCGGCACCAGGCGAGGAGTTCGCTCTCGTCCAGCTCTCCGGAGACGACCACGAAGGCCGCCGTCACCTCGCCGAGGCGGTCGTCGGGCACGCCGACGACCGCCGCGTCCGTCACCGACGGATGGTCGGCGAGGACGTGCTCGACCTCCGCCGGGTAGACGTTGAACCCGCCCACGATGACCATGTCCCTGGTCCGCCCGGCGATGCGCACGTAGCCGTCCTCGCCGATCCAGCCCAGATCGCCCGTACGGAGCCAGCCGTCGCGCATCACCTCGGCCGTGGCGTCGGGGTCGTCGAGATAGCCGGCCATGACGTTGGAGCCGGTCACCTCGATCTCGCCCACCACGGGGCTGCCCGTCGCGTCCGGCGCCCAGACGCGCGCCCGGACGCCGTCGATGGGCCGGCCGATCGTGTCGCACACCAGGTCGAGCGGGTCGCCGGGGCGGGTCATGGTGCACACCCCGGTCGCCTCGGTCAGCCCGTAGCCGATGACCACGTCGCCGACCCCCAGCTCCTGCTTGAGGTCCCGTACGAGAGCGGGCGGCACGATCGCGGACCCGATGACCGCCACGCGGATGGTCGGCTCGCCGGGGATGTCGCCGTTCCGGCGGGCCGCGACCACGTACCGCTGCGCGGCGGGCGGCGCGTTGAGCACCGCGACCGGCAGCGTGCGGACGACCTCGGCGATCGACTCCGCCGACACCACGGGGATCAGCACCGCGGTCGCCCGCACCTGGAACGGCGAGATGAGACCGGTCTTGAACCCGCCGATGTGCGCGAGCGGATAGGTCACCGGGTAGACGTCGCCCCGGCCGAGCCCGACGACCTCGGCCCAGGTGCGGGCGGTGGTGAGGAACGGCTCCTGCCGGAGCACCGCGCCCTTGGGCCGCCCGGTGGTGCCCGACGTGAACTGGATCGCGATGATCTCGCCCGGCTCGACCCGTGCCGCCGCACCCGCGCCGGCGCGGAACTCGTCCCATCCCACCGCGCCCTCGGGCACGTCGGGGCCGAGGGCGATCACCTGGGCGCCGCCCGCGATAGGGAGCGCCTCGGCCGCCAGCCGCCGCCCCGCGAGCAGGCCGGGCGCGACCAGGAAGGGGGCGGAGACCCGGGGCAGGATCGCGGCCACCTCGGCGCTCGTGTAGCGCGGGTTGAGCGGGACGAGCACGCCCCCGGCCACGATGGCCGAGAGCATGGCGACGGTGCAGTCGATCGTGTTCGCGGCCCAGCAGGCCACCCGGTCGCCGGGGCGCAGGCCGTGCGCGATCCAGGCGGCGGCGCCCTCGCGCACGCGCGCGTGCAGCTCGGCGTACGTCACCGACTCTCCCTCGCACATCAGCGCGGGGACGTCCGCGGCGTCTCCGGCCGCGGCTGCCAGCAGCGTCTCGATCGTCGTCGTCATGGTGAGTGGCCCTCCCGAGTAGAGGACATCATTGCCGAATCACGCACGAAAGGTCATCCCGCCCGGCTCGTCCGGCTGCTGATGCGCCAGCCCTCCGGCGTACGGACGAGCTCGTCGGTGTAGACCCCGAAGACCCGCACCGCGGGGGTGCCGGTGGTGTCGCCGAAGAACAGGAAGTACGAGACCGCGGTGGCTGTGTCGCCCGTCACGGTCACGTGCAACGGGACCACCAGGTGGCGGGTGTTCGTGCCGGGCCCGCTGACGCCTTCTGCGCGGCGCTGCCGGGTGGCGGCGACGATCTCGTCCGCCCCCTGCTGGGTGCTGCCGCCGAAGCTCCAGGTGGCGTCGGAGGTGTAGAGCGCGCGGTAGTCGTCCGGCTCGCCCTCGTCGGCGAGGTGGGCGGCGAGCCCGATGAGGGAGCGGATGAGGACCTCGTCCTCGGCGTGGCTGGTGTCGACCATTGCCGCAATCTATCATTTTAATGATGTAAATCATAAGAGGAGAGTGCTCATGATCGTGGTGTCCGAGCCCCGGCCGCGCGTCCGTCTCGTCACACTCGACCGTCCCGCCCGCCGCAACGCGCTGGACCTGGCGGGCTTCCGCGACCTGGCCGCCGCCTGGCGGGAGGTGGCGGCCTCCGGCGCGGGGGCCGTCGTGGTGACCGGTGGGAGCGACTTCTCCTCCGGCGCCGACCTCGCGACGTTCTCCGCCGACGTCGCCGCGGCGATCCGCGGTGGCCGGTCCTCCGCTGGGGCCTCCGCGCCCGACGCCGGCGGGCCCGCCGCGGCGGTGTGGGCCGATGTGCACCACGCGCTGCTGCGTGACGTGGTGCTGGAGGTCCCGGTCGTGGCCGCGATCGAGGGCATCTGCTTCGGCGCCGGGATGGAGCTGGCGGGCGCGACCGACATCCGGATCGCCGGGGAGTCGGCGCTGTTCTCGTTGCCGGAGGTGCGGCACGGGTTCATCGCGAGTGGCGGGTCGGTGGCCCGGCTGCCCCGGCAGATCGGCTACCCGGCGGCGATGCAGGTGATGCTCACGGGTGAGCGCTTCGGCGCGGAGCGGATGCGCGCGTGGGGGTTCGTCGGCGAGGTGGTGCCGGACGGCGCCGCGCTCGGTCGCGCCCTCGACCTGGCCGAGCTGATCGCCGGCCACCCGGCCGCCGCCGTGCGCGGGATCAAGCGCGCCGTGGGTGAGGGCGTGCGCGGCACGCTCGCGGACGCGTACGCCGTCGAGTCGCGGGTGTCGGACGAGGTGCTGGGCGGGTGAGCGGCCGTGGATCGGAAGGTTACGGGTTGGCCTTAACCGGGGCAACGGCCTTGTCGCTGACCCATGCTTTGCGTATCTTATCAATGATTGAGTATTAGATCAGTGCTGATGGCAGCGCTCAGAAAGGCGTTCGCATGCCGCCCACACAGCCCGTGAAGATCGCCGTGCGCAAGCTCGGCAAGGTCTTCTCCAGCGGCGCCGGCTCCGTCCGCGCGCTGGACGAGATCGTGCTGGACGTCCACGACGGCGAGTTCTTGTGCCTGCTCGGCCCCTCGGGCTGCGGCAAGACCACCCTGCTCAGGGTCATGGCCGGGCTGGAGCGGCCGTCCAGCGGCACGATCGACATGCGGCACGACGACCCGTCCCGATCCCTGTCGGCCGTGGTCTTCCAGGACTACTCCGTCTTCCCGTGGAAGACGATCAGGGAGAACGTCATCTTCCCGCTGCTCCAGACCGGGGTCCGGCGGGCGCGGGCCAAGGAGATCGCCGATCACTGGCTCGCCCAGCTCGACCTGTCCGGCTTCGAGAACGCGTACCCGGACACCGTCTCCGGCGGCATGAAGCAGCGGGTCGCGATCGCCAGGGCGCTCGCCGTCGAACCCGAGACGCTGCTCATGGACGAGCCGCTGGCCGCGCTCGACGCCCAGCTCCGCCTGCTGCTCCAGGAGAAGCTGCTGGACCTGTGGCAGGCCAACCAGAACACGGTCGTCTTCGTCACCCACTCGATCGACGAGGCGCTGCTGCTCGGCGACCGGATCGCGGTGATGAGCGCGCGGCCCGGCCGGATCGCCACGGTGATCGACGTGCCCTTCGACCGGCCGCGGCACCCTGACGAGATCCGCGCCTCGCCCGACTTCGCCGCCCTGCGCGACGAGATCTGGCACCGACTGCGAAGGGAACTCCAGCCCGCATGAGCCCCGTCACCCGCGACCAGGAGGCCGTCGAGAGCACCGGCACCTGGCGGACGATCGCCCCAGGACCGGCCGAGCTCGACCCGCGCGGCTACGCCCGCCGCCGCACGCTCATGGAGCGCGGCCTGGCGATCCTCGTGCCGGTCGCGCTCATCAGCCTGTGGCAGCTGCTGGCCGGGGCCGGGGTGCTGGAGAGCAACTACTTCCCCCCGCCCAGCGACATCGCGGCCTCCTGGGCCGACCTCCTGGCCAGCGGCGTCTACCAGGAGTCGGTGCTGGCCAGCCTGAGCCGCATCGTCTCCGGCTACCTGCTCGGCACGTCCTGCGCGGTCGCGCTCGGCATGGTGATCGGCTCCGTACGGCTGCTCAGGGTGGCGCTCGAACCCACGATCTCGGCGCTCTACACGGTGCCGAAGCTGGCGATCCTGCCGCTACTGCTGCTCATCTTCGGCCTCGGCGAGACCAGCAAGATCCTCCTGGTCGCGCTGACCTGCTTCTTCGTCGTGCTCATCAACACGATCGACGCGGTCAGCAGCGTCTCCCCCCGCTACCACGACGTGGGGCGCTCGTGCGGCGCCTCGCGCTGGTCCACGCTCGTGCACATCACGCTGCCGGCGGCGCTGCCGCAGACCCTCACCGGGATGCGCATCGCCTCCGGCCTCGCCGTCATCGTCATCGTCGGCGCCGAGTTCGTCGCCGCCGACGCCGGCCTGGGATTCCTCGTGTGGAACTCGTGGAACCTCGGCGTCCCCGAGCACATGTACGTGGGCATCGTCTCGATCTCGCTGATCGGCGTGATCGTCGGCCTGGTGCTCCGGGGCGTCGAATGGCTGCTCACCCCCTGGAACCGGTGACTTCCCCCCACCGGCCGATCGAAAGGAACGACCCGTGACCGCACGGCTCTCGTTGAGCAGGCGCGTCATGGCCGCGCTCGCCCTCCCCATCCTCGCCCTCGGCGCGCTGACCGCCTGCGGCGCCGAGGAGGAGACCGGCACGCCCGCCAGTGACACCACCCGCACGCTCAAAGTCGGCTACATCTCCGGCACCTCGCTGGGCCCGGCCTTCGTCGCCGACGCCCTCGGGTGCTACCGCGACGAGGGCCTGACCATCGAGTTCGAGCCCATCAAGAACCCGGCCGACGCGATCGCCTTCCTCGCCACCGACAAGCTCGACGTCTACGTCGGCTCGCCGTCGGCCGGCATGTTCAACCAGGTCGCGAAGGGCGCCGAGCTCAAGATGGTCGCCTCGCTCGGCTCGGTGAACACGCCGGAGGGCGAGGCCGCGCCGAGCGGCCTGTTCGGCGCCAAGTCGATCAAGTCGGTGGAGGAGCTCAAGGGCAAGCGGGTGGCCCTGCTCGGCTCCGTCGGCTCGGCCACCTCCTACCTGCTGGGCAAGTCGCTCGAAGCCGGCGGGCTGAGCTTCGGCGACGTCGAGCTGGTCACCCTCGGCAGCTCCGACATGGTGCCCGCGCTCAAGAACGGCGGCGTGGAGGCCGCGCTGCTGTTCGCGCCCGAGACCCAGAAGGCCATCGACCAGGACGTGGCGCACGCCCTGGTCGACTCGAAGAAGGCGTACGGATCGAGCACTACGGCCGGCATCATCTTCGGCACCAAGCTGCTGAAGACCGAGCGGGCCACCGGGGTGAGCTTCCTGAAGGCCAACGCCTGCGCGGCCAAGCGGTTCGAGGGTGACTGGCGCAAGGACGCCGAGATCGTCAAGATGCTGGCCGACTTCATGAAGGTGCCGGAGAACACCATCAGCGGCGGCGGTCTCTACGCCTTCGACAGCAGCCTGGCCATCAACGAGGGCACGCTGACCGAGATGCAGGAGATGTTCGTGAAGGTCGAGGGCATCCTCACCTACACCGACCTGCTCCCGGCCGACAAGCTCGTGGACGACACGCTCAGGGCCGAGGCCGTGGGCGCGGCCTGACCCGTACGGACGAGAAACGGCCGCCGGGAGACCGGCGGCCGTTTCCGTGTGAGGTCAGCGCGTGCCGTAGTCGATGTTGTCGAGCAGGTCGGTGTTGACCAGGTCGTTCTGCGAGGCGCCCAGGCTGGAGCTCCGCGTCGCGTCCAGGTGGGCGGTGGCCAGCTTGACGGCGCGGGCCCCGTCGCCGGCCTCGATCGCGTCGACGATCTTCTCGTGGTCGCGCAGCGCCGCCCTGAGCGACTTGCGCGCCATGGGGGAGTCGGTGTCGTCGCCCGCCGGGACGTCACCCCACACCGTGGACTCGTGGGCGGTCCAGATGAGCTCCAGCGAGCCGATGATGACGATCATCGTCTCGTTGCCGCACGTCTCGACGATCTTCTCGTGGAAGCGCCGGGCCAGCAGCGGGAACTGCTCCGCGTCGTCGAACGCCGCCTGCTGCTCCGCGATGACCTTGCGGAGCTCGGGCACGGTGGTCTCGGCCCGGTCGGGGCGGGCGGCGCAGAGCGCGACACAGGTCGGCTCCAGGCTCAGCAGCGCCCCGCTCACGTCGGACATCGTGGTGCGGCGGGTCTGCAGCACCATGCTGATCGTGCGGGCGATGCGCTGCGGAGTGGGCAGGTGGACGACGGCGCCGCCGACGTTGCCGCGGCGCACCGACACCAGCCCTTCGGTCTCCAGGATGCGCATCGCCTCGCGCACGGCCGGCAGGCTGACCCGGAACTCCGTGAAGAGATGCTCCTGCCTGGGCAGGCTGTCTCCTTCGGTGAGCCGGCCCGAGAGGATGTCGTCGCGCAGCTTCGCGGCGACGATCTCGGCGAGACGCGGCTGTCGTAGCTGTCGCACGCGTGCCTCTTCTCTCCTATGGTTTCCGGGAGCGGGCGAGGCGCCGGACAGGCGCTCGCGACACCGCTGTCAATCTTACAATCTTTATGACTACAGCATAACTTCCTTGGGCGGGGCGCTTGTCCGCAACTGGCGGCGCAGCACCTTGCCCACGTCGTTGCGCGGCATGGCGTCGACGGCGACGAAGGACACCGGCACCTTGTAGGGCGCCAGGTGCTCCCGGCACCACGCGGTCAGCTGCCCTTCGTCCACCTCGCCGTCGACCGGCACGATCCACGCGCAGGGCACCTCGCCGAGCCGGCGGTCGGGCACGCCCGCGACGGCCGCGTCGCGCACCGAGGGGTGGCGCCGCAGCACCTCCTCCACCTCGTCGGGGAAGACCTTGAGGCCGCCCCGGTTGATCATGTCGCTGACCCTGCCCTCGATCCACAGGAACCCGTCGGCGTCGAGCCGGCCGACGTCGCCGGTGCGCAGGAACCCGTCGAGCATCCGGTCGGCGTCCTCGTCGCCCGCGACCGCGTACCCGCGCATGCGGTAGGGGGAGCGGACGTGGATGTGGCCCGGCTCGCCCGCCGGCAGGTCCTGGTCGTGCTCGTCGAGTATCCGGACGTCCACGTCGTCGTAGGGGCGGCCGACCGCGCCGAGCTTCTCCGTGCCGTAGGTGCGGATGTCCTCGATCGTCCAGCCGACGACCTCGCCGCCGAGCTCGGTCTGCCCGTACGAGTTGAGCACGAGCACGCCGTACCGGTCGTGGAAGCGCTGGGCGACGGCGGGGGAGAGCGGCGCGGTGATGGAGCGCACGATCTGCAGCGGCTCCAGGGTGTCGACCCCGTCCGCCTCGCTGAGCATGGTGATCATGGCGGGCGCGAGCACCGTCGAGGTCAGCTCGTGCTCGCGCACCGCCCTGGCGAACTCCTCCGGGGTGAACCGGTCGAGCAGCACCACGCCGAACCCGGCGCGGAACGAGAAGAGCGTGTTGAAGATCCCCGCCCACAGTGCCAGGGAAAGGGGGATCAGGTTGGCCCGCAGCTCCGCCCGCGGCTCGCGCGGCCCCGAGCTCCGCCTGCGCAGCTTGCGCAGGCTCGCGTCCAGCGCGTCCAGCGTGCCGTCGTGGCGCAGCAGGACCGCCTTGGGCTTGCCGGTCGTCCCCGACGTGCGCAGCACCAGGGCGATGTCGTCGTCGTACGTGGTCGCGTCCGCCGGCACGGGCCTGCGGGTGCGGGCGCTCCAGGTGGTCTCGTCGAGCTCCACGACGCCGATGCCGGCGTCCCGCCCCTCAAGGTCCCCGGTGGTGCCCAGGAGCAGGCACACGGGGGTGTCGTCAATGAGCGCCGCCACCTCGTGGCCCGTCATGCGGTGGTTGACCGGCATGTAGACGGCCCCGGCCCGCCAGGCCGCGAACATCGCCACCACGCCGGAGGCGCCGGACCCGACCAGCGCCCCGACCGGATGACCCGGCCGGACCCCGGCCCTCGTCAGCTCGCCGGCCACCCGGGACACGGCGGCGCGCAGCTCTGCCAGGGTCAGGGTGCTGCTGGTCGAATGCACGACGGTGGCCTCGTCGAGCGCGGGCAGCTCGTCGAGGAGCTCCGTCAGCGATCGCCCGGCCGGCCCGGTGGCCTGCCCGTCCCCCCGTGGAACGCTCGTGCTCATCCGCGTCCTCTCCATGAAACGCAATCATTACAAAGATAGTAACATCTATACGTAGGAGTGACGGGATCAAAGAGTGCATCTTTATAATGCTTGCATGTATAGCGAGTATCCCGCTGTGGAAGGCCTGGTCACAGGGCTTTCCGAAGGCGTGCTCTCCCTGCGCCTGGCCGACCCGCGCCGGCGCAACGCGCTCAACGACCGCTCCCTGCGCGCCGTCATCGACGCCCTGGAGCTGGCCCATAACGACGAACGGGTACGCGCCGTACTCCTGTCGGGCGAGGGCGGCGACTTCTGCAGCGGCTTCGACATCGTGGCGCGCAACGCGGGCTCCGGCGGCCGGCCCAGGCCGGGCGCGATCCAGCGGCGGCTGCCGTCGCAGGCCCACCGGCTGATCCCCCAGCTGTGCGAGCTGCAGGTGCCGGTGGTGTGCGCCGTCACGGGGTACGCGGTCGGGATCGGCTTCCAGCTCGCCCTGGCCTCGGACTTCGTGGTCGCCGACACCACGGCGACCTTCTGGCAGCCGTTCATCACCCGGGGCATGACGCCGGACAGCGGCGCCACCTGGCTGACCGCCCGCGCGGTCGGCCCGCTGCGCGCCCGCCGCCTGCTCATGCTCGGCGAGCGCCTCGACGCCGACACCGCGAGCGCGTGGGGCGTCGTGCACGAGGTCGTCGAGCCGGGCCGGGCGGACGAGGCGGCGGGCGCGCTCGCCGCCCGGCTGGCGGCCGGGCCGACGGTGGCGCTGGGCCTCACCAAGGCCCTGATCAACCAGGCCGCCGACGCCGCGCTCCGCGAGCAGCTGCCGGCCGAGGCGTTCGCGCTGGAGGTCTCCTCCCGCGCCCAGGACTTCCGCGAGGGCCTGAGCGCCTTCGTGGAGAAGCGCGAGCCGAAGTTCACCGGGAAATAGGAGGCCTTGATGGACACGGAGCGGACCGTTCCGCGCATGCTGATGGCCGGGGTCGAACGGTTCGGCGACCGGCCGGCGGTCATCGACGGCGAGACTGAGCTGACGTACCGGGAGCTGCTGGCCGCGGCGCTGGAGGTGACGCGCGGCGCCATCGCGCTCGGCGTCCGGCCGGGCGACCGGGTGGGCATCTGGGCGCCCAACACCCACCGCTGGATCGTCGCCTCGCTGGGCCTGCACTGCGCCGGCGCCACCGTGGTCCCGCTCAACACCCGCTACCGCGGCCGCGAGGCCCGGGAGATCCTCGGCCGGGTCCGGGCGAAGGCGGTCTTCCTGGACAACGGCTTCCTCGGCTACGACTACGCGGCGGCGCTGCGGGAGCGTGACGGGGACGAGCCCGCGCTCGGCGAGCTCGCCGTGGTCGACATGCTCGACGGCGGGAGCTGGGGCGACTTCCTGGCGGGCGGCGCGGCGGTGAGCCCGGAGACCGCGAGGGAGACGGCGCTGGCCGTGGACCCCGCCGACCTGAGCGAGGTCATCTTCACCTCCGGCACCACCGGCCGGGCCAAGGGCGTGACGATCCCGCACGGCACCTGCCTGGACCTGTACGCGGCGTACGGCCGGATCTGGGGGCTGCGGCCCGGGGACCGCTACCTGGTGTCGCTGCCGTTCTTCCACACCGGCGGCAACAAGGCGGGCATCATCACGAGCCTGATGAACGGGCTGACGATCGTGCCGCTCGCCGTGTTCGACCCGGTGGAGGTCATGCGGATCATCGAGTCCGCCCGGATCTCGGTGATGAACGGGCCGCCCACCATCTACTACTCGCTGCTGGAGAGCCCCGGCCGGGAGTCCTTCGACCTCGGGTCGCTGCGCGTGGCCGCCACCGGTGCGGCCGTCGTGCCGGTGGCGCTGGTCGAGCGGGCCCGCTCCGAGTTGCCGTTCGAGCACTTCATCACCGCGTACGGGATGAGCGAGTGCTTCGGCACCGCGACGATGTGCCGCGCGGGCGACTCCGCCGACGTGATCGCCCGCACCAACGGGCGCGCGCTGCCGGGCGTCGAGCTGCGGGTCGTGGACGCCGAGGGCCGCGACCTGCCGCCGGGCGAGCCGGGCGAGGTGCTGATCCGCGGCGCCAACGTCACCCCCGGCTACTGGGAGGACCCCGCCGCCACGGCGGAGGCGATCGACGCGGAGGGCTGGCTGCACTCGGGCGACGTCGGCACGCTCGACGCCGACGGCAACCTCAAGATCACCGACCGGATCAAGGACCTCTTCTTCGTCGGCGGGTTCAACGTCTCGCCCGCCGAGGTCGAGCAGGCGCTCGCGCGCCACCCGGCGGTCTCCGAGGTGGCGGTGGTCGGCGTGCCGGACGCCCGGCTCGGCGAGGTGGCCAGGGCGTACGTGGTGCGCCGGCGCGACGCCGAGGCCACCGGCGAGGAGATCATCTCCTGGGCGCGGGAGCGGCTGGCCAACTTCAAGGTCCCCCGTACGGTCGAGTTCGTCGAGGAGCTGCCCCGCAACGCCAGCGGCAAGGTGCTGAGGCGCGACCTGCGCGCGGCACTCTGACCTTTTCACCGTCGCCCCATTGCCAAGGAGAGACCCTTGTGCCAGCCTTCTCTTACTAGGATTCAATCATAGATAAGATTGGATTGATTCAATGAAGGGCCACCGGGCGAGGTGGGCGGTTCTGGCGGCCGCCCTGCTCGCGCTCCCGGCATGCGGCGCCGCCGCAGAGGAAGCCGGGACAGCGGGCGCGGACGACGCCCCCTACGTGATCATGGTGAGCGCCGGCAGCGATGCCGGGCCCGTCACCGACCAGCTCATCACCGGCGTGAACTCGGTCAAGGCCGGCGTCGCGACGGTCAACGAGTCCGGTGGCGTCAACGGGCGGCAGATCAAGCTCATCGAGTCGCCGGACAACGCCAACCCCACCAAGGCGGTGTCCGGCCTGCGCGCGCAGCTCGCCAAGGAGAAGCCCGACGCCTACATCGTGACGGCCGGCACCCAGGTCAGCTCGGCGGTCGCGCCGATCCTGAACCAGAACAAGATCCTGTTCATGAACTCGGCCAACATCGACGACACGGCCGACCCCAAGCAGCACCCGCTGGCCTTCAACCTGGCCGCCTCACCCCGCGTGGTGGTCGAGGACTACCTGCCGGTGTTCGAGTCCAACGGCTACAAGAAGATCGGCATCCTGCACGGCAACTCCCCGTACGCCAAGAACTTCGGCGAACTGTCCGAGACCGTGTTCAAGGAGAACGGCTACGAGGTCGTGGGCAAGGTCGAGTACGACTCCGCCGCGCTCGACATGACCGCCCAGATCTCCGCGCTCCGCGACGCCGACCCCGACGTGGTCGTCTTCAACGCCTACGGCGCCCCCACCGGGTACGTGCTCAAGGGCATCACCAAGCTGGGCTGGGACGTCCCGCTGCTCGGTGAGACGTCGGTCGCCTCGACCCCGCTGGTCACCCAGGAGCCCCCCGAGGGCCTGCTGGGCTCGGCCGAGGTGAAGAACCTCAAGATCGAGGTGAACGCGGCCACGGTCTACGACCCGGCGGCGGAGGCCACGAACAAGGCCGTCGCGAAGATGAAGGAGCTCGGCGGCATCAAGGGCGCGATGGTCAACGTCCTCGGCTACGACGGCGTCCTGCTCATCGCCGCCGGGGCCAAGGACGCCGGCAGCACCGACGCCGCGGCCATCGCCAAGTCGCTGGAGAAGCCGGAGGTCAACGGCAACACGGGCACCGCGGTCTACACGAGCTACCCGTACTCGGCGGAGTCGCACGAGCCGAAGCTGGCGCGCGGCACCCACACGTTCGTGGACCCCGCCCCGATCGTCAACGGCCAGATGGGCGCGTCCAAGTGACGCTCGTCTACGCAGGGCTGTCGCTGGGAGCCGTGTACGCGCTCGTGGCCATCGGTTACAACATCGTCTACGTGGCCTCGCGGTCGTTCAACTTCGCGCAGGCCCAGCTGATGATGATCGGCGCCTTCGTCGCCTACGCCGGCCACGTCACGTTCGGGCTCCCGGCGCCGGCCGTCATCCTCCTGACGATGGCCGTGGTCATGCTCATCGCCGCCATCCTGGAGCGCGTCGCCGTCCGGCCCGTCGCGGACCACCAGACCCAGCTGATCACCACGCTCGGGTTCGGCACGGTCCTGACGGGCCTGGCCCAGCTCATCTGGGGCACCCAGCCGCTGGAGGTGCCGTTCATCGGCTCCAAGGAGGCGATCACGCTCGCCGGCGGCCGGGTGTACACCTTCGAGCTCGGCCTGATCGCCATGGCCGTGCTGCTCGTGGTGGGCATCCACCTCTACACCCGCAGGCGGCTCAACGGCCTCGCCGTGGTGGCCATGTCGCAGGACGCCGAGGCGGCCGTGCTGCGCGGGGTCAACGTGCGCACGCTGGCCTTCGCCGCGTTCGCCGTCACCGGGCTGCTCGCCGGGCTGATGGGCTTCTTCATCGGCCCCAAGACGTTCGCCGTCGCGACGCTCGGCTCGGCGCTGGCCCTGAAGGGCTTCGTGGCGCTGGCGATCGGCGGCTTCGGCAGCTTCTACGGCGGGCTGGCCGGCGGCTTCACCGTCGGGCTGGTGGAGGAGCACGCGGCCCGCTACCTCGGCTCGGAGTTCAGCAACCTGAGCGTCTTCGCGATCCTCCTGCTGGTGCTGATGATCCGGCCCACGGGTCTGTTCGGCAAGGTCCAGGAACGGGCGGTGTGACGACGTTGAAGGCGTGGGCAGCCCTCCGGGCGGTGCCGTCGTGGGTGTACCCGGCGCTGCTGGGCGCTCTGCTGCTGGCGCTGCCGTTCCTGGGCGCGGACTACGGGCTCACCCGGCAGGTGGAGCTGACGCTCATCATGGCGCTCATCGTCAGCGGCCTGAACCTGTCGCTCGGGTACGCGGGCCAGCTCGCCATCGGTCAGGTGGCCATGTACGCGGCCGGCGCCTACACGGCGGCGATCATCTCCAAGGCCGGGACCACCGACCTGCTGGTCCACCTGCTCGTGGCGGGGCTGGCGGCGCTGGTCGTCGGCATCCTCACCGGCATCCCCGGGCTCCGGCTGGGCTCCTGGTCGCTGGCCATGACCTCGTTCTTCCTGGTGCTGCTGGTGCCCGACGTGGTGACGATCCTGGAGGAGCACACCGGCGGCGCGCACGGCCTCTCCGGCATCCCGCCCGCGACGCTGTTCGGCTACCAGCTCGGGCCCGAGCAGTTCTACTTCTGCGTGGTCGCGGTCACGATCCTGTGGTTCGCGGCGTTCCGCAACATCGTGGCCTCCCGGCACGGGATCGCCTTCCAGGTGCTCAAGCAGAGCCCGGTGCTGGCGTCGTCGGTCGGCATGTCCGTCTTCCGCACCAAGCTGGCCGGGTACGCGATCGGCGCCGTCCCCGCCGGGCTCGCGGGCGCGCTCTTCGCCAACCTGGACCTGTTCGTCTCGCTGGACGCCTTCAGCTTCCACGTCGCGACCGGCGCGCTGGCCGCCTCCATCCTGGGCGGCTCGGTCAGCGTGTACGGGGCGCTGCTCGGCGCGGGAGTCGTGGAGTACGGCAACTCCCAGTCGAGCAGCTTCCAGGAGTACTCGCTGGTGTTCTTCGGCCTGTTCCTCCTGATCGGCGGCGTGCTGATGAGCGGCGGCGTGGCCGGCGCGGCACGCAAGCTGGCCGCCCGCCTCGACCGGGCCGCCGGCGTGCTGCCCGGCGCGAAGGCCGGCACGGAGACGGAGATCGCGCCCATCACCGGCGGCACGATGGAGGTCACCGGCGTGGCCAAGGCCTTCGGCGGCAACCAGGCGCTCACGAACGCGGCGCTGCGTGCCGAACCCGGCCGGGTCACGGCCCTGATCGGCCCCAACGGCTCCGGCAAGACCACGCTGCTCAACCTCGTCTGCGGCTACTACCGCAGGGACGCGGGCACGATCACGCTGGACGGCAAGGAGATCGGCACGGCGGCGACGCACGCCATCGCCAGGCTGGGCGTGGCGCGGACGTTCCAGACCCCGCTGATCCCGCCCGGGATCACCGTCAGGGACGTCGTGGCCTCCGGCCGCTACACCGCCGAGCCCGCCTCGTTCGGCGGCGCGATCCTGCGCACCCGGCGTTTCCGCCGCGTCCAGCGGCGCGACCGTGAGCAGGCCGGCCAGGCCCTCACGCTCGTTGGGCTGGACCACCTGGCCGACACCGAGGCGGCCACGCTGCCGCTCGGCATGCGCAGGCTGCTGGAGGTCGCTCGGGCGCTGGTCGCCGAGCCCAAGGTGCTGCTGCTCGACGAGGTGGCCTCCGGGCTGGACGAGGCCGAGGTGGAGACCCTGGCCGCGCTCATCCGCCGGATCCGCGACGCGGGCTGCACGGTCATCCTGGTCGAGCACAACTTCGGCCTGGTGCTGTCGCTGGCCGACGAGATCGTGGTGCTGGCCCGCGGCTCCGTGCTCGCCTCCGGCACCCCGGCCGAGATCGAGGCCGACCCGCGGGTGCGCGACGAGTACCTCGGCGTGACCGACGACTCGGTCACCACCGGCAAGGAGGGACACGCATGAGCGACGCCCTGCTGACCGTGGCCGGCCTCGCCACCGGCTACGGCGACCTGCGCGCGGTCTGGGACGTCTCGTTCGAGGCCAGGCCCGGCGAGGTCACCGCGCTGCTCGGCCGCAACGGCTCGGGCAAGACCACCACGCTGCGCGCCGTCGCCGGGCTCAACCCGGTGCACGGCGGCGAGCTGGTCTTCGACGGCCGCCCGCTGGCCTCCGTCCCCGCGCACGCCCGGGTCAAGCTCGGGATCAGCTACGTCCAGGAGGGCAAGCGGGTCTTCCGGGAGCAGTCCGTACAGGAGAACCTGCTCCTCGGCGGCTACAGCCTCGGCCTGCGCCGCAGGGCGCTGGAAGGCGAGCTGGACCGGATCCACGAGCTGTTCCCGATCCTGCGCGAGAAGCGCGACTCCCCGGCGGGCGCGCTGTCCGGCGGCCAGCAGCAGATGGTGGCCATCGGGCAGGCCCTGATGGCCAGGCCGCGCCTGCTCATGCTCGACGAGCCGTCCGGCGGCCTGGCGCCGTCGGTGGTGGCCGAGGTGATGGCCAGGGTGTCGGAGCTGAAGGCGTCGGGGCTGGCGATCGTGCTGGTGGAGCAGGCGGTCGAGGCCGCGGTCGAGGTCGCCGACCACGTGACGGTGATCGACGTCGGCAAGGTCGTGGTGAGCTCCCCGGTGGCCGAGATCGACGACCTGGAGCGGATCAAGGACGCCTGCATGGGCAGGTGACGTGAGAAAGGAAGACGACACATGGACAGCGGGGACTTCGCCGCCGTTCTGAGCACCGTACGGGAGTTCGTACGCGAGGTCGTGGTGCCCGCGGAGGACGTGATCGAGGAGACCGACGAGATCCCCGAGCGGATCCGCGGCGCCGCCGCCGGGATGGGCCTGTTCGGCTACACCGTCCCCGAGGAGTACGGCGGGCTCGGCTGCGACGCCGAGCAGGACGCCCGCCTGGCCATGGAGCTGGGTTACACCACCCCGTCGTTCCGCTCGATGTTCGGCACCAACAACGGCATCGCCGGGCAGGTGCTGGTCAACTTCGGCACCGAGCGGCAGAAGGCGGAGTTCCTGCCGCGGATGGCGGCGGGGGAGTGCGTGGCCTCGTTCGCGCTGACGGAGCCGGAGGCCGGGTCCGACCCGAGCGGCCTGCGCACCCGCGCCGTGCGCGACGGGGACGACTACGTCATCGACGGCCACAAGCGCTTCATCACCAACGCCGACCGGTCGGACGTCCTCATGGTGTTCGCCCGTACCGGTGAGGCCGGCCCGAAGGGCATCTCGGTCTTCGCCGTGGACACGCGCACGCCGGGCGTGACCGTGGGCCCCAGGGACAAGAAGATGGGGCAGCGCGGCTCCCACACCAGCGAGATCCACTTCGACGGTGTCCGGGTGCCCGCCACGCGGCTGATCGGCGAGGTGGAGAACGAGGGGTTCGCCGCCGCCATGCGCTCGCTGGCCAAGGGCCGGCTGCACATCGCGGCCTGCTGCGTCGGCCTGGCGCAGCGGCTGGTCGACGAGAGCGTCCGGTACGCCGCGTCGGCGAAGCAGGGCGGCACCGTGATCGGCACGTTCCAGCAGGTGCAGGCGATGATCGCGGACTCGCAGACCGAGCTGATGGCCGGTCGCGCGCTCGTGCTCTCCGCCGCCCGCGCCTACGACGACGGCACGGATCGGCGGATCGGGCCGTCCAGCGCGAAGCTGTTCTGCAGCGAGATGGCCGGCCGGGTCGCCGACCGCGCCGTGCAGATCCACGGCGGCAGCGGCTACATGCACGGGGTGCCGGTCGAGCGCCTCTACCGCGACGCCCGGCTCTACCGCATCTACGAAGGGACCAGCGAGGTGCAGAAGTTGATCATCGCCAGGAATCTGATGCGTGAGGTGGCCACCCGATGACCGGCTCCCGTGACGCCGTGATCTGCGAGCCGGTGCGGACCCCGATCGGCCGCTACGGCGGCTCGCTCAAGGCGCTCCCCGCCCCCGAGCTGGGCGCCCAGGCGCTGCGCGGGCTGCTCGCCCGCACCGGACTCCAGCCCGAGGCGATCGACGACGTCGTGCTCGGCCACTGCTACCCGACGAGCGAGGCCCCGGCCATCGGCCGCGTCGTCGCGCTGGACGCGGGGCTGCCCGTCACCGTGCCGGGGCTCACCGTCGACCGGCGCTGCGGCTCGGGCCTGCAGGCGATCCTGTACGCGGCCAGGGAGGTCGTGACAGGAAACGCCGACGTGGTCGTCGCCGGCGGCGTCGAGAGCATGAGCAACGCCGCCCACTTCTCCTTCGACCTCCGGTGGGGCGCCCGGCAGGGCGGGGTCCAGTTGCACGACAGCCTGGAGCGCGGCCGGGTCACCGCGGGCGGCCGCCACCATCCGGTGCCCGGCGGGATGCTGGAGACGGCGGAGAACCTGCGCCGCGAGTACGCCATCCCCCGCGAGGAGCAGGACGAGCTCGCGCTGCTGTCGCACCGGCGGGCCGTCGAGGCGCAGCGCGACGGCAGGAGCGCCGAGGAGATCATCCCGGTCACGGTCCCCGTCAAGGGTGGCGAGACGACCGTGGACCGCGACGAGCACCCGCGCGCCGACACCACGCTGGAGTCGCTGGCCAGGCTGCGCCCCATCCGCGCCGCCGCCGACCCCGAGTCGACGGTCACCGCGGGCAACGCCAGCGGCCAGAACGACGCCGCCGCGCTCTGCGTCGTCACCACCCTCGACCGGGCCGCGGCGCTCGGCCTGCGCCCGCTGGTGCGGCTGGTGTCGTCGGGGGTGGGCGCGGTCGAGCCGCACCGGATGGGCATAGGGCCGGTCCCGGCCACCCGCATCGCGCTGGACCGGGCCGGGCTGCGGCTGGCCGACATGGACCTCATCGAGCTCAACGAGGCGTTCGCGGCCCAGGCCCTCGCGGTCATGCGCGAGTGGCGGTTCGGCGAGAAGGACCTGGAGCGTACGAACCCGCGCGGCTCCGGCATCTCGCTCGGCCACCCGGTCGGCGCCACCGGCACCCGTATGGTCGGCGCCCTCGCCCGCGAACTGCACCGCCGCGAGCAACGCTACGGCCTCGCCACCCTCTGCATCGGCGGCGGCCAGGGCATCGCCGCCGTCTTCGAGCGGATCACCTGACGATCACGAGCCGGATGCCAGGAGTGCCTTCAGGCGCTCCTGGCTCACCTTCAATGACGGCGTACGAGGGAGCGCGTCCAGCGGGACGAAGCGGACCGGCACCTGGTAAGGCGTCAGCCGGGCGCGCGCCCAGGTCTCCAGCTCGGCCGGGTCGAAGGCGGCGCCGTCGGCCACCTCGACGGCCGCGACCGGCACCTCGCCCAGCCGGACGTCGGGCAGGCCGACCACGGCGGCGTCGCGTACGGAGGGATGGCCTTTCAGCACCTCGGCCACCGCGCCCGCCGACACCTTGAACCCGCCCCGGATGATCACGTCGTCGGTCCGGCCGACGACCCACAGGAAGCCGTCCTCGTCGACCCGCGCCAGGTCGGTCGTCTCCTGCCACCGGTCGGGGTCCGGCGACTGCGGCGTGCGCACGTCCAGCCGGCCGACCTCGCCCGCGGGCACCGGCTCGCCCGTCTCCGGGTCGCGCACCCGTACGCCCACCCCCGGATGCACCCGGCCCACGCTGCCCCACTTGGCGTCGCGGTGGCGCTCCCAGTCCTTCATCGTCCAGCCCGCGATCCCGCCGGCGAACTCGGTCGCCCCGTACGTGACCAGCACCGCGACGTCGTAGACGTCCTCGAACCGGCGCGCCAGCTCCGGCCGGAGCGGCGCGGTGCCGCACACTACCGCGCGGACCCCGGCGAAGACCGCCGGATCGACACCGGCGTCCAGGACCATCCGCAGCGAGGTGGGCGTGAGCGCCAGCACCCGCGCGTCGTACGAGGTCACCAGCCGCACCAGGCCGTCGACCGTGAACCGCTCCAGCATCGCCACGCTCCGCCCCTCCAGCAGGTTGAGCAGCAGCCGGAACAGCCCGCTGGTGTGCAGGATGGGCGCGACCACGATCGCCACCCCGGAGCGCAGCCGCGCCCGCCAGGGCCGCCCCGACTCGTAGTGCGCGGCCCCGGCGAAGCTGGCCTCCAGGTTGCGGAAGCCGACCGGGACGCGCTTGGGCGGGCCGGTGGTGCCGCTCGTCAGCATGCTCACCGCGACCCCGGGCAGCGCCCGCGCCGCGACCTGCCCGGCGTCCAGCGCGCACCCGGTGACCACCGTGACCGAGCCGGGCTCGTACGCGGGCACGGACAGCCCGAGCACCCCGGCCGACCGGGCGGCCGTCACCAGGCTCTCCGACTCCCAGTCGGCCGCGTCGGCGACCACCGCCACCAGATCCAGGTCGCCGACGTCCTTCGCCAGCGCGTCCGCCGGCTGCACGGGGCTGAGCGAGACGACGCAGTAACGCCCGGCCAGCGACCCGAGCACCGCCCCGACGACGCCGGGCCGGTTGCGCATCACCACGCCCACCCGCGCGCCCTCCGGCGCCCCGACCGCCCGCAGCCGCTCGTCCAGCGCGCTGGCGCCCGCGGCCAGGTCGCCCCACGTGCACCACCGGCCGTCCAGCTCCAGCGCCCGCGCGTCCGGGTCCACGTCGAGGACCGCTTCCAGCCGCTCCGGCAGACCTGTCATGTCATCACGCTTCCTGGTCGGTCCTGGGAGTGAGTCGTCCGGCGGGCGTCGTCGAGAGGCCCCAGCCCGCGAAGACCCCGTCCAGCGCGGCCACGAACGGCAGCGGCTGGTCGAGCATGACGTGGTGGCCGCAGTCGGCGATCTCGACGACCGGCAGCGAGACGCCCAGCCGCCGGTGCATGGCGGCGGTCATCTCCGGCGGCGGCAGCCCGTCACCGGCCCTCATGAGCGCGACCGGGCAGTCCGGCGGGAACAGCTCTTCCATGGTGAGCCTGGGCTGGCCGAACAGGAGCGGGTCGAACTTCCACGTCCAGCCGCCCTCGACGGCCCTGACGGAGGTCTCGGCGAGATGGTCCACGACGAACCGGTGCGCCCGCCCCACCTCCGGGATCGGATGGAAACGCGCCACCGCCTCCTCCCTGGTCGGGTAGAGGCGCGGCCGCCGCAGCGCCTCCTGCCGCCGCGCCACGTGCGCCGGGGTGTCGGCCTCCTCGCGCAGGACCGAGTCCACGCTGACCACGCCGCCGAGTTCGGGCCCGTACGAGAGAGCCGCGCGGAGGCAGACCAGCCCGCCCATGCTGTGCCCGACCAGCACCGGCGGGCCCGTGATCCCGGCGTCGGCCGCGACCGCCAGCACCTGCTCGGCCCAGGTGTCGTGGCCGTAGCGCGGGGCGTGGCCGCTGTCGCCGTGACCGGACAGGTCGAGGGCGACGGTCCGGTGGCCGCCGGCGTACAGCGGCGCGATGTGGTCCCACCACCTGCTGTGGGCCGCGCCGCCGTGCACGAACACGATGCCGGGGCGTCCCGCCGCGCCCCAGGCCCGGTAGCGGATGGGCACGCCGGCGACGGTCACCTCGCCGGTGTCGACCGGATGGGCGAGCGCGTCGCGGAACCAGGAGGGGATCATGGGCTCAGTATCCGCGCGCCAGGTCGACCGGGTTGACCACCGGTTCACCCCGCTCGACCCGTTCCAGGTTGCGGGCGAACAGCTCGACCACCTGCCTGCCGTAGCCGGGGGAGCTCCACGAGACGTGCGGGGTGAGGATGGCGCCGGGCGCGTCCCACAGCGGGCTGACGGGCGGCAGCGGCTCCTTCTCGAACACGTCGAGCGCCGCGCCGCCGATCGAGCCCGCGCGCAGCCGGCCGGCCAGCTCGCGCTCGTCCACCACCTCGCCGCGCGACACGTTGACGATCAGGCACGACGGCCGGCACCGGTCCAGGACCTTCCCGTCCAGCAGGTGGCGGGTCAGCGGGGTCGCCGGGACGGCCAGGACGATGGCGTCGGCCCGCCCGGCCAGCTCGGCGAAGCGCCCGGCGGGATGCGTCTCGTCGAACTCCGGCACCGGGTCCGGGCCGTTGCGCACCCCGATCACGTCCATGCCCAGCGCCTTGGCGCGGCGGGCCACCTCGCGCCCCACCGGCCCCGCCCCCGCCACCAGGAGGGTCCCCCCGGACAGGACGACGGGATGATGCGGCTCCCACGCCCGCGACCGCTGGCTGGCCAGCACCTCGGGCAGCCGCTTGGCCAGCGCGAGGAGCATGGCCACGGCGAACTCGGCCATCGCCGGCGCGGACAGCCCCTTGGCGGCGGCCACCCGCACGTCAGGCGACAGCCCGGCCGCCGGGAGGATGCTGTCGGCCCCCGAGCCCACGAGGTGGATCAGCCGCAGCCGGCGGGCCACGGACCAGTCGGGCACCCGCATCCCCAGCCCCAGCACGGCTTCCACCCGGTCGAGCTCGGCGAGGAAGCTCTCCGGCGTGCGGCAGGCCACCACCTCACGGTCCCCGAGCACGGCTCCCGCCCGGGACACGGCGTCCACGGCGAACCTGCCGTAGCAGTGCACCGTGCCGATCCTGCCCGCCCGCATACCACTCCTAACGTCGAATCATTACTATAATAAAAGAAAAGACCCGGCCCTTGGAAGAGGGCCGGGCCGTGCGGGTGGTCACTTGCGGTTGTAGAGCCTCATGGTCAGCGCGCCGAAGACGGCGACGAAGAGCGCGGAGGCCACCAGCACCCCGGTTACGGCGCCCGTGTCGGGGGCGCCGCCCATCAGGGAGCGGACCGCCGAGACCAGCAGGGTGATCGGGTTGACGTTCACGAAGGACTGCAGCCAGCCCGGCATCGTCGACGGGTCCACGTACACGTTGCTGAGGAACGTGAGCGGGAACAGCACCAGCATGCTGACCCCCATCACCGACTTCTCGCTGCGCAGCAGCAGCCCGAACATCGTCCACACCCACGAGAACGCGAACGAGAAGACCAGCAGCAGCGCGATCCCGGCGATCACCCCCACGAAACCGCCCTCCGGACGGAAGCCCATGACCAGGCCGACGCAGAGGATGACCACCGAGGCCATGATGTAGCGCAGCATGTCGCCCAGCAGGTAGCCGACCATGGTCGACGGCCGCCAGATCGGCAGGGTGCGGAACCTGTCGAAGACGCCCTTCTCGATGTCCTTGTTCACCTCGACACCGGTGTACATGGTGATCATCACGACGCTCGTCACCATGATGCCCGGCAGCAGGAACTGCAGATACTCGGTCGGCGAGCCGGCCAGCGCCCCGCCGAACAGGTACGTGAACATCAGCGTCATCATGATCGGGAACGCGGTCACGTCGAAGAGCTGCTCGGGCACGTGCTTGATCTTCAGCATCGCCCGCCAGCCGAACGTGACCGACGCCGACAGCGCGCTCGGCCGGGGCGGCCTGGTCGCCGGCGCCAGGACCGAGGAGAGCATGCCGGGGGTGGGAACGTAAGCGGTGGTCTCCGCGGTGGTGGTCATGCCGCTGCCTCCTCGGTGGCGGGGTGGTCGGTGAGTGCCAGGAAGACCTCGTCCAGACTGGGCTGGCCGAGGGAGAAGTCGTCCACGACGATGCCCGCCCCGGCGAGCCGGGCCAGGGCGGCCGAGGCCTGCGCCGCGGCGACCTCGTCCCGGCCGTCGCCGATGCGCGCGGTCAGCGCGACCGGGTCGGCCTCCAGGTGGACGGGCGCGTCCAGGGCCTCGGCGAGCAGCCGCTCGGCCTCCGGGCGGTCGGCGGCCTCGCGCAGCCGCACGTGCACGGAGCCCGCGCCGACGGACGACTTCAGCTCGCCCGGGGTGCCTTCCGCGATCAACCGGCCGTGGTCGATGACCGCGATCCTGGACGCGAGCCGGTCGGCCTCCTCCAGATACTGGGTGGTGAGCAGCACCGTGGTGCCGTGCGCGACGACGACGCGCACGATGTCCCACACCTGGTTGCGGCTGCGCGGGTCGAGCCCGGTGGTGGGCTCGTCGAGGACGAGCAGGTCCGGCGTGCTGAGGATGCTGGCGGCGATGTCGAGCCGCCGCCGCATGCCGCCGGAGTACGTCTTGACCTGCCGCCCGGCGGCGTCCGTCAGCCCGAACGCCTCCAGCAGCTCGGCCGCCCTGTCCCTGGCCGCGGGCTTGCGGTGGCCGAGCAGCCGGGACAGCAGGATGAGGTTCTCCGCCCCGGTCATCTCCTCGTCGACCGACGCGTACTGTCCGGTCAGGCTGACGCGGGAACGGACCGCGTCGGCCTCGCGCACCACGTCGTGCCCGAACACGGTGGCCTCGCCGCCGTCGGGCCGCAGCAGCGTGGCGATCATGCGTACGGCGGTGGTCTTGCCGGCCCCGTTGGGTCCGAGTACCCCGTACACGGCGCCGGCCGGCACCTCCAGGTCGAGTCCGTCCACGGCGCGGGTCTCGCCGAAGACCTTCACCAGTTTCGATAGCCGAATCGCCGGCTCGTTCATGGGCTTCCTCTCAAGAGACGTACGGATGGGCGAGGCGCGCGTCCCGCAGCGCGCGGCCCCACCAGGTCAGCTGGTCGAGCATGGTGGCGACGGCGCGGAGCCTGCCGTCGGTGTCGCGGGGGCACCCGTCACCGTCGGCGTCGGCGAGCAGGTCGAGCCCGACCCAGTCGCGGACGGTGACGGCGTGCAGGGCGCCGAAGACGGTGCGGAGCTGCTCGACGGCGTAGAAACCGGTCGAGCCGCAGCCGTAGGAGACGAAGCCCACCGGCTTGGCGTGCCACTCGTCGTAGGCGTAGTCGATCGCCTGCTTGAGCGGGGCGGGGAAACTGCGGTGGTACTCCGGGGTGACGACCACGAACGCGTCCGCGCTCCCCACCGCCGCGGTGAACTCCCGCATGGCGGGGGTCGCCGTCCGCGGATAACTGCCGGGAAACGCGTACCCGGCCAGGTCGAGCACCTCGACCGCGACATCGGCGCGTCCGCGGGCCAGCCCGGCGAACCACCGGCCGACCGTGTCGCAGGCGCGGCCGTCCCGGGTGCTGCCCAGGATCACCGAGACGCCCAGCATCGCCTTCTCCTCTCTCGCCGCCGTCACCTGTGAGGCGCGAGAAACCCGCTAGATCGGATCTAGCGGGGGAACTCGTCCGGGATTGCCGGACAGTACGGCGTATGGATGTGATGCGGACCCGCATACGGGACGGCGATCAACGAGCGTTCGAGGAGCTTTTCGACCAGTACGCCAGAAGCGTCTACAACCACGCCTGGCGGCTGACCGGCGACTGGTCGGTGGCCGAGGACGTGGTGTCGCTGACCTTCCTGGAGGCGTGGCGGTCACGGGAGCGGCTCACACCGGACGGGGGCTCACTGCGGCCCTGGCTGCTCGGGGTGGCCACCCACGTGACGCGCAACCTGCGGCGAACCAGGCGGCGCCACGAGGACGTCATGGCCAGGATGCCCCGTGCCGACGCCGTCCCCGATTTCGCCGACGAGCTGGTCGGTCAGCTCGCCGACCAGGAGCGGCTGGCCGAGGTGCGCGAGGCGATCGGCCGCCTGCGCACGCACGAGCAGGACGTGCTGCTGCTGTGCGTGGGGGCCGGGCTCGACTACGCCGAGGCGGCCGAGGCGCTGGGCATCCCGATCGGCACTGTCAGATCCCGGTTGTCCCGGGCCAGGAAAAAGCTGGAACTGGCCCTGTCCCGACGACAGATGAATGGTGACCGCGGCACCGCGGTCCGGCCCGTCAAGGAGAGCACCCGATGAACATCTTCCCGCAGGAACGGGACCTTCCCGAGGGCCGTCACCAACTGCTCAAGGAGTTCGTGATGACCTCTCTTCAGGACCGGCCGAAGGCACGTCGCAAGCTGCCGCGCGCCGGCGTGCTGGCCCCCGCGCTGGGCCTCGCCGCCGCGGCCGCGGTGGCGCTCCCGCTGCTGTTCGGCAGTGCCCCCGCGTACGCGGTGGCCGAGAACCCCGACGGCACCGTGACCATCACCATCAACGAGGCCAAGGACCCCGAGGCCCTGGAGGCCGAGCTGAGGGGGATGGGCCACGACTTCGTCGTCGACTACCTGCCCGCCGGCAAGAAGTGCGCCACCCGTCCGCGCGGCGAGAACTGGCTGTCGAAGGAGGAGGCCCCGCTCGCCGTCTTCCCGCCCACCATCGAGACGACCGGCTTCCAGATCGACCCGTCACAGATCAAGCCCGGCCAGACCGGCGTGCTGGAGTTCGCGGTGAACGACAACCCCGAGGCGGGCGACGTCGTGGCGGCGATCTGGGCGCGGGTCTCCGACGGCCCCGTGGCGCCGTGCGACCTGGTCGACGGCGACGCACCGCTCGGCGACTCCTAGCGGAGCCCTCGCTCAGGTGTACGTGACCTCCAGCATGACGCTGGTGCCGTCGCCGTCGCTGTGGATGCTGAGCCGGCTGGCGCCGTGCCTGGCCAGCAGCAGGCCCCGGCCGTTGGCGCTGGTGGACGGCGGCGGCTGCGCCCGCTCCCGGCCGGGGGGCAGGCCGCGGCCCCGGTCGGTGACCTCGCAGTAGAGCCGGTCGGCGCCCTTCCACAGGGTCAGCCGGCCGTGCCCGCCGCCGTGCCGTACGGAGTTGGTGGTGATCTCGTTGACCGCCACCACGAACCGGTACAGCGCCAGCCCGGCCAGCCCTTCCTCCTCGCTGTGCCGTTCCACCTCCCGGCGCAGGCTGATCAGGGACTCCAGATCGAAGTCGCGGCTGAGCAGCGTCTCCAGCTCCTCAGCCATTGGCGCCTTCCGGGGAGAGGGGCAGCCGGCGGGCGGCGAGCACACAGGTGTCGTCTTCCGGGTTGGCGTCGGGAAGCTGGGCTATCACGTCGGCGACCGGATGCCGGCTGCGCCGGGTGAAGGTCCTGTCGAGGGTCTCGATCACGGGGGCGAGCCCCTCGCGCAGCGTCTTGTCCCGCCGCTCGACCATGCCGTCGGTGTAGAGCAGCAACAGGTCGCCCGGCGCGATGGTGACGGCGGCGGTGCCGTAGGCGGCGGCGGGCACGGCGCCGAGCACCGAGCCGTCCGGGCGGTCCAGCTCGATGGTGTGCCCGCCCCGGCTGTGCAGCGGCGGCGGGTGCCCGGCCTGCGCCCAGCGCAGCTCGCCGGTCTCCGGCAGGTAGCGGGCCACCACCGCGGTGGCCGTGCTCGTCCCGGTGCCGCCCATGTACAGCAGGCGGTTGAGGTGGCCGAGCAGTTCGGCCGGTTCGCTCGTGGTGGTGACGGCCAGTGCCGCCAGCGCGTGCCGGAGCTGCGCCATGCAGGCCGCCGCGCGCACCCCGTGACCCGCGACGTCGCCGATGGCGAGCACCACGCTGCCGTCGCCCGCCTGCGCCGCGTGATACCAGTCGCCGCCGACCCGCTCCGCCTGCACGGCGGGCAGGTAGCGGACCGCCACCCGCAGCCGCGGCAGGTCGATCGGCTCGGTCGGGATGGGCAGCACGATCTGCTGGAGGGTGACGGCGAGCCGGTGCTCGGCCTCCAGGTTCCGCTGGTGCTCGCGCAGTTCCTGCTCGATCCTGGACAGCTTGGCCCGGGTGGTCTCGCGCGCGGTGACGTCCTGAATGACGCCGAAGATCTTGGCCGGCCGGCCCTCGGCGTCGCGCACCGCGTCGGCGACCATGCGCAGGTGCTTGACCCGGCCGCCGATCCTGACCCGGTAGGTGAGGTCGATGGTCTTGCCCCGGCTGAAGTCCTCGGCCGCCTGCGCCCGCAGCGGCATGTCCTCCTCGACCGTGAGGGTGTCGAGCACGTCGCGGGGCAGCGGCCCGCTCGCGGGGTCGCGCTCGTACACGCGGTAGAGGCCAGGCGACCAGTCCACCTCGCCGGTGACCAGGTCCCACTCGCCCCACCCGAGGTTGCCCAGCCGCTCGGTCTGCGCCGAGCGCTCCTCCAGCCGGCTCTGCACGTCGTGCCTGACCCAGCTGTTGATCACACCGGGGCCCACCGGCCTGATCTGCACCGAGATGGTCATCTCGGCCGGCGCCCGCGCCGCCACGCTCACATACGGGATGGGGCCGACCTGGCGCGGCATCCCGTCGGCGAGACACCGCTCCCACGCGTCCCACACCGGGCCGCCCACGAGCGTCGGGTAGACCTCGCTGAGCCGCAGGCCGACGATCTCCGAGCCGCGCCGTCCCGAGATGTCCACCAGCTCCGGGCCCACCGCCATGAACAGGTAGTCCTCGATGCGCCCGTCCTCGGCGCGCACCGGCATCAGCACCGTGTGGTTGCCGGCCACGCCGTCCAGGACCTGCTGGGCGATGCGCGCCCAGTCGCCCGTCTGCGGCGGCTGCCGCAGCGGCCGCAGCGCCGACGCCACGGTGGCGCGCAGCCGCTCGGGCCCCTCCTCCGAGCGCCCCTCCAACGCCGCCACCACCTCGGCGGCCAGCTCGGACACGTCGCGCCCCTGGTCGGCGGCGAGCCCGCGCAGGTACGCGTGCGCCTCGGCGATGCGGCACGACGTGCGCCCGGCGAGAATCCCGGCGGCCCGTTCCAGCGCCGGCGCATGATCGCCGCGAACCCGCCCCAGCCGCGCGTCGAGGTCGGCCAGGCGGTCGAAGTAGTTCTGCGAGGGCTCCATCGGTTGTTCAGGACCGTCCATGTCACGGCCACCCGACCCGGCCGGACGGCGGCCTGCTCCTTTGTCCCGGCATATCGCTGTCTATCACCCGTAAGAAGGGGCCGCCAGCGTATCGGCCGCCTCAGTCCTGTCAGGGGGACCGGCCACGACGGCTTGTAGCATGACACGCCGAACAGAGACCCACCTCCTTGGAGTGCCGATGCGGCGGCCGGTCCAGCTCGTGATCGTCCTCACGGTCTTCATCGACCTGCTGGGGTTCACGGTGATCCTGCCGTCGCTGCCGTTCTTCGCCGCCGACCTGGGCGCCACCGGCATCCTGTACGGGTTCACGGTGACGGCCTACTCCGTCGCGCAGTTCCTGGCCGCGCCCCTGCTCGGCCGGCTCTCCGACCTGTACGGGCGGCGCCCCGTCCTGCTGCTGGCGCTCGCCGGCTCCGCCCTGTCGCTGGCCCTGTCCGGCGCGGCCACGTCGCTGGGCTGGCTCATCGCCGCCAGGGCGCTGGCCGGGGCCTTCGGCGGCAGCATCTCGGTCGCCCAGGCATACCTCGCCGACGCCGTGCCGGAGGAGCGCCGCACGGCCGCGATGGCGCGGCTCGGCATGGCCATCGGCACCGCGTTCGTGGCCGGCCCCGCGCTGGGTGCGGTCCTCGCCCCATGGGGCTTCCAGGCCTCCGCGTACGCCGCCGCGGCGCTCGCCGCCGCCAACCTGGTCGCGGCCTGGTTCCTGCTCCCCGAGCCGCCCGGACGCCGGCGGGCCCCCGGCCGCACCGGCCCGCCGGGAACCGGCGTGCTGCTCCTGTCCGGGACGGGTTTCCTGACCATGGCGGCGTTCGTCGGCATGGAGACCACGCTCGCCTTCCTCGGCAGAGACAGGTACGGCTGGGGGCCCGAGGCGATCGGCCTGGCCATGGCCGCCGCCGGCCTCTCCATGGCGGCCGTCCAGGCGGGGCCGGTCACGCTGCTGGCCAGACGGTGGGGCGACGCCAGGGTGGCGGCGGCCGGGGCGGTGGTGATGGCGGCCTGCCTGCCGGTCGTCCCCGCGGGCCCCGCCTGGCTGTGCGTGCTGGCCGTGTGCGTCCTGTCGGCCGGGAACGGCCTGGTCACCCCCACCGTGGCCAGCCTCCTCGCGGCGGCGGGCCCACCGGACCGCCGCGGCGCCCGCCTGGGCGCCGGCCAGTCGGCGAGCGCCTTCGCCAGGATCGTGGGACCGGCGGGCGCGGGGGTGCTGTTCGACGCGGGAGTGGCGCTGCCTTACGTGGCGGGGGCGGGGCTGGCGGGGCTGGCGGCGGTGACGGTGCTGGCGGCACGGAACACGGACGCGCTTTCCGTGGGCCAACAGGAATCAAGCTGAGGGCCGGGGAGACGAACTCGTTCTGTTGCCGATGCGCTACTCTGCGCAGTTCCATGCTCGCGTGGCACCGTGTCCGGTTTGGGGTGACGGGTTCTCGGCCGGAGCGAGGGTGATCCTTGACCGGCGGCATGTTTGTCCACAGGCATGGCGTGCCTTGAAGGGCCTGAGAAGTGGTGTCCCGGAAATCGAGGTCGGGAATTTCCGGTCTTTCAAGATCGTATGTAGGCGAACTGGACGACTTTTGTGAAGGATTTGCCGGGAATAGAGCACGACTATTCCTGATGCCGGAGAGAAGTCAAAGTCTCTTTCGACAGATGTGTTTGGGGGGATTCCTGGGTATATCGGTGCTACCGTCCGAAAAAGACGGTTCGAATCCGATCGGGGGAGGCAGAAATGGCTCTGACGAGTGGATGCGGAAGGCGAGGCTGCTGCAGAAGGCGTAGGTGCTGCGGCGGCTGTCGCTGCAACCGATGCTGCCGTAGGTGGTGGTGTTGGTAGTGGAAAGTCGGGAGGGCCGGCGGGTTACCCGTCGGCTCTCCCTCCAATTCTCCGATCGGGGCGAGCGGGGGATGCTGGCGCCGACGGTGACGTTGCGCCGGACATTTCGTGAATTCTGGCCCGATACCCGTGGGCTGCGCTGGTTCTTCGCGGCCGGGGTGCTCTTCGCGGTGCTGGCCTCCCTCTGTGAGGTGGCCGCGATCCGGTTGTTCGGCTACATCACCGACGAGGTGCTCGCCACCCGCGACATGACGTCGTTCTGGACGCCGGCGTTCGCCTGGCTGGGGCTGGCGGCCGTGGCCGCCGTGGCGTCGATCGGGGGCGCGTACGCGACGGCGGTGGGAGCCGAGCGGTTCCTGCTGCGGCTGCGTGACCGGGTGTTCGCGCACCTGCAGAAGCTGTCGCCGGACTTCGCCGAGAACCGCCGCCTGGGCGACCTGATGGCGCGGCTGACCGACGACATCGCGGCCATCCAGGAGCTGATGGGCTCGGGGCTGGTCAAGCTGCTGACGACGGTGACGAGTGCCGTCTTCTTCGCGGGGGCGGCGTTCCTCATCCGCTGGGACCTGGCGCTGATCACGATCGCGCTGTTCCCGGCCTTCCTGATCGCCTCGAAGGTGTTCGCGTCCCGGTTCCGGACGGCCTCGGCCAGCGAGCGGGCCAGCAACGGCGACATGAACAGCGTCATCGAGGAGGGCCTGGCCAACCAGGCGCTGGTGCACGCGTACAACCGTGAGGAGACCGAGTCGCGGCGGCTGCACCGCGCGGGACGCCGCTGGCTGTACGCGAACCTGCGGCAGGCGTGGCTCTCGGGCGTGTACGGGCCGCTGATGCAGGTGCTGGAGACCGTCTGCCTGATCGTCATACTCGGCGTGGGCGCCTGGGAGATCACCACGGGCCGGCTCACGCTCGGCGGGCTGCTGGCCTTCGCCGCGTACCTGGCCATGCTCTACCCGGCGGTGCAGAACCTGGGGGAGATCGCGCTCACCGTGTCGGAGGCGGCCGCCGGTTCCGACCGGGTCATCGAGGTGCTCAAGGTGCGGCCCGCGGTGACCGACCGGGAGGACGCGAAGCCGCTGCCGGGCCGCAGCCGCGGGCGGATCGCGTTCGACGGCGTCACCTTCACCTATCCGGGTCGCAGGCGGCCCACGCTGGTGGACCTCTCGTTCGCCGTCGAGCCCGGCGAACTGGTCGTGTTCACCGGGCCGAGCGGCGCGGGCAAGTCGACGCTGGCCAAGCTGCTGCTGCGGTTCTACGACCCGGAGTCCGGGCGCGTGCTGCTGGACGGTTCGGACATCCGGGATCTGACCACGGAGTCGCTGCGCGACAACATCACGATCCTGCACCAGGAGACGCTGCTGTTCTCGGGGTCGGTACGCGACAACATCGCCTACGGGCGGCCGGACGCCTCGACCGACGAGGTGATCAAAGCCGCCGTGCTGGCCGGGGTGCACGACTTCGTGCGAAGCCTGCCGCACGGCTACGACAGCGCGGTGGGCCAGCGCGGCCGGCTGCTGTCGGGCGGCCAGCGGCAGCGGCTGGCGATCGCCAGGGCGATCCTGCGCGACGCCCCGGTGCTGGTGCTGGACGAGCCCATGACCGGGCTGGACGAGGCCACGGTCGCCCGCGTGATGGAGCCGCTGCGCCGGCTGATGACGGGCCGCACCACCATCATGATCACCCACGACCTGCGGCACGTCCCTGAGGACGCCCGGGTGATCGACCTGGAGCCCGTGGTGCAGCGCAGCCCGATCAAGTTCAGGCGGTGGGCCTCCGGCACTGATATGTCGGTCCGCTGACGTACCGTGTGCTGGTGCGTGAGGACGGGTACGAGCTGGAGTTCGAAGACACCTTCGACGACGACGAGCTGGACGCGCGCAGGTGGGTGGCGCGCTACCTGCCGCAGTGGACCACCGGCGACCGCTCGCCGGCCCGTTACCGCACCGGCGGCGGGCGGCTGCGGCTGCTGATCGAGGAGGACCAGCCGCCGTGGAGCCCCGAGCTGGAGGGCGGCCTGCGTGTTTCGTCGCTGCAGACCGGCGTGTTCGCGGGCCCGGTCGGCAGCTCGGTCGGCCAGCACGGGCGCAGCGCCGCCGTGGTCCGCGAGGCCCAGGCGAACGTCCGCCTCTACACCCCTCATTACGGGCTGATCGAGATGCGGGCCAAGGTCACCGACGACCCGCGCGCCATGTGCGCGCTCTGGATGATCGGATACGAGGACGCTCCGGAGCGCTCGGCCGAGATCTGCGTCTGCGAGATCTTCGGCCGCGACGTCGGCCCGGACTCGACGGGCGTCGGCATGGGCGTGCACCCGTTCGGCGACCCCGCCATCACCGACGACTTCACCCGCGAGACGCTGCCCATCGACGCCCGCGACTTCCACATCTACGCGGCGGAGTGGACGCCTGACCGCGTGTCCTTCTTCGTGGACGGCGAGCACATCAGGACGGTCCGCCAGTCACCGGCCTATCCGATGCAGCTCATGCTCAACGTCTACGAGTTCCCCGGGCCCGAAAGCGGCCCGTACCCGAAGGAGTTCACCGTCGATCACGTGCGCGGTTACCGGCGGACGTGAAAGGGCCGGCCCCGGATCGCGGGGCCGGCCCTTCACCTGTCAGCGGGTCAGCGCAGGCCGTTCCGCATCGCGGTGATCAGTTCCCCGTTGGTCGTGTCACCGCTGAGCTCCCAGAAGAACGCGCCGCCGAGGCCCTGGTTCTTCGAGTAGCCCATCTTGCCGCCGATCGTGGCCGGCGTGTCGTAGCTCCACCACTGGTTGCCGCAGTGCGCGTACGCGGTGCCCGCGACGGTGCCGGTGGCGGGGCAGCGGGTCTTGAGCACCTTGTAGTCCTCGATGCCCGCCTCGTAGGTGCCCGGAGCCGCGCCGGAGGCGGTGCCGCCGGGGGCGGCCTGGGAGACGCCGGTCCAGCCGCGGCCGTAGAAGCCGATGCCGAGCAGCAGCTTGCTCGACGGGATGCCCTTGCTCTTCAGCTTCTGGATCGCGGCGTCGGAGTAGAACCCGGCCGTCGGGATCCCGTTGTAGGAGGTGAGCGGCGAGTGCGGGGCGGTCGGGCCCTGCGCCGCGAAGGCGCCGAAGTAGTCGTAGGTCATGACGTTGTACCAGTCGACGTACTGGGCGGCGCCCGCGTAGTCGGCGGCGTCGATCTTGCCGCCGTTGGTGCCGTCGGCGGTGATGGCGGCGGTCACCAGGTTGCCGGAGCCGAACCGGGCGCGCAGCGCCTGCATCAGGTTCCGGAACGCGGCCGGGCCGCTGGTGTCGCAGGTCAGGCCGCAGGCGTTCGGGTACTCCCAGTCGATGTCGATGCCGTCGAAGACGTCCGCCCAGCGCGGGTCCTCGACCAGGCGGTAGCAGGACTCGGCGAACGCGGCGGGGTTCCGGGCCGCCTGGCCGAAGCCGCCGGACAGGGTCCAGCCGCCGACCGAGAGCAGCACCTTGATGTGCGGGTGCTTCTGCTTGAGCTTGCGCAGCTGGTTGAAGTTGCCGCGCAGGGCTCCGGTGTCCCAGGTGTCGGCGACGCCGTCCACGCTCTCGGCCGCGCTGTAGAAGCGGTCGTAGTCGGCGTAGGTGTCGGTCAGCGCGCAGCCGCCGTTCCGCGCGTCGGCGAAGGCGTAGTTGATGTGCGTGAGCTTGGCCGCCGAGCCGCTGGTGTCGATGTTCTTGACGTGGTAGTTCCGCTGGTAGACGCCCCAGTTGACGAAGTAGCCGAGGACCTTGTCCCCGCCTCCGCCGCCTCCGGTGGAGGTCCGGGCGGTGACGGCGGCGCTGGCGGCGGAGCGGTTGCCGGCGGCGTCGCGGGCGCGGACGGTGTAGGTGTAGCCGGTGTCGGCGTTCAGGCCGGTGTCGGTGTGGGTGGTGCCGGTGACGGTGGTGACGAGGGTGGAGCCTCGGTAGACCTCGTAGCCGGTGACGCCGACGTTGTCGGTGGAGGCGTTCCAGGCGAGGGAGATGCTGGCGCTGGTCACGCCGGTGGAGCGCAGGTTGCCGGGCACCGAGGGGGCCTGCGTGTCGTTGCCGCCTCCGGTGGAGGTTCTGGCGGTGACGGCGGCGCTGGCGGCGGAGCGGTTGCCGGCGGCGTCGCGGGCGCGGACGGTGTAGGTGTAGCCGGTGTCGGCGTTCAGGCCGGTGTCGGTGTGGGTGGTGCCGGTGACAGTGGTGACGAGGGTGGAGCCTCGGTAGACCTCGTAGCCGGTGACGCCGACGTTGTCGGTGGAGGCGTTCCAGGCGAGGGAGATGCTGGCGCTGGTCACGCCGGTGGAGCGCAGGTTGCCCGGCACCGACGGGGCCTGGGTGTCACCGCCTTGGCCGCCGGTCGGCAGCCACAGCGCCGGCACGTTCGGCGGCTCCCAGCCGGGCTGCGACGTGTGACTCTGACGGCACTCGTACTCGACGCCCTGATAGGTGATCCGGGTGCCCGTGGTGTACGAGGTCCACGGCGCCCACTCGGCGAGCGCGGACATGCCCGAGGAGGAGGCGGAGGCCGTCGCCGGGACGGCGACCAGCACGGTGAGCGGCATGAGTAACGCGGCAAGGATGGCCAGGACTCTGTGTTTCATGATGCTCCGACATCCGGTTGGAGGGGTGAACAGGGGGGTGGGATGGGAGTCGCGCGTCCAGGAAACTATTAGTAAAGTTTCCTTTATATTCGTTCCGAAGATAACCTCTGCCGGAGGCCGTCGTCAAGCAGCCTGCAAGCCGGACGATCGCCTCGTCCGGCACAATCGACGGCATGCCTTCGATCAGCGGCATCCGTCCCCTCCGCGCCAACGACCCCACCCAGATCGCCGGCTACGCGCTGCGGGGGCGCCTCGGCGAGGGCGGGCAAGGGGTGGTGTTCCTCGGCGAGTCGGACTCCGGGCAGCAGGTGGCGGTCAAGCTCCTGCACGCCGACTTCGGCAACGACACCGACGCCCGGCGCTACTTCCACCGCGAGCTGGCCGCGCTCCAGCGGGTCGCGCCGTTCTGCACCGCGCGGGTGCTCGCCGCCGACCCCGAGTCCGACCCGCCGTACGTGATCAGCGAGTACGTGGAAGGCCCGTCCCTCCATGAGGCCGTGCGCGACCGCGGCGTGCTGACCGGCACCGACCTGGACCGGCTGGCCGTGGCCACCGCGACGGCCCTGGGCGCCATCCACGCGGCGGGCATCGTGCACCGCGACTTCAAACCTGGCAACGTGCTGCTGGCCGCCGACGGCCCACGGGTGATCGACTTCGGCATCGCCCGGCCGTTCGAGGGCACCGCCGCTCCGGCCAGCGGGATCGTCGGCACTCCCGCGTACATGTCGCCCGAGCAGCTGGCGGGGCATCCGGCGGGGGCGCCGCTCGACATGTTCGCCTGGGCGTGCACGATCGCGTTCGCGGCCAACGGGCGCCCGCCGTTCGGGCAGGAGCCGATGCCCGCCGTGATCAACCGGATTCTCAACGGCGAGCCCGACCTGGGCCGGCTGTCGGGACGGCTGCGCGAGTACGTGGCCGCCTGCCTGGTCAAGGACCCGGCCCGGCGGCCGACGGCCCAGCAGACGCTGCTCGGCCTGATGGACAAGCGCCAGGAAGCCTTCCCGACGGCCAGGCCGGGCTCCCTCCCGCCGCCGAGCGGTCCGCCGGTGCCGCTACCCCCGCCTGGTTCCACGCCCCCGCCCGGTTCCACGCCCCCGCCCGGGTACGTGAACACCCCGTGGGGGTCCGGGCCGACCGGGTCGCCCACCACCGAGCCCGGCCGCAGGCGCGCCGGGATGGCCATCGGCGCGTCGCTCGTCGCCGCGGCCGTAACGGTGGCCACCGTGGCCGTGACGCTCGTGCTCAACCTGGACCGCCCGGCGACCCCCACCCCCACCCCGAGCCCCGGCGGGTCGGCGGCCTCCGGCAGCCCCTCACCGGTCGAGAACCAGATCGCCCGCTCGCCCCGCCTGGGCATCGAGGTGTGGCAGGGCGGCGCGGCGAGCACGATGGCGTTCACCGACGAGGACAAGGAGATCAGCACCGTCTCCATGAAGGCGGAGCCGTTCGAGCTGCGCCTGCCGAAGCTCCCGAAGGACACCGCCGCCCAGATCTGCGCCTGGACCGACGACTCGGTCTTCCGCATCGAGCGGGACACCAAGGTCGAGGGCCACACCTGCTACAGCCCCGGCACCGGCATCGCCGACTACGAGCACGGGTCGGGCACGCTCTACCTGAACGAGGAGGCCCACAACTACCTGATCGGCGACCGGCTCGCCGAGCACTCGGACACCACGGACAAGGTCCTGTTCTCGACCATCCAGAAGGGGGACGCCACGACCCCGGCCGGCGAGTGGAAGGGCGACCTCCACCTGTCGATCTTCATCGACCGTGACGGCGACAAGCGGTTCGACCTGACCGGCCCGGCCGAGTACGAGTACTTGGTCCTCGACTTCCCGGACTAGGCGCGGGAGCGTTCGCGGCGGGCGCCCGTGGCGCCGATGCCGTGGCGGCCGTAGAAGTCGTCGACCGCCGCCAGCACGCCGTCGATCGTCGCGGGCGCGTACCCGCCGTCCCTGAGATGGCGGTGGTAGCCGTGCGCGGCGCGGATGGCGGCGGACATGTCGCCGAGCGGGTCGTGGCCCAGCACGCCGCGGGCGGAGGCGTCCGCGGTCCAGGTCAGGAAGGCGCGCACCCGGGTGAGGTAGCGGGACTTGCTGGATTCGGCGAGCCGGGCGCCGGCCAGGGCGGTGGCGTAGGCCGTGTACATCCCGTCGTAGGGCGGCGGGAGCCCGGCCTTGATGCGTGCGGTCACGAGCGGTCACTCCTCAACGGTGCGAGGGCCTGCCAGCATGACATCGGCCGGTGGCGGTCCCGCGGTAGGGGCGGGGGTCACCGGCGGGAAGGACTTTGGCCCCTACAGCACCACCCGGCCCGCGTGCTGCACTGGCCACCATGGGCAGGAGTGTGCACGACGCCCCGCCCGTCCTGATCCAGGGCGGCATGGGCGTGGGAGTGTCAGGATGGCGGCTGGCGCGGGCGGTGTCCCGCGCCGGGCAGCTGGGCGTGGTGTCGGGGACGGCCCTGGACCTCACCCTGGCCCGGCGGCTGCAGCGGGGCGATCCCGGCGGAGACCTGCGCCGGGCGCTGGCCGCCTTCCCGGTGCCCGAGGTGGCCGCGCGGGTGCTGCGGCGCTACTTCGTGCCGGGCGGCATCCCCGAGGGCACGCCGTACCGGCCCGTGCCCCGGCTGGGCCTGCGGCAGAGCCGCGCGCTGGACGAGCTGACCGTGGTGGCCAACTTCGCCGAGGTGTACCTGGCCAAGGAGGGGCACGACGGACTGGTCGGCGTCAACTACCTGGAGAAGATCCAGATGGCCACGCCCGCCGCCGTCTACGGCGCGATGCTGGCCGGGGTCGACTACGTGCTGGTCGGCGCCGGCATCCCGGCGGAGATCCCGCACCTGCTGGACGAGCTGGCCGCGCACCGCCGGGGCGAGGTGGCCGTCACCGTGGCGGACGGCGACCGGCGGCCGGTCGCGGTCGAGCCGAACCGGCTGTTCGGGCGGACGCTCCCGCCGCTGCCGCGGCCCCGGCTGCTCGCGATCGTGTCCTCGCACGTGCTGGCCGCCTACCTGGCCCGTACGCCGCGCACCAGGCCCGACGGGTTCGTGCTGGAGTCGCCGGTGGCGGGCGGCCACAGCGCGCCGCCGCGCGGCCGGATGACGCTCGACGAGGCGGGCGAGCCGGTGTACGGGCCGCGCGACGAGGTGGACGTCGCCAAGGTGGCCGCGATCGGGCTGCCGTTCTGGCTCGCCGGAGGCTACGGCACCGCCGACGGCCTGGCCGGGGCGCTGGCCGCGGGCGCGAACGGCATCCAGGTGGGCTCGGCCTTCGCGCTCTGCCGGGAGTCGGGCCTGGACCCGGCGCTGCGGGACCGCCTGCTGCGGGGCGCCGCCGACGGCACGCTCCGGGTGCGCAACGACCCGCTGGCCTCGCCGACCGGCTTCCCCTTCAAGGTCGCCGACGTGCCCGGCACGCTCGCCGACCCGGTGGTCTACGCCGATCGCCCGCGCCTGTGCGATCTCGGTTACCTGCGCACCCCGTACGAGAAGGCGGACGGCGCGATCGGCTACCGGTGCGCGGCCGAGCCGGTCGACGTCTACGTGCGCAAGGGCCGCCCGGCGGAGGAGGCCGAGGAGCGGCGGTGCCTGTGCAACGGGCTGCTCGCGGCCATCGGGCTCGGCCAGCACCGTCCCGACGGCTACGCCGAGCCGCCCCTGCTCACGCTGGGCCAGGACACCGGCTTCCTGGCCGAGCTGCCGCGGGACCACTCGGCGGCCGACGTGATCGACCGGATCCTGACGGGAGCGCGGGTGGGGACGGCCTAACCTGTGGGCCATGCGCCTGACCGCTTTCACCGACATCTCGCTGCGGATCGTGATGCGCCTGGCCGTGGAGCGGGGCGACGAGCTGATGACGACGCGGGCCATCTCCGACGTGCTCGCCGTCCCGTACACGCATGCCGCCAAGGCGGTGGCGCGGCTGAGCGAGATGGGGCTGGTGGAGGCCAGGCGCGGGCGCGGCGGCGGGCTGCAGCTCACGGAGCTGGGGCGCGGCGCGTCGGTGGGGTCCGTCGTGCGCGGCCTGGAGGGCGACGGCGAGGTGGTGGGCTGCGAGGACGCGCTGATGCCGTGCCCGCTGCGCGCCGCCTGCCGGCTGCGGGCCGCGCTCCGCGAGGCGCAGGAGGCCTTCTACGCCTCGCTCGACGAGATCACGATCGCCTCGCTGGTGGCGGCGCCCGCCGGGCCGGTGCTGCTGTCGCTGACCGCCCCGCCCGAATGAGGGACCGGGGGACCGCCCACTTAATATGCATCTCAGATTCCAATTATCTGGGAGGTTCCCCCATGCTTTCCGCGGAGAGCGCGGCCGTCGTCCGCGCCACGCTGCCCGTCGTCGGCGAGGCGCTGGACACGATCACCACCAGGTTCTACGAGACGATGTTCGCCGACCGTCCCGAACTGCTCGACGGCCTGTTCAACCGGGGCAACCAGCGCAGCGGCGAACAGCGCAGGGCTCTCGCCGGGTCCATCGCCGGCTTCGCCGCCGCGCTCCTGGAGCACCCGGACGAGCGCCCCGACGCCCTGCTGGCCCGCATCGCGCACAAGCACGCCGCCGTCGGCATCACCGAGGACCAGTACGTGATCGTCCACAAGTACCTCTTCGGCGCCATCGCCGAGGTGCTCGGCGACGCCGTCACGCCCGGGGTCGCCGCCGCCTGGGACGAGGTCTACTGGCTGATGGCCGGGGCGCTGATCGCCATGGAGGCCCGCATCTACGCCGAGGCCGGCGCGCGCGACGGCCGCACCTGGCGCCCCTGGCGGGTCGCCGACCGGCGGGAGGAGACGGCCGACGTCATGTCGCTCGTGCTGGCTCCCGTGGGCGACGAGCCCGTCCAGCCGGCCCTGCCGGGGCAGTACGTCAGCGTCCGGGTGCGCATGCCCGACGGGGTCCGGCAGCTCCGGCAGTACACGATCTCCGGCTTCGGCGAGGGCGGGCAGCGCCGCATCACCGTCAAGCGGGTGCGCGGCGAGGGCGCACCCGACGGCGAGGTGTCGAACCTGCTGCACGCCACCGCCAGGCCCGGCGACGAGCTGACCCTGTCGGCGCCGTTCGGCGACGTCGCGCTCGGCGACGGCGACCGGCCGCTGGTGCTCGCCTCCGCCGGGATCGGCTGCACCCCCATCACCGCGATGCTCCAGCACCTGGCGCTCACCGCCGACCGGCGCCGCGTCCTGCTGCTGCACGCCGACCGCTCGGCCGCGCACCACGCGCTCCGCCGCGACATGGAGGAGCTGGCGGACGCGCTGCCCGGCGCCGACCGGGTCTTCTGGTACGAGCACGGCCCCGGCGGCCGGGCCGGCCGGATCGACCTGACCGGGGTGGACGTCCCGGAGAACGCGGTCGCCTATCTGTGCGGCCCGCTCGAGTTCATGCGGGACGCGCGGGAGCGGCTGATCGGCGCCGGGGTGGCGCCGCGTGATCTCCACTACGAGGTCTTCGGCCCCGACCTGTGGCTTCCGGCCGCCTGACCAGGGACCAAGGTCCCTGCCCGGCCCGGCGCCCGGCGGTGAGACTGGGGGCATGTGCAACTACTGCGGATGCCGCGACTTCCCGCTGATCGGACGGCTCTCTGCGGAGCACGTGGAGATCGGGGAGGTCGCCCGCACGCTGCGCATGGCCGTCGACCGGGCCGCCTACGCCGAGGCGCGCGACCTGCTCGACGACCTGCTCGCCCTGCTCCTGCCGCACACCGCGGAGGAGGAGCGGGGCCTGTTCGCCGAGCTGCGCGAGGAGGGCACCCTGGCCGGGGAGGTCGACCGGCTGTGCGGGGAGCACGCGGAGATCCACGGCGTGCTCGCCGCCGTCGATCGGGCGGACCCCGACTGGGACCGGGTGCTCGGCGCGGTGAAGCGGCTGCACGAGCACATCGACAAGGAGGAGCACGGCCTGTTCCCCGCCTCCGTGATCGTCCTGCCGATCCCGGCCTGGGACCGGATCACGGCCTGACTCAGAGCGGCTTCCACATGCCGATGCGGACCGGCACGCCGGGGGAGGCGTGCACGAGGGGCTCGTCATCGGTGTCGGGCAGGCCCGCCGCGCGCCGCAGCGTCTCGTCCAGGTCCAGCAGTCCCGCGCGGTGCAGCGGCCAGGGCGGGTGCTCCACCTCGGCGGTGACGGGCCGCCCCGCGACCTGCGAGAACAGCCTGAACCTGGCCGTCAGGAAGTGCGCCGTCTCGTCCCGCTCGCGCTCCGACAGCACCAGGCCGACCTTGGACTCGGCGTGGCAGCGGGCGCCCCGCGGCCCCGGCCAGATCCTGCGGCACCGGTAACGCCATCGACCGGCGTCGACCCGTACCGACATGTCAGACCAGTGGTACGGCAGCCAGTAGCCGGCCCGGCCGCCCAGCACGGCGGGCAGCCGCCCGGCGTCGAGCGACAGGAACCAGATCCCGCCGCGCCCGTGCTCGTCACGCACGTAGGTGCGCAGGTTGGTCTCCGGGAACCGCGACACCCACGGCAGCCTGGGCAGACCCGGCGCCCGCACGTCCTCCATGAGGAACGGCGTCATCCCCACCCAGGCGCTGCCATCGAACGTCTCGACCGTGAGATGGCCGGGCACCAGCGGCCGGACCGTCTCCGCCGGGTAGCGCCAGTGCAGGAAGGTCATGCTGGACCAGCGGTGGTACATCACCGGACGCGCGACGCGGGGCGAGGGCGGAGCCTTCATGGTCGGTCCCTGCCGTCAGTCGAACTGGCCCCGCCCGGCGATGCCGAGCTGCTCGGCCACCTCGTTCATGTTCTCGTAGCTGCGGTCCGGCAGCGACCGCAGCGCGGACAGCACCGCGTCCGGCGCGAACTGCTCCTGGGCCCGCTCCACCAGCTCCTTCTTGTCCGCCGGGAAGGCGTGCACGCCGCTGACCCAGCGGGCCAGGTTGCTGCGGCTGTCCACCTCCTCGGCGGTCATGCCCTCCGGAGAGCCGGGCTCCTGCGCGCGCGGCGCGGAGAGCCTCTCCTCGCCCGGCGCGTCGCCCGTCGGCTCGGGCCGCTGGTGCTCCTCCGACCGGCTGTCGTGCTTCTGCTCCTCGTCCATGCGGGGGCTGTGCTTGTCGCTGCCTCGCTGCTGCTCCATGCCACCGTTCCCTCGTTCGGTACGTGTCAGTAAGGCCGGCCGGTGCCCTCGCCCGGCAGGTAGTCGCCGTCATCCGCGTCGGTGCGGCCGGAGCCGGCGTCCGGGTCCTCGGCGAGGTCGGAGTCGACCCATTCGGTGTCGCCGCTCAGGTGGCCGCCGGCCGGCACGCGCTCGGCGAGGTTCTCGCCGTCGTCCTCGACCTCGCCCTCCCTGGCCTCGTCCACCGGACCTCGCACGCGGAAGCCCGGATCGCCGCCGTGGCCCTGGTCGCCACGCGCGCCGGGCGGCATCGGGTGCGGGCTGGGACCGGCGACGACCTCCTCGTGGCCCTCGATCTCGTCGGTGCGGGCGGCCACGGCCTTCTCGTCGGAGCCTGCCGTGACGGCGTACTCGTCGTCGCGACCGGCCATGTAGCCGGCCTCCTCGGAGTAACCGCCCTTGTCCCTTTCTTTTCTGGTCATGTGGTCTCCCTATTCCGGCTCGACCCGCATGGCGGACTCCTCGGCGGAGTAACCGCCGGCGTCCGGGCCGACGTCGCGGGCCACCTCGTCCGGTTCGGTGTCGGGGTGCGCGCCCTCGTCGGCGGCCACCAGGCGGCCGGCGCGGTCCGGGTAGTCCCCCTCGTCCACCCCGCTGTCCTGCTGGAAGTCGGTGTCGAGGTCGGAACCGACGCCCAGTCCGCCTTCGTCGGTGAGCGGTTGCTCGTCGGGGTCGGGGGACGGGGCCCGCTGCACGGTCACCGGCGTGTCCGTGCCGAACGACGCCTCCTCCTCCGGCACCTCGCGCTCCAGCCGGCCCTCCAAGGGCTCGCCCCGGATCTGCTCGTCGACGGTGGTGCCGAAGTCGTCGACGGCGGTGGGATGGTCCGCCGGGAGCGGAGCCTCCTGCGGGTCCTCGGCCCACTGCTGCTCCGGCGTGCCGTCCTGAAGATCCGGGATCCCCTCGTCCTCGAACCGCGAGCGCGGATCGTGTTCAGGTATGTGCTCAGTCACAGCGTCCCCTCCAGGTTTTCAGGCCGTCCATCGCCCGCTACCCCGGACGGCCGGAACCTCACAGGAGACGCGACCTCAGCGGAAGGCGAGTCCCTCGAACGTGCCGGACGCGCGCCACCGGTCGATGTAGTCGAAGAACGCGGTCGCGCCGTGCGGGTAGCCGACGAAGAGGCGGCCGAGCATCCCGGCGTCCTGACCCTCGTTGTTGTAGTAGCCGGGAGTGCAGTCGGCCCCGCCGAGCAGCCCGCCCGTCCCCGTCAGCAGCAGCTCCACCCAGGCGTCCTCGGCCTCGGCGGTCACCTCGACCTCGCGGTGACCGTGGTCGAGTGCGTGCCGGACGATCGCCGCGATGGTCCTGCCGGATTCGGTGAGGTTGTGCGGGATGTTGGAGACGAGGTTGGCGCCCTGGGTGGGCTGCACGATGAAGACGTTGGGGAAGCCGTGCACGTGGATGCCGTGCAGCGTGCGCATGCCGTCGGCCCAGCGCTCCGACAGCCTGACCCCGCCGCGCCCGACCAGGTCGTAGCCGGCCCGCCGGGTGAACTCGGTGCCCACCTCGAACCCGGAGGCGTAGATCAGGCAGTCGAGTTCGTACTCCCGGCCCGCGACCACGACGCCCTTCGCGGTGATCCGCTCCACGCCCTTGCCGTCGGTGTCGACCAGGTGGGTGTTCGGCCGGTTGAACGCCTGCAGATACTCGTCGTGGAAGCAGGGGCGCTTGCAGAGCTGGCGGTACCACGCCTTCAGCGCGCGGGCCGTCTCCGGATCCTCGACCACGGCGTCCACCCGGTCCCTGATCTCCGCCATCTTCTCGAAGTCGGAGTCCTCGAACGCGGCCAGCATCCGCTCCAGGGTCCGCTCCTCCGGCGGCAGCTCGGCGATCCTGCTGCGGACCCTGCGCGCGAGGTCGGTCCAGCCGTCCATCACCAGGTCCTCGTCGGCGAGCACGCCGGTCTGCATGGCGGTGAAGTTCTCCAGCCAGCGCCGCTGCCAGCCGGGGGTGGCGATCGAGGCGAACCATTCGGGGTCGGTCGGCCGGTTGTCGCGCACGTCCACCGACGACGGCGTGCGCTGGAACACGTACAGCTCGCCGCAGGCCCGCGCCAGGTGCGGCACGCACTGCACGGCCGTGGCCCCGGTGCCGATGACGCCCACCCGCTTGTCGCCGAGCCGGTCCAGGGGCGCGCCGGACGGGTCGCCGCCGGTGTAGTCGTAGTCCCACCGGCTGGTGTGGAAGGAATGGCCCCGGAAGTCCTCGATGCCGGGGATGCCGGGCAGCTTAGGCACGTGCAGCGGCCCGATGCCCATGGCCAGGAAGCGCGCCGTGAACGCGTCGCCCCGGTCTGTCGTCACGATCCAGCGGGACCGGGACCCGTCCCATTCGAGGCCGGTGACCTCGGTGTGGAACAGCGCGTCGTCGTACAGGCCGAAGTGCTTGCCGATGCGCCGGCAGTGTTCGAGGATCTCCGGCGCGTGCGCGTACTTCTCCGTGGGCATGTGGCCGGTCTCTTCGAGCAGCGGCATGTACACGTACGAGGCGGTGTCGCACTGCGCGCCCGGGTAGCGGTTCCAGTACCACGTGCCGCCGAAGTCGCCGCCCTTCTCGACGATGCGCACGTCCTCGACGCCGGCCTCCTTGAGCCGGGCCCCGGTGAGCAGGCCGGCGAAGCCGCCGCCGATGAACGCGACCGTCACGTCGTCGGTCTTCGGCTCCCGCTCGGTCCTCGGCGTGTACGGGTCGTCGAGGTAGCGGGAGAACCGGCCGGTGAGCCGGATGTACTGGTCGTTGCCGTCGGGACGCAACCGCTTGTCGCGCTCTTCCCGATATTTCAGGCGAATGGCCTCTTTGTCCACGATGCGCGCTCCGAAGGACGGGATTCCAGAATGGCATTCCGAAATAGTGCCGACAAGAGCCTTCAGGACGTCCGCGGCGTCAGCGTGTCGCGCGTCCAGGAACCCAGCACCAGCAGCGTCTTGGTGCCCGTCACGTCGCCCGCCCTGCGCAGCCGGTCGACGACCTGCTGCAGGTGGCCCAGGTCGCGCACCCGGACGTGGATGAGCGCGTCGGGGTCGCCGGCGATCGTGAACACCTCCTGCACCTCCGGCACGGTCGCCGCGGTGCGGACGATCTCGGCGACCGGGGTCGTGCCCGGATAGCTCAGCTCGGTGAACGCCTCGATGCCCCACCCCAGCTTCGCATAGTCGATCTGGACGGTGAAGCCGGTGATCACCCCGAGCTCCCTGAGCCGGTCGACGCGCCGCTTGACCGCCGCCACCGACAGGCCGATCCGCTCGGCCATCTCCGAGAACGTGCGGCGGCCGTCCTCCCGGAGCAGGCGCAGCAGCCGGTGGTCGATCTCGTCGACGTCTGACATGGGAAAGCCTCCTCACCGGCGCAAAGAAAGCAGCCGAATCCCCCAACAGTCTCAAACTTTTTGCGTCTTTCAACACCCTCCCCGCTTGACTCTTGCGCGTCCATAGGCCTCGTTGCTGTGCTGGGGGTTCCCCCCGCACGAAGGAGGTTCGCGTGAGCGTGACTCCCGCTGAGGTGTCGATCGACGACAAGTACGCGGCCGAGAGCGGCCGGGTGCTGATCTCCGGCATCCAGGCCCTGGTCCGGCTGACCCTGGAGCAGCGCAGGCTCGACCGCGAGCGCGGCCTGGACACCCGGGTCTTCGTCTCCGGCTACCAGGGCTCCCCGCTGGGCGGCGTCGACCTGGAGATGGGGCGGGCGGCGCGCTTCCTGGAGCCCGCCGGCGTGGTGTTCAGGCCCGGACTGAACGAGGAACTGGCCGCCACCGCCGTGGCCGGCACCCAGCTCCTCGACGCGCTGCCCGGCCGCCGCCACGAGGGGGTCACCGGCTTCTGGTACGGCAAGAACCCCGGCCTGGACCGGGCCGCCGACGCCATCCGCCACGGCAACCTGGCCGGCACCGCGCCGCTCGGCGGGGCCGTGGCCTGGATCGGCGACGACCCCGGCAGCAAGTCCTCCACCGTGCCCAGCTCGTGCGAGCCGATGTGCCAGAGCCTGTCGATGCCGCTGCTCGCGCCCGGCTCCGTCGCCGAGATCATCGAGTACGGGCTGCACGCGGTGGCGCTGTCCCGCGCCAGCGGCCTGTGGACCGGCCTGAAGATCGTCGCCGACGTCGCGGACGCCGCCGCCACCGTCGAGGTCGGCGGCCACCACGGCGTCCCGGAGCCCGGGCGGCCCGGCCCGCGCAAGCCGCCGGTGCTGGTCGGCCCGGCCTCGCTGGACGCCGAGCACGACATGCTCACCCGCCGCCTCGACGTGGCCCGCGCCTACGGCCACGCGCACGGGCTGAACCGCGTCGTGTTCGACGCCCCGCACGCCAAGCTGGGCATCCTCGCCTCCGGCACCGGATTCGCCGTGGTCCGGCGCGCGCTGGCCGACCTCGGCCTCGACGAGAGCGCCATGACGGACCTCGGGATCCGGCTGATCAAGATCGGCATGCCGTTCCCGCTCGACCACGCCGCGCTGGCCGCCCAGACCGCCGGGCTGGAGCGGGTGCTCGTCGTCGAGGACAAGGTGCCGTTCCTGGAAGGTCAGCTCAAGCAGGCGCTCTACGGCGGCGAGCACACCCCGGCCGTGCACGGCCGCGACCTGCTCACCGCCCGGGGCACGCTCGGCGCCGACGAGGTGGCCGAAGCCGTCGCCCGCTGCGTCGGCCCGGACCGGCTGCCCAGGAAACCGGCCGCGCCCAGGCCCGCGCGCCGCATGCTGCCGCTGGTCGCCGCCCGCACCCCGTACTTCTGCTCGGGCTGCCCGCACAACACCTCCACCCGCACCGCCGACGACACGCTCGTCGGCGTCGGCATCGGCTGCCACGCCATGATCGCGCTGGACGGCGACGGGCGCGGCACCCAGGTCGGGCTCACCCAGATGGGCGGCGAGGGCGCCCAGTGGATCGGGCTCGCCCCGTTCACCGGCGACCGCCACTTCGTGCAGAACCTCGGCGACGGCACCTTCCACCACTCCGGCTCCCTCGCCGTCCGCGCCGCCGTCGCCGCCGGCGTGACGATGACGTACAAGCTCCTCTACAACGACGCCGTCGCCATGACCGGAGGCCAGCGCGCCGAGGGCCGCCTGGACGTGCCCGCCCTCGCCCACGAGCTGGCGCTCGAAGGCGTACGGGAGATCGTCGTCACCACCCCTGAGCCGGAGACGTACCGGGGCGTCCGGCTGCCCGGCATCGCCCGCGTCCGCCACCGCGACGAGCTCCAGCAGGCCGAGAAGGAGCTGGCCGCGGTCGACGGCGTCACCGTGCTCATCCACGACGACCGGTGCGCCGCCGAGGAGCGGCGGCTGCGCAAGCGCGGCAAGCTGCCCGTCCCGGCCGCCAAGGTCGTGGTGAACGAGCGCGTCTGCGAAGGCTGCGGCGACTGCGGCGACGTCTCCACCTGCCTGTCGGTGCAGCCGGTGCAGACCGAGTTCGGCCGCAAGACCCGCATCCACCAGCCGTCCTGCAACACCGACCTGAGCTGCCTCAAGGGCGACTGCCCGTCGTTCCTGCTGGTCGAGCCGGGCACCAGAAGCGCGCACCAGGTGCCGGACCTGCCCGTCGAACCCGGCGAACCGGACCGCAAGGTCGGCGACACCGTGCTCATCAGGATGCCCGGCATCGGCGGCACCGGCGTCGTCACCGTCTCCCAGATCCTGCAGATGGCCGCCCACCTCGACGGCCTGCACGCCGCCGGGCTGGAGCAGACCGGGCTCGCGCAGAAGGGCGGCCCGGTCGTCAGCGACGTCCGCATCTTCGCCCGGCCGCTCACCGGCTCGGTGCGGGCCACCCGCGGCGCCGCCGACGTGCTCATCGGCTTCGACCTGCTCGGCGCCGCCGCCGACGGCAACCTCTCCGTCGCCGCCCCGGACCGGACCATCGCCGTCGTCGACACCTCGGTCGTGCCCACCGCCGCCATGGTGACCGGCCGCGCCGCCGTGCCCGGCTCGCCCGCCGACGCGCTGGCCCGCATCGAGTCCGCCACCCGCTCGGGCCTCTACGTGGACGCGCACGGGCTCGCCGAGGCGCTCTTCGACGACCACATGCCGGCCAACATGCTCCTGGTCGGCGCCGCCTACCAGCACGGCTGCCTGCCCGTCTCCGCCACCGCTCTCGAGCGCGCCATCGCGCTCAACGGTGCCGCCGTGGACAAGAACGTGGCCGCCTTCCGCTGGGGCCGCGCCCTGGCTCACGACCGCGACGCCGTGCTCAAGGCCGCCGGGCTCGTCGTCCCGGAGCCCACCGGCCTGGAGGAGGCGCTCGCCATCCGCGTCGCCGACCTCACCGGCTACCAGAACGCCACGTACGCTCGCACGTACGCGGAGGACGTGCGGCGCGTCACCGCGCTCGCCGTCGAACGGGCCGGCCAGGAGGCCGGCACCCGCGTCGCGCTCGCCTACGCCAGGAGCCTGCACCACCTCATGGCCTACAAGGACGAGTACGAGGTCGCCCGCCTGCACCTCGACCCCACGGAGCAGGCTCGGCGGGACCGCGAGTTCGGGCCCGACGCCAAGGTGTCCGTGCTGCTGCACCCGCCCGTGTTCCGCGCGCTCGGCATGAAGCGCAAGATCAAGCTGCGCCGCTCGGCCGGGGTGCTCTTCCGCGGCCTGCGCGCCGCCCGCGTGCTGCGCGGCACCGCGCTCGACGTGTTCGGCCGCGCTGAGGTACGCCGGGTCGAGCGCGGGCTCGTGGGGGAATACCGTGATCTCATGAACGACGCCCTCGCCCGCCTCACCCCCTCGACCGCCGACGCGGTGGCCGAGCTGGCGGCGCTGCCGGAGGGCATCCGCGGATACGAGGACATCAAGCTGGCCCGCGTCGCCGAATACCGCGAGCGCGCCGCCGCGGCCCTCGCGGCCCTCACCCAGGACGACCGGCTCCGGACCACCGCTCGGGAGAGATCATGACCGTCGACCGCCTGCTCCCCAGCCAGGACGCCCGGGACCTCATCGAGCTGACCCGCGAGATCGCCGACAAGGAGCTCGCCCGCCGGGCCGACCGGCACGAACGCGAAGAGACCTACCCTGCGGGCCTGTTCCCGCTGCTGGGCGAGGCGGGGCTGCTCGGGCTCGCGTACCCGGAGGAGTACGGCGGCGGCGGCCAGCCGTACGAGGTGTACCTCCAGGTGATCGAGGAACTGGCGGCCCGCTGGGCGTCGGTCGCCGTCGCCGTGAGCGTCCACACCCTCGCCTGCTTCCCGGTCTTCACCTACGGCACTGACGAGCAGAAGTCGCGCTGGCTGCCCGACATGCTGGCCGGCCGGCTCATCGGCGGCTACAGCCTCTCCGAACCCCAGGCCGGCTCCGACGCCGCCGCCCTCACCTGCCAGGCGGTCAAGACCGACGACGGCTACCGGATCACCGGCAACAAGGCGTGGATCACCCACGGCGGCATCGCCGACTTCTACGCCCTGTTCGCCCGCACCGGCTCCGGGAGCCGCGGCATCTCCTGCTTCCTGGCTCCCGGCACGGCCGACGGGCTGACCTTCGGGCGTCCGGAGGAGAAGATGGGCCTGCACGCCGTCCCCACCACCACCGCCCACTACGACGGCGTCCTGCTGGACTCCTCCCGGCTGCTGGGCTCGGAGGGCGAGGGTCTGCAGATCGCGTTCAGCGCCCTCGACTCCGGCCGCCTCGGCATCGCCGCCTGCGCCGTCGGCCTGGCCCAGGCGGCTCTGGACGAGGCGGTGACGTACGCCAAGGAGCGGCAGACGTTCGGCAAGCGCATCATCGACCACCAAGGGCTGGGGTTCCTGCTGGCGGACATGGCGGCGGCGGTGGACTCGGCTCGGGCCACCTACCTGGACGCGGCGCGACGCCGGGACGCGGGGCTGGGGTACTCGCGGCAGGCTTCGGTGGCGAAGCTGGTGGCCACGGACGCGGCGATGAAGGTGACCACGGACGCGGTGCAGGTGTTCGGGGGGTACGGGTACACACGGGAGTTCCGGGTGGAGCGGTACATGCGCGAGGCGAAGATCATGCAGATCTTCGAGGGGACTAATCAGATCCAGCGGTTGGTGATCAGCCGGCACTTGGCGAAGTAGACCCGGCCAGAGACTGGGCGGTGGGAGAGGCGTTCGGGACCGACCCCGGCTTGGCCCGGCCCAAGTTCGGCCATCCCAAGGACCGCAGGCCCGATCTGAAGCAGATCCAGGCCGGGATCGCAGTCAGCTCCGATGGCGCGATCCCAGTCTTCCACCGCGCCTATGACGGCGGGGGCCGGCGAGGTCGGCCAGGTGATCGGCGCCATGCGCGGGTTGCGGAAGCTCATGCGGAAAACGGGGCCAGCCGCGCTACCAGGCGGGGTTCAGCCGGATCTCGATGTCGTCGCACATCGTCTCCGGCGCTGCGTCGGCGGTTACGCGGACCCGTATCGGACGGCCGGTGTCGGTCTCGACGAACGACAGAGGCGGGCGGCCTTCCTGTAGGTACGTGTCGCCCCATTGCATCAGCGACAGAAACACCGGCAGCAGGTCCCGGCCCGCCTCGGTCAGCCGGTACTCGTCGCGGGCCCGGCTCCCCGGCTCCCGATAGAGAACGGGCGCGACAATACCCGCGGCTTTCAGCTGTTTGAGTGCCCGAGACACCGCAGGGGCCGAGGTCCCGATCCGCGCCACGAAGTCGTCAAACCTGGTCGTGCCGTAGAAGCATTCGCGGACCACCAGGAATACCGTCTTGGTGCTGAGCAGGTCCAGCACCCGCCCCGCCGAGCATCCATCGCCGATCGACCACGCATCTCGGTCGCGCAGCCGTTCCTCGAACTTCATCGCCATCTCACCATTGTAACTAACGTTTGCGTTATCCAGCATGGCGTGCTTACATCTCACTAACGACATCGTTACCCAGAGGAGAACGCAGTGGTTGCAGTAGCGGGCAGAGTGGTTGTGGTGACCGGGGGCCGACGTGGGCTCGGCGCGGCGCTGGTCGATGAGGTGCTGGCGCGCGGGGCGCGAAAGGTGTACTCGACTGCGCGCTCGGCGTACATCGACGACCGTCCAGAGGTGGTTACCGCCGAGTTGGAGGTCCGCTCGGAGGCGTCGGTCGCCGCCCTCGCGAAGGTCGCCGCCGACGTCGAGATCGTGTTCAACAACGCTGGCATCCTGTTGCCGGCTCCGCTGCTGACGGGTGACTTCGAGCGCGCCACCGTGACGTTCGACGTCAACGTCTTCGGACCCCTGCGGATGGCACGGGCGTTCGCGCCGATCCTGGCCGCGAACGGTGGGGGCGCACTGGTGAACATGCACTCCGTGCTGTCCTGGCTGGCCGGCGCCGGCGCCTACGGGGCGTCCAAGGCGGCGGCGTGGTCCATCACGAACTCGCTCCGACTCGAACTAGCGCGCCAGAACACCCAGGTCGTCGGCGTTCACGCAGGGTTCATCGACACCGAAATGGTCTCCGCCATCGACCTGCCGAAGGCGACGCCGGCCGAGGTGGCCGCGCGGATCGTCGACGGCCTGGAGGCCCAGGCCACGGAGGTGCTCGCCGACGACGTCACCATCGCCACCAAGGCGGCGCTGTCCGGCCCCGTGGAGCGCCTGGCCTTCTCGGTCGCCGGTTGACATCGCGTCCCAACACTTAAGGAGTACTGACCCGCAATGCCACTGTGGACTGTTCATCACACGCCCGGAATCTTCACCGACAAGGAGAAGCACCAACTTGCCTCCCAGATCGCCGACCACTACGAACAGGTGGGGCTGCCCCGGTTCTACGTGATCACGCTGTTCCACGAGACACGGCCCGAGGATTTCTACGTCGGTGGGGAGCCTGCCCCGGTCGGGGTCCGCATTGTGATCGACCACATCGCCCGCCGCAACGCCGATCGAGAGAGCCGGCGCCGGACCGCCCAGTGGGTCAAGGGCATGCTGCAGCCCCACCTCGAACGGAACGCAGGGCTGCACTGGGAGTTCCACATCGACGAGACCAGCGACGACCTCTGGATGATCAACGGGATCGCGCCGCCCCCGGCAGGCTCCGACGCCGAGAAGCTCTGGGCTGAGAGCAACTCGGCGTCCCCCTACTGACCGCACCGCCGGTACCGTCCCCGGAAGAGACGAGCCGCACCTGCCATGAGGTCGCTGGTGTGCGCCCTCATCCAGATGTCCCGTCTCGTTCGATCTTGCCTCCGGGCGGCGTCCTGACATGCGGAGATGCAAGGTCGGGTGAGACGCCGAAGTTCCGTCGTCTCACTTGATGTTGCCTGGCGCGCTCCGCCGCGGGACCCGGTCGAGCGCGCTGCGCTGGGTGCGGGCTTCGACGACGGTGATGCGGAAACCCCGCTTCTCTGTGTCGGCGGGCGGGGTTTGTCGGCTTGGCAAGCGTGTCCCCGGGGAAAGGGACGCACGCCACCGGCGGCGAACAGGCGCAGCCATGCCCTTGTATCTCGTGGCGCTCTCGGAGTGCCCGATTGCGCCAGTATAGTATCCCCTATACTTGGACTGTGCAGGACGAGTGGGGATCTACGTCACCGATGAAGTCGATGCCTGGATCAGTGGCCTTGATCCAGAGGCGCATCGGCTGGTCATCGATGCGCTCGATCGGCTCGCGGAGAATGGTCCAGCGCTGGGTAGGCCACTCGTGGGCAAGATGAACGGCTCGCGCATCGCCAACCTCAAGGAACTATGCCCCCGGTCCACCGGGCGTAGCGCGCTTCGACTGCTGTTCGTCTTCGATCCGAGGCGGGACGCCATCGTTCTCGTTGCCGCAGACAAGATCAAGGCAAGCCCTCGCGATCCCAACCGCTGGTACGAGGAGGCCATACCGCACGCAGAGCGGCTGTACGAGATTTACCTGAAAGAACGCGCAGAAGAGGAGGGGCGGAACCCATGACGACGTTCAAGAAGTGGAACCGCGCCAAGCACGTGGAGCAGGCAGGAGGGGAAGCGGCACTTGTCGAGACCCGGCGCATGGTCGACGATTTCATCGATGCTTGGCAGCTTGCCCAGCGCCGTAAGAACGCCGCTCTGACGCAGAGCGAGGTTGCCGCCCTGATGGGTGTGACGAAGGCACGCGTCTCGCAGATCGAGCGTGGCGAAGTTTCTTCAGTGGATGTGGTGGCCCGTTACGTGGAGGCCATCGGCGGACGGCTTGAGCTCACAGCCAGCTTTCCGAGCGGTACTTACCGGCTACGGGCAGGCAAGATGAGCAAGGCGCGTAGGCGACACTTCAAGTTCATTCACTCGCATGGCAAGGCACGGCCTTCGCATCTCGCTGCAGGGACGCCGGGTTCCACGGGCCCGGGATGAGTCGTCGCATTTTGCGAGCCCGCGTGCGGCGCCCCTCTTTGTTGGTGCCTCTCCTGCTCGTTCGGCCAATCCCCGCAACCGCTGGTCATCGTAAGGATCAGGCTGTATCCGCAGGTGACTGATCGTGGGTCGGAGAACATGCAGATCTTCGAGGGGACGAACCGAATCCAGCGACTGGCGCCCAGCCGGCATCTGGCAAGGTAGTCCCTGATGTACGGAAGCCTCGCCTGCCAGGCGTGAAAAGCTGCTGGCTCGGGGTGCACGATCACTTCAGCGCTCAAGAGCCTTCATCAGCGGAGCCGACGCGACCGTCGCTGTCTACGCGAGATCCTCCGTTCGTCGGCCTTGAGACCGCGGAGTGTCCAGAGTCCGTACAGAGCCAGCAGCGGCTTGACGACCGTCCACTCGCCGGGGCGGTAGTCGTCCGCGCGTACAAGCCTCTCGGCGAGATCGGGGCGCTGCCGCCGCAGGTATGCGCGGGCCTTGAGGGCGTGAGCCGGCTGGGAGACGATCTTGATACGGTCGACGTCCTCAAGCAGGGGGATCACGTTCGTGATGTTCTCCCATGTCGTCGCGCTCTGGTCTTCGAGGAGCACCGCGCCGTCGAATCCGAGCACCGACTTCGCGTAATCGGCCATCAACCGCGCCTCCGCGACGCCACCGCTGGTCGCACCGCCGCTGAAGATGACGCGAGTGTCGCGCGCACTGTCGGTGGCGATGGAGCGAATGCCAGCACGGACTCGCCAGCGGTTGAGGAAGTTCGCCGTGGGCTGGGGGTTCCGGTAACCCAACACGACCACGGCCTCGGCGGGGCCTGCACCGTTCTCCACGAGAGTGCGGGACCAGCGCCAGTTCAACCACTCGCCCCAGACCAGGACTCCAGCCCCGGCTATCAGCATTCCTGTCCTTCGCCGCATGCCGGCGACTCTAGAACGCCTCGGTATCGGACCGCGAAGTCGCGCACCGTACCGCCAGCACGATGAGGACGACGGAAGTTCGGAGGGTACGGGTACACGCGGAAGTTCCGTGTGGAGCGTGGCGCTGAACTTCGCCCGCGCCTCCGTCTCCTCGTACAGGGCCTGCGTGGAGATGAGTGCCGCGGTCTCACTTCGGGAATTTGGCTCCCGGGCCGTAGCGCACTCCAGCGCCTCCTTTCGCGTCTCCGATCTTCTTCAGAATTTCGCGTTCGCGAAGGCTGTTGATCAGGTCGCGGGCGGCGTAGACATGCAGATCGAAAAGGCGGCGAACACTCTGATTGGTGATGAAGCCGTATTCTTTTACGTGATCTATGACCTTCTGGTCGGTATCGTCGATCGCGCGCTGACGATATGTGACTGACCGAGACATGGACGCAAGGGATTCTGACCGCAGTCGATACGTCGGGAACGGTCGGCGAACGGTTCGGCTCGTGGCCTCGATGAGGCCGTATTCGTCCGCCATGGTGGAAAGCACTTCCTGCGCCTCTGCCGGCGTGCGTTGGATTGTGCTTGCCAATTTTGGGGCGTCTATACTTCTGCTGTGCCGCAGATGTGACAGTGTGAGAAGAACATTCAGGTCTCGGCCGGCCCGAGCCGGCAAATCGCTCACGAAACGCGCGAACGCCTTGTTCCCGATCCCTCCGCCGAGGGTCGCCCGAACCAGGGTGCCCTTGTCCTCGAATTGCGGTGGCTCTTTACCGACGCGTAGCATCTCGCGGTAGGCTCTGTCGACTCCTTGCCCAGTGCGCTCAGCCAGCTGGAGTACGGATACCGTCTCCGTGAGAAGCCTGTTTCGCGGGGTCGATGGATACGTGAGAATGTTGGCCGGCGTCACCCCGGCGACCAGGCCGCCAGGGCTTGAGATCGCCAGACGTTCTGGTGAGTGCTCGACATCCACCGTTCCACTGGTTTCATAAGAGCGATGGATGAACGCGTTGATGACGATCTCTCTGACAGCTTCGCCAGGGTAGTCCGTGAGTGCTAGTTGAACTCCGCCTGCCACATTGAGAGGGTGGATCTCGCGACGTGTTTCGATGGCCTCCGTCAAGATTTGGATGGCCGCTATCAAAGGCCGGTTTCCTCGCATCCGTCCGGTCGCCTCACTGCCCGAGGTCGGCCTGAACTGGTAGGAGTAACCGTAGCTGGGAACGACCCTGCCGATAAGCGACTCATCGCCCAGCAGAAGCACGCCTGCGTTGGTGATGCTCCCGTCGGACGCGATCAGCCTCAACGACTCCAGGAGTGCCTTGTTCGGTAGGTCTGCCAAGTTGTCGCGTCCGCTTGCCGTCAAGATCTGACGAAGTCTTTCGAATTCGACCGCGCTGAGATCCGAGATGCCGACGCTGGACGAGTCGGCCGACCAGTCCACCTGGCCTCGGGCGATCATCACTTCGCGTTGTTGATCCGGGGGATACGGCAGGCACTCTTTTCCCAGGCGGCGAGTCGACAGCCCTGCGGCATTGCTGTGCGGCATGACGCCCTCCGGAACCGTGATCAGTATCAGGCGGACACCGTCGACCGTCACATCTTCAACGAAGGGCGTTATCGGGGGGCGTGTACGATCAAATATGCCTTTGCGTATCGAGTCCACGCTGTAACTCAGCGGCACTCCTCGAAGCGCGTTCAGCCGACTCGTCGCTTTGTCGTCAACGCCCAGTACAACCGTCCCGCCGCGGGCATTCACAAAACATACGAGAGCATCGGCGAGCAGATTGTAAGTGGATTTTTGAGATTCTCCTGGAAGCTTGAAGTCGAGCGTCTCCGTTTCCAGGGCATCCGCTGCCACACCGTCCCCCACGACGGCCAGTGCTTGCAACGCTTCCCGCTGATCCACCTACTGAGCGTAACTGAGAAGTGCTGCTGAATCAACACTTCTCAGTTGGTTCTCAGTAGTCATGCCGGTGATCCGCGGCGGTGACGCCGGTACCGGGGCGCCATGCCAGCATCCGCGCGGTCATGGTCGCCGCGTCGACGATCAGTGACCGGCAGGTTTAGCGGCAACCATCTTCGGTATCCGCACCTGGGACTTACCCGCGCCTCAGGGGCAGTCAGCACCGACGGAGAGAGACGATGCACATCAGCGACAACGGGCCCCGGCCGAACGCCTTCGATATCGAAGCGGCCACGCGGCAGAACGAGAACTACCGAACCACCGCATGGACCGGGAAGTATCTGCAGGTCACCCTGATGTCCATCCCGGTCGGTAAGTCGATCGGCCTCGAAGTACACCCGGAAACCGACCAGTTCCTTCGTCTGGACGCGGGGCAGGGCACCTGTGTCATGGGCCCGGCCAAGGATCGGCTGGACTTCGAGCAACAGGTCTCCGACGGATGGTCGATCCAGGTCCCGGCCGGCACCTGGCACGACGTGATCAACACCGGTGACGAGCCACTGCGCCTCTACGCGATCTACGCCCCGGTCCACCACTCGCGCGGCATCGTCCAGCCTTCGAGCACCGACGCCGAGCGCGACGAATCGCTCGGCGTGGACGAACCTCCCGCCTGGACTGCGCAGCCCCAGGACCGCGTCCCCGACCAGCATGACACCCTCTGAAATTGATCAGTAACTGAGAAGTGCTGCTGAGTCAACACTTATCAGTAGTCATGCCACCCGGCGCACCCGTACCGCCAGCACGATGAGGACGACGGGAAGGAACGTGAACAGCGCCCATGTGAGCGTGATCGGATCGGCAGGGGACCGGGTGCATCCGAGCAGAGGCATCCAGGTCATCATCAGGTCGGCGGCCAGCAGGGGCGCCAGCGTCAACCAGCCCACAGCCCGGCCCAAAAGCCGGTGACCGGTGCGGGCCAGCAGCGCCCAGAGGGCGAAGCCCAGCGCGACCACCAGCGGCTGCGGGAGCAGGATCACCATGGCCATGGCAGGCCAGAGCAGGATTTCCTCCAGGGCGCCGAAGCAGGAGCCGTCCATGACGATCATCCCGTACTCGGCCGTACCGGCGGCGAGGACCACCACCGTCTGAGGAACGCTCACCAGCAGCAGAGCCACGCCCCACATGACCAGCGGCCACCGCCAGCGCAGCGGACGAAGCTCGCGCTGTCCTTCCTGATGGACGGCTCGGCCGAGCGTCAGCACGAGTGCCGCCGTGGCAAGGCAGGCGACGGCGAGCAGCAGCAGATCGATGTCGTCCCAGGGGAGGGACCCCAGAGCCCCGCCATGGAGGTCGACCGGTCTGCCGAGAGCGACCTGGACCGCGACGTAGTGCTGGATCTCCTCCGAGGTCGGCCTGCCGAGCCCGGAGACCGGCGGCACGGCGGCGGCCACGGCGAGCAGCGTCAGCAGCGCGGCGCCGGTGCGCGACGCCCAACGTTTACGGCGCAGCGCCACCACGGGAGCCACCAGCAGGACGGTGATGACCGCGCCGGCGACGACGTTCGCGGTCTTGGGCACGATGACCGCGGGGGCCAGCGGCATGAGGATCGCCAGGGCGGATAAGGCGGGCACGGAGGTTTTTGACGACACCACCGACGCGTTTATCGCTCGCGAGGGGATCATGTCAAACCGCCTCGAAGCCCCTCTCCGACCAGCACCTGTCAGGCTTTTCCCGACAAATCATCAATAACAGCATCATTGCATTGCAATTCCGGCATTGCCGGGAGGGGATTTGCGTCGCTACAACCCTCTTTGAGCAACTGGAGGGGTGTATGTCGGGGATGACTGGCCGGCGCGTGGTCCGGCTGATGGCGGCGGCTGCCGGGGGAGCGGTCGTGGCGGGGATCGTGGTCGGGGGTGCGGCGCGGCTGCTGATGAGCCTGATCGCGATCGCGGCGGCCGAGCAGAGCCAGTTCAGCCTGATGGGGACGGTGGGCGTCTTCATCGCGTTCACGGTGCTCGCCGTGCCGGCGGCGGTGACCGGTGCCGCGCCGAGGGTGGTGCGGGTGGCGGGGCGGTGGGTGACCGCGGCCGTGACCGGGTTCGGGGTGGCGTCCACCGGGTTCGCCGACGGCGCCGCGGTCATTCTCGCGCCCGACGGGCGCATGACGTACATCGCGATGGTGGTGGTCGGGTTCGGCGCCGTCGTGGTGGCTCATGGCCTGTTCGCCCAGTACGTCACGCGGCGCCTGGCCGGAGCTCCGTCCTAGGTCAACGGCGGGAGGCCAGCTCGTTCAGCGTCTGGGTGACGCGGTGCAGCCAGTCGGCGATGACCTCCAGTTCGGCCTCCGAGTAGCGCTCGTGCATCGCGAGCATGGCCTGGGCGATGCCGAGCTGGTCGCCGGTGGCGGGGCCGGGCTCGGGCTCGGTGGCGGGGCGGACGATCACCTTGCGCCGGTCGTCGGGGTGGCGGTCGCGGGCGACGAGGCCGCGGGCCTCCAGCCGGTCGATCAGCGCGGTGACCGACCCGGTGGCCAGCCTGAGCCACTGGGCGATCTCGCCGGGGGTCATGGGGCCCTGGATGCGGAGCAGCGCGTACGCCTGGAAGTCGGTGGGGTTGAGGTCGAGGCCCAGCGACATGGTGTGGAGCAGCCGAACGAGCCCGGTCGCGAGGCGCTGCCCGTCCTGCTGGATGTCGAGATAGAGGCGCTCGCGGGATCCGGAGCGCGAGGTGTCCATCTTTCTCCCTACCGGCCGGCGCGGTGTCGCCCGTCATTGTAGGGGCAGCTCAGGGGGGCGGTGTGGGGGCCCGTTCGCGCGTCATGTATCTTGATTTTCAAGTAACTTGATTATCGAGGGAAGGCGCAGGATGTCCGTTCACGACACCCGCACGCGGACCGGTACGGAGCGCCGTCATGCCCGGCCGCGGCGGCACCGAGCCTGGTACGGCGCGGCCGTGCTGATCGCCGTGGTCTGGCTGTTCGGAGCCGGCCCGCTCGGCATGTTCATGGGCAAGCTGACCGAGGTGCAGACCAACGACCAGTCTGCCTTCCTGCCCATCGGCGCCGAGTCCACGCAGGTCCAGGAGGCGCGCGAGGCCTTCGAGGAGAGCGACGCGGTGCCCGCCTTCGTCGTCTACTCGGCCGACCAGCCGCTCTCCCGGGAACGGCTGGCCGAGATCGCCCAGGACGCGCAACGGATCTCCGCCGAGCCCTGGATCCAGGGCAAGGTCGCCGGGCCCATCCCGGGGACCGAGGACCCGAGCGTCGCCCAGCTCGTCGTGCCGATCAGCGACCAGGTCGAGGCCGACGTCGCCGTCGACGAGCTGCGCGCCCTGCTCGGTGACAGCGCGGCCCAGGGCACGACCGTGCAGGTCGCCGGGCCCGCCGCGCTGGGCGCCGACCTCGGCGCGGCGTTCGGCGGCATCGACGGCACGCTGTTGCTCGTGGCGCTCGGCGCGGTGCTGGTCATCCTCATCGCCGTCTACCGGTCGCCCCTGCTGCCGCTCGTGGTCATCGTCTCCGCCATGCTCGCGCTCGTGCTGGCCGCCTTCGTCGTCTATCTGATGGCCGACGCGGGCTGGATCGAGCTGAACGGGCAGAGCCAGGGCATCCTGTTCATCCTGGTCGTGGGCGCGTGCACGGACTACGCCCTGCTGCTGGTCGCGCGCTACCGGGAGGCGCTGTACGAGAAGGAACGGCCGATCGACGCCATCAGGGTGGCGGTGCGCGGCACCGTCGAGCCCATCGTCGCCTCCGGCGGCACCGTCATCCTCGGCGTGCTCTGCCTGCTGGCCAGCGACCTGGCCTCGAACCGCGGGCTGGGCCCGGTGGCCGCGCTCGGCATCGCCGCCGCCCTCGTCTCCGCGCTCACGTTCCTGCCCGCGGTGCTCCTGCTGCTCGGCCGGGCCGCGTTCTGGCCGCTGTTGCCGCGTACCGGCGACCAGGAGGCCGACGCCGACTCGACCGCCGCCATCGTGCGCCGTCACCGGCTGTGGGGCCGCGTGGCCAGGTCCGTGGAACGGCGGCCGCGCGCGTACTGGGTCATCACGGTGGTGGCGCTGGCCGCGGCGGCGGCGTTCGTGCCGCAGTTCAAGGCCGAGGGCACCTCGCAGCTGGACGTGTTCCGCACCGAGGTCGAGTCCGTCGCCGGGCAGCGGACGCTGGAGCGCGGCTTCGGCTCCGCCGGCTCGGCCACGCCCGCCACCATCCTCACCTCGGCCGACCAGGCGGATCAGGTCAAGGCCGCCGCGGAAGGGGTGGCGGGCGTCACCGAGGTCACCCGGGTGGACAAGGTCGTGGACGGGCGGACGCTGCTGCACGCCACGCTCGGCGAGCCCGCCGAGTCGACCGCCGCCGTCGAGGTCGTCCGCGACCTGCGGGCCGCCGTGCACGCGGTGCCGGGAGCGGACGCGCAGGTCGGCGGCACTGCGGCGGTCACCCTGGACACGCTCGACACCTCGGCGCGCGACCTGCGGGTGGTGATCCCGCTCGTGCTGCTCGTCGTGCTGCTGGTCCTGATCGCGCTGCTGCGCTCGCTGGTGGCCCCGCTGGTGCTCATCGCGACCACGGTGCTGTCCTTCGCCACCGCCCTGGGCGTCGGCGCGCTGATCTTCAACCACGTGCTCGACCTGCCGGGCGCCGATCCGGCGGTGCCGCTGTTCGCGTTCGTCTTCCTGGTGGCTTTGGGCATCGACTACAACATCTTCCTGATGACCCGGGCCAGGGAGGAGACGATCCGGCACGGCGAGCGCGAGGGCACCCTGCGCGCCCTCACGCTCACCGGCGGCGTCATCACCTCGGCCGGCGTGGTGCTGGCGGCGACGTTCGCGGCGCTCGCCGTGCTGCCGCTGCTGTTCCTGATCCAGCTCGCCTTCCTGGTGGCCTTCGGCGTCCTGCTGGACGCGCTGATCGTGCGCTCGTTGCTGGTGCCCGCGCTGTCGCTGGACATCGGCCGCCGCATGTGGTGGCCGAGCCGCCTGTCCCGCTAGACCGCCTGGCGAGGGCGGAAGATCTTCCGTACGCCGGCCGCGATCCAGATCGTGGCCAGGGCGGCGTACAGGGACAGGATGGCGGGGGCGAAGGAGGAGGTGGCGACCGCGACGGCGATCGTCACCGCGAGCGCCCCCGCCCAGACGGCCAGGATGCGCCGGCCGGCCGCCGAACCGGTGTGGACGGCCTCCTGGACCGGGGTGACCAGGGCCATGGTCGCCACGCCGGCGGTGCCGAGGACATCCAGGCCGAGCCCGATGCCCAGGCCGAGCATGACCGCGCCGGCCACCGGCAGGGCCAGGCACAGCAGGGACACCCGGCCCGCCGCCCCCTCGAACAGCAGGCGGGTGGCCTTGGCCCTGGCCAGCCGGAGCGTGGTCCAGGACTCGGCCACCCACGCCGCCCAGTGCAGCAGCGCGCTGATCACGAAGACCGCGATGACCGGCGGCAGCGCGGGCAGCAGGAACAGCAGCCGCCAGCTCACCCGGAACCGCAGCTTCGCCAGCAGGCGGTAGACGGGGTTGCGCTGCTTCAGCGCGTACACCAGGAGGTCCCTGGCCGCGTCGAAGCCCGGGTCCAGGCGGAGCACCTCGCGGAAGGACTCGGCGGCGGTCCTCGGGTCGCCGGCGGCCAGCGCGGCGCGGCCGTAGGCCCAGTGCGCCAGCGCGCTCTCCGGGTCGTTGCCGACCGCCTGGGCGGCGACGGCCCTGGCGCGCTCGTTCTGACCGAGCATGACCAGGGCGATGGCCAGCAGACTGGCCAGCTCGGCGTGCTGCGGGTCCAGCCCCAGGCCGCGGCCGGCGGTCTCGGCCATCTGGGGCCAGTCGTGCCTGGTCATGTGGACGCGCGCCAGTAGCTCCCAGGACGGGGCGTGCTCGGGTGAGAGCGCCAGCCCGGCGACGACCGCGCGGACCGCCTCGTCGACCAGCCCCGCCTGGAAGTGCACCTGGCCGGAGAGGTAGTGCGGAACGTAGTGGTCGGGCGCGAGCCGCACCCCCTCGCGCGACTCCTCCAGCGCCTCGTCCGTACGGTCCTGCTGGACCAGCGCCAGGCCGAGCAGCGCGTGCGCGCCGGCGTGCTGGGGCTCCTCGGTGAGGACGCCGCGCAGCTCCCGCTCGGCGTCCGCCGGGCGGCCCATCTGCAGTAACAGCCGTGCCCGCTCCAGCGAGTCGCGGACCGTCACCATTTGCGCTGGATGTACGGCATGAGGTCGTCCCAGGCGCCCGACTCGTTGGCGTGCATCACGTAGTTGCGCGCGGTCGCCATCCACTCCCGCACGGACGTGGGCCTGGCCGTCTTGGCCGCGGCCAGCAGGTCGCGGGTCGACAGCGGGACCGGCCGGCCCGCGCGGATCGACTCCTGCAGCTTGGCCTCGACCGCCCGGTCCACCACGCCCTTGAGGTCGGCGCCGACGAACTGGTCGGTGACCTTGGCCACCGCGCCGAAGTCGACCTCCGCCAGCGGCTTGTCGCGGCACAGGATGCGCAGGATCGCCGCGCGCGCGTCCGCGTCCGGCGGCGGTACGAAGACGAGCTGGTCGAACCGGCCCGGCCGGCGGAACGCCACGTCGATGTACCAGGGCGCGTTCGTGGCGGCCAGCACCAGCACGCCCTCGTTGGCGTTCTGGTCCACGCCGTCCAGCTCCGCCAGGAACTGGTTGACGAGCTGCCGGTTGTGCGTCTGGCGCATGTCGGAGCGGCGCGCCGCCAGCGCGTCCACCTCGTCGAAGAACAGCACGCACGGCCGGTGGCGGCGGGCCAGGTCGAACGTGGCGCGCAGGTTCCGCTCGCTGGACCCGATGTACATGTCGAGGATGTCGGCCAGGCCGACGCTCACGAACGCCGCGCCGAGCTCCCCGGCGGCGGCCCTGGCCAGGTGCGTCTTGCCGGCTCCCGGCGGCCCGTACAGCAGGACACCGCCGCCGGCCCGCTTGCCGAACGCGGCGAACAGCTCGGGCTGCTGCATCGGCAGCAGCAGCTTGACCCGGAGCGCCTCCTTGACCTCGTCCATCCCGGCGACGTCGGCGAAGCTGAAGCCGGACCGCTCGACCTCCGCGGTCGAGCGCTCGTGGGTGACGGACGAGGGCGCCATGTACGCGGGCGGGGCGGGCGGGTTTCCCGCGGGCGGCCCGGCGGGTTCCGCGACCACCGGTGGCGGGGCCACCAGGCGGCCCGCCAGGTCGGCGTCCGCGACGGACGGGTCACGCGAGACCGCCTCGTGGTAGCGGTAGGCCGCCTTGTGCAGGTCGCCCTCACCCAGCAGGGCGCGCGCCGCCAGCACGCCCACCTTCGGCGGGTACCCGCCCTCCGCCAGCAGCGGCTCCAGCGCCGACAGCGCCTCTCCGTACGAGCTCTGCCGGACGAACGCCTCGGCCAGCCCGGCCACGATGTCCGGGTCCTTGGGCGCGAGCACGAGCGCGGCACGGAACTCGGCCTCCGCGTCGGCGAGATATCCCTTGCCCAGCAGCTGCTCGGCCAGGTGCCGGCGCAGTGGGAGGTTGTCCGGGGAGAGGCGCGCGGCCTCGCTGAGCGCCCTCAAACCGGGGTCGTCGACCACGTGCCGGGTCCCTTCTGTCGCGATTCCGGTGGTTCAGAACTACGTAAGCTACCGAAATCGGGACAGGACCTCAGCCCTTGTCGCGTGTGGCGCCGCTCAGCACCTGGTCGATGCGGGCCGCCAGCTCCACGTCCTTGGGCGTGACGCCGCCCGCGCTGTGCGTCCAGAGGCGGAAGCGGACGCCGCTGTCGGTGCGGTCGATGTCCGGGTGGTGGTTCATCTCGTCAGCCTCGTTCAGCACCGCCTCCCTCAGCCAGCCGAAGCTGTCGGGCGTGATCGGAACGTCCTTGACCAGGGCGTTCCCCTCGCTGTGCCAGCCTTCCAGCGCGACCAGCGCGGTGTCGATCTCGTCACGGTTGAGCAGTTCGGTCATGATGTGCTCCCTGCGGTAAGTGGCCGTCACCCTTGGCGTACCACCGGAACGGACCTTCACACACCGGGTAGATTGGCCGCCCATGCGAAGCTTCCGCGTCGTGACGGCGGCGGTGGTGCTCACGGCCGCCGCGGGCTGCGCCGCCCAGGAGAGCGCCGCCCCGCCGTCGGTCCCCACGCCCACCACCGCGCCCACCACCGCGTCCCCCGCCTCGGAACCCAGCCCCGACCTGCCCGATCCGGACGAACGCATCCCGAAGGATCCGGCGAAGCTGGCCGCGGCGCTGGAGAAGACCACCGAGGCCCTCGCCGAGGCCATCGACGGCTGGGACAAGAAGCGGGAGCCGCCCGAGGACGTCGAGCTCCTCGCCCTCCACCACCAGCGCATCCACCGGTTCGCCGCGCGCAACCCGGAGATCGCCGAGAAGGCGTTCGCCCGCCTGCCCGAGCGGCTGGCCGCCGGAGCCAGGGACGACACCCGGGCCATCCGCGAGCTGCTGGCCCTCGCCCACCCCGTCAAGAGCACGTCGGTCATCAGGACCCGCGACGCCCGCCCCGCCGCCGAGCTGCTCCGCTACTTCAAGCAGGCCGAGCGCCGCTTCGGCGTGGAGTGGGAGGTGCTGGCGGCGGTCATGTTCGCCGAGACGAAGTTCGGCCGGGTCAGGTCGGCCAGCCACGTCGGCGCGCAGGGGCCGATGCAGTTCATGCCCGCCACCTGGAAGGCGTACGGGATGGGCGGCGACGTCCAGGACCACCGCGACGCGGTCATGGCCGCCGCCAACTACCTGCGCGCCACCGGCGCGCCCCGCGACTACGGGCGCGCGCTGCATGCCTACAACCCCTCCCAGCGGTACGTGAACGCCATCCAGTCGCACGCCCGCCAGATCAAGCGGGATCCGGTGAACTACTACGTCTACTACAACTGGCAGGTGTACGTGATCACCACCAAGGGGGAGCGGCGCGTCACCGGCCCGTCAGAGGGCTGACCGGACCGCCTCCTCGGTGCGGGCGACCACGGCGGCGCCGTCGGCGGCGGTGATGATCGGGCGCTGGATCAGGATCGGATGGCCCGCCAGCGCGCCGATCCAGCGGTCGCGGCTCTCCGGGGTGCGCGGCCAGGTCTCCAGGCCCAGCTCGGCGGCGACCGGCTCGCCGTGGCGGGTGATGTCCCACGGCTCCAGCCCCAGCCTGGCCAGCACGTCGCGGAGCTCCTGCTCGGTCGGCGGGTCGTCCAGGTAGCGGCGGACGGTGTAGCCGGCCTGCTCGGCGTCCAGGATCGACAGGGCGGCGCGGCACTTCGAGCAGTCGGGGTTGATCCAGATCTCGATCATTTCGGCAGTCCCGTGAGAGCGAAGAACTCGGCCCGGGCGCGGGCGTCGTCACGCAGCGTACCGAGCAGCGTGGAGGTGAGGGTGCGCGATCCGGGAGCCTGCACGCCGCGCAGCGTCATGCACGTGTGGTCGGCCTCGATGACGACGCCGACCCCCTCGGGGTCGAGCTGGTCGTGCAGCCACCCGGCCACCTGGCGGGTCAGCCGTTCCTGCACCTGGGGGCGGCAGGCGAAGTGCTCCACGACCCTGGCCAGCTTCGACAGCCCCACGATGCGCTTGCCCGGCAGGTAGCCGACGTGCGCGAGCCCGGTGAACGGCAGCAGGTGGTGCTCGCAGATCGACCGCAGGGGGATGGACCGTACCAGGACGAGCTCGTCGTAGCCCTCGTCGTTGGGGAAGGTGGTCAGTTCGAACGGGCGCGGGCTCAGCATCTCGGCGTACGCGTGCGCCATCCGGCGCGGGGTCTCGCGCAGGCTCTCCTCGTCGGTGTCGACGCCCAGCGCCGCCAGGAACCGCTCGGCCGCGTGCTCGGCCTCGGCCAGGTCCATCAAGGGACCACCTCCTATTTTCACCAACAAGTGTTAGTCATATCCCCATATTTGGTCAATAGTGACCTGTTTCGCCAGCAGTCATGGGTGTTAACCTGACGGCGTGACGATGTCGGAGCAGGCCCGTGCGGCCGTCGCGGTGCTCAGCGACGACCTGCGGCGGCGCATGTACGACTTCATCAGGCGCGCCGACCGGCCCGTCACCCGCGACGAGGCCGCCGAGAGCGTCGGCATCTCGCGCAAGCTCGCCGCCTTCCATCTCGACAAGCTGGTCGCGGTCGGGCTGCTGTCCGCCGGATACGGACGTCCGGGGGAGCCGCGCCCGGTCGGCCGGGCGCCCAAGGTCTACCAGCCCACCGGCCTCGACGTGCGGGTCAGCATCCCGCCGCGCGAGCACGAGCTGCTCGCCGGCATCCTCCTGGAGGGCCTGCGCGTCCAGGGTCCGGAGGAGACGGGCCGCGAGGCCGCGCTCCGCGCCGCCGCAGCACGCGGACGCGAGCTGGGTGCGGCCGAGCGCGACCGGGCCAAGCCGGGCAGGCTGGGCGCCGAGCGCGCGCTGACGTGCGCCGGGCAGGTGCTCGAACGCCACGGGTTCGAGCCCGTACGAGCGAGCCCGACCCTGCTGCGGCTGCTCAACTGCCCCTTCCACCCGCTGGCCGCCAAGGACCCCGATCTGGTGTGCGCGATCAACCACGCGTTCCTGGCCGGGTTCCTCGAAGGGCTGGACGCGTCCACCGCCGAGGCCGTGCTGGCCCCGCGGCCGGGCGCCTGCTGCGTCGAACTGAGAGGAGCCTGACCGATGACCTACGTGATCGCCGGCGGCGGCCTGGCCGCCGCCAAGGCCGCGGAGGCGCTGCGCGAGCAGGGCTACGACGGCCGCCTGGTCCTGGCGGGGGCGGAGCCGCACCTGCCGTACGAACGTCCCCCGCTGTCGAAGTCCTACCTCCAGGGCAAGTCCGAGCGCGACAAGATCTTCGTCCACGACGCGGCCTGGTACGCCGAACAGCAGGTGGAGGTGCTGACCGGCACCTCGGTCACCGCCGTCGACCGCGCCGCCCACCAGGTCACCCTGTCCGACGGCGCGCGGCTCGACTACGCCAAACTCCTGCTGGCCACCGGCGCCACCCCGCGCCGCCTCCCGGGCGACGCCCTCTACCTGCGGTCGGTCGACGACAGCGAGCGCATCCGCGACGTCCTGGCCCGCGCCTCCCGGGTGGTGATCATCGGAGCCGGCTGGATCGGCCTGGAGGTGGCCGCCGCCGCCCGCGCCGCCGGCGTGGAGGTGACCCTGCTTGAGTCCGACGGCGCGCCGCTGCTGCGCGTCCTCGGCCCGCGGCTCGGCGCCGCCTTCGCCGACCTCCACCGCGACCACGGCGTCGACCTGCGGCTCGGCGTCAAGGTGGAAGAGATCGCGGGAGGCGTCCGGCTGGCCGACGGCACCCGCGTCGAGGCCGACGCCGTCATCGCCGGCATCGGCGTCGAGCCCGACACCCGGCTCGCCGTCGCGGCCGGGCTCAAGGTCGACGACGGCGTGGTGGTCGACGCCTCGCTGCGCACCTCCGACCCCGACGTCTTCGCCGCCGGCGACGTGGCCCGCGCCTACCATCCGCTGCTCGGCACCCACATCCGGGTCGAACACTGGGCCAACGCGCTCAACCAGCCGGCCGTCGCCGCCGCCGCGATGCTGGACAGGGAGGCGTCCTACGACCGGCTGCCCTACTTCTACACCGACCAGTACGACCTGGGCATGGAGTACACCGGCTACGTCCGCCCCGGCGAGGCCGACGACGTGGTGATCCGCGGTGACCTGGACTCCCGCGAGTACATCGCGTTCTGGCTGGCGGAGGGCAGGGTCGTGGCCGGCATGAACGTCAACGTCTGGGACGTCACCGACGACATCAAGACCCTGATCCGCGCCGCGGCCCCGGCCGACCGGGCCAAGCTGGCCGACCCGGCCGTCCCCCTCACCGAGACCCTGGCATGACGAGACGGCCGGGAAGCCCGGGCTACCCTGGCTTCCCGGCCGCCCGCGTCACACGGTGATGGCGATCTTCGATCGGGCGTGCCGTTCCTCGAAGTGACGCAGGGCGTCGGGGACCTCGCCCAGCGGGTACGCGCACTCGACGTGCGGGCGGACGGCGCCGGACTCGATGAGCTCCTTCAGCGTGGCAAGGTTGCCGGCGCTCCGGCCGACGACGGACGACCGGAGCGTACGGTCGCCGAACGGCGACATCACGACGGCCCGGAGGATGCGGCCCATGGGGCCGAGCCACGTGCCGCCGCCTCCGGAGGAGAGCACGAGCACGCCGCCGGGGTTGAGCAGGCGCGCCAGCTCCCGCAGCGACCGATTGCCGACCAGGTCGAGGATCACGTCGAAGCGCCGCCCCGCCTGAGCGAAGTCGGCACGGGTGTAGTCGATCACCTCGTCCGCACCGAGCGACCGGACCAGCTCGACGTTCCTCGTCCGGCACACCCCGGTGACCTCGGCGCCCAGCGCCTTGGCGACCTGCACCGAGAACGTGCCGACGCCCCCGGAGGCGCCGTTGACCAGGACCGACTGCCCGGCCCGCAGCCTGCCCGCGTCGCGCAGGCCCTTCAGCGCGGTGTTGCCCGCGACGGGGACCGCGGCCGCCTCCTCGAAGCTCAGCCCGCCGGGCATGGCCGCCAGGAACTTCTCCGGCACCCGCGCGTACTCGGCGTAGGCCCCGGCCACGACCTCGCCGTACACCGCGTCACCCGGCCCGAACCGCGTCACGCCGGGCCCCACCGCCTCCACCACGCCGGCCAGGTCGTGGCCGGGCACCCGATGCCGGGGCCGGCGCGGGCCCAGCACCAGCCGGGCCGCGTACGGCACGCCCCTGGTGGTGACCAGGTCGCCGAAGTTGACCGACGAGGCGCGCACCCGTACCAGCACCTCGCCGTCACCGGGCGCCGGCCGGTCCACCTCTCCGATCCTTAAGATCTCGGGCGGGCCGTACGCCCGCTGCATGATCGCCTTCATGCCTTCCTCCTCCGTGCCCGGACGAACCCGTTGATCGAGTCGTTGACCGCCATGAGGACCACGACGATCACGACCACCCACGTCACCACGCCCTCGGGCCAGCCCATGGCCTCCAGGAACGCGTCGTTCAGCAGCGCCCCGCCCGCCGTCACCCACACGCCGAGCACGACGAACGCCAGGCCCATCACCGCGTGCGCCACCGCCTGGGGGACGCCCCAGCCCACGTAGTAGCCGACCAGGTCGAAGCCGATCCGTACGGCGGCGAACACCACCGCCAGGTACAGCCAGCCGGACTCCCACAGCCCCGGCGAGATCACCGGGACCGGCCCGTAGAGCTGGACCAGCACCAGCAGGCAGATCAGGACCGTCGCGACCGAGGTGCCGCCGATCAGCGACGTGCGGTCGATCCGCCGCGCGGGCAGCTCGGGCAGCGTGGCCGGATCCCACCGGGCCGGCCGTCTGTCGCGCATCGACGGCGCCCGCTGGACGGCCGCGAACACCAGCGTCACCCAGAACGCGACGTGCATCGCCACCGTCAGCGCGGTCCCGGTCGCCTCCCACAGCGCCCGCCCGGCGGGCCCGCCCCGCGCGAACCCCACCACGCTCGCACCCAGGAACACCAGCGGGACGGCGGTCGTCAGCAGCGTCTTCAGCAGGCGCGTGTAGCTCAGGTAGAGCGCGGGCCCGATCAGGTGGAGCGGCCGGCCCGCGTACTCGGCGGCCAGCCGGGCCGGGTCGCCGAGCGCGGCGAGCGCCTCCACCTCGGCCCGCGACTCGTCCTCGCCCGTCCGGAGCCGCACCTCGACGGCGTCCGCGATCGAGGAGCGCAGCTCCAGCTCGATGTCGCGGCGCTGCCCTTCGGGGATGCCGCGCAGCGCCTCGGCGACGTAGCGGTCGGTGAGCGTGGTCATTCGTCGTCCCTGAGCTTGGTGAAGGCGGTGTGCAGCTCGTCCCAGTCGCGGGACAGGATGTCGGCCAGCTCGGCCCCGTCGGGGCTGGTCACGTAGTACTTGCGCGGGCGCGACTCGTCGGTGTTCCACTCGGCGGTCAGCAGTCCCTGCTTCTCCAGCCGGCGCAGCAGCGGGTAGAGCGTGTTGGCGTCGACCGCGAACCCGCAGCTCTCCAGCGTCTCCAGCAGCGCGTAGCCGTAGCCGGGGCGGCGCAGGATCAGCAGGCAGGCCAGCACGATGGTGCCCCGCCGGATCTCCTGGCGGTGCGTGGCCAGTACGTCATCCTCTATCACGTCTCACACGATACTGTGTGGCACACAGTACGGACAAGAGGGAAATTCCCGGCAGGCCGCGGACGTTGATCAGGTCATGACCCAAGGACCGGCGCCTCGGCCCCTCTCTGACGAAGCCCTCTCCGACCTGCTCGGCAAGCAACGGTTCGGCACGCTCGCCACTGTCAAGCGCAGTGGCCACCCCCATCTGACGACCATGCTCTACAGCTGGGATCCCGAAGCCCGCATAGTGCGCTTCTCGACGACGGCCGACCGGATCAAGGTCCGGCATCTGCGGCACAACCCGCGTGCGGCACTGCACGTGCAGGGCGGCGACGTGTGGTCGTTCGCCGCCGCCGACGGCGAGGCCGAGGTCTCCGAGATCACGACGGTTCCGGGCGACGCGGTGGGGCGGGAACTGCTCGCGATGATCCCGGAGGACGCGAGGCCCGAGGACGGAGACGCGTTCCTGGAGCAGTTGGTCGCCGAGCGCCGGGTGGTCATCCGCTTGAAGGCGGACCGGTTGTACGGAACGGCGCTCGACGGTTAGGACCTGTCGCGTCCAGTCAGGCTCTCATTGATCCACAACCTGCTTCCAAGGCCGGCCGGAGATCCTTTCGTGTGTCTTACTCACGAAAGGAGATGACCGAATGAACAGAAAGCGCAAGGCCGTCATGGTCATGGCCATGTTCTTCTCGGTGGGCGCCGCGACCCTGATCAGCGCCGGTCCCGCCGCGGCCATGCCGCCGAACTGCGACTTCTATGTGTGCGAGGGGCAGGGCGGCGGCGGCACCCCCGGCGGAGGCGGAGGCGGCGGCGGTGGTGGTGGCGGCGGTGGTGGTACGCCGCAACTGCCCTCCGACGGCGGGACCCCCGACGGCGGGTCAGGTGGCGGCGACAGATACCCCGATGGGCCGCCCCCGTGGGACATCTGCGACATCGAGCGCAACGCCCCAGGATGTCGCTGAACACGCGACTCCGCTGAAAGCGCGTAACGCTTTCTGGTGATACGCGGAGAGTGCGAACCCTCTTCAGGTGCTGTCGAGGCGTCCGCACTCTCTGTCGTCTCTGCTCTAACGGCGAAAGTCCTGTCGTCCATGACAAGTCCTTTATGTCGCCCCGCTCTGGTAGGACAGGACGCGCCGGACCCCCAGCAGAGGAACCTTCGATGATCGAATACGACCACGTCTTCGGCTACCAGCAGCCCCATAACGACACCTACGCCGGTCTGCCCGTGGTGCATGTGCTCGCGGACGACGACGACCTGCCCGCCGCCGATGCCGCCGCCTGGCGGTTCCAGGCGAACGACTGGGGCGACGGTCCCGACACCATGGACGAGGGGTTCGACTGGTTCTTCGAGCACGTCGACACCAGCCGGGTGAAGGCGGTCGTCATCGGCGCCTGGGAGGAGTGCTACACGAAGAACTCCGCACACATCGTCAGCAGGCTCGCCGACAACGCTTCCCGCCTCCCTGAGCTCCGCTCGCTGTTCCTGGGGGCGATCACGTCGCAGGAGGCCGAGATCTCCTGGATCCGGCAGTCCGACATCACCCCGCTGCTGGAGGCGTACCCCCGGCTGACGCGGCTGGAGGTCCGCGGCGGCAGCGGACTGGGGCTGAGCCCCGTGCGCCACCAGGCCCTGCGCATCCTTCGCGTCGAGACCGGCGGGCTGCCCGGCGAGATGACCCGCGCGATCGCCGCCAGCGACCTGCCCGCCCTGGAACACCTGGAGCTCTGGCTCGGCGAGGAGAACTACGGCGGCGACACCGCGGTCTCCGACCTCGCCCCGATCCTGTCCGGTGAGCGCCTGCCCGCGCTGCGCCACCTGGGCCTGCAGGACAGCGAGATCCAGGACGAGATCGCCGCCGCCGTCGCCACCGCGCCCGTCGTCGCCCGCCTGGAGTCGCTCGGCCTGTCCATGGGCGCGCTCACCGACGCCGGCGCGGAGTCGCTGCTCACCGGACAGCCCCTGACCCACCTGCGCGCGCTCGACCTGCACCACCACTACCTCACCGCATCGATGATGCGCCGCGTCGCGGACGCGCTTCCCGGCGTGCGGGTGGACCTCAGCGAGCAGGAGACCCCGGAAGAGGACTGGCGCTACATCGCGGTGAGCGAGTGACCGTGCGGCTCGCCGTGGTCGGCACGCCCGGTGACCGCCGTGTCTCGCTCTTCCGCGACGCCGCGCTCGCGTACGGGCTCGCCGAACCGCACGTGATCTCCTGGCGCGACGTGCTCGCGGGCCGGGAGGTGAGCGCGCCCGCCGGCGCGCTGCTCCGCGTCGAGTCGCCGGGGGAGGACGCGGGGACCGACGCGCTGCTGCGCGGGCCCGGCGACCCGAGCCGGGTCGGCGGAGGCGCCGCCTGGTACCGCGCGTTCCTGGCGGGGCTCGGCACGGTCGCCGCCATCCCCGGGGTCACGCTGCTCGCCGACGTGGACGAGATCGGGGTGATGTTCGACAAGCGGCGCTGCCACGCCGTGCTGGAGCGCGCGGGCGTGCCCGTCCCGCCCGCCTTCGAGGCCCGCTCGTACGAGGAGCTGCGCGATTCGATGGCCGGGCGGGGCTGGACCCGGGTGTTCGTCAAGCCGGCCCACGGCTCGTCGGCGTCCGGGGTGATCGCGTTCGAGGCGGCGGCCGGCCGGGTCCGGGCGATCACCTCGGCCGCCCGGACGGGGACGGGGTTCCACAACTCGCTGCGGGTGCGCGATTACCGGGACGAGGCCGACGTGCGGTGCCTGGTCGACCACCTCGCGCCCGACGGGCTGCACGTCGAGCGGTGGTTCCCGAAGGCGTCGACCGGCGGCGCGCCGTACGACCTGCGGGTGGTGACGGTCGGCGGAGCGCCGACGCACGCCGTGGTGCGGGTGGGGAACGCGCCCATGACGAACCTCCATCTGGGCGGCCGGCGCGGCGACCTGGAAACCGTCCGGTCCCGGCCGCGGCTCTGGGAGTCGGTGCTCGACGCGGCCGCGCGGGCCGCCGCCTGCTTCCCCGGCAGCCTCATGACCGGGGTCGACGTCATGATCGGGTCCGGCCGGCAGTCCGTCGCCGTGGCCGAGGTGAACGCGTTCGGCGACCTCCTGCCCGGCCTGACCGACTTCTCCGGCAAGGGCCGGTCGACGTACGAGGAGCAGGTGGAGGCGGTGCTGGCCCGGTGGACATGAACGCGGTGGTGGGCAGCCACGACATCCTGTTCGTCACGCTCGACACGCTCCGCTACGACGTGGCGGCCGAGCTGGCCGAGGCCGGGCGGCTGCGGAACCTTCTTCCGCCAGGGGTGCGCTGGGAGCGGCGGCACAGCCCCGGCAGCTTCACCTACGCCTCACACGCCGCCATGTTCGCCGGATTCCTGCCCACGCCCGTGACACCCGGCCCGCATCCACGGCTGGTCGCCGCGACCTTCCCCGGCAGCGAGACCACCGCGCCAGACACCTGGGTGTTCGACGCGCCCGACCTGCCCGCGGGGCTGGCCCGAGCCGGCTACCACACGGTGTGCGTCGGAGGCGTCGGCTTCTTCAACAAGCTGACCCCGCTCGGCTCGGCGCTGCCGGAGTTGTTCGCCGAGAGCCACTGGGAGCCCGCCTTCGGGGTGACCGACCCGCACTCGCTGGAGCACCAGATCGACCGCGCGGCCGAGGTCGTGCGCCGGACGCGGGGGCGGCTGTTCCTGTTCGTCAACGTGTCCGCGCTGCACCAGCCGAACCGCTGCTACCTGCCCGGCGCCGCCGAGGACTCCAGGGAGAGCCACGCGGCCGCCCTGGAGTACGTCGACCGGCACATCGGCCGGCTCTACGCCCTCATGCGCCGCCCCTGCCTCGTGATCGTCTGCTCCGACCACGGCACCGCGTACGGCGAGGAAGGCCACGCCGGACACCGGATCGGCCACGAGGTCGTGTGGACCGTCCCGTACACCCACTTCATCCTGGAGCCCCATGCGCCCCTATGAGGGATACGTCTACGCCTATCCCCACAAGACCGCCTACCGCCCGCTCGACCCGCGCCCCCCGCTGCGCGAGGTGTGGGCGGGGGAGCGGCCCGGCGCGCTGTACATGCACATCCCGTTCTGCGAGATGCGCTGCGGGTTCTGCAACCTGTTCACCCGCACCGGCGCGCCCGAAGAGCTGACCGGCGCCTACCTCGACACCCTGGAACGGCAGGCCGCGCAGGTGAGGGACGCGTTGCCGGAGCCACCGGCGTTCACCACGGCCGCGTTCGGCGGCGGTACCCCCACCTACCTCACCCCCGGGGAGCTGACGAGGCTGTTCGACCTGACCGAACGGGCCATGGGGGTCGACCTGACGGCGATCCCGCTGTCCGTCGAGACCTCCCCGGCCACCGCCACCCCCGACCGCCTCGCCGTCCTGGCCGAGCGGGGGACGGCGCGGATCTCGATCGGCGTGCAGAGCTTCGTCGACGCCGAGGCGCGCGCGGCCGTGCGCCCGCAGAAACGCGCCGAGGTGGAGGCGGCGCTCGACGCCATCCGCGCGGCGGGCGTCCCGGTGCTCAACATCGACCTGATCTACGGGATCGACGGCCAGACCCCCGCCTCGTGGCTCCACTCCCTGGAGGCGGCGCTCGCCTGGCGGCCCGAGGAGCTCTACCTGTACCCGCTGTACGTCCGGCCGCTGACCGGGCTCGGCAAGCTGGGCCGGGCCTGGGACGACCAGCGGCTGGAGCTGTACCGGATCGGCCGCGACCGGCTGCTGGCCGAGGGCTACGAGCAGGTGTCGATGCGCATGTTCCGGCTGCCGGGCGGCGATGCCGGCCCGGCCTACTGCTGCCAGACCGACGGCATGGTCGGCCTGGGCTGCGGCGCCCGCTCGTACACCAGCCGGCTCCACTACTCCTTCGAGTACGCGGTCGGCGCGCGGCAGGTGCGCGCCATCATCGACGACTACGTGAGCCGGGACGACTTCGGCGTCGCCAACGTCGGCTTCGCCCTCTCCGCCGCCGAACGCGGGCGGCGGCACCTCATCCAGTCGCTGCTCCAGGTCGAAGGGCTGGACCGGGGCTTCTACCGCGCCCGGTTCGGCACCGACGTGCTCGACGACTTCCCGCTGGACCGGTTCGGCGACCGCCTGGTGGTCGAACCGTCCGTCGTGCGGCTCACCGCCGAAGGGCTGGCCTACTCGGACGGGATCGGGCCGGCGTTGTTCTCGCCCGAGGTCAAGGCGCTCATGGAGGGCTACCGGCCGTGCTGACGATCCTCTACCGGGGGCCGCTGTCGAGCTGCGACTACGACTGCGCCTACTGCCCGTTCGCCAAGCGCCGCGACACGCCCGAGCGACTGCGCGCCGACCGGGCCGCGCTGGAGCGGTTCGCCGCCTGGGCCGCCGCGCAGGACTTCGAGCTCTCGATCCTGTTCACCCCGTGGGGCGAGGGCCTGGTCAGGTCGTGGTACCGGCGGGCGCTGGTGGCGCTGTCATGGCTGCCGAACGTGCGCAGGGTCGCCATCCAGACCAACCTGAGCTGCCGCACCGGCTGGCTCGCCGAGGCATCGGACCGGGCCGCGCTCTGGGTGACCTACCACCCCACGCAGGTGCCCTACGAGCGCATGGTGGCCAAGATCCGCTCGCTGCCGGTACGGCACAGCGTCGGCATCGTCGGCGACCCGGCGCACCTGGAGCACGCCCGCCGGCTCAGGGCCGACCTGCCCGCGGAGACGTACCTGTGGGTGAACGCCGAAGAAGGGCGGCTCTACACCGACGACGAGGCCGGCGCCTGGGCCGAGATCGACCCGCTCTTCTCCTACAGCCGCTTCCCGCACGCCAGCCGGGACCTGCCGTGCCGGACCGGGGAGAGCGTGATCTCGGTGGACGGCGAGGGGACCGTGCGGCGCTGCCACTTCGTCCCCGAGGTGCTGGGCAACCTCTACGACGGGTCGTACCGGCCGGCGTTGCGCCCCCGCGGCTGCCCCGCCGGCTCGTGCGACTGCCACATCGGGTACGTCCACCTGGAGCCGGTCGGTCTGTACGACGTCTTCGCCGGGGGGATCCTGGAGCGGATCCCCGCCTCATGGCCTCACGTCTCGCGCTCGGGGTGGTAGCCCTCCTCCGTCAGGCCGAACGTCCACGCGACGCCCTGGCGTGCCCGGCTCACCCACGGCGGCACCCGCAGGAAGTAGGTGCGGCTGGTGCCGTCGGGCTCGGGAGTGGAGTTGACCACCTCGACCATGGCGATCGGCTCGTCGTCGGCCAGGTCGATGCGCCACAGCCGCCCGGTCTCGTCGCGCTGCACCGGCCGGGCGCCGGAGTCGGCGAGGTAGCGCTCGAACCCGAAATGCTCCAGCATGACCCGGCGCAGCTCAGCGTTCTGCTCCTCGCGGATGCGCTCGGCGGTCAGGCCGGTCATCGCGGCGCCGAAATCGGCCGGGACCGGCATGCCGTGCCAGGCGTGCAGGGCGAACCCGTCGGGGTACGCGAGGGCGGGGCCGTCGGCGCGGTGGAGCCGCCCCAGCTCGTCGAGATGGATCTCGGCGGGCCGCCCGGTGACGATCGCCACCCGCTCGAACGGCCACCACCACCCGGCGCACCCGGCCACCCGCCCGAGCCCGTCGAGCCCGTCGAAAGCTGAGAGCCACGGGGCGTCGTGCTGGCCGAGCACGGCGTCCAGCGTGTGGTGACGCAGGGACTCACCCCCCAGGTCGCCCACGGCGCGGCGGATGTCGCCGACGATCCGCTCGACCCGGGGCCAGATCCGCCCGCCCGTCTCCGCCCACCGCGCGGACCACCCGTCATGCCCCAGCGCCTCACAGGCCGCGGCCCTGGCCGCCGCCCACGGCCGGGTGCGGATCTCCTCCCGCACCGACCGCCCGGCCTCCAGCCCGTTGCTCTCACCCATCCGGAGCAGCACGTCCGCCACCAGGCCGGTCTCTGCCAGTGTCCGGCGTACGGACGCGTCGCCGGTGAGCCAGGCGGCGGCGAGCGCTCCCGCCGCCGGCGAGCCGAGCGTGATCACCCGCTCCGGCTCGGCCAGCCCGGCCTCGCGGTAGGCCTGCCGCACCGCGGACTCCGGGTCGCCCCCGGGCCCCGTCGCGAACGCGACCCGCTCCCACGACGCCACCCGCTCGAACGTCAGGGTCTCCATCAGTCGGCCACCACCCGGTAGGAGCCCGGAACGTACTCGCGCTGGCGAACCACCCGATACCACCCCTTCGGCAGGGAGATCGGATCGTGCTCCTCGTGCACGAGCCGGCCGCCGTCGGGCAAGTGGAGGAACCCGCCGGACAGCGTGCCGGGCCCGGGGATGGCGTGGCAGTGGCCGGTGGCCTCGCCCAGGGCCAGGACCAGGCGGCCGCGCGCGTCACGCGGCTCGGGCCGGAGCGTGGCCGGCGCCGACTCCTCGGGCACCGGGATGATCAGGATGTCGCCCTGACGGTACATGGACCAGCCTCCGTGGTTGGGGGATGATCGCAAAGTACCGGCGCCCACTGACAGTTCCGCTACCGTACGCGCAGGTCGGCGAAGAGCGCGCGGTGGTCGGAGCCGGGCACGTCGTGGACCTGCGTCGCGACCGCCCCGCCGCGGCCGTCGGTCAGCACGTGGGAGATGGCCACCAGCGGCGGCAGCACCCGATTCGGCCAGGTCGGCGCCAGCCCGTTCCCGGTGGCCGCCGCCGCGTCGGTGTAACCGGTGCCGAGCAGCCGCCGGAACACGACATGGTCCAGCGTCGCGTTGAAGTCGCCGGCCAGGACGCGCGGCGGACCCCCGGCCTGGGCGGGCGGCAGGTTCGAGAGCCCCGCCTCCCACTCGTCCACGGTCCACGGCACCGGCGCCACCGGGTGCACGACCACTACTTCCACGGCCGGGCCGCCGGGCAGTGCCACCTGCGCCACCGGCATGTGGTGCCCCACCCGCCGGAACAGCCCCGAACGCTCGCGCAGCGGGTGACGCGCGTAGATGCCGCTGCCTTCCGGCCCGCGCGGCATCGGCTGGGTGACCTCGTACGGCAGCAGCTTCTTCAGCCCCGCCGCCGTCAGGCGCTCCCGCGCGGCCCAGGTCAGCTCCTGCACGCTGAACACGTCCACGTCGAGCTTCCGTACGAGGTCGACGATCACCTGGGCGTCACCCCGGCCGCCGTTGAGGTTCGCGGTCAGCAGCCGCAGCGGCCGTCCCCCGGCGGGCGCCTCTCCCGCGACGGCGCGCGGCACCACCAGCCAGGCCAGGCAGACGCAGACCGCCAGCAGGACCGCCACGGCCGCCCGGCTCCTGGCCCACAGCGCGCACGCCAGCGCCACGAGCGCCGCCACCCCGAAGTACGGAGTGAACGACACCAGCGGCACCAGGAGGAACCCGGTCTCCAGACCGCCCAGCCGCATCGCCGTCCCGGCCGCGAACACCACCGCCACCACGACGGTCAGCCGCGCCGTCCGAGCCCGCCGCGGCCGGGCCCGCACCGGCCCCTCCACAACCTCTTGCTTGAGCACGGCCACGAATCTAGGCGGCCATTCTTAAACTCCCATGAGCGTCAGGCGGGTGCGGGCTCCTCGACCAGCGCGACGCGGACGGCCGACGGGTCGTCCCCGGTGAGCGGCACCGCGAACACCGCCGTCCGGGCGCCCGCGCTGTAGACCACGAACCGGGTCCCGTCCTCGTCCCACGTCTCCCGGATGTCCGAGGAGAGCCGCGAGGACGCCGAGCAGTACGCGGGGCTGAGGTAGAGCAGCCGCAGCGAGGTCTCCAGCGGCACGTCGCGCGGCGGCGGCGCGGAGAGCGGCCCGCGCATCCGTACGAGGAAGCGCCGCGACGGCGTGAGCCAGTAGCGGTCCAGCTCCGCCGAGAGCGCCAGCAAGATCACCACCTCCACCACCACGAGCGCCGCGACCGGCGGGTGCGGCCCCGCTGTCATCGACAGGAGGCCCGCGGCGAGAAGGAGCCCCGCCCTGCCGAATCCGCGCCGGTCGGCAGGGCGGGAGTGGGCGCCCAGGCAGCCGCACGACGAGGTGGGCGCGGCGACGTGGGCGTAGCCGAGATACGCCAGGAACCCGGCGGCGAGCACGGCGGCGGCCGCGCCCTCGGCGGCGGAGTACGGCGGCAGCACCAGCGCCGCGGCCACCGCCACCTCCACCAGCCCCACGGCGACGAGCGCCGGGACCGCGCGCGCCGCGCCGACGAGCCGGGCCAGTGCGGTCTGCCCGGCCTGCGCCCGCGTCCGGCGGCTGAACAGCTTCAGCAGGCCCGCCCAGCCGAGGAAGAAGGCCAGGACGTACGGCTGCGACGCGGCGATCCCGTGCATGCGGTGCCTCCTTAGTGGGGGGAGAAGACGGTGGCGATGTCGACCTCGTTCGTGTCGGGCCGCCAGGCGCCGAGGATCTGCACGTGCTGGCTCACCTTGAGCATCGACAGGTCGGCGGTCGGCGGCGCCTGCGCCTGGATCGCGACGGACTTGCCGGGCACGACGTGGCACAGCACTTCTTTGCCGTGGTGGTCCAGGTGGAGCTTGCCGTCGGTGATGTTCTTGATGTGGCCCTTGATGTTCACGATGTTGAGCCAGACCGACTCGGCGGCGAGCATCCCGTCGGGCATCCGCACCCCGCGGGCGTAGAGGCCGTCACCCGGCTTCGCCGCCTCGAACGGGACCGGGCCGAGCTTCCACAGGCTGGTCCCGTTCACGATCCGGATGGTGTGGAACACCATGTTCGAGCCCAGGACGAGCAGCGTGTCGTCCTTGATCGTACGGATCCTGCCCTCGGCGAAATCGGGGTCGGGGGCGCCGGGTTCGGCGTCGTACGCGGTCTCCGCGAAGGCCGCCTCCGGCCCGAGCGAGCCGAGCGCGGTCGCGGCCACGACGGTGGCGCCGCCGCCGAGCACGGCGGACTTGAGCAGATCTCTTCTGCTGGTCATCGCCGCCTCCTCAGCCGGTCGCGATCTCGCACGGCCGCAGGCCGGCGGAGAGGCTGGCGATGCGGCTGAAGGCCGCCGGGGTGAGGTCGATCAGCCGGTTGTCGGCGCAGGTGGCGCCGCAGCAGCTGCGCTCGCCGCAGAACAGGTCGGTCTGCGGCCCGCAGTCGGCGATCGTGGTGACGACGCTGGCGCCGCCGCACAACGCCGTGGTGCGGTGGCGGAAGCCGCAGGTCCGGCGCGACAGCCCGACGCCGCACCGGTCGGGCCGGGTGATCGACCAGCAGGCGTCGGAGGTGTTGGGCCAGGCGTGCTGGAGGCTGCCGGAGTTGCAGGTGCCGCACGCTCCCTTGCCGGTGCTGCTGCACGGCCCCCACGCGGTGCCGCAGCAGAACCAGGAGACTTCGCCTGTGACGGGGCCGAGTAAGTCGGCGGGCGGGTCGGGGGACTTGCTTCGAGCCATGCGAGTTCCTCTCTACGGGTGCGCTCGCTGCTGAAGGTTTCTGACTTGATCCATGAATAACATGTAAGAATTTTTCGTCAATGCCCCTTTTCGCCCGTCCCCGATCCAGCGCCACATCGGCACCGTGCCCCCCAGCTCGGCGGACTTGATGAGCCGCGCCTCGTCGAGCGCCTTGGCGTTGAAGCAGATCGAGCAGATGAGGAACGTGCCGCCCGCGTTCTGGTACCGCTCGACCAGGTCCTCCAGCGCGGGGCAGCCCGCGCGGGCGAGGCGACCGTTACAATGAGTGTGCGATCCATCTCTCTCAGTGACTCCGGGAGTTCGCATGCGTAGGTCCCCTCGCTCGCTCGCCGTCCTCCTGACGGCCCTCTGCGTCGCCGTCACCCCGGTGACGCCCGCCGCGGCCAGCCTTCTCGGCAAGCGCTACATCGCCTCCTACCACTCCGAGGCGGGCTGCCTCAAAGCGGGGCAGGAGGGCGTGCGCAAGCGGCAGTGGACCAAGCCCCAGTGCATCAGGTCCTTCTACGCGCTGGGCACCTGGGACCTTTGGGTGGGCTAGCGCCCGCCGTCCGGTGGCAGGCGCGCGGCCCCCACCTCGCCGGGATGGCCGCCGCGCTGCTGCTGGCGGTGCTGGTGACCAGGGCCGCGGTGACGCTGCCGGAATGGGGGCGGCTCTCCTCCGGCGCGGCGCTGATGACGGCCGAGGTGACCCGGCTGGTGGTGGGCCTGCCGGTGTGCGTCGTCGGGGTGCTGCTCCTGGCCGACCGCTACGCCCGGCGCAGGGGCGCGCTCGTGCTGGCCGCCGGAGTCGTGTGGATCGTTCCGCCCGCGATGTCCGACGTGCTCGCCGCCGTGGAGCGCCCGGGGACGCCCGTCGCCGCCGCCGCGATCCTGCTCGCCGCGGCCGGCACCGCCTGCCAGCCGCTGACGGTGCTGCTCTTCCCGCTGTGCCTGCTGCCCCGCCCGGCCGTGCGGTGGCCGAGGACGGCCGTGATCGTGACCGCCGCCGCCGCGAGCATCCAGTACGCGGTCGTCTGGGGGCTGGGCACCCCCGGCTCGGCCCGGTTCGCCAGCCCGTGGGCCGGCACCGCGCCCGCCACGTGGGCCGCCGGCCTGCTGCACGACAGCCAGGTCGCGCTCGACTGGCTGGCGCCGGTCGTGACGGCGGCGGTGACCGCCGAGCTGGCCCGCGCGGCGTCGAAGGCGGGGCGGGGGAGCGCGGCCCGGTGGGTGATCGCCGCGGCCTGCCCGCTCTACGCCTGCCTCCTGCTTTCCGACCTGTGGGGTGAGAGCTGGACGATGGTGGCCCGGTCGGCCGGGGTGGTGCTGTGGGTCGCGATGATCGGGCTGGCCGCCTCGCACGGCGGGCTGTGGCGCCTGGAGCGGGTGACCAGCCACCGCATGGCCCGCGCGTTCGTCCTGGCGGTGCTGGTCATCGCCGTCACCTGCGCCGCCATGGCGGCCTGGGCGGCCCTGCTCACCGGGCGCACCACCGTCACGGCCGTGGTCGCGGGCTGCGCGCTGGTGACCGGATGGGCCGCCCGGCCGCTCGTCCGGCACGCCGTCCTGGCCGTCGAACGCGCCTTCTACGGGCCGCGCGCCCGGCCGCACGAGGCGGTGCGGGCGCTGGCCGTCCGGTTGCAGCAGGCCCCGCACCCCGGCGACGTGCCCGAACAGATCTGCCGCGGCGTCGTCGAGGATCTGGGGTTGTCGGGCGCGCGGATCGCGCTCGAGACCCGCGCCGGCGCCCGCCTGCTGGCCGCCGCCGGGGGCCCGGTCGACGGTCCGGCCCAGGTCTTCCCGCTGCGCCACCACGGGGAGGTGGTGGGCAGGCTGGAGGTGGCCCGCGACGGGGCGAGCACCCCTGCCGAGCGCGACAGCGAGCTGCTGGCGCTGCTGGCCGACCAGGCCGGGCCGGCGCTGGCCGCGCTGCGGTTCGGCGAGGAGGCGCAGGCGGCCCGTGAGCGGCTCGTGCTGGCGCGTGAGGAGGAACGCCGCCGCCTGCGGCGCGAGATCCACGACGGTCTCGGCCCTCAGCTCGCCGCGGTGCAGCTCCGGCTCGGCGTCGCGCAGGCGTGCGGGCAGGCGTCCCCTGCCGCGCGGGCCCATCTGGGCACGGCGGCGGAAGTGCTCGTCGAGGCGCTGGCCGAGATCCGTCGCATCACGGCGGGGCTGGCTCCCGCCACGCTGGTCGAGCGCGGCCTGCTGGACGCCACCCGCATCCTGGCGCACCGCCTCACCACGGACGCCGTACGGGTCACGGTCACGGCCGGGCCGCTCCCCGCGATGGCCCCGGCGGTGGAGACGGCCGCGTACCGCATCGCCGCCGAGGCCGTGACCAACGCGGTGCGGCACGCCCGCGCCCGCCACGTCGAGGTGGCCTTCACCACCGCCCCCGGCACCCTCACCGTCACCGTCACCGACGACGGGACCGGCTTCGGCGCGGACACGATCCCTGGCACCGGCCTCCTCTCGGTCACCGAACGCGCCGAGGAGGTCGGCGGCCACGCCGACCTCCACCCCACCCCCACCGGCACCACCATCACCGCCACCCTCCCCACCCCACCCCCACCGGCCCTTCCAGACCACCCCGGACGTCCGGACCGTGGTCATCCCCCCGCCCCCAGCAGTGGGATCGTGGTCGTCCCCCGGACCACCCCGCCTCCGGCGGTGGGGTCGTGACCGTCACCCCCTGCACCTCCGGACTGACCTCGGCGGTGGGATCGTGAGCGCAGCCCTCCCGGTGCTCCGGACCGACCTCGGCGTCCGGATTGTGACCGTCACCCTTCCGGACCTTCGCCCCGTCCTCGGCGTCACCTTCCGGCTCCTCCGGACTGACCTCGGCGGTGGGATCGTGAGCGCAGCCCTCCCGGACCTCCACCCCGCCTCCGGCGGTGGGGTCGTGACCCTCACCCCCTGCTCCTCCGGACTGACCTCGGCGGTGGGATCGTGAGCGCAGCCCTCCCGGTCCTCCGGACCGCCCCCGGCGTCACCTTCCGGCTCCTTCGAACTGACCTCGGCGGTGGGGTCGTGGGCGCCGCTCTCTCGGTCTTTCGGACCGTCCTCGGTGGCGGGATTGTGGCCGTTGCACTCCCGGTCCTCCGGACCGCCCTCGGTGTCCGGATCGTGATTGTCCCGATCCCGGACCTAGGCCTCGCCTCCGGCGGCGGGATCGTGACCGTCACCTCCCGCACCTCCCTGACTTCGGCGGTGGGATTGTGAGCGCTGCCCTCTCGATCCTCCGGACCGCCCTCGGCGTCCGGAGGGTGATTGTCCCGCTCCTGAGCCTTCGCCCCGCCGCCAGCGGTGGGATTGTGAGCGCCGCTTTCTCGGTCCTCTGGACCGCCCCCGGCGGCGGGGGCGCTGGGCTTTTTGGTTCCGTTGGTGTGCCGGGGTTCTTGGTTCGGGGGAGGGTGTGGATGAGTGAGGGTGGGTCGATGGATGGTGCGGGGCCGTGGCGGGTGTTGGTGGTTGACGATCATCCGCTGTTCAGGGAAGGGCTGGCGGCGGCGCTGGGTCTGGACGGTGAGTTCGTGGTGGTGGCGCAGGCCGCCACCGGGGAGCAGGCGCTGGTGGAGGCCGAGCGGACGGGCCCGGATCTCGTGGTGATGGACCTGGGCCTGCCGGGACAGTCCGGCATCGAGACCACCCGCCAGTTGCTCAGGGCGCGGCCGGAGGTCAGGGTGCTGGTGATGACGATGTCGGAGGACGACGACAGCCTGCTCGCCGCCATGCGCGCCGGCGCCCGCGGATACCTGCTCAAGGGCGCCGTACGCGAGGAGATCCTGCTCGCCCTGCGCACGGTCGGGTTGGGGGGCGCGGTGTTCAGCCCGCACATGGCCGGCCGGCTGGCCGGGTTGTTCGCCGCCCACTCCGCCGCGCCGGTCAGGGAGGCGTTCCCGACCCTGACCGGACGCGAGCGCGAGGTCCTCGACCTGCTGGCCCGCGGGCTCGGCTACGGGCAGATCGCCCAGCGGCTGTTCGTCACCGACAAGACCGTGCGCAACCACGTGGGCTCGATCTTCGCCAAGCTCCAGGTCCACGACAGGGCGGCGGCGATCGCCCGGGCGAGGGACGCGGGGCTGGGCTCGGGATGACCGGAGGGCCGCCATCCCGGGCCCGCCGGGTCACCGGTCGGTCCACAGGTTCCACAGCCAGCCCTCCGCGCACTGGTACCGCGACCAGTGGCCGCGGTCGATGCCCTGCTGGCCGGCGGTGATGCAGTCGCTGTGGAAGAGGAACTTGCCCCGGTGGATCGGCAGGTGGTCGGCGGCCGCGGAGGCGGCGAGAGGGGCGGCGGCCATCGTGACGACGAATCCGGCGATGGCGAGCAGCTGCTTCATGGTGATGTTCCCTTCTGGATGTCGGGGCCGGTGGTCACCGGCTCTTCCGGACATCCGAAGCTTCGCCCGCCCCCGTTCCCGGGCGCATGGGTCACCTGACCTGTCCGTTCCCGGGTTCTGATACACCCTTTTTCGTACCAGTGTTGTGACGGTGCGTTCACGAGCTGCCGCAATTCAGAGTGATTACGGTATTTGGCGTGGCAGGATTGTCGGTGAAGGGGTGGGGCGACGGAGGCATAGAGGAGCGCTTATGCCGACTTATCGCAATATGAGAGGTCTGACCGAAATCGTGGGCGGGGATTTCCAGCGGACCGGGCCGACCGCGTTGCGCATATTGGTGGGCTCGCAGCTGCGCAGGCTGCGGGAGGAGCGGAACATCACCCGCGAGCGTGCCGGTTACGCCATTCGCGGATCGCATTCCAAGATCAGCCGGATGGAGGGCGGGCGCTGCGGGTTCAAGATCCGCGACGTGGAGGACCTGCTCACCCTGTACGGCGTCGTCGAGCGGGCCGAGCGCGCGACGCTGCTGCTCCTGGCCGAGCAGGCCAACCAGCACGGCTGGTGGCACGACTACCGCGACGTGGTGCCCGACTGGTTCGAGGAGTATCTCGGGCTGGAGCAGGACGCGGAGCTGATCCGTACGCACGAGATCCAGTACGTCCCCGGCCTGCTGCAGACGGAGGACTATGCCCGCGCGGTGATCGCCAGGGGCCACGGCGGCGAGAGCCGTGAGCGGGTCGAGTCGCGGGTCCAGCTTCGGATGCGCCGCCGGGAGCTGCTGGATTCCTCCGGCCGCAGGCTCTGGGCCATCGTGGACGAGGGCGCGCTGCGCCGGCTGGTCGGTGGCCGCGACGTCATGCGCGCCCAGCTCGGCCACCTCGTCGAGATGGCCGGGCTGGCGCACGTCACCCTGCAGGTGCTGCCGTTCAGCGTCGAGGTCGCGGTCGGCGGCGTCGGCCCCGTCACCCTGCTGCGCTTCCCCCAGGCCGAGCTGGACGACATCGTCTACCTCGAACAGCTCGCCAGCGCCCAGTACCTCACGAAGGACGCGGAGGCGCACCCGTACCGGCATCTGCTGAACGAGCTCAGCGTGCACGCGCCCCCGCCGAAGGCCACGCCGGGCATCCTGCGCCGGATCATGGAGGAGCTGTAGGGCCTACGGCTTGCGGGCGACGCCGACCAGGGCGTCCACCTCCTTGAGCTCGGCCAGCGGGTCCGGGTCGGGCCGCCAGAAGGGGACGGACGCCACCCCGGGCTCCACCAGCTCCAGGCCGTCGAAGAACGCGCCGAACTCCTCCCTGGAGCGGAGGTTGTAGGGCACCGCGTCGCCCTCGTTGTAGTCCTCCTGGGCCTGGTCGAGGGCCTCCCCGGTGACGAGGTTGACGCCGTCCCACAGGGCCAGGTAGCTGCCGGGCGCCAGCCCGTCCATCAGCCTGGCCACGATCGCGTGCGCGCCCTCCTCGTCGGTCACGAAGCCCACGATGCCCATCAGCATCAGCGCGACGGGCTGGGTGAGGTCCAGCGTCTTGGCCGCGGCGGCGAGGATCGCCTCGGGGTCGCGCAGGTCTGCCTCGACGTAGTCGGTGGCGCCTTCCGGCGTGCCGACCAGGAGCGCGCGGGCGTGGGTCAGAACCAGCGGGTCGTTGTCCACGTAGACCACGCGGCAGGTGGGGTCGGCCCGCTGCGCGACCTCGTGGGTGTTGTCGACCGTCGGCAGTCCGGTCCCCACATCGAGAAATTGGCGGACACCTGCCTCATTGACCAGATAACGCACGATACGGGCGAGCAAGTGACGAGATAGCCGAGCGATATGCACAATGTCTGGAAATGCTTGGCTGAACTGGTCACCCGCCACGCGATCGACGTCGTAGTGGTCCTTGCCGCCGAGCCAGTAATTCCACATCCGCGCGGCATGGGGAACGGTGGTGTCGATTCGGGAGCCGGGGGGAGGGGTTTCACCCGTCATGTGAGTTACTCCTCTTTTGTCGGGATGCGCCGATCTTCAACGTAGCCGCCGCACCCCTCCCTTTTCCAGCGGCCGGTGTCAGAGGGCTCCGGAGTTCTGTGCGGCCTGGTAGACCTCCATCGCCTCGTCCCCGAAGAAGGGGCCGAACATGAAGCCGGGCGCGAAGTCGTACGTGAAGCTGTTGACCGAGTTGAGCATGCCCAGCCCGGTCGACTCGTTGAACCCGAGGAACCAGCCGCCGCCGCTCGACCCGCCCGTCATGTTGCAGCGCACCCCCTGGCCCCTGGTCGCGACCGGGTCGTTGAACGCCCGCCCGCTGCAGTAGATCAGGGTCGAGCCGTCGAACGGCGCCGCCGCCGGATAGCCGAACGCGAACATCTGCCGCTGCCGCGCCTGGTTGAACGCCACCCCCTGCCCGCCCACGACGTCGGTCAGCGTCCGTCCCTGCAGCGGCGCGACCACGGCGGCGGCGATGTCGAAGTTGATGTCCTCGCGGGCGTTCCACTGCTGCGTGGTGAACAGCCTGGTCGCCACCCAGGTGCCGAAGGGGCGGCGGCCGTTGTCGAAGGCCGGCACGAAGGCCACGTTGCGGTGCGCGGCGCCGTTCAGCTTGACGCAGTGTCCCGCGGTCATCACCACGCTCTCGTTCGCGCTGGTCACGGCCGTTCCCGAGCAGGAGGCGTTGGCGCCCTCGGCGGTGGTGAAGAACAGCCGCCCGCTGGTGCGCACGACGGCCCCGCCGTCGGTCCACCGCAGGCCGGGGCTGTTGGGCACGGCCTGCTGGGTCTGGGCGCCGCGGGCCTGGTTCCCGGAGCCCTGGGTGCGCCACGGCGTCCGTTGTGTGGCCCGCTGCCCCGTCCGCGCCGCGTCGCCCCTGGCCGCCCACGGCTCACCCCTGGTGGGCCCGCCCGACCGGGTGGCGCGCCGGGGCGCCGCCATGGTGTCCATCGGCTGCGCGGCCATCATCCGCTGCGTGGTCCAGTACTGCAGGACGGTCCTGCGCTCCGATGACGAGTCCGCGCCGGACCACCGGACGGGCCGGTGATCGGCCGTACCGGTCGCCTGTGCCTGTGCGGGGACGAGCGCGCCCGCTAAGGCGAGCGCGGCGACGGAGAGCAGGGCGACTCTGCGGTGCATGAAGTACCTCCCGAAGACCGGAATCTGCCATCAGGAGGTACGCACGAACCCGCCCGTCTTTCTCAAGCCGATCACAGATGGGTATGGCGGGACGCTCGGGGACGGGGCGGTCCTTCGGCCGTGAGGTAGAGTGGGGTCACCGCGCAAGCCGTTCCGCTCACCTTGGAGCCCCAGCTCAGGTGACCGGCTTCGGGTGGCCGCCATCGCGCCAGTCTCCGGCCCGACCCGGTTGCGCGCCCTGACGTTTTTTCTGTTCAAGTCTCCGATCGGAGAACCGCATGACCATCCGTACCGGCCCGCCGGTTCCGACCACCGTCCAGTTGTCCGGTGAGATCGACCTTCATACGGGCGCGAAGCTGCGCCGTCAGCTGCTGAACGCGCTGTGCCACGCCACGGGCACGCTCGTCCTCGACCTGTCGCGGGTCACCTTCTGCGACGCCTCCGGGCTGTCCGTCCTGGTCGAGCTCCGCAACCGGGCCCGGGCCAGGGGCGTCACCGTCCAGCTGACCGGGCCGAGCCCGTTCATGTCCCGGCTGCTGCGCATCACCGGCCTGGACGGCGGCCTCGTCGAGGCCGCCTGACCACGACCCCGCGGCGGCGGCACTTTGTCCAATCGGACGCGAAAGTCGGTCATCCTGCCGCCGATTGGGTCCTCCTCTATCGGCGTAACCCGGGTTACATTCACGTTGATCTGCCCTCACTTATCCCTCACGTTGACCGAAGGGAGAGGCATGAGAGCGAGAACCGCGATCGCGGCCATGACTGCTGCGGCGATCCTCATGCCGGCCGCGGCCGCCCAGGGCGCGGAGACCACCAGCGCCCCGCCCCCGGATGACCGGTTCCAGAAGGTGACGCTGAACGACAACCCCGGCGAGCCGATGGACCTGGCGGTGTTACCCGACTCCAGGGTGCTCCACACGACCAGGAAAGGCGAAGTCTGGTTACACGACCCGAAGACCGGGCTCAACACGCTGGCCGCCGACCTCGACGTCTACCAGCATGACGAGGAGGGCCTGCAGAGCATCGCCCTCAGCCCCGGCTTCGGGAAGGGATCCAAGAAGGACGACTGGGTCTACCTCTACTACTCGCCGCCGCTCGACACCCCGATCGACGACCCCTCGACGCCCGGCGTGAACGAGGGCGACGCCCCGTTCACCGGCGCCCCCGAGGACTTCGAGCCGTTCGAGGGCCTGATCCGGCTGTCGCGGTTCCGCTTCACCGGCGCCACCGTCGACCTGCGCACCGAGCAGCGCATCCTGGACGTGCCGGTGGACCGCGGCATCTGCTGCCACGTCGGCGGCGACATCGTCTTCGACGCCAAGGGCGACCTCTACCTGTCGACCGGCGACGACACCAACCCGTTCTTCTCCGACGGCTACACCCCGATCGACGAGCGCGCCGACCGGAACCCGGCGTTCGACGCCCAGCGCAGCTCCGGCAACACCGACGACCTGCGCGGCAAGATCCTGCGCATCAGCCCGCGCGACGACGGGTCCTACGCGATCCCGTCAGGCAACCTCTTCCGGCGCGGCACCCCCGGGACCCGGCCCGAGATCTACGCGATGGGCCTGCGCAACCCGTTCCGCATCGAGCTGAACCGGTCCAACGGTGACCTCTACGTCGCCGACTACTCGCCCGACGCCCGCAACGCCGATCCCGCGCGCGGCCCGGCCGGCACCGGGAAGTGGACGGTCATCCGCAAGGCCGGCAACTACGGCTGGCCCTACTGCGCGACCGCGCGGCTCCCGTACACCGACTACGACTTCGCGACCGGGACGTCCGGCGCGGCGTTCGACTGCGCCGCGCCCGTCAACGAGTCGCCGCACAACACCGGGCGGCGCGAGCTGCCTCCCGTCGTCCAGCCGGACGTGTGGTACTCCTACGGCCAGTCGGCGGAGTTCCCCCAATTGGGCACCGGCGGCATCGGGCCGATGGCCGGCCCCGCCTACGCCTTCGACGCGAGGGACACGCGCGGCCGCGACGCCGTGGGCTGGCCGCGTCACTACGACGGCGTCCCGCTGTTCTACGAGTGGACCCGCGACTACGTCAAGGCGTTCCACCGGGGCGGGCGGATCGAGGACGTGCTCCCCTCGTTCGTCTTCGACAACCCGATGGACATGGAGTTCGGCCCCGACGGGGCGCTCTACGTGCTGGAGTACGGCGACGGCTTCTTCCAGGAGAACCCGGACGCCCAGCTCGCCCGCATCGACTACATCGGCAACACCGGCAACCACACCCCCGTCCCGGCCGCCGCGGCGTCGGTGACCGCCGGGCAGGCGCCGCTCACCGTCCAGTTCACCGGCGCGGGCACCACCGACGCCGACGGCGACAGGCTCCGGTACGCCTGGGACTTCGACGCCGACGGCAGGGTGGACTCCCGCAGCCCCGAGGCCGCGTTCACGTTCACCGAGAACGGCCTGTACAACGCCACGCTCCGGGTCAGCGACCCGAGCGGCAGGTCGGCCTCGACGTCGGTGCGGATCGTGGTCGGCAACGACACCCCGGTCGTCGAGATCCTCCGCCCGGCCGAGGGCGACGCGTTCGCGTTCGGCGACGTGGTCGAGTTCGAGGTGCGGGTCACCGACGACCAGCCGGTCGACTGCGCCCGCGTGACCGTGGACTACATCCTCGGCCACGACGACCACGGCCACCCGCAGACCACGGCCCGCGGCTGCACCGGCTCCATCCAGACCACCGAGCCAGGCGGCCACGACCCGGAGAACGACGACCTCACCGGCGTCTTCGTCGCGGGCTACACCGACCCGGGCACCGGTGGCCTCCCCGAGCTGACCGGCACCGACCAGGTCGTCCTCCAGCCCACCCGTTAGGAGAACCCCATGTGCTACGGCTACGGCCCCAGCCGGCGGTCGCTGCTCGCCGCCGGGCTCGGCCTCGGCGCGGGCGCGCTCGCCGCCGCCTCCCCGGCCGCCGCGGCGTCGCCGCACCGGCCGCACCACAGGCACCGCGTCCCCCCGGGCCAGATCAGCATGCAGCTCTGGACCGTACGCGACGACCTCGCGCAGAACTACGACGCCACCCTCGCCTACCTCGCCGAGATCGGCTACCCGCGGATCGAGGTCGCGCTCGGCTACTTCGGGCGTACGGCGAAGCAGCTCCGCGAGTTCCTGGACGGGCTCGGCATCCGGGCCACCTCCAGCCACGACGGCATCAGCCCCGACGACGCCGCCCTGGATACCAAGATCCAGAACGCGCTGACCCTCGGCCAGACCTACATGGTCGTGCCGTACCTGAACTCCGACAGCCTGGACCAGTGGAAGGCCTGGGCCGAGCGGATGAACGTCGAGGCGCGGGCCGCCCGCAAGGCCGGGCTGAAGTACGGCTACCACAACCACGCCCACGAGTTCACCATCGACCTCGGCGGCGGCCGGACGCCGTGGGACGTGCTCACCGCCGAACTCGACCCGCGCCTGGTCCACCTGGAGATCGACATCTACTGGGCGGTGACCGGCGGCGTCGGCCGCGGTGTCCGTGACCCGGAGCGGTTCGCGATCGACGTCATCAAACGGGCGCCGCAGCGCGTGCTGCAGTACCACGTGAAGGACCGTCACCTGGACGGCGACATGGCCGACCTGGGGACGGGCACGATCGACTTCCGGAGGGTGTTCGACGCGCACCGCGTCAACGAGTACATCGTGGAGAACGACACCCCGGACGTGACGCCGAGGCAGACGTCCGAGGTCGGCTACCGCTACCTGAGGAAGCTCCGTTACTAGGGACGGCGACCGGGCGGCCCCCCGCGGGCCCGCCCGGTCCACGACCTGCCGCGCGTTTGACCCGGTTTAGTACCGGTTGGTAGCTATACGCTGTCGCGCGTGACCATCGCCGTACCCGCCCAGCTGGGCTCCCGCCGCTGGACGGCGGTGATCGTGCTCGGCTTCGTCGGCCAGCTCGCCTGGACCGTCGAGAACATGTATCTCAACGTGTTCCTGTACGACACGATCAGCGACGACCCCACGGCCATCGCCACCATGGTCGCCGCCAGCGCGGTCACCGCGACGGTCGCGACGCTGCTGATCGGCTCGTTGTCCGACCGCACGGGCCGCCGCCGGGTGTTCATCGCCGCCGGTTACGTGCTGTGGGGGCTGTCCACGGCGGCGTTCGGGCTGGTCACCGTGGACACCGTGGCGAACCTCGCGCCGGCCGCGAACGCCGTGCTGGTCGCCATGGTCGCGGTCATCGTGCTGGACTGCGTCATGTCGTTCCTGGGCTCCGGCGCGAACGACGCCGCCTTCCAGGCGTGGGTGACCGACGTGACGCGGCCGGCCAACCGGGGCCGGGTGGAGTCCGTCCTGGCCATCATGCCGCTGGTGTCGATGCTGGCCGTCTTCGGCGCCCTCGACCCGCTCACCAGGGCCGGGCAGTGGCGGGAGTTCTTCGTGCTGATCGGCGCGGTCATCACGGTGGTCGGGGTGGTGGCCTGGTTCCTGGTCCGTGACCGGCCGTCCGTGCCCCGGGCCCGCGACGGCGCCCTGGCCGCCGTCTTCCACGGCCTGCGCCCGAGCGCCATGCGCGCCAACCCCGGCCTCTACCTGCTGCTGTCGGCGTGGGCGGTCTGGGGCGTCTCGACGCAGGTCTTCCTCCCGTACCTGATCATCTACGTGCAGCGCTACCTGCAGATCGAGGCGTACGCGGTCGTCCTCGGCGTGGTGCTGACCGGCGCGTCGGCGGTCACCGTCGGGTTCGGCCGGCTGATCGACCGCGTCGGCAAGGCGCGCTTCCTGCTCCCCGCCGTGGCCGTCTACGCGGCCGGGCTGCTGGCGATGTGGGCGGCACGCGGGATGGTGCCGGTCATCGCGGCCGGGCTGGTGATGATGTCCGGGTTCATGCTGGTCGCCGCGACCATCGGCGCGCTCGTGCGCGACCACACGCCGCCGGAGCGCGCCGGGTACGTGCAGGGGCTCCGGATGGTGTTCGCGATCCTCATCCCCATGCTGATCGGACCGTACGTCGGGGCCCTCGTCATCCGGGGCGCGGACGCGTACTACGAGGATCTCGGGGTGCTCAGACAGGTGCCCACTCCCGCGATCTTCCTGGCCGCCGCCGCGGTGCTGCTGCTGATCGCCGTCCCCGTCCGGATCCTGCGCAAGAGAGAGATCGCATGAGCACGCTCACCCGCTGGGGCCGGGACCTCGACCCCGACGCGGTCCTGCCCGAGTACCCGCGCCCCCAGCTCGTCCGCGACAGCTACCTCAACCTCAACGGCCGGTGGGAGTACGCCATCACCGGCGACGGCGAGGAACCGGCGACGTACGACGGGCCGATCGTGGTGCCGTTCTCGCCCGAGTCGGCGCTGTCCGGCGTCGACCGGCGGCTGATGCCCGGCCAGACCCTCTGGTACCGGCGCGGCCTCACCCTGCCCGACGGCTTCGGCACCGGCGGCAGGGTGCTGCTGCACTTCGGCGCGGTCGACCAGACCTGCCGGGTGCTGCTCAACGGCGTCGAGGCGGGCCGCCACACCGGCGGCTACCTCCCGTTCGGCTTCGACGTCACCGACCTGCTGCGCGACGGCGAGAACGTCCTGACCGTCGCGGTGCGCGACGACACCGACACCGGGCAGCACGCCCGCGGCAAGCAGAAGCTGGAGCGGGGCGGCATCTGGTACACGCCGCAGTCGGGCATCTGGCAGACCGTGTGGGCCGAGCGCGTGCCCGCCACGCACGTCGAGCGGCTCACCCTCACCCCGCACCTGGACGAGTCGTGCGTCGAGGTGACCGTGCACGCCGCCGAGGGGGAGGCGGACGTCGAGATCCTCGCCGAGGGGATCGTCGTCGCCCGCGCCACCGCCCCCGCCGGTCAGCCGGTGCGGGTCCCGATCCCGGACGTCCGGCCGTGGAGCCCGGAGGACCCCTTCCTCTACGACGTCACGGTGGAACTGGGCGCCGACCGGGTGCGGAGCTACGTGGGCATGCGCTCGTACGGGGTGGGGACCGACGCCGACGGGGTGCCCCGGCTGCTGCTCAACGGCCGCCCGTACTTCCACGCCGGGATCCTCGACCAGGGCTACTGGTCCGACGGCATGTACACGGCGCCGTCCGACGAGGCGATGATCCACGACATCGCCACCATGAAGCGGCTCGGCTTCACCATGCTGCGCAAGCACATCAAGATCGAGCCGCTGCGCTGGTACCACCACTGCGACCGGCTCGGCATGATCGTCTGGCAGGACATGGTCAACGCGGGCGGACGCTACCATCCGCTGGTGGTCACCGCCCCGGCGGTCGTGCCGTTCCATCTGCCCGACCGGTTCTTCGGGCGGGCGCACCGGGAGCGGTTCCTCGCCGAGCTCCGCGAGACGGTGGAGCACCTGCGCAACGTGGTGAGCATCGCCGTCTGGGTGCCGTTCAACGAGGGCTGGGGCCAGTTCGACGCCGCCCGCGTCGCGGTGGAGGTGGCCAGGCTCGACCCCACCCGGACCGTCGACCACGCCAGCGGCTGGCACGACCAGGGCGCGGGCGACCTGCGGAGCCTGCACGTCTACTTCCGCCGCTTCCGCGTGCCGCGCCGCCGCGACCGGCGGGTCCTCGTGCTGTCGGAGTACGGCGGATACGGTCTGCGGGTCGACGGCCACACCTTCAACGACCGCAACTTCGGCTACCGGCGCTACGACACCCCCGACCGGCTGGGCGCGGCCTTCGCCCGGCTGCACGCCGAGCAGATCGTCCCGGCCATCCCGCGCGGCCTGAGCGCCACGGTCTACACCCAGTTGTCCGACGTGGAGGACGAGCTGAACGGGCTGCTCACCTACGACCGCGAGGTGCTCAAACTCCCCGAGGACCTGGTCCGCGCGGTCAACCTGCGACTCACGCTCGACCGGACCCCCTGAGGAGAGCCCTGTGGACAACCCCCTGGACCTGCTCCGCGCCGACGACCGGACGGCCGCCTGGCTCGCCGGGCTGGAGGCCGACGACTCACCGGACGTCGAGGTCGTCCTGCCGGACGCCTTCACCCTGCTCGACCTGGCCGTGCCGCACGAGGACGTCAACGAGATCCTCGCGCTGGCCCAGAAGATCAGGGCCGACCCCGGGCTGTGGTGGCTGCTGGAACGCTGCGCCCGGCGGCTGGTGCGCGGCATCGGGCTGATCGACCACCCCTTCGACCTGCCGTACCTGCCCGCCGGGCTGGGCGCGGCCGGGCGCTACTTCCACCTGTTCGTCTTCGTCGCGGCGCTCCCGCACGTGCGCGCCTACCACCGTGAGCGCGGCGTCCCGGCGGACGTCTCCCGGCACACCCTCGCCGACCTCGGCCGCAACGTCGCCGTCCACCGCAGGCGGCACGGCGTCGGTGGCGTGATCCAGCCCTCCTGGATCAAGATGCACTACCGGGGCGAGATCTACCAGCTGGGCCGGCTGCAGTACCAGCGCGCCACCCTCGGCACCCGCATGGGGACCCTCATCGAGGGCGTCATGCCCGGCGCCCCCTCACTGAACCTGCATATTCCCGACTTCTCCGGGCCGTTGACGCCCGCCGCCTGCGACGACTCGCTGGCCCGCGCCCGCGCCTTCTTCCCTCGCCACTTCCCCGACGAAGAGCCCACCGTCGCCACCTGCTACTCCTGGCTCCTCGACCCCCAGCTCGCCGACCACCTGCCGGAAAGCTCCAACATCGTCGCCTTCCAGCGCCGCTTCCGCCCCGGCTACCCGGCCGAGCAGCCCAACGACGGGGGCCCGATCGAGTTCGTCTTCGGCGACCCCGATCTGCCGCCCGACCAGCTCTCCCCGCGCACCACGCTGGAGCACGCGATCGTCGCCCACCTGCGCGCCGGCGGCCACTGGTACGAGGGCAACGGCTGGTTCCCGCTCTGACGGGGTCCGGAATCCGCCCGTCGGCAGGCCGTACAGGAGCACGCGGACGTGGTCCGTGGCGTCGTCCATGCCGCGCCGCAGGTCGCGTAGCAGCGTGTCGGTGGCGTGCGGGCAGTCCGCCGGCCCGCCCCGGGCCAGGTCGATCGTCCTGGCCATCGCGACGAGCGTCCGGCCGAGCCCGTCGTGCAGGCTGCGGCTCAACCGGCGACGCTCCTCGTCCCTGGCGGCCACGTCGAGCTCCTCGGCGCGCTTCAGCTCGCCGGCCGTCCACAGGGTGTGGGCGAGGCGGGCGGCGTACGGCACGAGCGCGGCCAGCGCCCGGTCCCGGCACGCCCAGGGCAGGCGCCGGGGACCGACGAGCAGCCGTCCGACCCGCTCGCCGTGCCACACCAGCGGCACCTCGCGGGCCTCGGTGCCGGCCCGCCCGCTCTCCACGGAGGTTTCGCCGTCCGCCACCTCCACCGCGACCCCTCGGACGGCCAGCGCGTCACGCGACACCGACACCACCGAGGCCAGCGCCTCCTCCGGGGCGCTGTGCCGCAGACACCGGTCCAGCCGATCGGTCAGTCCCCGGACGGACGTCCAGCCGAGGATCCGCCGGATCGGCAGCCGGGCCAGGCTCTTGCGCAACGGCAGGCAGAGCGTGCCCGCGAGGAGCGCCGCCGCCAGGTCGTATCCGGAGATCAGGCCGCTGATGCCGACGTAGAGGGCGCCGGCGATGGCCGCGGGCGCCAACCGGTCCGTCACACCCGCGTGGAGATCGGGCTGCCGACCCCGCGCCACTCGGCGTCCGGCATGCGCAGCACGCGCAGCGCGATCCAGCCGTAGGCGGCCAGGTGCAGCAGGGCGCCGGTGGACTGCATGACCGGCGCCTGGTCCATGGTGACGAACGGCACGATCGTGCCCGCCAGCGCGGCGACCGGCACCCACCAGGGCGCGACCTTGACCACGGCCAGGGTCACGAGCAGCGTGATCAGGCCGACGTGCAGCAGGAACCCCGGCAGCAGCATCCCGAACACGAATCCCGGCAGCTCGCCGGCCCGCTGGGTGACCGCCTCGGCCTGCGCGTCGGGCAGGACCTGGGCCAGGGCGAGGTCGTAGAAGTCGGTGGTGAAGAGCGTCAGCCCGTGACCGGCGCCGACCAGCCCGAGCGCCGCCCCGATCCCGCTCGCCCGGGGGGCGCGCTCGCGCAGGAGGTGGGCCAGGGCCAGCACGACGGGGATGAGGGCGAGCGCCGCCCACACGTAGAGCAGCGCGCTGACCTGCACGGCCGTCTCGTGCGTACGGAAGACCTCGGGAGCGTGCTCGGCCCCGGGAGGCGAGGTCAGGAAGGCCAGGAACTCGAAGACGGGCCAGGCGAGGAGGGCGATGCCGGCGACAATCCGGCGGAACGAATCAGGATTTTTCAACACTCGCCCAGCGAATCCGAACCCCGTCCCGCCACGCCCGGGCACTCGTCCCCGTCCATCCGGGAGAAATGCCACGGAACTCCCGGGACACCGTCCCGGTGAACCGGGACACAGGACGTATACCGTTTGTCCCGAAATATGGTTTGACCAGGGTTGCGGCAGGCGTCCTGGACGGGAGGGACGGATGGCGACGGCGCGTGTCGCGTGGGCGTGGTGTGCGCTGACCCTGGTCCTGGCGGCGACGGCCGCCACCCTGGCCTTCGCCAACGGCGCCGCCCCGCTCCCGGTGGTCCACCTGCTGTTCGTGGCGGCGTGCGCGGTGGCGGGCGGGCTCATCGGCGCCCACCGCCCCGGTCACATGGTGGGCCGGCTGCTCGCGCTGAGCGCGTTCTGCTTCGCGCTGATGGAGGCCTGCGGCCACTATGCGATCCTCGGCCTCACCCACCCGGGCCTGCCGTTCGTGGCGGCGCTCTCCTGGCCGCAGACCTGGCTGTGGATACCGGCCAACCTGGCGGCCACCCTGATCCCGCTGTACTTCCCCAGCGGCCGGCTGCCCTCCCCGCGCCTGCGCCCGCCGGTCAGGGGAGTGGTGGCCGCCGCCGCGCTCGCCGCCGTGCCGAGCGCGCTCCGCCCGGGCGACAACCTCCAGGTGGGGATGGGAGCGGCGGTGCCCAACCCGCTCGGCGTCCCCGCCCTGGCAACCCCCGCGTCGGCGGCCGAGGCGGTGCTGACCGTCCTGCTGGCGGCGGTGTTCGTGCTGGGCGCCGCGAACCTGGCCGTACGGGCCCGGCGCAGCGAGGACGCCGAGCGCCGCCAGATCGCGTGGCTCGTGTACGTGGTCGCGCTGGAGACGGTGGTGATCGGGGCGCGGCTGGTCGCCGGGCTGACCGACGACGACCCCGCCTCGGTGTGGCCGTCGACCAGCGTCCTGTGGGAGCTGGTCGGCATCGCGGGCGCCACGCTCATCCCGGTCGCCATCTGCGTGGCCATCCTGCGCCACCGGCTCTTCGACATCGACCTGGTCATCAACCGCACCCTGGTGTACGTGCTGCTGTCGGGCTGCGTGACCGGCGGCTACATCCTCGTGGTCGGCTACCTCGGCGCGCTCTTCCCGGCCGGCGACCTGCCGGTCTCCGTGCTGGCGGCCGGGCTGGTGGCGCTCGCCTTCGCGCCGCTGCGCGAACGGCTGCAGAGCTGGGTCAACCTGCTGACCTACGGCGAGCGGAACGACCCGTACGCCGCGCTCACCCGGCTGGGCCGCAGGCTGGAGAGCACCGCCGACCCCGGCACCGTGCTGCCGGGGATCGCCCGGTCGATCGCCGAGGCGCTGCGCCTGCCGTACGTGGCGGTGGAGACCAGCCAGGGCGCCCGCCACGAACACGGTGAGCCGGCCAGGGCCGCCGATCCGGTGCGGCTGCCGCTGACGCACAACGGCGAGCGGGTCGGCGGCCTGGTGCTCTCGCCGCGGCCGGGCGACAGCGGGTTCGGCCCTCGCGACCTGCGCGTGCTCCAGGACCTGGCCCGGCAGGTCGCGGTGGCCGTGCACGCCGTGCGGCTCTCCGCCGACCTGCGACGCTCCCGCGAACGGCTGGTCATGGGCAGGGAGGAGGAGCGGCGGCGGCTCCGGCGTGACCTGCACGACGGGCTCGGCCCCACCCTGGCCGCGCTGACCATGCGGGCCGAGGCGGCGCACGACCTGGTCACCGACGAGCGGGCGCGGCGGCTGCTCGCCGAGATCGTGGACGACGCCGAGACGGCGCTGGCCGACGTGCGGACCCTGGTCGACGGGCTGCGCCCGCCCGCGCTCGACTCCCTCGGCCTGGCCGGGGCGCTGCGCGCGCACGCCATCAGGCAGCCGGCCGGCCTGCGGGTGGACGTGCACGCGCCGCACGACCTGCCCGCGCTGCCCGCCGCCACCGAGGCCGCCGCCTACCGGATCGCGACCGAGGCCCTGGCCAACACCCGCCGCCACGCGGGCGCGACCCGTTCATGGCTGCGCGTCGAGATCGCGGACGGGACGCTCAGGCTGGAGATCTCCGACGACGGCCGCGGCATCGGTCCGGAGGACCGGGACGGATCAGGAGTCGGGCTCGCGTCCATGCGCGAACGGGCCACGGAACTCGGCGGATCGTGCACGATCGAGGAACGCCCCGGAGGCGGCACCCGCGTCCGGGTCGAACTCCCCGCGGAAGCGGAAGGGACCGGCGATGACCCAGGATCCTGGTAGCCGACGACCACGCGGGCGGGGAAGGGGACGGGCGGTGACCCGGCATCCTGGTAGTGATCGGCCACGCGGGCCGCGGTGGGGAACGGCGATGACCCACGATCCTGGTAGCCGACGACCGTGCGGGCAGTGAAGGGGACGGCGATGATCAGGGTCTTGGTGGTGGACGACCATGCGGGGTTCCGCGCCGGGCTGCGGACTCTGCTGGCGACGGCCGAGGGGATCGACGTCGCGGACGAGGCGGGCAGCGGGGAGCAGGCGCTCGCGCTGGCCGGGCGGATCCAGCCGGACGTGGTCCTGATGGACCTGGACATGCCCGGCATGGGAGGCATCGCGGCCACCGAGCGGCTGACCCGCGACCACCCGCACATCAGGGTCCTCGTGCTCAGCATGTCCGACGACGACGACTCGGTGTTCGCCGCCGTCCGGGCCGGGGCCCGCGGTTACGTCGTCAAGGGCGCGCGCCGGGCCGAGCTCGTCCGGTCGGTGCAGACCGTGGCCGAGGGCGGCGCCGTGTTCGGCCCGGCCCTCGCCTCCCGCCTCGTCGGCTACTTCTCCGCGGGCGAGCGCGCCGAGCCCGCCCTGCCCGGCCTGACCCCGCGCGAGCGGGAGATCCTCGCCCTGATCGCCGGCCACCTCACCAACCCGCAGATCGCCGCCCGGCTGGGGCTGAGCCAGAAGACCGTGCGCAACCACGTCTCGGCCGTCTTCACCAAGCTCCAGGTGGCCGACCGCGCACAGGCGATCATGCGCGCCCGGGAGGCGGGCCTCTGACGCTCAGCCGATGAGGCCGCGCCGGAAGGCGACGGCGACGGCCGCCGCGCGGTCGTTCACGCCGAGCTTCGCGTAGATGTGCAGCAGATGGCTCTTGACCGTGGCCTCGCTGACGAACAGGCGCGCGGCCACCTCGCGGTTGGTCGTGCCCTGCGCGATCAGGTCCAGGACCTCCAGCTCGCGGGCGCTCAGCGGGTCGGCCGGCGTGCGCACCTGCCCCACCAGGCGGGTGGCGACGGACGGGGACAGCACCGACTCGCCCCGCGCCGCCGTGCGCACGGCCCTGATGAGGTCGTCGCGCCGGGTGTCCTTGAGGAGATAGCCGGTCGCGCCGGCCTCGATGGCGGGCAGGACGTCCCTGTCGGTGTCGTACGTGGTCAGGACGAGCACCCGGGCCCCGATGCCGAGCCTGGTGAGCTCCTTGATGGCGGCGACGCCGTCCATCCCCGGCATGCGCAGGTCCATGAGGATCACGTCAGGGCTCAGCGCCCGCGCCAGCTCGACCGCCCGGGCGCCGTTCTCGGCCTCGGCGAGCACCTCGAAGTCCGGGTCGCCGGCGAACATGCCGCGGATGCCGTCGCGCACGATGGGATGGTCGTCGGCGATCAGCAGCCGGATCGGGTCGTCAGCCACGCGCCACCGCCGGGACGCTCGCGGAGATCGCGGTGCCGCCGCCGGGCTCGGTCTCGATCTCCAGGGTTCCGGCCAGGCGGCTGACGCGCCCGCGCATCGAGGTCAGGCCGAAACCGCCGCCCTCCCGTACGCGTTCGAGGTCGAAGCCCGCGCCGTCGTCGCGCACGTCCAGCGTCACCATGTCCTCCATGTAGGAAAGGGTCAGCCCCACCCGGGACGCGCCCGCGTGCCTGGCCGCGTTGGCCAGGGCCTCCTGCGCGGTGCGGAGCAGGGTCTCCTCCACCTCCGGGTGCATGGGGCGCACGGTGCCGGTGGTGGTGAAGTCGGCGCGCACCCCGTTGAGCTCGCTCCACCGGGCCACGACCTCGCGCAGCGCCTCGGGCAGCGGGGCGGCGTCCAGCTGGCCGGGGCCGACCGCCTGGACGGAGCGCCGGGCCTCGGCGAGGCTCTCCCGCGCCAGCCGCAGGGCGTTGTCCACGTTGCGGCGCCAGTCGCCGGCCTGGTGTGCCGCCTGGAGCTGGGTGATGATGCCGGTCAGGCCCTGGGCGAGGGTGTCGTGGATCTCCGCCGCCATCCGCTGCCGCTCGTCCATCACGCCCGCCTCCCGGGCCTGGACCAGCAGCTGCGCATGCAGGCCCGCGTTCTCCCGCAGCGTCTCCTCCAGCCGCGTCACCATCTGCTTCCGCTCGGCGCTGCGCGCGGCTGTGATCTCGCCGACGAAGCTGAACAGCCCGACCGCGGCCACGATGGCGGCGGTGAGCAGCAGGTACGAGAGGATCTTGGACGGGACGGGGTCCGGCGGCCCGCCGAAGAAGGCCGTGACGCTGATCGCCGCCGTGGCGGTGACCCCGGCGAAGCGCCACATCCCTTTCAGGTACTCCCATGAGTGCAGGTAGCCGATGAAGCCGAAGAAGCCGGCGAACCACACCGCCTGCGTGCACAGCACGCCGATCAGGACGATCAGCCCGATCACGTAGACGACGCCCCGCGGGACCAGCCGGAGCCACAAGGCGGCCAGCGCCGCCAGCGCCACGACCCGCCATGGCGGGCCGTCCTCCGTGAGGAGCGCGAGCATCGTGCTGGCTGCCAGCAGGACGTACGGTGCTGCCGTCAGCTGGCGCTCCAGCAGGCGCTCCCATCGATCGAGCTGCGCCGTCATGCCTACTCCCAGCGAAAGAACCTGGCCGCGATCATACTGACGACCAGCGCGTACCCGGCCATCACCAGCAGCGGCAGCGGATCGGCCGGGCTGCCCGCCCAGATGTCCTGCAGACTCTGCCGGAAAGCCCCCAGAGGGGTGTATTCACCGACGCGCACCAAAATATCGGGCATCTGGTGCGTCGGCTGCATCAGCCCGGCCAGAAAGGCCATCGGGAAGTACAGCAGGACGCCGATCCCGTTGGCGGACCGCCCGTTCGGGGCCAGCGCCGCGATGAGCAGCCCGATGGCGAACAGGGAACCCGCCCCGAGCAGGAAGACCAGCGCGACCAGCGGCCACCGGGAAGGCAGGTGAGCTCCCAGGACGCCGCCCGCCACGCCCAGCAGCAGGCCGCAGGCGGCCACCGCGAGCACGAGCTGCAGGATCAGCTGCACCACCAGCATCCGCACCGGGCGCACCGGCGTGGCCGAGAGCCGGCGCAGGATGCCCCGCTCGCGGTAGGTGGCCAGGGTGGTGGGCAGCATGTAGAGGCCGACGAGCCCCACCGCGATGGCCAGCGCCATCGGCACCAGCACGGTGTCGCCGGGCTCGATCGAGCTGCCGAAGACCACGAGGATGAACAGCGGGATGAGCAGGGCGAAGATCGCCCCGGGCTCCCTGGTGAGCAGCTTCAGTTCGACGAAGGTCAGCTTGGTCACGGGTCCTACTCCTTGGTGCCGAAGGAACGGCCGGTCAGGGCGATGAAGGCGTCGTCGAGGGTGCGCTTGTCGATGCGCAGGTCGCTCACGAGGACGTGGTGCCTGGCGAGGTGGGCGGTGACCGCGGTGGCGAAGTCGGCCCGCCCGCTGACGACCACCCGGTCGCCGGTCCTGCTCACCCCGGTCACGCCGGGCAGGTCCGCCAGCCCGGCGGGCTCGCCGTCCATCAGCGTGAAGCTCATCCGGTGCTCGGCGTCGATCCCGTCGATCAGGCCCGCCGGGGTGTCGAGGGCGACGACGCGGCCGCGGTCGAAGACGGCGACCCGGTCGCAGAGCTCCTCGACCTCGTCCATGAAGTGGCTGACCAGCACCACCGTCACGCCGCTCGCCCGGACCCGCTTGATCAGCTCCCAGGTGGTGCGCCGGGCCTGCGGGTCGAGCCCGGTGGTCAGCTCGTCGAGGAAGGCCACCCGCGGGTTGCCGACCAGCGCCAGGGCGATGAACAGGCGCTGCTTCTGGCCGCCCGACAGCTTCCCGAACCGGGCGTCGCGCTTCTCGTCCAGCCCCCACTCGGCCATCAGCTCGCGCCAGTCGCGCGGCTGGGCGTAGAACGAGGCGTAGAGGTCCAGGGCCTCCCACACCTTGATGTTCTCCGGCAGTTGCGTGTGCTGGAGCTGCACGCCGATCCGCTCGCGCAGCCGCCTGCCGTCCTTGGCCGGGTCGAGCCCCAGCACGCTGATCGACCCGTCGTCGGGCTGCCGCAGCCCTTCCACGCACTCCACGGTGGTGGTCTTGCCGGTGCCGTTGGGGCCGAGGATGCCGAAGATCTCGCCCTCTTCCACGGAGAACGACACCCCGTCCAGAACCGTCAGCTCCCCGTACGACTTGCGGAGGCCGTTGACTTCGATGACTGCCATGGCTCAAGCGTCGTCCGCCGGCGGCTCCGGCGAATCGACCCGCCGGCCATGATCCGCCGCGGATCCGGCTGGCGCGGAAATCAACCGATCGGTTGATGCGCGGCCGAATCCGGAGCTGAAAGTTTCACCGGCGGTTGACGAACGCACCGCCCGCCGCACATGATCACGCTTGTCTCCTGGTCAGGAGGAGGCGTCGAGTGATGACCGTCGAGTGATGACCGTCCAGTGATGACCACTGCCACGGCGAGGTGCACCGATGCCGAGAACCCTGCTCCGGGCCGCGTCCGCGATCGTGCTGACGCTGGCCGCCCTGAACATCCCTGCCGCCCATGCCCAGGACGCCGCCCCTGTCGAGGTGACCGTCAACACCCGTGCCGCCCTCGCGGCCGTACCCGAGACAGGCATCGGCACCAACCATGCCATCTGGGACACCCACCTGGGCTCGGACCAGACCGCCGACCTCCTCAAGGAGGCGGGCGTGAAGCTGCTGCGCTACCCCGGCGGCTCGTACTCCGACATCTACCACTGGGCCGACCACACCGCCCCCGGCGGCTACGTCGCGCCGAACACCGACTTCGACACCTACATGGCCGGCGTGCGCCGCACCGGGGCCAAGGCGATGGTGACCGCCAACTACGGCACCGGCACGGCCGAGGAGGCCGCCGCCTGGGTCAGGTACGCCAACGTCACCAAGGGCTACGGCGTGAAGTACTGGGAGATCGGCAACGAGAACTACGGCAACGGCCACTACGGCGCCGCCTGGGAGGCCGACGACCACCCCGACAAGAGCCCGGCCGAGTACGCCCGCCACGTCGTCGCCTACGCGGACGCCATGAAGGCCGTCGACCCCACCATCAAGATCGGCGCCGTGCTCACCACCCCCGCCAACTGGCCCGACGCGATCGTGGCCGAGGGCGACGCGGGAAGCTGGAACCAGGTCGTCCTGTCGGCCGCCGGATCCAAGATCGACTTCGTGGTCCTGCACTGGTATCCGGGGGCCCTCGACCGTACGGGACACGTACCCGACATGGTCCAGCTCGCCCGCGAGCAGATCGCCCGGTACGCCGGCCCCGGCGCCGAGCGGATCGGCATCGCGATGACGGAGTTCAACACCGGCTCGAGCAGCAACGGCACCAACACCCAGCCGGGCGCCCTGGCCGCCGCCGACGCGTACGCGACGCTGCTGGCCAACGGCGTGTTCACGGTCGACTGGTGGAACGTGCGCAACGGCATCGGCGCCGTCACCGAGGTCGAGGGGCACACCGACTACGGCGACTTCGGCCTGCTGTCGAGCGCGGCCTGCACGTCCGACGGCTCGGTCTGCGAGCCCGCGCTGAACACCCCCTTCGCGCCCTACTACGCGCTCCAGATGGTCAGCCGCTTCGCCCGTCCCGGCGACCAGTTCGTCCGGGCGGCGGCCGACCAGCCCGCGGTCTCCGCGCACGCCGCCCGCCGCCCCAACGGCGAGCTGGCGGTCATGCTGATCAACACCTCGCGCGACACCTCGTACGCGGCCGCCCTCGACTACGAGGGCTACACCCCCGCCGCGGGCGCGCCCACCGTGCTCACCCACACCAACGGCGCCACCGCGATCACCACCGAGACCGCGGGCACTCCCGCCGGCCGGCTCCTGCCGCCGCTGTCGCTCACCACGATCGTCCTGCGTCCCGCCGCCCCGCCGTCCGGCCCCGGCGCCCCCGGTCAGCCCGCCGCCACCGCCGTGACCGACACCACCGTCACCATCACCTGGCCGCGCGCCACCCCGGGCGCCCGCCCGGTCGCCAAGTACGAGATCCACCGCCAGCACGGCGCCGTCACCGAGCAGCTCGGCGAGACCGGCGGCACCTCGTTCACGGCCGCCAACCTCAGGCCCGGCACCCGCTACACCGTCAACGTGATCGCCCGCGACAGCGGCGGCGGCCTCTCCTGGTCCTCCCCGCCGCTGACCTTCACCACCAAGGCCCCCGCCACGAGCTCCTGCACGGCGAAGCTGACCGTGCAGTCGGACTGGGCCAGCGGCTACGTCGGCAGCATCGAGATCACCAACACCGGCGCCCCGGTCAACGGCTGGACGCTGAACTTCGCCTGGCCGAGAGCCTGGCAGAGCCTCGGCAGCGGCTGGAGCGCGACCTGGACCCAGAACGGCCAGGACGTCAAGGCCGTCAGCGAGCCAGGGAACGGCGCGCTGGGCACGGGCGCGACGACCACGATCGGCTTCGTCGGCAACTACACCGGCCCGAACGTCCTGCCGTCGGTCTTCACCTTCAACGGAAGGGTCTGCGGCACCGGCTGAGCTGACGCGTCATGAAAGGGCATCGAAGGCCGCCATTCGATCGACGGCCTTCGATGCCCTTCAAGTCTTTTTGAAACCGGTGGATTTGTAGTGATTGATCCCCATTTGGGTGCTAGCGTCCTAATTGAAGGATCAATCGAAAAGGGGGAGACGTCGTGAGTAGCGGATATGGCGGCTGCCGCCGCCGTCGGTACCGTCGCTGCCGCCGCAGAAGGTGGTGGGGCTACTGGAACGATTGGGACTGGGACGACGACTGGGGCTACTGGTGGTGACCGCAGTCCCGATCTGACGGATCGCGACGGTCAACGCTCGGCGTTAGATCGCCGTGATCCGTCCTCAACACCGGCCGGATGCCGTTCGAGCAGGGTCTTGAGTTCGGACAGCAGTTCCGGCCATCCCCCCTTGATCATCTCCAGGACGGTGCTGCCCGGCTCGAAACCGTCATGGACGACAGTGAGCTTGACCCGGTCCCCGGCCGGTTCGAGATCGAAGGTCACGCGAGAGCGGGGCTCGGCGGCGATCTCGGCGAGGACGTCCGGGGAGACGCCGGCGTCGTCGGCCCACTCCCGGGTGAAGGTGTGCCAGCTGTACGAGAGCCGCCGGTAGGGGTCGGACTCCAGGACCACGCTGCCGCCGTCGTCGACGACCGAGCCCTCGGTGCGCCAGACGACGGGGGCGCCCTTGGTCCAGGCCGACTCCAGGGTGAGACCCCAGTAGGCCCGGGTGAACTCCGGCTCGGTCAGCGCGCGCCACAGGCGCTCCGGCGTGGTGACGATGTAGGACGTGTAGACGAACTCGGGCTTGGACACAGCCGTCTCCTCAAGGGCTCGCTTCAGCGCCGACAGCGACTGGACGCGCCGCCGGTCGTAGCGGCGGATCCAGCGCTCGGCGATGTCGTTGATCGGGGCGGCGTTGAGGTAGTGGAGCTTCTCCCGGCCGTGCCTGACCGTGGTGATCAGCTCGGCGGCCTCCAGGACGGCCAGGTGCTTGCTGACCGACTGGCGGGCCATGTCCAGCCCGTCGCAGAGCTCGCTCAGGGTCTGGCCGTCACGGGCGTTGAGACTGTCCAGGAGCATGCGGCGGCTGGCGTCGGCCAGCGCCTTGAACACGTCGTCCACAGCTACCACCTCGATTGCGCAGCCGTTTGGCTGCCTATGAACGATAGGCAGCCAAACGGCTGCATGTCAACAGGTGCGCAGCATGTTGAGCAGGGCCGTCTTCTCCTTGCGGGTGACGAAGAGCCGGTAGTGACGCTTCACGGTGATCCACGACGTCGCGTACCGGCACCAGTGGGCGCGGCGCGGCGGACGCCAGCTTTGCGGGCCCTTGGCGCCCTTGGCGATGTTGGCGGAATGGCTCACGGTGAGCAGTTCGGGCCGCCTGATGTCGTTGGCGAACGCGCGCCGCTTGGCCGGGCTCCACCGCTTGGCGCCCGACCGCCAGGCGTACGCGAGCGGCACCACGTGGTCGACGTCCACGTACCTCTCGCTCTTCAGCTTCTTGCCGTCGTACGGGCTGAACCAGACTCCCTTGACCGGGTGGCAGGCCGCGTTCCGGCGGACGCGCCGCCCGTCGCGGGCCAGGACGAGCTCCCGCGTACTGCACCTCCCCTTGCGGTCCGCCCAGTGGGGGCGGAACTTCTCGCGGCTGTAACCGCGGATGGACAACGGCCTGGCGACCTTGAGCTGCGCCAGCATGCTCCGGGCCCGGGCGGCGGCCTGCTTGCGGGATTCGGCCGCCGCGGGCGGGGCAGTGAGAACGGCGGTGATCGGGAGGACGAGGAGAGTGAGCACGGCGACGTTGGTCGCCCGCCGCAGGAAGATCATGGTTTCACCCATGACGAGCGGCATCCCCGCTCGCGGCGCGGATAACCTCGCCGTGAAAGGATCGATGACGTGACGCGCCTGCTGATCGTGCACCACACCACCTCGCCCACGCTCCGCGAGCTCTTCGAGGCCGTCCGGGAGGGCGCCACCACCGACGAGGTCGAGGGCGTGGAGGTCGTCACCCGCCCGGCGCTGGCCGCCACCGCCGTCGACGTGTTCGCGGCCGACGGCCTCATCCTGGGCACCCCGGCCAACATCGGCTACATGAGCGGCGCGCTCAAGCACTTCTTCGACACGATCTACTACCCCTGCCTGGAGGAGACCCGCCGCCTGCCGTACGCCCTGTACGTGCACGGCAACAACGACACGACCGGCGCCGTCCGCGCGGTGGAGTCGATCGCCACCGGACTCGGCTGGGAGCGGGTCCGGCGCCCGGCGTCGGTGACGGGCGCCCCCGGCAAGGACGACCTGGAAGCCTGCTGGGAGCTCGGCGCCACGGTCGCCGCCACGATCAGCCCCGGCTGACGGCGGCTCAGCGGCTCACCGCGGTCTCCCGCTCCATGCGCGACAACTTCTCGGGATTGCGCACGGCGTAGAGCCCGGTGATGAGGCCGTCCTCGACGCGCACCGCCATGACGGTCTCGACCTCGCCATCGGCACGGATGACCAGCGCGGGGCAGCCGTTGACCAGCGCCGGCTGCGGCGACGCCGTGCGGGCGACCCTTTTCAGCAGCGCGGCCACCTGACCGGCTCCCACGACGGGCGCGGGCGCGGCCGGCACGAGCCCGCCGCCGTCCGCCAGCAGGACGACGTCGGGCGCGAGGACGTCGAGGAGCCGCCGCAGGTCGCCCGTCTCGACCGCCCGCCGGAACGCCTCCAGCACGTCGCGGGTCTCGGCCGGTGAGGCGGCCCCGCGCGGCCGGCGGGCGGCGACGTGGGACCGCGCCCGGTGGGCGATCTGGCGGACCGCGGCCGCGCTCTTGCCGACGGCTTCCGCGATCTCGTCGTAGGCCAGGTCGAACACCTCACGCAGCACGAACACCGCCCGCTCGGTCGGCGTCAGCGTCTCCAGCACCAGCAGCATCGCCATCGAGACGCTCTCGGCCAGCTCCACGTCCTCGGCCACGTCGGGCGCGGTCAGCAGCGGCTCGGGCAGCCACGGGCCGACGTAGGACTCCTTGCGCCGGCCGAGCGTGCGCAGCCGTTTCAGCGCCTGCCGCGTGACGATCCGTACCAGATAAGCACGCTGATCCCGCACCGTACCGAGATCGACGCCCGCCCACCGCAGCCAGGTCTCCTGCAGGACGTCCTCCGCGTCGACGGCCGAGCCCAACATCTCGTAGGCGACCGTGAACAGCAGGTTGCGGTGGGCGAGGAACGCCTCGGTCGCCGGATGCTCGCTGCCTTCGCCCATCACTGCTCCTCGCCTGTCCGTTCCCGACCGTGCCACGCATACGATCCCGCTCGCCGCCGCCGTGTGACACCCGGACTCGGTGACATACGTCACACCCGCCGCGCTGTCACAAGCGTCGCGCCGCCGGGATCTCTTGCTCGTCAGACCGCGTACGGAAGGAACATCATGAGTTCAGCACTGGAAGCCCTGCGCCGCGACTTCGGCGGCGACATCGTCGAACCGGGATCGGCCGAGTACGCGTCGGCCGGCCGTTCCGTGCTGGTGACGGGCAGTCCTGCCTGGGTCCTGCGGCCCAGGAGCGTCGGGGACGTGCGGGCGGGCGTGAGATTCGCCGCCGGCGCCGGCCTCCGGCTGTCCGTACGAGGAGGCGGCCACGCCTTCGCGGGCTTCGGCACCAACGACGGCGGCGTGGTGATCGACCTCGGCGCGCTCGCGAGCGTGGAGGTCACCGACAAGGAGCGTCACCTCGTACGGATCGGCGGCGGCGCCACCTGGGGCCAGGTCGCGACCGCGCTGGCCCCGCACGGCCTGGCGATCTCCTCGGGTGACACCAAGGGAGTCGGGGTCGGCGGGCTGACCTTGAGCGGGGGCATCGGCTGGAAGGTCAGGAAGCACGGCCTGGCCCTGGACAACCTGGTCGCCGCGGAGCTGGTCACCGCCGATGGGGAGACCGTGCGGGCCTCCGCGCGGGAGAACCCGGAGCTGTTCTGGGCGATCCGCGGCGGCGGCGGGAACTTCGGGATCGTGACCGCCTTCGCGTTCACGGCACACCCGACGACGGACGTCTTCTTCGGCCGGATCGCCTTCCCCGCGCGGGAGGCGGCGGCCGTGCTCCAGGGCTGGGCGGACCACCTCCGCACCGCCCCGGAAGAGCTCACCTCCGTCGCGGAGTTCGCCAACCCCTTCGCGGGCGGCCCCGAAGCGCCCGTCGAGATCCGCGTCGCCTTCGACGGCGACGACCCGGAGCGCGCGGCCGGAGCCATCGACCCGATCCGCCGCCTCGGCACGGTCGTCGACGACGACGTCGCACTGCGGCCCTTCGCGGACACGCTCGTGGACGGCGCCACCCCGCCGCCGGGCTTCCGCGTGTTCACCCGGAGCGCCTTCACCGGCGGTGACGCGGCGCCCGCCGCGCTCAAGGTGCTGGCCGAGGCCGGGGCGTCGGAAAGGCCGCCGTTCATCGCCGTCCGCAGCGTCGGCGGCGCCGTGTCCCGCGTGGCCCCCGACGCCACCGCCTACGCGCACCGCCAGGCGGAGCTGATGTTCACGACCACCGTCGCGGGCCCCGAGCCGGTCGTCGAGGCCGCGCGTCCCGCCCTGGAAGCGCTCTGGGCGAAACTCGCGCCGCACGCCGGCGGCGCCTACGCCAACTTCCTCGCAACAGCCACCGAGGAGGACGTCGCCGCCGTCTACCCGGCGCCGACCTACGAGCGGCTCGCCGCGGTCAAGCGTCAGTACGACCCCGGCAACCTGTTCAGCGGCAACCACAACATCCGGCCCCGGTAGACAGGAACCGGCCGGCCATGTCAGTGGCCGGCCGGCCGCGTCACTGGCGTTTGCGATCGATGAAGCGCTGGAGCACCAGGAGGACGATCGGCAGGATCAGCCCGAAGGCGAACTCCGTCAGCTGGATCAGCCGCGTCGCCAGCCCCACGGCTCCTCCCGCCACGAAGAGCGCCAGCGACACCCAGGCCCAGTGCCTCCGCAACCACCGCAGGGACCCGGCCCACCGGCGCCGCGGCAGCAGAGGACGCAGGACCTTCTCGATCGGCAGGTTCTTCCCGTCCTTCTGCCGGATCACGATCGCGCCTTCCATCCAGACGATCTGATCCCCGGCGCGAGCGAGCCTGACGCTCCTGAGCGACGCCAGAGCCTCCACGCACGGCCACACTCCCCACAGAGTGATGTGCGTGCTCATGCTGTTGGGCCAGGACCCGTCCTGACACTGCTCGGTGACGATCGTGTCGAAGGACTGCGCCAGCTTCCCCGCCACGTCGATGCTCTGGAACCGCGGATGGTGCATCAGCGCCGTGGTCGCCACCGGCAGCGCGTAGTGCGTCAGCGACGGCGGGAGCCAGTATTCCTCGCCCTTGTCCGTGCGCAGGAAGAGGACGTTGGACCGTTCCTCCCGGTTGCCGATCTCCACCAGGGAGGAGGTGTCCAGGTTGGCGAGGAGCCAGTCGAAGCCCTTGGCCACCTTCTCGGACGCCGGGTCGACGCCGGCCTTCACCAGCGTGGTGAGCGCCGACGCGGTGTGGGCGACGCGTGCCTGGTTCTGGCGGGGCTCCGGGGCCCAGCCGCCGGAGGGCAGCTGCTGCTCGATCAGCCACGCCACCCCCTTGTCGACCGCCGGGTCCTGGGGAGCCGCCTCCAGCAGGGCCCGCAGGGCCAGGCACGTCAGCCAGACGCGGGGCGGGCAGCCGTGGAAGGAGCCCCAGCCGCCGGACCTGTCCTGGTTGTTGCGCAACCAGGACACCGCCCGTGAGAGGTCGGGAGTCGTCGGCTGGTCGTCGCACCGCAGCGCGGCCAGGCACCGCACTACCCAGGCGGTCGCCTCGACCACCGGCTTGTCCTTGCTGGTGTTGGTCCACCAGCCGCCGTCGACCTTCGGGTCCTCGTCCTTGATCTGGCGGACCCTCAGGAAGTTGAGCGCGTCCTCCAGGTGGGGCGGAGACTCACCGGCGACGTGGAAGGTCAGCAACGCCACGGCGGTCGCGGTCGCCCCCGGCGGGACGGTGTCGAGCAGGTGGTACCAGCCGCCCCCACCCGCGGGACTTTCGTTGTACATGTGGCGCAACAAGTCCATCGACTTGTTCAACGCGCTCTCGGACTGTGACAGATCGATCTCGTGCAACAAGGCCGTTCCCCCGTCGCCGCTTTTCCCGGAGCGTACCGTTCCCCCCATTGCAACTAACGTCACGCTTTGATATAGCCGAAGTGTCCGGTCGCCATACCTCATTCGGGACGGTGCAGATCGGTGGTTTCTGGCTTTCATATTGAGGACGGCGATATCCTCGCGATCGGCGGCACGACCGAGTGGGCCCGATCCCTTCCCCGGCGGGCTTCCCTGGCCCATCTCACCACCGCCACCGGGACCTGGGCCGCGGAGGAGGGCATTGTTACCCGCCCGATCCCGGGTGCCCTGCCGTATCCAGCGGGTTTCTACCGACGCATTCACTGCGACATGGAGACGGCCGGTCATCTGCTGCCGGAAGCCTTCGAACTTCTCCCGCCCGGCGGAGTCCTCATTCCACGGTACGGCACGCCCGAAAATCGAGACGGCGCCGTCATGCTTTCTGAAAACGTGTCAAAAACCGGCCAAGAGGAGGATTGTGTATTTTGCGGTCGTTTCCGGTTTCGGATGAACCAGGACGCCGGTGTTCCCGGTGCGGCCGCCCTGCTGTGGGGTGACGAGTTCCTGTGGTGCGCGCCGGATCTGGCTCCTCTCACCGAGGGTCATCTCCTGCTGGTCTCCACCCGCCACTTCCCGTGCTTCGGCGCGTGCCCACCGGGCCTGGCGCGGGAGGTCGCCCGGCGGAAGCGGGAGGTCACCCGGTGGCTGGAGGCGGTCTACGGCCGCCCCGTGACGGTCTTCGAACACGGCCCGGCCGGCCCGCACGGCGCCGGCTCCTGCATCGACCACGCGCACCTGCACTTCCTGCCCGGGGCCGGCCCGGTCCGCGCCGGGATCGAGCGCGAGGCCCTGTCCGGCGCCTCCGCCGGCCCGGCGGAGCTGTTCCGGAGCGGCGTCTCCTACCTCTACCTGGAGGACGCCGAGGGAACGACCACCTACCCCTGCCCGGGATCGTTGCCCACGCAGTTCCTCAGGATGTGCGCCGCGCCGCCCGGCGAGCGGTGGCGCTGGCAGGACATCTACGGGCTGCCGGAGACCCGCGAGCGGTTCATGGCGACGCTCCGGAAGCTGCTCCCGTCCGCGGAGGCCGGGGCGAGGCCCGTTGACAGCAACCAGCGCAGCTCACGCGCGGTGAGCAGGTCGCCGAAGCCCATGGGGTCGGAGACGCGCTCGTAGCCGGTGGGGTAGTCGACGTGCAGGCGGTCCTGCTGGTAGATCGTCGACCGGCTCGCACCACCGGCCCCCGAGCGGATCATCCACACCGGTGCGGCCTTGTGCACCGCGTCGAGCAGGGGAAACAGAAGTTCGGGGCCGCCCTCAGGGGCGCCCACCACGCCGCGCAGCGTTTCCAGCTCGCCCACCACGACGTCCGCCGCCTCCAGGAGCGGCAGCAGCCGGGCCGGGGGGATCCTGCGGTGGATGTCGTGCGGCACCAGGTCGAGGCAGATCACCGTGGAGTGCGACCGGGCGACGGCCGCGGCTTCCAGCACGGCTTCGGCCGACCGGGCGTGCAGCAGCTCGTATCCCGTCAGGAAGAGGGCGTCCGCCGCGGCGATCTCCCGGATCGCCGCCCGCACGTCCGACACGCCCAGCATCTGGAGGTCCGACAGCGGTTCGGCGACCATCAGGCGGACCCCGTGCCCCTCCGAAGTGTCACGTATGACGAGCACCCTCGCGGTCGAGGAGCCTTCCACCACGGTCAGCCGCGGCGTCACCCCCATGGCGGTCACCTGGGCCCGTATCGGATCGGCGAACTCGTCACGCCCGATCCTCGACACCAGCGTGACGGTGGCGAAGAGGCCGATCGCCTGGCGGGCCATCTGCAGCGCGACGCCCGCCGGAGTGATGCGCACCGGCGCGTAATGGAACTGGTCGCCGCACACGTCGCGAAAGCGAAGGGAGTCGACCCGCACGCGGACGTCGATCCGGATCTCACCGATCGCGACCAGACTGAACCGGCGCTCTCCGTCGGCGGGAATCATGGTCAGCGGCGGCAGACGGCTTCGGACGGATGCGCGCCGCGCAGCCGCAGGAACCGCTCCACCGCCCCATCGATCCCGGGAATGAGCGGATAGCGGGCGACGGCGTCGAGCCGCACCCACCGCACCTCGTCGATGTGGTCGCCGGAGATCTGGCCGGAGGTGGTCACCTCGTGCGACAACGCCCGGCACTGCCGGGCCACGGCGATGACCCGGACACAACCGCCGTCGTCGGCCGGCATGGCCCAGTCCCACATGTGAAAGGGAGGGCCGGGCTCGATCTCGATGCCCGCCTCCTCGCGGACCTCGCGCACGATGTGCTCGTCGAGCCCTTCGTCCGCGCCCCGCATTCGCCCGCCGGGAACCTCCCACAAACCGGGGTTGTAGGGGTCGGATGGCGATTTGCGGACGAGCAACAGGCGGTTCCTGTCGGCCATGAAGGCTTTCTGCGCGACGACGATGCGCACTTTTTCCTCATTCGCCAGATCAGCCTCTGTCAGGCCGCCCAAGAGCCGGTCCACCATAGACTTCACCTTCGCCGAGTGGGAACGCCTGAACGCCGGTCGCGACACGGCCGGCGCCCCACACTAGCGCTTCTACCTCGTCCGTCAGGCAGTTTCCACCAGTCGTGAAGCGTTCGACAGCGCCTTGGCGGCGGTGGATCATCCGAAGTGCGGCTTTTTCAGTGTGGCAGTTCGGGTCGCCGACATCCAGACTCCGCAATAATGTTGCCCGAAAGCGACTTTATGTTGCCTGCCCTCTGAAGCCCCGTTTAAGACGCCCTTTCCACGCTGCATCCGGGAACTCTTCGACGCCGACGAGCGTGCAGCCCTTCACCTATCGCCGACCGCTCGGCCATGAAAGTGAAGAGGGCCGGGCGCTAGCGGGGCCCGAGCCCGGTCTTCCCGTCGATCAACTCGCGCACGACGTCGAGGTGTCCGGCATGACGGGCGGTCTCCTCGATCATGTGCAGCGCGATCTGCCGTAAGTCGGTGATCCGATCTCCCGGCGGATGGGGATGGCGCCCACGGGGCCGCATCGACAGCGGCATGGCGGCGAGGACGGCGTCGGACCGCTCGCACTGGGCGCGGTAGAAGGCCAGCACCGTCGACGGTGAGCGCGGGGTCGTGAGCGGCTCGTGGTCGTCGGCCGGCCAGGGCAGGGGCTCGGCCGAACCCAGGGCGACCTCCTGGAACCAGTGCCGCTCGGCGTGACCGAGATGCTCGACGAGACCCAGCGGCGTCCACCCCGAGGGCAGGACGGCGGTCGTCAGGGCGTCGTCGCCGAGACCGTCGATGATCGCCAGCACGGCGGCGCGCTGCGCCTCCAGGAATGTCAACAGGGACTGCTTCTCGCTGTCGCCCACCGGCCCACACCCTTCGCCGACCAGCCCGCCGCACCGCAGGCTAGCGGCCGGCCCCGACAGTTCCCGGGCGCCCGCCCTCCGGTTACGCGGTTGTGGTGGCTGGGCGCGGTGGATAGGTTGGCCCACCGTGCACTATTTGGACGTGGCCTGTCGGCTGCTGCTCGCGGCGGTCTTCGTCACGGCGGCCTGGACCAAGGTCTCGGGGAAGGCCGGCTGGGCCGCCTTCGTCGGTTCGCTGCGCCAACTGGACCAGGTGCCCGGCCCCCTCCTGCGGCCGGCGGCGTTCGCCGTGGTCGCGACCGAGATCGTCGTCGCCGTGCTGCTGCTCGTCCCCGTGCGGGTGGCGGGGTGGGTCGGCTTCGCCCTGGCAGGCTGCCTCCTGCTGTCCTTCACCCTGGTGATCGGGCGGGCGCTGTCGCGCGGCAACCGCGCCCCCTGCCGGTGCTTCGGAGCGTCGAGCACGCCCCTGGGCCCGATCCACATCGTGCGCAACCTGATCCTCGTCTGCGTCGCCGTCCTCGGGCTGGCCGGCGCCTCCGCGCCGGGCGCGTTCGAGGTGCCGTACGCCCTGCTCGCCGGTGTCGCCGGACTGGTCGCCGGCATCCTGATCACGGCGTTCGAGGACCTCGTCGCGTTGTTCAGGCCGACGGCGAGATAACAGCCGGTTTGATCCCTATGTCGTGTTATGCGCAGAGAATGCCCTGTCGATAATCATGGACCGCTTCGCCTGACTAGACCTGTACTATCCTGGCCGCTCCGAAAACGATCAACTCGGAGGATTACGCCGTGTCAGTCTTGTGGGCCGCGTTAGCGATCGTCTTCATCATCTGCCTGCTCAACCTGGTGCTCACCGTCGCGGTGATCCGGCGCCTGCGCGAGCACACCGAGCTGATCAACCGAGGGGGCGGGCATCCCCCCGGACAGGAAGAGATCACCCTGCCCGCCGGCGCCCGCGTCGGCGAGTTCAGCGCCGTCACGGGCGACGACCGGACGGTGACCCGTGACGATCTGCGGCCGGGGATGCTCGTGGCCTTCTTCTCGCCGCGCTGCCCGACCTGCGAGGAGCAGAAACCCGCCTTCATCCGGTACGTGTCCGGCCTGCCGGGCGGGCGCGACCAGGTGATCGCGGTGCTCCTCGGCTCGCCCGAGGAGCTCGGCGGGCTGCGCGAGGAACTGGGCGGGATCGCGCAGATCGTCATCGAAGGGGACGTCGACGGCGCCATGGCCGCGGCGTTCGGCCTGCGCGGATACCCGGCCTTCTGCCTCATGGGCCAGGACGGCGTCCTCCAGGTGACCGGTTTCAAGGTCGACGTCCTTCCCGACTCCGTGGCCCTGTGACGACCGGCAGGCGGGTTGCTCTCGCCGCCTGGCGGCTGGCCTGGCGGTTCGCGGCGCGTACGACCATCGCCCAGCTCGTGCTCACGGTGCTGGGCGCGGGGGCGCCGGTCGCCGTCGCCTGGCTGACGAAGATCGTCTTCGACCAGCTGAGCGCCCCGGGCGGGCCCGCGGACCTGACGGGGCCGATCGCCGGCCTGGTCGCCGCGGGCATCCTGACGGCCCTGCTTGCGCAGGTGCTGCGCTACCTGCGGGCCGAACAGGGACGGATCGTCGCACTCGCCGCCCTCGACCAGCTCTACGCGGCGGTCAACCGGCTGGTCGGTCTGGGACGGTTCGAGGACCCGCAGTTCGCGGACCGGTTGCGCTTCGCCCGTCACGCCGGCGGCTCAGGACCGGCCGAGATCGTGGCCGTGAGCCTGAACCTGCTCCAGCAGGTCCTGGTGACCGCCGGGTTCGTCGTCTCACTGGTCACGGTCAGCCCCGTTCTGGCGGTCGTCGTCCTGGTCGGCGCGCTCCCCGCGGTCGGCGCCGAGTTCGCGCTCGCCCGCCGGCGGGCCGAGACCATGAACACCGTGGGGCCGCACGAACGGCGCGAGCTGTTCTACGGCCAGCTGCTGTCCGACGTCGAGGCGGCCACCGAGGTGCGGCTGTTCGGCGTCGGCTCCTTCCTCCGGGGACGGATGCTCGGCGAACGCCGTACCGCGAACCGGGTGGAGCGGGCCATGGACCGGCGGGCCCTGAGCACGGAGGCGCTGCTGACCATGCTCTCGACCGGGGTGGCGGGCGGCTGCCTGGTCTGGGTGGTCAACGCCGCGGCCGCCGGAACGGTCACCGTCGGTGACGTGGCCATGCTGGTCGCCGCGGTGGCCGCGGTGCAGGCGGCGCTGCTCGGCGTCGTGCGCGACCTGGCCGGAGCGCACACCCAGCTGCTGATGTTCGGTCACTACCTCGCCGTCGTGGAAGCGGACCAGGACCTGCCGGTGCCGGCCCGCCCCCGTCCGGTGGAACCGTTGCGGCACGGCATCGAGCTGCGGGACGTCTGGTTCCGCTACCGGGAGGACCTCCCGTGGGTGCTGCGCGGCGTCACCGTGACGATCCCGAAGGGCCGGGCGGTGGCCCTCGCCGGATACAACGGCGCCGGCAAGAGCACGATCATCAAGCTCCTGTGCCGCTTCTACGACCCGGACCGCGGCGAGATCCTCTGGGACGGCGTCAACCTGCGCGACCTCGACCCGGCGCAGCTGCGCGCCCGGATCGCGGGCGTCTTCCAGGACTTCGTCTCCTACGAGCTGTCGGCCGCCGAGAACATCGGCATCGGCGACGCGGAGGCCCTGACGGACCGCCCACGCATCGAGGCCGCCGCGCGGGACGCGGGAGTGCACGACATCCTCAGCGGGCTCCCGCACGGGTACGACACGCTGCTCAGCCGCATCTACTTCGCCGGCGACGAGCTCAACGGGACGACCCCGGGCACCACGCTCTCCGGCGGGCAGTGGCAACGGGTCGCCATCGCCCGCAGCTTCCTGCGCGGCGGCCGTGACCTGCTCATCCTCGACGAGCCGAGCGCCCGCCTCGACGCCGAGGCCGAACACGAGATCCACCAGGGCTTCCGGCGGCTGCGCGACGGCGGCACCAGCCTGCTGGTGTCGCACCGGCTCGGCACGATCCGGGACGCGGACCTGATCCTGGTGCTCGACGGCGGCACCGTGGCGCAAGCCGGACGGCACGACGAGCTGGTCGAGGCAGGAGGGCTCTACGCCGAGCTGTTTTCCCTCCAAGCCGCCGGATATCGGGATTGACCCGGACCTGAATGGATCTTTACTGTAGGTCGAAACGGGTCAAGATCGGGCGACGCCTACCGGCGTCAAGGAAACGGCCCGTGAACCTCACAAGGGAGTAGAGCATGCTGCGACTCTTCAACACCCTCGGCGACCGTATGTTGTCGGCTTTCGTGCCCAAGGTCACCGCTCAAGCCGCCTGCACGACCTGGAAGGAATTCTGCTACTGCAGCGGCGTCTATTCCATTTCCCGGTGGTGCGACCGCGGTTGCGACAGCAGCCAGACGACCTGCGGCCCCTGCAACGTGAGAGGGGCCAAGTACAGCTGCTAGCCGACACGTAGGCGCGAGTGGCCGCCGGCACGGAGCCGGTGGCCGCTTCCGCGTCAGTGTCCCCCTACCCCGCAGTTCCGCCGACGAGTGAGGCGCCTTCCGTGCAGGTCGTGATCGCAGTGCTCCTGGCCGGTGCCGGCGTGGCGGCCTTCGCCGCGGTGCTGCGGCGCAGGTTCGTGCTGGCCACGGTCGCGGGCTTCAGCATGGCGCCCACCTTGCGCCCCGGCGATCGTCTCCTCGTACGCCGCACGCCCCTGTCACGCCTGAGCGTGGGCGACATCGTGGTGGTCGTGCCGGACGCCCGGATGGCGGACCCGCGCCACCCCGCCGGATACGTGATCAAACGGCTCGCCGCCGTACCGGGGGACCCCGTACCGGATCACGTACCGTCGCCCGCGCACGAACGCATCCCACCGGGCCGGATGGCGATCCTGGGCGACAACCCCGACGCCAGCCGCGACTCGCGGGACTACGGCCTGGTCACCCAGGAGCAACTCGTCGGCGTCGTCGTACGCGCCATCGGCACCTGAATCCCTGACGCCGATTCTGCGGCGAGAATTCTCGCGGAACCTGTCGAGGATCGGTGCCGCCCGTTCGTCACCCGGACGACGCAGTTCTGTCGACCACGAGGAGTGACGATGAAGTACGCGATGCTGATCTTCGGCGACGACCGCGAGTGGAGCGGGCTGTCCCCGGCCGAGGAGCAGGACGCGATGAAGCAGGTCTACGACTGGTACGAGCGGTGGCAGCCGACCGGCAAGATCGCTGACGGCGGCGCCGAGCTGCAGCCCCGGGAGACGGCGAAGACCGTGCGCGCCGACGGGACCGGTCAGCCGATGATCAGCGACGGACCGTACCTGGAACTCAAGGAGGTCATCGGCGCGGTCGTCATGCTGGAGTGCGACGACATCGACGAGGCCGCGCGGATCGCGGCCACCTGGCCGCTCACGGCCGGGATGAGCGCGCTGGAGGTCCGTCCGGTGATGAGCCGCGAACAGCTCTGACGCTGGGCGCCGGTCTCACAGCCGGCGCCTCAGCTCACCCACTCGACGCGACATCAGCTCCCGTTCGGCCGGGTTCGTCGCCAGCTCCAGAGCCCGCTCCGCCGCCGTCAGCGCCTCGGCCGTACGGTCGAGCGCGGCCAGCAGGTCGGCCCGGGCGGCGTGCCACAGGTGATAGCCGGCGAGCCGGGTCCCGAGCGCGTCGACCTCGTCCAGCGCCGGAGCCGGGCCCACCGCGAACCGCGTGGCCACCGCCCGGTTCAGCAGCACCACCGGAGACGGGCCCAACGCGTACAGCCGGTCGTACAACCCCCGCACGCCGGCCCAGTCGGTGGCCTCGTACGAGACGGCCAGGGCGTGGAGCGCGGCGATGCCCGCCTGCACCTGGTACGGCCCGGGCCGGCCCTGGCGCACCGCCGCCCGCAGCCGCAGCGCCGCCCGTCCGATCGCCGCCCTGTCCCACAGCCGCCGGTCCTGCCGGCCGAGCAGCACGATGCGGCCCCGCGAGTCGAACCGCGCGTCGACGCGGGCTTGGTGCAGCTCCAGCAACGCCGCCAGACCCGCGGCCTCCGGCTCACGGGGCAGCAGCCCGGCGAGCTGGCACGCCAGCTCGACCCCTTCGCGGGCCAGCTCGCGCCGCTGGGCGGACCGGCCACTGGACAGATAGCCCTCGTTGAACACGAGATAGATCACCGCGAGCAAGGTCGGCAGCCGGTCGACGTACTCATGCGGCTGGGGCACCTCGAACCGGATGCCCCGCTTCCGCAGCAGACGCTTGGCCCGGGAGAGCCGCTGCGCCATCGTCGGCAGCGGCACCAGGAACGCGGCCGCGATCTCGGCCGTACTCAGGCCACCGGCGGCGTACAGCGTCAGCGCGACCCGGGCCGGCTCGGGGAGGTCCGGGTGGCAACACGCGAACACCATGGCCAGCCGATCGTCCACGCCCGGTTCAGGCGGCGCTTCCGCCGCCAGCCGCGCCATCTTCTCCCGGCCGACGGCGTCGCGGCGCAGCCGGTCCAGCGCCCTGCGCCAGCCCGTGGTGACCAGCCAGCCGGTGGGGCTGTCCGGCACGCCCTCGTCGGGCCAGCGCCTGAGCGCCTCGGCCAGCGCGTCCGACAACCCCTCCTCGGCCCGGTCGAAGTCGCCGAGCCGCCGGCTGAGCGCGCCGAGCATGCCGGCCGCGTCCGTCCGCCAGATCCGGTCCAGCAGTTCCGCCACGTCACTCACCGCACCAGTCTGCAGTCCTCGCAGGACGGCGCAATCACCTACCGCGGACGCGGTAGATTCGCGGTTCCTGCGGCGTCCGCGGTAGGGAGAGATGTCTCCGTCAGCGGGATGACCGGCGGCGGGTGCAGCGGACATAGTTCTTGGCGTCCAGTCGCGGGAAGCGGAGGAGCGCCTCATGTCCGTCCTATTCGACCTCGCCGCACAGGTGGCCTCGCCCGTGTGCACGACACCGGCGGAATGCGCGGGTCAAGGTGTCGACACGTTCCTCGGGACCCCTGAACGCGTCTGGGCCAGCGCGGCCGCACTGGTGGCGGTGGGCGGCGTGGTCATCGGCTGGCTGGCGTGGCGCTCCGTCCGCCGGGCCGGCAGCGGCGGGAGGAGGAGAGCCATCGCGGCCCTGGTGATGGGGCTCGTCGGCGGGCTCAACGGCGCGGTGAAACTGGCCGTCGCCGACGGCGGTCTCGGCACCGGCAACGGAGTGTTCGGGGCGGCCATGGCCCTGGCGCTGGGGCTGGCCGGCGCGGCCCTCGGCGGGCTGGCCCTGGCCCGCTCCCGCCGCGTTGAGACACACCCCGCGTCTCCGCGGGCTTCTGCCGGCAAGTGAACGGCCGACCGCCCATGACCGCGCCGCCACGGAGATCGCCATTACATTGGCCGCATGACCGACCCCGGACCCGTCGCCTGGCCGCCCGCCCCCATCAGGACCGAGCGGCTCGTCCTCCGTGAGCCCGAGGCCCGCGACCGTACAGCGATCATCGAGCTGTTCACCTCGCCCGAGGTGGGCGCCTACCTCGGCGGCCCTCGACCGCGTGAGGAGTTCGAGCGCGCGTTGCCTGCCGTGCCCCGGCGCCGCCCCGGCCTGTTCGCGGTCGATCTCGACGGGTCGATGATCGGCGTCGTCGACATCAAGCGGCGCGAGGCCGATCGTCCGGGTCGCGTCCGTCCGGACGGCGGTGAGGTCGAGCTCGGCTACATGTTCCTGCCGGAGGCGTGGGGATTCGGGTACGCCGCCGAGGCGTGCGCGGCGGCACTCGACTGGGTCGCCGGCGCGCTTCCCCGCGAGCCGGTGGTGCTCACCACCCAGACCGCCAACGACCGTTCGATGCGCCTCGCGGCGAAGCTGGGGTTCACCGAGGTGGCACGGTTCGAGGAGTTCGACGCCGAGCAGTGGTTCGGCGTGTGGTCCGGTTGAGCGGGGCCGGTACGTCACGCCCGCGCGGCCACAGGAGCCCCGTCGGTCGTCTCCAGCACGAACAGCCGTGCGGCCAACGGTGCCAGCGCGACACCCATCAGAGCGAACATCATGATCCCGGACACGGCGTCCGGCGCCGCGAAGTCGGCTGCCAGCGCCACCACCAGTGTCGCCGCCGCCCACCGCGGTGCCAGCCGCGTCCGCCAGAAGGCGACGGCGAGGGTGAGAGTGCCCACGACGGTCGTCAGCAGCACCGGGACGATGAGCACGGCGAAGGGCGGCGCCGCGAACATCGCCCCGGCGATCTCGGCCGCACCCGCCCGGTCCGTGTGGTGGGCGAGCGGGTACTGGGCCATCACGTACGCGACGGGACCGATGTGGAGCGCCCACCCCAGCGCCGCGAGGACCGCCCCCGTGACGCCGAGCCGCGAACCCCGGGCGCGGAAGAGCCCGGTGAGCCCGAGCAGGGCACCGGCGAAGCACAGGAACGAGACGACGAGCAGCACGTTCGCACCCATCCAGAGGGCGGGCCGAGCCTCGATCAGGGCGAGCTGGGCGGCGGCGTCGGCGGACGACGGCAGGAGGATCGTGCCGGCCAGGCCGGCGACGGCGGCGGTGAGCAGTGCGACGGCGGTGCTTCGGCGTGACATGTGGACCTCCGGGGGAGCAGTGGTGGTGCCGCCGACGCTAGGGACGACCGGCGCCGGAATCGTCGGAGGTCACGCCGAACCGCGTACGAGCCCGCTCGTACGCGCCTACCTCCCCGGGGCGATGCCGCACGGGCAGCGCGCCGCTATGGTTCGTGCCATGACCGACGACGGCGCCGGCGCCCTGGCGCGGTGGCTGCGGGCCCGGCCGCGGCTCGTCGACTTCACGGTGGCCGCCGTCCTCGTCGCGCTCGGCGCCGGGCAGGTGATGGCCGGGGACGGCGGCGCGACGGCGCTGATCTTCTCGGTCGCCATGACGGCGCCCGTCGTGTGGCGGCGGCGACGGCCCCTGCCGGCCGTCCTGATCGGGTGGTCGGCCCTCTTCGTCGCGGAGGGCCTGGGCGCGGACGTCACGAGCCAGGGGTACGCGGCGGTGATCGCGCTCGTCATCACCGTCTACTCGGTCGCCGCCCACGCCCCGCTCCGCCAGGCGCTCGCCGGCCTGGTCGCGGCCCTGGCCCTGGTGTGGGGCGCGATCCCGTTCGCCGCGTCACAGACGGTGGCCGACTTCGCGTTCACCGGGCTGATCACGCTCGCGCCCTGGCTCGCGGGCCGCACCATCCGGGACCGGCAGCTGCGCATCACCGAGCTGCGACGCCTGGCCCGCGAACTGGAGCACGAGCGGGAGGAACGGGCCCGTGAGGCGAGGGACGCGGAACGTTCCCGCATCGCCCGGGAGATGCACGACGTGCTCGCCCACACGGTCAGCGTCGTGGTGGTCCAGCTCGGCGCGGTCGAGCGCATCGTGGAGTCCGATCCGGCCAAGGCCCGCTCCGTGGTCGCCTCGGTGCGCGCCACCGCGAAGTCCGCGCTCTCCGAGCTGCGGTTCCTGCTGGGCCTCGACGGCGTGCCCGCGGCCGGGCCGCGTCCTTCCCTGGCCCGGCTCGGCGACCTCGCCGACGACATGCGCGCCGCCGGCGTGCCGGTCGAGCTGACGGTCACGGGTCCGGTCGGCGGGCTGCCGCCGGCGGTCGACCTGGCCGCCTACCGCATCGTCCAGGAGTCCCTCACGAACGTCATGCGCCACGCCCCGGGCGCACCCACCCGTACCCTCGTGGTCGTGGACGAGCATGCCGTGCGTCTCACGATCGAGGACGACGGCGCCACCCGGCCAGGGACACCCGAGCGGGCCGGCTACGGCCTGATCGGGATGGCGGAGCGGGCCCGGCTGTGCGGGGGCGACCTCGAGGCCGGGCCCCGGCCGGGCGGAGGCTTCCGCGTCCACGCGCGGCTGCCCCTGGTGCGGGCCGTGAGCGTGGCGTGATCCGGATCCTGCTGGCCGACGACCAGTCACTCGTACGCGCCGGGTTCCGGCTCATCCTGGAGACCGAGGAAGATCTCGAGGTCGTGGGCGAGGCCGCCGACGGCCGGCGGGCGGTCGCCGCCGCCCGCGAGCTCCGACCGGACCTCGTGCTCATGGACATCCGGATGCCCGTGCTCGACGGGATCGGCGCGACACGTGAGCTGGCGAGGGCCGGCGCCACGTCGAAGGTCCTGATACTCACCACCTTCGACGACGACGCCCTCGTCCACGACGCGCTGCGCGCCGGCGCCAGCGGGTTCCTCCTCAAGGACGTGGACCCTCCCGACCTCGTCCATGCCTGCCGTACCGTAGTCCGTGACGAGGCGCTGCTCGCGCCGGCCATCACCCGCAGGCTCATCGAACGGTTCCTCGCCACCCCGCCTCCGGGCCGCCCGCCGGCCGCGTTCTCCCGGCTGACGGCGCGCGAGCTCGAGGTGTTCACGCTGATGGCTCGGGGCTTGGACAACCAGGAGGTCGCCGACCGGCTGGTGATCTCCGCCACGACTGTCCGGACCCATATCACCCGCATACTCGCCAAACTCGGCCTGCGTGACCGGGTGCACGCCGTAGTCCTCGGCTACGAGTCCGGGTTGGTCCGCCCCGGCGAGGGCGGCTGATCAGCCCGCTGCCGGTGATCGGACCTCGCTGCGAAAGCACTCCTGGAGCGCTTTTCAGTACTGCCACTTCTCATTTCGGCGGTGCCTGGTCGGCTCCGGTTCCTCACCCCGTAGCAGGGTCAGCCGCACGCGCTGCCGGGCCTTCCGCTCAGCGATGTTCGCGTCTTTCCCGATGCCCTCATAGGACCCGCCGACGTCATGCCTGAAGCGGCGGCCGTCCTGCTCCTGAATGCGTAGCGGCATGGTGTTATCGGTCCGGCTCACACCGGGAATTCTGGCAGCCGCACAGATGCACATGCCACCACCTGTTGCCGTCAACACAACGCAAACGCCCCGGAGCGACAATCGCTACGGGGCATTCTTGCTGTTCAGGCGAGGTGGTCAGGGTCGGGGCCGATCCGCGGCAACGTGATCAGTCGACGCACATCGCGTCATGGGCGGACTCGAAGACCCATGTGCCGCCACCCGGAGAGGAATAGACCAACAGCGTGCTATAGGTCCCAGGGGTGCAGTCGTGGCCGACCGCGAGGACGTCTTGTCGAGCCCGCTGTTCGGCCGCCGCTAACCCGGCCGCGTAGGTGTTGCCCGCCCCCCGAGCAGTGGCGCTGCGGGCAGTGTCATAGCCATCGGCGTGCGCGGCCATGGGCGCGGTTGCCAAGCCGACCGCCACCACCGCTGAGACGAGACCGAGCCGGCGGAGCCAAGTGACTTTCTGCATGCTTCTCCTTACTAGGGACGGGCATTTGATATCGATCAAAACAGATCCAGCGCATATCGATCTAGCGGCGGTATCGACCACTTGGTCAACAAAAATCCGGCGGCCGTTATCCTCACGGTGAAACGCATGGCCAAGGGCGCTCTGGGGAGTCAGTCTTCGATTGTTCGTACGGGCCGGTTTCCGCACCCGATGATGTAAGTTTCATCCCGCCGTCGGAAGTCATCCAGGACAAGGGGAACAGCGGGCAGCTAATGCGAGGACGCCGTCCGCAAAAGCCTCCCGATTGAGCGCCTCGGCCGCATCGGCCATCTCCACGTCGACTTCCCAACCAGTCACTGCGGCGAAACCCGTTCGTCAGAGCAACTTGTTCGTCGGCATGGTTACGAACATGTTGGCGAGCAAGCTCGGGATTCACGTAGAGTGCGGCCAAGAGGGTCCAGAGGCTTGTCCTCATGCACGGATCATTGAGGCCCTCGCTCCTGTCGCGGGCCGGAACTCGGGATCTCCTCCTCCGGATGACCGCCGATCACACCATCTGACAAAGCGGGCTGGGCCGCGTCCATGTCCGAGACGTACGAAGGCGGTCGATGAAGCGCTACATCCTGACCGGCACCCCTGGAGCCGGGAAGACGACGATCCTGCGTTGGCTGGAGTGTGACGGCTACACCGTCGTCGAAGAGGCGGCGACGGACGTCATCGCCCTGGAGCAGGCTCGGGGTGAACCCGAGCCGTGGACGAAGCCGTCCTTCGTGGGGGCGATCGCCGCCCTGCAGCGCCGACGGCAGGAACAGGCCGCGGCCCTTCCCGGTGATGTACAGATCTACGATCGATCGCCCGTCTGCACCTACGCCCTGGCCACTTACCTCGGCCATCCTGTCTCTCCGGCTCTGTCCCGCGAATTGGAACGCATCCAAGCTCAGCGGATCTACGCCAAGAAGGTGTTCTTCGTTCAGAGCCTCGGGTTCGTCACACCAACCGACGCGCGATCGATCACCTTTGAGGAGTCGCTGCGATTCGAGCAGATCCACCAGGACACCTACACCTCACTCGGCTACGAGTGCGTGCCGATCGCTCCAGGCCCGCTGCCGGACCGGGTGGCGACGGTCAAGAAGCTGCTCGAAGCCGCATCTTGACCAGCCCGCGGACTCTGCGCATTTTGTCCTGCCAGCGGACCGCTCAGCTTGCCACAGGCCGAACTTCCACCTCAGCCAATAGGCTCTCGGCAAGCTGGAAGACGCCTCAGCTGATCGTCACTCCGCCACAACGCCCCGCGAGCTCACCCGCTCCGAGGCATTCTTGCTGGTCAGATGAGGTGGTCAGGGGAGGGGGCGAACCGCCGACCTTCCGCTTTCAGGTGTGGCGATCGCCCTGCTGACATGCCGCGGCCTGGAGGTCGAAGGCCGTCAACGGTGCCTCACGTATGGCTACGGTGATGAACGTTGCCATCAGGGTTGCCGTCGGTATTCAGCGAGGAACCACCTGAGCGCTCACGCCGGGGAGATCGTCGAACGCGGCCGACGCGTCCATCGTCAGCACCGTTCTCGCGGTGGCCGCGGCCGTAGCCGCGATCAGCAGATCGTACGCGCCTCGCGACTTCCCCTCTCGTCGGACATGCGCCATCAGACGGGCATGGACTCTGGCGACGTCCGTCGTGTACTCCTCAACAGGGATCAACGCGAGAACTTGGTCCACAAAGGTCTGCCGATCGGGCCGTCGTGCCGCATCGGCCAGCTCCACGCCGACGAGCAGCTCGGCCACAGTGATCGCCGAGATCGCAACATCATCGGCGTCTCCTATCACCGCGTCAACGGATGCCTTGCCTCGCTCGGCCGCAATGAGCACACCGGTGTCAAGGATCAGGCGTCGGGCCATGTGCCCCTCATCTCGCTGTCGATCGCCTCGCGGGCCGCCGCCACGTCAGCTTCGAAATCGGCGTCCAACGTCCCGGCTCTGCTTGCCAAAAACGCCTTGACCATACGCCCCGGCGCTGTCGGTGCGGGCCCGATCACAGCGATCTGCTTCCCACCGCGAGTCACCACGATTGTCTCCCCGCGCTCGGCCTCGTCGAGCACCGACGCAAAGCTTCGAGACGCCTCAGTGGCAGTCATCACCTTCATAGATATCAGATTATCTGATCCCATGAGGATGAGCCAGCCGAACCGATGACGACCCTCCGTGTCAGCGGACACCAAAACGCCCGCGGAGCGATGATCGCTACGGGGCATTCTTGCTGGTCAGATGAGGTGGTCAGGGGCGGGGTCGAACCGCCGACCTTCCGCTTTTCAGGTGTAGCGATCGTCCTGCTGACATACCGCGGCCTGGAGGTCGACGGAGGAGGGCCCCAGCAGGCGATCGCCCTAGCCAGGTACGGCAGGCACCGAAGTCGGCGATCGTCACGGCCTCTGCAGAACACTTGCTTACGAGCTTGGCTGCGGGGCCTAGTGATCCAGTTCTTACAGTCGCACCGTGCCGTCCACGCAGCACGTGGAAGCCGCATCTTCGTAGGCAGGCTGTTCAACGAAGGTCGGGGCTGCGTTCGCCATTCTTCGCAGGGCTCCGGTTTGGCGATGAGGCCGGCCACGCAACGTCGTCGATCGCGAGCCACGGCGCGGCGGCCACGGCCGTGGGCGTGAGCCCGGCGAACGTCTTGACCTCACGGTGGAGGTGGGATTGGTCGACATAGCCGCTCTCGGCGGCGACGCCGGCGGCGGTGTTACCCGCCGCGAGAAGGTGGGCGGCGTGGTCGAAGCGCACCAGTTGGGCGGCGCGTTTGGGGGTGATGCCGAGCTGGGACCGGAATCGGGACCACAGGCGTTTGCGGCTCCAGCCGACCTCGTCCGCCAGGCCGTCGACTCGCACCCGCCCCCGGCTGGTGAGCGTCCGCCGCCAGGTGTAGGCGACTTCCGGATGAACCGGCGGGCGGGCGCGCAGCCGTGGGCCGAGGACATCCGCCACGATCGTGAACCGTTCGTCCCATGACGCAGCGGCGCGCAGCCTGTCCTCGGCTTGCTCGGCGTCGCGACCCCAGACATCCTCAAGGGCTACCAGCGTCCCGGTGAGCTCGATCGATGCGCCGAACACCGCGGCCGCCGCCACCGGCTCGAACCGGATTTGGAGGCACTGTCCGACCCCTCGGCCGGTTGCTCGAAAATCGCCTGGGAGGAGCCCGACGACGACACTGCCGCGCTCGCGTCGGCCGTGGATGTCGTAGACGATGCCTTCTCCGTCGCTCAGATCGACGAGCAAGGTGACGGACGGGTGCGCGACCATGGCGATGTCGACGGGTGCGGGGGAACGGTGATGGAACCCGGCCATGCTGATCCCCGGCAGCCGACCTGATGGGCGCGGGACGGCGACCTCCACCTGCGCCCAGTCGGGTGGTGCCCCTGTCGACAGCACATGACCACTCTAGGCGTCAGGGATCGCGGGCCTGGTGTCAGTGGCATGTTCCCGTGAAGTCCAGCAGCAGTTCGCTGGTCGTCTCGGGGGCTTCCAACATGGGTAGGTGCCCGACGCCGGGCAGCAGTTCGACCCGGGAGCTGGGCACCGCGTCGTACTGGTGCGCCGACGACGGCTTCCAGCGGGGGTCGGCGGCGCCGAAGATCACCATAACCGGTACCTGGAGGGCGGCCAGACGCTCGGGCACGCTTCGCTCGGCGATGTACGCGCTGTTTCGGCGCAGCACCGTCCTGAACACGCGGTAGGAGATCCCTCGCAGTTCGGCGACCATGTCGTCCGGGATCTGCACCGGGCGAGCGGCCGTCGCGCTGAGCCCTCTGCGGATCATCGCGTCCGAACGCCTCGACCACAACAAGGGACCGAGAGGCGGGCCCAACAGGACCCGGAGGATGAACGGCTGCGGAAGCAGCGCATCGGGACTCGGGCCGGTGCTGATCAGCACGAGCGACCTCACCAGGTCGGGGCGCTGTTCTGCCAGCGCGGTGGCGACGTAGCCGCCGCTGGAGTGCCCCACCGCGGCGACGGGACCAAGGCCGAGGTCGTCGAGCACCGCCGCCACCCGGACTGCTTGGTCGGGCACCTCGTACGATGGCGCGGGAGGGGACTGGCCGCAGCCTGGGAGGTCGACCCGGATGAGGTGATGGTGGCCGGCGAGTTCCGGGACCATCGGGCTCCAGGAGGCGCCCGAAGCCCCCGATCCGTGGATGAGCAGCAGTGGCGGCGCCTGTCGCGGGCCGTTGTGGATCACGTGCATCCGATGCGAGCGCTCGAACTCGTACTTACTCATGCACGGGACTATGCACGGACGCTCGACCATCAGTCTTGGACGAATGTTCCCGCAGGCTCGACGACCGACGGACCAGCATGGGGCACGATCGATCAACCAGCACTGCGTGCCCGCGGGCAGGGCGCGTGGGGACGGTGGCGCGGATGCGTCGGTGTGTGGGGACGTTGCTGTCAGCGCTGTGTCACCGCAGCCATGGTCACCGGATGACCAGCCACGGCGAGCGGCTGTTCGTCTTGGGCTGGGCTTGGGCGTTGTGCCAGCGTACGTAGGCGCCGATCGCTGTGTTCCGCTCGTCATGACTGCGGTGGTCGGTGCCGTTCAGCGCGGTGCGACTCGGCTCCGTCCCGGGTCGCACCTCAGTGGCATGTCGGCTGACGGTCGCCGTCGGCGCCGAAGGTCAGCAGGCGCTCGGCCAGGCGCTGGACGGCGGTCCGCAGTTCCCTCGGCGACACGATCGTGAACCGGAAGCCGAGCCCGGCGAGCATGGCGGCCATGCCGTCCAGGGACTCGGCCCGCATCCGCAGGAGGACTCCGTCCGGGGCCTCGGTGAGGGTGGCCACCGACGGCGGGACGCGGCGGGCAGCCTCGGCGAGGGGAACGTGCAGGACGACCTCGACGACGTGCGCGTACGGCACCTGGGCCAGCGACGCGGTCACCTGCCGCACCGGGTCGGACTCCTCGGGAATCTCGTAGGAGGCAGTCCCCGGCACGACGGTGGAGATCCGGTCGAGCCGAAAGGTGCGGGTCTCGCCGGACCGGTGGTCGTGACCGGTCACGTACCAGCGGCCGGAGTGGAAGACCAGGCCGTGGCCGTCCAGTTCGCGTTCGGTCTGGTCGCCCTTCCAGGAGCGGTAGCGCAGGGTGACCCGGCGGCGGTCGCGGATCGCGGCGGCCAGGGTCAGCACGGCCCGGCTCGCGGGTGTCGTCGCCGCACGTTCGGCGAGGGTGAAGCCCAAGGTCTCCTCCAGCGCGCCGACCTGTTCCCGTAGCGTGATCGGCAGCACCCGCCGGATCTTGGCCAGGGCGGCCTCGGTGGCCTCGGCGGCGAGGCCGAGGCGGCGTCCGGCGAGCAGGCCGAGAACCACGGCGGTGGCCTCGTCGTCGGTGAGCATCAGCGGGGGCAGCTTGTAGCCGGGCATCAGGTGGTAGCCGCCGTAGCGGCCGCGCTCGGCGGTGACCGGGATACCCAGTTCGGCGAGCCGGGCGGCGTAGCGCCGGACGGTCCGCTCGTCCACACCGAGGCGCTGCGCCAGGTCGCGGCCGCCCAGCTCGTGGTGTGCCTGGAGCAGTTCGAGCATCGCCAGCATCCGGGTCGCCGGGTATGACACAGGTCACCTCTTAATCCGGGCGGTTTCTGTCCGCTATCAGCTTTAGCGTAGCGACGTCGGCTCACTGGAAGGACGATGAGATGGCGAACTACGTGCTGGTTCCCGGCTTCTGGCTCGGCGCCTGGGCCTGGGACGAGGTGGCGCAAGAGCTGCGCGCCGCGGGACACCAGGTGCGGGCGGTCACCCTGACGGGGTTGGCGGAGCGGGCCGGGGAGCTGTCGCCGGAGGTCGGCGTGGAGACCCATGTCCTGGACATCCTCGCGGCGATGGACGGATGGGAGGAGGTGGTCCTGGTCGGGCACAGCGGGGCGAATGTCCCGGTGACCGCGGTCGCCGACCGGCATCCCGAGCGGCTCAGCCGGGTGGTCTATGTCGACACCGCGCCGCTGCCGTCCGGTGTGGCGGTGATCGACTTCAATGACGAGGCCACGCAGAAGGCCTGGCGCGCTCAGGTCGGGGACGGCTGTGCGCTCGACCCGCCCGCCTTCGAAGAGGGAGAGGGGATGTTCGCCGGACTGACCCGGGAGTATTGGGCGCAGATCAGCGCGAAGGCGACGGCGGAGCCGTGGGGCGCGGTCACCCAGTCGGTTCAGCGGCCGGGGCGGATCCCGGCGACGCCGAAGACCATGGTCGCCTCGACGATGCCGGTGGCGGTGATTCGCGAGCTGATCGCCTCGGGGAATCCGGCTTTCGCCGAGCTCGGCACACCCCAATGGACCTTCGTCGAGCTGCCGACCGGCCACTGGCCGATGTTCACGCGACCGGCGGACCTCGCCGCGTTGCTCTGACAATCTCCTCGTTCACCCTCGTGAGAAGCGAACCTCAGTGAACAAGCGGGCCAGGGATCAACGCGAGACGTCGTCCCCGAAAGCCTGATCGTTGGGCCGTCGGCCACATCGAGGCCATCTCCACGCCGACAAGCAACTCAGTCACAGCGATCGCCACGATCGCGGGTGCGGCGTTGTTCGGCGGGCCGTCTCCTCCGCGCACGTCGGTGGCAGCCATCGCAGTCCGAACGTCCGATACCGCCGCACCCAGCAGGAACCGCTCTTCCCCCGCGCAGCTGAAGCGTCGACACCGCGCTCTGCCTCGGCCTGCGCCGTGGGGAACTCCTCGGGATCACAAAGCTGTCTGACTATATTGATTTACCACTCTATAAATCGATGTCAAGCTATTGATTGCCCCGTAAACACATGAAATATCGGAGGCATCCCCTCAAGTAAGCACAGAGGAGCCTCCGGTGAAAATCCCCCCAATCACCGCACGCCTGGCAGTGGCGCTGGGAGTCGCCTTCGCCATGGTCGCAGTGGGCGCCGTCCAGGCCACCGCGGCCCCCGCCGCCGTCAAGGACGCCGCCGACACCGCCGAGGTCCCGGGTGGTTTCGCCTCCTGGAAGGATCTGGTGGCCACCCAGGAGAAGCTGGTCAAGGCCGCCGACCGCGTCACCGCCGCCGTCAAGACGCGGGGCGACACCGGGTTCGCCGGCATCGTCGCGGCGCCGGAGAACCGTGAACTGCGCGTCTACTGGAAGGGAGACACCCCCGAGCGCATCGACGACCTGGTCGGCCGACTGCGCCGGGACGTCCCGGTCAGTGTCCTGCCCGCGGCCTACTCGGCCCGGGAACTGGAGAGCGAGATGAACCGCCTGGTTCGCGCCTCCGGCGGCGCGATCACCTCGATCGCGCCGAACGTCGACGGCTCGGGCCTGACGGTCTCGGGCGCCGACCACGGCCTGACCCGCTCGAAGGTCGCCGGCTCGGCGGTGCCGGTCACCGTGGAGGCCGGCGTCACGCCGGCCCCGGCCAGCCGCTGGAACGGCGACGCACCCTGGCTGGGCGGCGCGGCCTGGCGCAACGCCGGCACCGGGCTCGGCTGCTCGACGGGCTTCGCCGTCACTCTCGGCGGGGTGAGCTGGATGCTGTCCGCGGCCCACTGCGGCAGCGTCGGGCAGACGGCCACCGACCCGACCGGCCAGGTGATCGGCCCGATCGCCTATGCCAACACCAGCCGCGACGTGATGCTGATCCGCGCGAACACCGCCGGTCGTGTCTACAACAACGACCCCGCCGCCACACCCCCGGAGTTCAGCAACCCGGTCGTCGGCACCTCCGCCTCCTACGTGGGCATGTGGCTCTGCACCTCCGGCGCCTACTCGGGCACCGTCTGCCTCTGCCAGGTGAAGGCGATCAACGTCACGATCTTGGGTCCCAGAGACACCTTCCGTGGCCTGGTCCGCGTCGAGAGTCCGACGTACAAGAACGCGGCCGGCCAGGGCGACAGCGGCGGCCCGGTGGAGACTCCGGAACCGTCCGGCATCACCCAGCAGTACGCGGTAGGGGTCATCTCCCTCATCGACACCAGTGCTCAGGTGCCCTGCACCGGCTACGTCGTCACCGGCCGGGTCTGCTCCTGGCGGCTGTACTACGCGCCGTGGAGCAACGCGACCTCCGCATTCCCGGGAATCGCCGTCATGACCGGCTGACGCCTCGACCTGACGAGAGGCCGAACGGGTACGCGGGCGGGACCGAAGAACGCTCTTTGAAAACCGTCGGGTGTGGTGATGAGCAGGACGGGTGTGCCGATCGTCGTCGTCGCCGCCCGTGCCCTGTTCGTCACCGTTGTTCCTCCTCGGCTCGTCGGTGCGCGTCGCTGCCCTCTCGGTAGAAGAGGTAGCCCCCGTGGTGCAGTACGTCTCCGTCGAACGTCCCGTCCGCGCTGAATCCGGTGTCGTCGGCGTACTCGATCCGGGTCCCGGAGACCACATAGGAACCCGTGTAGGCGCTCTCCCGCTCTCCGCGGGCCTCGTCGTAGCGGCCGTTCGCGAGCAGCTCCTGGCGGATGTGCCCGTCGGCCGTCACCCACATTCCGACGTACGGGTGCGGTGACGCCTCTCCGTTCTCGTCCGGGCGTGTCCGCGGTGTCGCCGTGGCGGGTGACGGCGTCTCCTGCCGGCCGTGCTGCGCCGCGTTGTCAGGGCCTGCGAGTCCTTCGCTGTCCGGCCCCGCGGAGCACGCGGCGAGACCTCCGGCGAGGAACACGGCGACGCCCATGCCGCCGACCATGGTTTCGAGGCGGGTCTTCACGAGGTCCTCCCCCGCATATCGTCCCGGTCTCCGGAGCGAGTCACCGTCAGCGAGCCGAGCAGACGCAGCGCGTTCGCGGTCCGGGTGCCCTCCTGAGCGTGGTAGACGATCAACTGCTGCCCTGGAGCGGAGCGTACGTCGAAGGCCTGTAGCTGCAGGGTCAGTTCGCCGACATCGGGATGAAGCAGGACCTTCGCGGCGTCACTCTTGCCGCGTGCGTCCCGCCGCCGCCAGAGGTCGGCGAACTCGCGGCTGTTCTCCATGGCAGTCCGCAGCACCTCCTGGATCCTCGGGTCGTGCGGCCAGGCGCCTTCGAGGAAACGGAATCCCGCGACCACATTGGCGGCGGCCTTCTCCCAGTCGATGTAGAACGAGCGAACCGACGGGTCGAGGAAAATCGTGAGCAGCAGGTTCGTGCCGGGTTGGAGGTGGTCGAAGACCGCGCGCCCCAACGTGTTCGCGGCCAGGACGTCGTAGGCCCGTCCCAGGAGCAGGGCCGGCGTGCGGTCCCACAGCTCGGCCAATGCCAGCAACTGGGGGGCCGCCTGCTCGATGCTGCCCTGCCGGCGTGGGGGCGGGATCACCCCCCCGATCCGGTACAGGTGCAGCCGGCCGTCGTCGTCCAGCAGCAGCGCGTCACTCAGCGCGTCCAGGACCTGCGGCGATGGCCGCCGCTCACGGCCCTGCTCCAGCCGCAGGTAGTAGTCCACGCTGATGCGGGCCAGCATCGCGACCTCTTCGCGGCGCAGGCCGGGGACGCGCCGCCGCCCGTCCTCGGGCAGACCGACATCGGGCGGCGCCACCTGCGCGCGCCGGGCCTGTAGGTAGTCACCCAGTCTTGAGGTTGTCATGCCGACCAGGCTATGTTTCCCCGCGGCCGGGAGCCTGGTCCCAGTGCACCCAGGACGAACACGGCCTTCTCCCCTGACCAGGCCCTGTCAACAATCAAACGCATGACCGAAATCTTCACTTCCGCTGACCTTGACGCCGTCCTCACGGGCGCCGCTCGTCCACTGCTGCTGACCGATGCCACCGTGCACACCCTCAACCCGGTCATCGGGACCATGGAGCACGCCGACGTGCTGATCGGCGCGGGACTCGTCGTCGGTGTCGGCCCGGGCATCATCACCGCCGCCGAAGACGACAACGCCGTGGTGATCCGTGCCACGGGTACCACGATCATCCCCGCCGTCCTGGACATCAGCGCCATGCTCGCGTACGCCCCGCACACAGAGGGTCCGGGCACAGCGGGTTCGGGCACGCTCACCCCGGGTGTCCCGGCGCACCTCGCCGTCCTGGACGACGCCGACGCGCCGGACCTGCCCACGGCGCTGCGTACCTCGCTGACCGATCCGGGGCGGCTGCGCGCGGTCCTGCGTGACGGCGTGCCGATCGCATGGGGCGGGACCGTGCTCGCCCCGTCGTCGCGGCACCCCGCGACGACGGACGCCGACGCAGGCGTCGCGGGCCGCGTCGACCCGGACCGGGTCGGCGTCTGGATCGACACCGAGGACTTCCTGCACCAGGAGCTGACCGCCGACGGCCGCTACGACGAGACCCGCGGCGGACGCGCGCACGCGTACCAAGGCCGCTACTGGATCGACGGCGAGCGCATCGACTATCTCGACGACCTCGGATTCTGGGCCTTCGGCCAATTCGACGGGGACACCCTGCACCACGCCGGCTACACGATGCGCCGTAAGGACGTCCGATGACAGAGAACCTCCTGCCCACCCTCGAAACGCTCACCACCGCCGAGCGTGATCCGGACCGTCTGGTCCTGCTCACCGGCGGTACCGTGGTGACCGTGGACCCCGCACTGGGGACGCTCGAAGACGCCGACGTGCTCCTGCGCGGCGATCGGATCGCGGAGGTCGGCCGCGGCCTGACGGCGGCGAACGCGATCGTCATCGACGTGTCGGGTTCCATCGTCGCACCCGGGTTCGTCGACACGCACCGGCACTCCTGGCAGGCCCAGATGCGGCGCACCATCCCCGACGTCAACGACCTCGCGGGCTATCTCCAGTCCACGCTCATGCAGGTCGCGCCGCTGTACCAGCCGCACGACATGTACGTCGGAACCCGCCTGGCGGCGCTCACGGCGCTGGACTGCGGGATCACCACGATGCTCGACTTCTCCCACAACTCCCGAACCGGCGCGCACTCCGACGCCGCGATCACCGCGTTGCTCGAATCCGGCATCCGCGGCGTACACGCGTCGATGAGCCCGCATTTCGGCGACTGGGACCAGCAGTGGCCGCACGACCTGGCACGACTTCGGACGACCTACTTCTCCACCGACGACCAGCTGGTCACGCTGAGACTCGCCGCTCTCGCCACCCCTGACATCGCCGGGGCACGCCTCGCCTACGGCCACGACCTGGCCCGGGTCGCGGCTGACCTCGGCATCGGAGTGAGCCTCGACGTCATGTTCGGGGCGGCGGCGTCCGAGGCGATCGTGCGGTGGGAGCGAGAAGGACTGCTCGGACCGCACATCGAGTCGATCCACTCGACGGCCCTGTCCGGCGACGCGTGGTCCGCGATGCGCGACACGGGCGTCACCGTGTCGCTCGCGCCGACCTCCGACATGCAGATTGGCCTCGAAGACGCCGTCCCACCGGTCGACGAGGCGCTCGAACACGGCATCCGGCCCGGTCTGTCGGTGGATGTCGAGGTCGCGCTCGCGTCGGACATGTTCACGCAGATGCGTACCCTGCTCGCCGTCCAACGCATGCGCGCCGTCCACGCCGCCTACGGCACCGACAACGAGCCCGTACGCATCACGACACGCGACGTCCTGGACTTCGCGACGCTGTCCGGCGCCCGAACGCTCCGGCTCGACGACACCACCGGGTCCATCACACCCGGCAAGCAGGCGGATCTCATCGTCGTCGACGCGGAGGACCTCAACACCATGCCCCTGCACGACCCGGTCGGGACTCTCGTGCTCGGTGCCGACCGTGGCAACATCACCTCGGTCTGGGTCGCCGGTCGCGTCCGCAAGTGGGCCGGGCGCCTCGTCGGCGTCGACGTGGACGACCTGCGCACCCAGGTGCACGACTCGGTCGACGCCATCACCGGTCGGCAGGCCGCTTGATGCCCTGAGCGCCCGGCCTGATTCCGCCGACGGGTAGCGAGACGTTCGGGTCTTCATCAACCGCGTCCGGAAGGAATGCCAGTGCTGCAAGCAAGCACGGATGGGACGCCTCCCGTGAGCGACTCACCTGCTGCGCCCTTGAGGCTCCGAAATGCTGCGGGGTCGTATCTGTCCACACGGATGATCCAGTCCATCCACGCGGTCCTTCGGAATGCACTCGAACGGGCCGTACGTGAGGAGATCATTCCGCGGAACGTCGCGAAGCTCGTCACGGTCTCCGTGCCCTCGTACAAGGTGAACCATGGTCTGACGACCGAGCAGGCGCGACGAGTGCTGAGGGTATCTCGTGAGGATCGGTTCCACGCGCTGTACGTTCTGGCGCTCTGCCTCGGCCTGCGGCGCGGGGAACTGCTCGGCCTTCGCTGGGAGGACGTCGACCTCGACTCGGGCACTTTGGAGGTGGTCCAGACTCTCCAGCGCGTCGGTGGCGAGCTCCGGTTCGTCCGTCCCAAGACGGAGAACTCCGAACGCACGATCCCGCTGCCCGAGATCGGTGTCGATGCTCTCAAGGAGCACCGTAGGCAGCAGTTCGCCGAGGGGTCAGACGCCTGGCCTGACTGGGAGGATCACGGGCTCGTCTTCCCGTCTCGGCGGGAACGCCGATGGAACCCGACAATCCCCACCGAAGCTGGGGAGCCGTCCGTCAGGCCGCCGGCCTCGGTGAGATACGCCTTCACGACATGAGGCACACCTGCGTGAGCCTCCTCCTGGACCTCGGCGTCCCGCCGCACATCGTGCCCGAGATCGTCGGCCACAGCGACATCGAGGTCACCATGACGATCTATGCCCATGCTTCTCTCGATGAGAAACGAAAAGCACGTCGACGGCTCGGAGATTCACTCCAATAGAAGTCTTAAGGGGTTTTCCCTCACTCGGGAAGGCCCCTTAGCTCTGTGACCTGGGACTTCAAGCCGCCAGAGCTGTCAACCTCCTGCTTTCGGGCAGGCTAGCGCAACTTAGCTTGTTAGGACTTTTTAGGGCAACACCACGCTTGGGCGACGATTTATCGTCGTGTCTCCACCGTGCCCCGCGCCAGGCGATCCAACTGGTCATGCCACCGGAGAGGAGCATGAACCCTATTTGGGATGGCGTGGGCGCTTCATCGAAGCCAGCGGCTGCGGCCCCCATCGCAGCCAGACCCGGTATGAGGGCATCGACAGGCCGCGGCTGTGTGGGCCGCCGGTTCCGGCGGCGCGCGCGCCCTCCCATGGATCACATTATGCCCACATGTCCCGCAAGTCGCGCGGGAATCTCTGGGGATCTCTCAACTGCTCGCGACGCTACAGGTAGAGGACGTTGCCGTCAGGGTTGCCGTCAGCAGACACAGAAACGCCCCGGAGCGATGATCACTACGGGGCATTCTTGCTGGTCAGTTGATGTGGTCAGGGGCGGGGTCGAACCGCCGACCTTCCGCTTTTCAGGCGGACGCTCGTACCAACTGAGCTACCTGACCTAGAGCGGTCCTGACGGGACTTGAACCCGCGACCTCCACCTTGACAGGGTGGCGAGCACTCCAAACTGCTCTACAGGACCTTGCTTCGTTCGTTTTGCGCTCGCTTAGCTTACCAGCTCCCCGGTGGCCTCAGACCATCCGTTTCGCGGTGCGCTTCGCGCTCGCAGTGCCCCCAACGGGATTCGAACCCGTGCCGCCGCCTTGAAAGGGCGGTGTCCTAGGCCGCTAGACGATGGGGGCTCAGGATTCCCTGTCGCCTTCCGTCGGAGACCTCTGAAGCATAGGGGACGATCGCCCCTCATGCCAAAGCGGCATTCCGTTGGCCGGCGTGGTCGGGCCGTTGACCGTTCCCGATGGCGACGGGGCGCTCGTTGGCTCTGGGGAGATTGTACGTGCCGGGTCGGGTTCCACGTGACGTTGGACGTACACCGATTGCTCGCCGAGGCCGCCGAGGGTGATGTCGTCCCAGGCCTGCAGGCGTTTCGTCTCCTTGTCGAAGTACAGAACGGACGCCTGGACGGGGGTGGGTTCCTCGTGTTCGAGGGCGCGCAGGCCGGCGCCGCCCGTGGAGCCCTGGACGATGACGCGGGTGCCGGTGGGCAGCATGGTGGTCTTGCGGACGTGGGCGTGGCCGGACAGGACGAGCGGGGTGGTGCCGGAGAAGCCGCGGGCGACGATGTCGTCGTGCACGGCGACGAGGTCGGCGTCCTCGACGGCGGCCCGGTGGTCGCGGCCGAACTGTTCCATCGAGGCGGGGTCCGGGTTGACCGCGGTGGTCTTGTCGGGGGTGAAGCGGGGGTCGCCGAGGCCGTAGATGTCCAGGCCCTCCACGTTGCGCATCTTGTCGTCGAGGACGATGGCGTTCTTCTGTTTCGCGACCGCGCGCTGGGTGGCCTTGGAGTCGTGGTTGCCGCGTACGAACACGTAGGGGACGCCCAGGGTGCCGATCTCCTCGACGAACTTGTTCTCCGCCTGCGTGCCGTGGTCGGAGATGTCGCCGGTGTCGATGATCAGGTCGACGGAGAACTGGTCCTTCAGGGAGCGGATCACGTTCCAGGCGATCGGGTTGATGTGGATGTCGGAGACGTGCAGGACCCGGATGGACCGGTCGTCGGCGTCGTACAGAGGAAGGGTCGAGACGGCTTCGTACAACTTTGAGACATTCGTCACAAGCTTGGTGAGCTGCGCGCGGTACGACTCGAATCTGGTCACGATGGCCTCCGCGCTGCCCACCAGGGAGGGCGCGGCGGCGATCAGGCCGGAGTAGCGGGGCTCGACGAGCGAGCTCGGCTGGAACGTACGGACCGCGAACATCCCCGTGCCGGCCAGCGCCACCGACGCCGCGATCAGGCCCGCCAGGGCCACCAGCGGACGCCTGAACACCATCAGGACCGCGAGCAGCGCGCCGGCGCCCGCGCACAGCAGTGAGCGGATCGCGAGCTCGCCCACGCCGTCCATCAGGTCGCGTTCGATGATGCCGGGCAGCCGGTCGGTCAGCCTGGGGTCCTCCAGGAGGAGGCGGGCGCGCTCCTGGTCGATGTTCTCCAGGGTGATGCGGAGCGTGAGGGGCGCGTCGTGGCTGCGGAACGTGAGCGTGCCCAGCGGGCTGGCGTCCACGATCGTCTCGCCGGTCCACGACGGCCGGACGGTCATGCCGGTCTCGACCGGGCCGATCTGCGCTCGTACGGTGCCGCTCAGGAAAATGCCCAGCCAGGCGCCGGCCGCGGCCACCAGGAGCACCGCCGCAGCCTTGGTCACTCTCGACTGGATGACCTTTTTGAGCATGTCCGAGAAGTTCATACGCCTTCTTGGATACCCGAGCCGAGAGGCAGAATGACAATTGTGATCGAGGTTTCGCCGGAGAGGTTCGATGAGCTCGTGTCCGAGGCGCTGGACACGATCCCGCCCGACCTGACCCGGGTCATGAGCAACGTCGTCGTGACCGTCGTCGACGATCCACCAGAACCCCACCTGCTAGGCCTGTACACCGGCATTCCTCTCACCGAGCGCGGCGACTGGTACTCAGCCGTTTTGCCCGACCGGATCGAGATCTACCGCAATCCGATCTGTCAGATCTGTGACACCGAAGAGCAAGTGATCGAGGAAGTACGGATCACGGTGGTTCACGAAATCGGCCACCACTTCGGCATCGACGACGCCCGCCTGCACGAGCTGGGCTGGTAACTCTTTGCACAGGACGCGCTGCTTTGGGTTGCACGTTGCCGATTGATCGGGCACCTTAGGTGACATATTCAACACTGTGAGTCAGGCACAGCGGAGTCCAGTGGGGGCCATGCGGGCGCGACGGCTGACGGGGCGGCACAGGCGATCCACTGAGCGCCAAGCCACCTATGGCGAGGTCATCGCCGTCAAAGAGTTCAGAGCGCTCTGGTACGCACAGGGCCTGTCGCTGCTCGGTGACCAGCTCGCTCAGGTGGCGCTGGCCGTGCTCGTCTACGACCGCACCAAGTCGGCGCTGGCCACCGCCGCCGTCTACGCGCTCACCTACCTGCCGTCGATCCTGGGCGGGCCGCTGCTCGCAGGGCTGGCCGACCGGTTCGCGCGCCGGGGCGTGATGTTGGTCTGCGACCTGCTGCGGGCCGGGCTGGTGTGTGTGATGGCGCTGCCGTTCATGCCCTTCCCGGTGCTGTGCGCGCTGGTGTTCCTCGTCGTGCTGCTCAGCGCGCCGTTCTCGGCCGCGCGCGCGGCCGTGCTGCCCGAGGTGCTCGCAGGCGACCGGTACGTGGTCGGCTCGGCACTGCAGAACATGACGAACCAGGCCGTGCAGATGCTCGGCTTCGCCGCGGGCGGCGCGATGATCGCCGCCATGGGCCCGTACCGCGCCCTGGCCCTGAACGCCGCCACCTTCCTGGCGTCGGCGCTGATCCTGGTCACCGGCGTGCGGCGGCGGCCCGCTCCGGGCCGTCCCGGAGCCAGGCCGTCCATATGGGCGATGACCAGAGCCGGAGCCAGACTCGTCTTCGGTGACCGCAAGTTGCGCACGCTCGTGCTCTTCGCCTGGCTGTGCGGCTTCTACGTGCTGCCCGAAGGCATCGCGGTGCCGTACGCGGTCGCGCTCTACACCGGCGTCATGCCCATCCCGGTGATCACCGGTCTTCTGATGGCGGCGATGCCGGCCGGCACCGTGGTGGGCGCGTTCCTGTTCAGCCGGTTCGTCTCGCCGCCGGGCAGGCTGCGGCTGATGGGGTGGCTGGCCATGCTGAGCTGCGCGCCGCTCGTCGTGACCGCGATGCGGCCGCCGTTGGAGGTGGTGCTGGCGGGATGGTTTCTATCCGGGGTCGGGGGTGCCTACCAGCTCGCGGCGAACGCGGCGTTCGTCCAGCGGGTGCCCGACGGCCAGCGCGGGCAGGCGTTCGGCCTGGTGCACTCCGGCCTGATGGCGGTGCAGGGGATCGCCATCCTGATCGGCGGTTACGCCGCCGAACGGCTCGGCCCCGAGCCGGTGGTCGCCCTGTCGGGCGTCACCGGCCTCACGGCCGCCGTCGTGCTGACCGTGATCTGGGCCGACGCGCGCGGCGCCAGGATGCGCGCGCAGGCCACTGCCTGATCACTGCCGCGGCTTGTGGTCGTCCTCGGTCCAGGGGCTGCCGGTGCTGCTGCTCTTCTGCTGCTGCTTGGCCAGCAGGTCCTGCACGATCGAGGTGTCCTTGCCCTCCTCGGGCAGGAGCAGCCAGCCGATCGCGTAGACGCCGATGCCGAGGCCGCCGAAGAGCGTGACGATCGCCAGGCCGATGCGGATGATGTTGGGGTCGATGCCGACGTACTCGCCGACGCCGGAGCAGACGCCGCCGAGGATCCGGCCCTTGTGGGTCCTGCGCAACTGCTTGCTGCTGTGATATTCGCTCATGACTCAAGACTGCCCTCAACCCTGGCATTCGCACATCAGGATTGCCCCTGGTAGAACCCTGGTAGCCCCCTATAACGAGGAGAGGAGCACGTCATGGACGATCTGCTGCGCCTGGACGACCGCCTCGACGGTGACCAGAGGTTGATCAGCGACACCGTCCGCTCCTTCGTCGCCGACCGCGTCCTGCCGCACGTCGGAGACTGGTTCGAGGAGGCCACGTTCCCGGCGCGCGAGCTCGCGCCCGAGCTCGGCTCGCTCGGCCTGCTCGGCATGCACCTGCAGGGCTACGGCTGCGCCGGCACGGACGCGACCTCGTACGGGGTGGCCTGCCGCGAGTTGGAGGCCGGCGACTCGGGGCTGCGGTCGTTCGTGTCGGTGCAGGGCTCGCTGGCCATGTTCCCCATCTGGCGGTACGGGTCGGACGAGCAGAAATCGGAATGGCTGCCCCGGATGGCCAGTGGTGAGGCGATCGGGTGCTTCGGCCTGACCGAGCCCGACCACGGCTCCGACCCCGCGAGCATGCGCACGTACGCCAAGCGCGACGGCTCCGACTGGGTGCTCAACGGCTCGAAGATGTGGATCACGAACGGATCCGTCGCGGACGTCGCGGTGGTGTGGGCGCAGACCGACGACGGCGTCCGCGGCTTCGTCGTCCCCACCGACACCCCGGGCTTCTCCGCCCCTGAGATCCACAAGAAGCTGTCCCTCAGGGCATCGGTCACCTCATCGCTCTACTTCGACGACGTGCGCCTGCCCGAGTCGGCCGTGCTGCCCGGGGTCCGAGGGCTGAAGGGGCCGTTGTCGTGCCTGTCCGAGGCGCGCTTCGGGATCCTGTGGGGGGCGGTGGGCGCCGCGCGGGCCTGCGTCGAGGCGGCCGTCGAGTACGCCCAGACCCGCGTCCAGTTCGGCAAGCCGATCGGCGCCTTCCAACTGACCCAGGAGAAGCTGGCGTGGATGTACGTGGGCCTGGCCCAGGCGGGGCTGACCGCGCTGCACCTGGGCGCCTTGAAGGACGCGGGTGAGCTTGAAGCCCGGCAGATCAGCTTCGGCAAGATGGCCAACGTGCGCTCCGCCCTGGACATCGCCCGGCAGGCCCGGTCCATTCTCGGCGGCAACGGGATCACGCTGGAGTACCCTGTGATCAGGCACATGAACAACCTGGAGAGTGTGCTCACGTACGAGGGGACCCAGGAGATCCACACCCTGGTGCTGGGCGAGGCGCTGACGGGGCTGGCGGCATACCGGTAAAGGGCGTCGCGGGGTTGGCGGTAACCTCGGTACGCTTGGCTGTTGCTAGGGGGCGTTAGCTCAATTGGCAGAGCTGCGGACTTTTAATCCGTAGGTTCCGGGTTCGAGCCCCGGGCGCCCTACCAGGCATTACATCCCCGGAGCGATCTTTGTCCGAAGGTGTTTGCTAACGGATCTGCTAACAGGAAGTTCTTCCTGCTCAGATCATCTCCCCGACGGTCCTGGCCGTGCAGGTTCCCAGCGGCCTAGGAGCGAGCTGGGAACCTGCAAGCCAGGCGTCACAGCACCTTGAGCGCGTGGAACACGCCGAGGAACAATGCCACGCTTCCGGCGAAGGCTCCGCCGCCGGCCATGAAGCACTGGGAGATACTTCCTCCGTCGATGGCGACCAGAATGCCCGTGGTCTCTCCAACGATGACTCCAATGAGTGCCGCGATGAAGAGCAGGAACACTCTGCGGGAGGTCTCAGTCACGCTTTCCCCTTCTCGGCTCTGACCACCCGGGAGCCCTTGATCAACGATCAGGACATAGCTCCGCCCGGGTATCCAGATAGAGAGGCCGCCGAGAAGCGCCCCAGTGTGCTGGCCCCACTGGCCCACGCAGCCTGTCTCATGGACAAGGCGGCAACATACTAGGGCATTCAAGATCCGCAGAAAAGAAGAACTGGACGACCTGAGGATCTGCATCCTCAAGCCGCCCAGTCATATGCGCCTGAGCGCTAGGCCGACTTGACCACCTCTGCGAAGACCTCCGCCGCGCGCGCCTCGGCCGTACGGATCACGTGCGCGTAGACCCGCAGAGTGATCGCTGGGTCGGCATGGCCGAGACGGGCTGCCACGACATGCACAGGCACACCGGCGAGCAGCAGAGTCGTGGCGTGGATGTGCCGGAGGTCGTGGAGGCGAGCGTAAGGCAAGGGTTCCCTGGGCTTCGGGCCACTCTTGGGCTCGTTGTACGCCCTGACGAGGTCCCGGATGAGCTGGGTCACCGTGTCGGGGTAGATGGGATGGCCCCAGCCGTTCGCGAAGACGTAGCCATTCCTCTGGCCCCGCCACTCGTCGCCGACGAGGAGCTGGTCCTCGGCCTGACTTTTGCGATGCTCGCGCAGCACGTTCACGGTCTCCTCGTCGAGGGTGACCAGACGCGTTCGCCCGCTCTTCGTGGTGCCCTCGATCCGTTCACCATCCACCATCCCCGCTGAGCCCGCGATGGTCACCGTCTTGCCATCCAGATCGAGGTCCGCCCAGCGCAGGTTGAGCAGTTCTCCGCGACGGGCGCCGGTGTACGCGGCGAGGTGGAAGAAGGCGTACAGCCGATGCTGCCGTGCCAGTGTGAGGAAAGTGCGGAGCTGGGCAGGCGTCCAGACCGTGCCCGGTTCGGCGCACTGGTACTTCGGGCGCTTGGCCCGCTCTACTGGGTTGAAAGCGATGAGCTGGTCTACATCCACGGCGTCGCCAAACGCCTTGCGAAGAACCGCGTGAACGTAGATCACCGATCTGGATGAAAGGCCTTTGCCGTCCTGCCCACCGGAGGTCAGGAGGTCTCGGTACAGCTTCGTGATCGTCATCGGGCGGACAGCCTGAAGCCTCAACCGGCCGATGTTCGGCTTCACGTACAGCCGGATGATCATGCGGTAGTCCTTGAGGGTGCGCGGCTTGATCTGCATGGCGTGAGCCTCGATCCAGTCATCGAGGTACTCCCCCACCGTGATGGTGTTGCGGTCGACGTAGTCGCCCCGTCGAGCGGTCACGCGTGCCTCATCACGGGCCGCCTTGGCCTCGTCCTCGGTGGCATAGCCGCCTACCCACTTGGGTTTGCTGAGGCCCGTTTCCGGGTCCTTCACGCGAATGACGTAGTACCAGGTCGTTCCGCGCTTGATGATGCCGTGACGAAGCTTGGGCTTCTTGCCACGCTTGCCTTTGGAAGCGGGCTCGTCGGGAGTAGGTTCCTTGGCCTTGGTCATGCTGCTACCTCCTTGTCGGCGAGAGCAGAGATGAAGGATTCGAGGGCGGAGACCGGGATGCGGCGGCAACGGTCGATCTGGACGTACGCGAGCGCGCCGGACCCCATGAGCTGATAGAGCTTGGCGCGGGAGATGGCCAGGGCTTCCGCGGCTTCGGAGACTGTGAGGAGGAGTCGCGTCATGGACGACCTCCGGGCGCGGGCTTACTTGTGAGCGCTGCGGCCAGGAGAAGATCCCCGGCGGAATGGCCCTTGCCTGCGTACTCCCATTCGCTGACGACCAGGACGCTGTCCTCCTCGAAGAGGGGCAGCCGACCGGTGGTGATCTCGGTGTCGCGGGCGTGGTGTTCGCGGGCGGCGCGGAGTTGGCCAAGGGTGGTGGAGTAGCGGCGGGATCGGGTGGAGAAGTGGCCGCGGAAGCCGAGCATGTGGGCCCAGTCGGCGAGGCGGAGTTCGGCCAGTTCTCTGATCGCGCCTAGTGCCAGGCAGGTGGTGATCAGGCGGCGGGCGTGGGCGCGTAGGCCGAAGGCTTCCAGGTTGTCGAGGGGGTTGATGCGGCGGTCCAGGGTGCCGACGCATTCGGCGGCCTTGGTGGCGTACTTGGCGATGTAGCCGGCGACAGCCTGGTCGGTCAGGTCGCCGTCCAGGGTGATGGAGCGGATGTCGATCTGGTCGCCCCAGCGCAGGACCCGTTCGGGCTGGTCATGGTAGGCCGGGGCAGTGGCCTTGACCGCCGTAACGGCGTGCTGGATGGCTCGCGTCAGGACCTCGGCGGTCGCCCAGGCCGGGGGCGGGAACGCGGGGCCGTCGGGGCCGTCGAGGCGGATGACGGCGTGGAAGTGGACGACGCCGCGGCGCTGGTATTCGGCGACCTTGGCGAAGGAGAGGGTGAGGTGGTGGCGGAGTTCTTTGAGCGTGAGGCCGCCGAGTTTGGCCAGGCGGCGGCGGACGGCGTCGGCGAAGCGCTTCCACAGCAATGGGGCCAGGGCGTTGAACATGACCGAGCCGGTGTAGTCGTAGCAGTCGGGGCACAGCGGTTCGCCGAGGCGGGGGTCGTCCTTATGGTGCCGTTGCGTGCAGGACATGACGCGGCCGTGCGGGCAGGTGGCGGCGTTGCGGCGGGCGTGGCAGGGCTGGACCTTGCCGCCGTGCTCGCGTCGTGCGTGGACCGTTCCGAAGGACGGGGCGGTGAGCGTGGCGAAGAGGGTCGGGTGTTGGGTGACGGTCTCCGGGACGCCCTTGCCGCCGACGAGGCCGGCGCGGATGAGGTGGTAGGTGTCGGAGCGGTAGGTCTCGGCGCAGGCGGGGCAGCGGGAGGCGCGGCGGGTCTTGCACGGGACGCGCAGGATGCCGTCCGGTTCGTGCTTGGTGGTGTAGCGGTGCAGGAGTTGGCCGGTGGCCTGGTCGTAGTGTTCGACCTTGCCACGCAGGTGGATGGGCTGGCGGCAGCCGCCGGTGGCTCGGATCTGGCTTGCCCAGCGGTCGTAGTCGGGCCGGTTGAGTCGGGTGATCATGCCGGTGATGGCGTGCGCGTTGGCATGGGTTGCAGGCAAGATGGAGACCTCCTCTCACTCGTTCGGGTGTGGGGATGGCCCCCGACCTGGCGTGTGTCTTGGCGGATGTGCGGCCAGGCCGGGGGTGCTGCGCCTTTTAGGCGCCGTGGTTGTCGATGCCGGTGCCGTCACAGTCGAAGCAACTGGCGTCGTCGGCATCGAGGCCGGTGCCGTTGCAGGTACAGCAGCGGTAATGGATCACCGGCATGCGTTCAGGCATGAGCGGTCACCTCCCTTCGCGGGGTTGGGTGGTGAGGTAGATGCGCCAGTGGCGGGGCCGGGCGCGGTCGGGGTAGGCGCGGGAAACGTCGGCGACGGTGAAGTTCAGGCGTAGACGGAACAGGGCGTCGGTGAGTTCGACGCGGGTGCCATCGAGACGGATGCGCATGATCAGGGGCTCCTTATCTGGTGGCGGGCACTGGGTCGGGTTCGATGCAGCCGCGGTATGTGGTCTCGGCGTCGTAGCGGGCGCGGGCGGCAGCCAGGATGGCGACGGCCCGGTACTCCACGGGACCGAAGAAGCGCGAGGTCGCGTAGTGGCCGGAATGGTCTCCGCTGTAGGTGGTGGGCGCCTCGATGCGGGTGGCGATCTGGTCGATCTCGGCGCACTGTTCGGCGTCGCTGTCCTGGCGGGGGAAGTGGTGCAGGGTCAGGCTGCGAGGGGTGGGCACGTCGGGGTGGTCCTGCAGGAACGCGGCCAAGGCGAGCAGGCCGTTGATGAGCGCGGTGCGGTGGTCGTGGGTCATCGGTCGGGTCTCCCTTCTGGTCAGGTGGTGCGGAGGGTGCGGAGCAGGTCGGAGGCGAGTTGGTTGGACACGCCCAGGCGTGCGCGCAGGGCGTCGCGGGTGATGGGCTTGCCGTGTTTGGCGTGGTGTTCGTCGGCGACGCGGCGGGCGTAGTCGACGAGTGCGGGTGCGAGGTCACCGTCCCGCGCGTCGTCCTGGCCGTCCTGGCGGTCGTCCTCGTCCGAGCCGTGGTGCGGGACGAGTTCAGGGACGTGGGACGAAGCCAGGACGGGTGCGGACGAGACCGCCTCTGCGGCCATGGCGGTGGCCGCCGGGGTGACGGGTTCCGGGCGGGTGGCGCGGCGTTCCAGCATCGAGATGGCGATGAGGAAGGCTGCGGCCGGGGTGGCGGCGGTGATCCAGCCCCAGACGGTCGGGTCCGCTTGGGCGAGGTTGGCGGCCAGGGACAGGACGACGCCGCCGCTCAGGACGAGGACGGGCCAGGTGATGCGCCCGTGCCGGCCGGTGCCGCGTCGCTTGTCGCGTTGGCGTTCGCGGGCGGCCATGACGCAGGTCAAGTCGATGCAGACGGCGATGGCCCAGGACATCCAGCCGGTCTGGCCGTGCTGGCTGGCGGTGTCGCGGATGTGGGTGAACGACCCCGCGCCCGCGATGGCGGCCAAGACGAGCACAGGTCCGGTGTCGAGCAGCCAGGAGGCCAGGCGTCGCATCGTTCTCCTCCCTTTCAGGCGGTGATGGCTTCAGGCAGGTGAGCGGTGATCTCGTCCCAGGCCGGGGCGAGATGCGTGTGGGTCTGAGCGGCCCGTTCGGCGGTGGTCTCGCTGACGTAGAAGGAGCGGGCCCGGTACCACTGGCCGTCCTGGCTGGCGACGATGGCGACGCCGGGTGTCTCGGCGGCAATTGCACGAGCGGAGACGAGTGCGGCGGGGTCGAGGTCGCCGAGCGTCATGGTCGCGGTCTCCGGGTCGTTGACCCGATGGCAGATCCGCCCCGAGCACTGCGCCCGGAGCGCGGTGACGCCAGGGCCGAGGTCGGAGCCGATGCGCTGGCCGCAGCAGAACAGGTAGATGCCGAACGCCCTTCCGAGCTGCGCCACCCGCAACAGCGCCGTCGAGGCTTTGGCGATCTCGTCCTTCTCCGACTTGTCGGCCATCAAGTACAGCTCGGCCAGTTCGTCCACCAGGACGACGACGGGCACGGGGCGGACGCCGGGAGGAAGCTGCCAGATGTTGCGGGCACCGGCCTGACGGCACAGCCCCATCCGGTCGAGCATCAGCCCGACGAGGTCCTCCAGCAGCGACACGGACTCGGCGCGGGTGGTCGCCAGTGCGGACATGCGTGGCGCGTAGGGGGTGAACTCGACCCCGCCCTTGAGGTCGAAGCCGACCAGCGCTACTGGTTGAGGCGACAGGCCGACGATGAGGGCGTTGGCGAGGTTGGACTTGCCGGACTGGGTGGCCCCGGCGTTGATCCAGTGCGGCACCGTCTTGAAGTCGATGACCCACGGGCCGCCGGTCTCCAGCCTGCCGACGGTGACCTTGAGCAGTTCAGTGGAAGGCGGCAACTCCTCGACCTTCACCAGCGGATCCCGCATCGTCACCGACAGCCGGACCCGGCCCGGCTTGTCGGAGGAGACGCGCACGGCGTGCACGCCCCAGGAGTGCGCGAGCCGTTCGGCGGCGTCGGCGTAGTCGCCGGGCGTCTGGCCTTCCAGGGTGTGCAGGGTGACCCGCCACCCGTTCCGGGTGGGCAGCGGCAGCCACATGAACGGCTTGGTGTCGACGGCGACCCGCTGAAAGCGGCGGCGGACCTTGACCAGACCGGTGGAGGCGATCGCGCCGGGCACGGTGGTGAACCACCAGCGCTGCCGCTTCTTGGTCAGCCCGCAGCCGAGCGCCACCCGCCGCCACGACGTGCGCACGAACAGGGCGGCGAGCGGGAAGCCGAGCGCGAGCCAGAACGAGGGGTAGTGCAGGCGGCGCCAGGCCCACAGCCCGGCCGCCACTGCGGCCAGGACTGTGAGCACGAGCAGCGCGTCACGCATCGGCGGCCTCCCGAATCGGGAGCAGGGCCGAGGCGCGGTAGGAGATGCCCCACCGGCCGGCCATCTCCCACACGTAGCCCAGCAGGCCGACCGCGTTGACGGCGTCTCCCGCCTTGATGGGCGGCTCTCCGGTGATGCCGATCTTGACGAGTTCGATCCGGCCGAGCTCGTCTTCGACGGAGACGGTGACCTCGTAGACGGTGTTGCCGTCCTTGTCGGTTTTGATCTCGCCGGTGTCGCGGTTGAGCACGCGAGGGCGCGCGGCCTTCACGCAGGTGATGGCGAGCTTGCTTGCATCCACAGGGATCGGAACGGAACGCATGGTCTCTGACCTCCTTATTCATCCTGCCAACATAGTTAACCTAGTTGGCCTGGTTGTCAATGTGCTCTCGGTTGGCTTGGTTGCCGTTTCGTGGTGTGATGGAAGGCGATGGTCAAGAACACCGGGCAGCCCGGCTACCTGCAGATCGCCGACGATCTCCGCGCGCAGATCCGCGGCGGGTCTCTCGCGCCCGGAGCCCCTCTGCCGTCGACCGCCCAGTTGGCCCAGCGATACGACGCCTCGCTGTCCGTGGTGAAGATGGCCGTCGGCATCCTGCGCAACGAGGGCCTGGTGATCGGCCAGCAGGGCAAAGGCGTGTTCGTCAGCGATCCCGACCAACGCCCCGCCGGCGGCGGCCACGCGGCCGGTGAGGTGGCCGAGCTGCGCGCCGCCGTACAGGACCTGTCGGTACGGCTGTCGCGGGTCGAGGAGCAGCTAGCTACGTCCACGACACGCCGTCCCGGACGTAGCAGCCGGTAACCTTCCGGGCCAACGCCGCTGACGCCCCCCGCGGTCGCTGGTGCAGGCTCAGCGCCTTGTCCTCCCGGCGGATGCCGACCAGGACCGCGATGTAGCCCGTCAGCAGCACGATGCCGAGCAGTCCGGCGATGATCAGGATGATCGTGGTCATGACCAGATCACCCCCGCCTCGGCCAGGCCGCGAGGCTCGCGAGGGGGCCGACGGGTCTCGCCGCGCCGACCGCCACGCCTGCGCTTTCCCGCGTACCGCTTGATCCAGCGCTCCCGGGCCAGGCACTTACGGCACCGCGTCCGCCCCTCCTCCAGGCGTGCGCCGCACTCGCAGGCGGGCTCCGGGTAGATCTCGTCAGTCATGTGATCACCTCTCCTTTCGGATCTCGGTTCGTGCTTGCGAACCGAGAATGCGACGGAGAGTCAGGACGAGATCACTACACGACGGGACATGTTCAAGACGTCCGTCCTACGATGGCCAGGTCCCCAGACGTCCTGCTGGCAGGTGACATGGCGAACGAGAGATTGCGGGCGGCGCTGTTGCAGCGCGGCGTGAGCATCGCCCAGCTAGCGGAGGCCATCGAGGTAGACCCGAAAACGGTCGAGCGATGGGTGACCAAGGGCCGCTCGCCCTACCGGAAACACCGATATGCGGTGGCGTCGTACCTGGATACCGACGAGACCTACCTGTGGCCCTCAGCGCTGACTCGCGACCAGGTCGCCTCGGCGTCGGAGTCCGAGATCGTCACCGTGTACCCGCATCGCTGGGCGGTGCCGAGGGACGTGTGGGGACGGCTGTTCGCCTCGGCCTCCGAGGAGATCGGCGTCTTGGTCTACAGCGGGTTGTTCCTCGCCGACGACACTGGTCTGGTCCGGATGTTCGGCGACAAGGCCGACGCCGGGGTGAGGGTACGCATCCTGCTGGGCGATCCAGACTGCGCCGAGGTGGCCCAGCGCGGGCGGGACGAGGGCATCGACGACGGCATGGCAGCCAAGATCCGCAACGTGCTCGTGCTGTACCGGGAGCTGATCGGGCGGGACAACATCGAGTTCCGGCTGCATGCGACCGTGCTGTACAACTCGATTTACCAGGCTGACGATCAGTTCCTCGTCAACACGCACGTGTACGGGGTGCCGGCGGGCAATGCGCCGGTCTTCCATCTGCGCAAGGTGATCGGCGGGGACATGGTCGCTACCTACGCCGAGAGTTTCGAACGCGTCTGGGAGGGCGCCCGGCCGATAGGGTCCTGAGCCATGGCCAAGCGGATCGACTACTACGACGACCCCGATGCCCCCGCGGCCAACAGCCTCGTGCCGTCCGTCAACGTGGTCGTCACCAACGACGCGGGCGAGGTGCTGATGATCCGTCGCACGGACAACGGCAACTGGGCGGTTCCCGGCGGCGCGATCGACCTGGGTGAGTCGATCCCGCAGGCCGCCGTGCGGGAGACACTGGAGGAGACCGGGATCACCTGTGAGATCACCGGCCTGGTCGGCACCTACAGCGACCCCCGCCACGTCATCCTCTACACCTCCAACGGCGAGGCGCGTCAGGAGTTCTCCCTGGTTCTGACCGGCCGCGTGCTCAACGGCGAGCCGACCCCGAGCGATGAGTCCCGTGAGGTCCGCTGGGTGTCTCGCGATCAGGTGGCCACGCTGCGGATGGATCGCTCGATGCGGATGCGGATCGAGCACTACCTAGCCGGTACCGGCCTGCCGTACATCGGCTAGCGCCGTCTCCACCTCTCGGACCGCCGTCAGGATGCACGGTGTCGAGGCGGTGATGGAGCGGGACACCAGATGGTCGGCACCGTACCTGGCATGGATCTCAGCGAGACGCTCGGTGACGTCCAGGTGGATGCCGTCGGGGCCGGTGGTCATGTCGCAGTAGGTCAGCGCCCGCACCAGCTCCGGCGGTTCCTCGTCGAACTCTGCGGTGAGCGCGTCGAACAGGGAACGTTCAAGGGCCTCGTTGACGGCGCAGGAGTGATGGGCGACCAGGCGGCACAGCGTGTCGTCTGCGTGGTGCACATCGCGGAGGTAGCGGGCTCCGTCGAGGGGGTGAAAGCCCGTGACGACCAGGCGAGGGGCGTAGCCGATGTCATGCAGGTAGGCGGCGGCGGTCAGGGTGTCGGTCGCCTCGCCGAGGATCGGGGCCAGCGACATGGCCCGGGCGGCGACTCCTTGGGTGTGTGCCCAGCGCCGGGGAAGATCCGTCTTCAGCAGGTCTTCGGCCAGGTCATGAGCCCATTCAGCTTGTCCCACGCCGTCTACGATAGGCATGGGATGCCGGATGCGTGCCAGTCTGCCCGCGAGGACGTCCTAGGACGTCTCACCCTTCACGAACCGGCCTCGCCCCTGCTCGGCCACTACCAGGCCCTCTTGCTCGAGCAGCGCGAGAGCCTGCCGCACCGTGTTGCGCGAGGCCGCAAAGCGCTGCCGCAACGTCAGCTCACTCGGCAACGCCGCCCCCACGGCCAGCTCTCCGCTCTGGATGCGTTCGCGCAGCTCGCTCGCGATCCGCTGGTAGCTGTACGGAGCATCCGACGACAGGACGGAGACCGTCGTGACGATGCGGCCCTTGGACGGCACCGTCACGATCAGTCCTTCGTCCTCCAGGATCGCCAGCCCGCGCCGCGCGGTGTTGCGGGCGATCCCGAACTCCCGGCACAGTGCCGCCTCCGAGGGAAGCACGTCGCCCACCGCGTACACGCCGGAGGCGATCCGATCCCGCAGCCGGTCCGCCAGCTGCGTATAGACGCGCCCACCCGTCAGCCAGGCCCGCTCTTCCGCCATCGAAGGTCAGGCACGGTAGGCGTCGACGATACGGCTCAGGTCCATCCCGAGTTCACCCTGTTTGCCCTCGTGCCAGCCGTCCCGCGTGGCCTGCTCGATCCGGTCGACCGCCGTCGGCATGCGCAGGGAGGTGACCCGCTCGTCCTCCCGATCTCCCCAGTAGAACCAGCAGAACGCCAGATGGGCGTAGACCCGCCGCGTCCGGAATCGGCTGTCGGTCACGTCCAGCCCGGGCCGGCCGTCGGCGGCCACCACCAGCACCGCCGTGATCTGCCGCTCGACCAGTTCGTCCCGCAGCGTGGTCAGCAACCGCTGAGCGTAGGCGGCCTGCTGTTCCTTGATGCTCTTCATCGCCGAGGCGTCCTCTCGCCGTCACCGTCTGTGTACGTCGAGATTCGCCTCCAGCGTGGAACCTCTACACCTCAACTCAGGGACGTCTAGGGACGTCTCGTGTTAGCTTCGCAGGCAGAACACCCCGTCCCCGCCGGAGGTGCGCCTTGAACGACAACCTTCGCCACGCCCTCGCCAACGCCCGCCTCCAGCCCGCCGACATCGCCGCCCGCCTCGCCGTTGACCCCAAGACGGTGCATCGATGGCTGAAAGGGCGCATGCCCTACCCCCGCCACCGCTGGGCCATCGCCGACCTCCTCCACGTCGACGAAGCCGACCTCTGGCCGGAGGCGACCCAGCACCACCGCGTCATCTCCGACGAGGTCCAGGCCGTCTACCCGCACCGCTGGGCCGTCCCCCAGCACACCTGGCGACACCACTTCGAGTCCGCCACCCGAGAGATCGGCATCCTCACCTACAGCGGCCTGTTCCTCGCCGAAGACACCGGCCTCATCCGACTCCTGGCCGCCCAAGCTGGCGCCGGCGTCAACGTCCGCATCCTGCTCGGCGACCCCGATGCCCCGGCAGTGGCAACCCGCGGCATCGACGAGGCCATCGGAGCACCCATCATGGCCGCCCGCGTCAGAAACGCCTTCACCCTCTACCGCACTGTGCTCGGAAGCGGCACGGCAGAGATCCGGCTTCATGGGACCGTGCTCTACAACTCGATCTACCGCTCCGACGACAACCTCCTGATCAACACCCACGCCTACGGCACACCCGCAGCCCAGGCCCCCGTCATGCACCTACGTGCCACCGAACAGCAGGCTGCAGCAGAGACTTACCTGGCCAGCTTCGAACGCGTCTGGGCCTCCGCAACCGCATATGCAGATGGCGCTTGAACAGGCGCAACACTCAGATCACTGAGACGCAAGATCAGAAAGCAACCTATCTTCACGTGATCAAGCCGCCGCCCGATGGGCGGCGGGCGGCCGGGCGGTCCGGGCGGGCGTGCGGCCTCTCCGGGCCGGTCCCGCCCGGCCACCCCGCCGCACCATCGATCGCAGGCAGAACCACGTGCAGGACGTTCACTAATACCGCGAGGGATGTGGGCTTCTGCTCCATTCAACGAGGCGAAGAACGCCTTATGGCGGAAGTGCTCCGACGCCAGGGTGAACCCATGGCATCACGATTGCGTGTCGCGGCTATACGCTGTTCATCTGACAAACGATTATCGTGTTGGCAGTATTGGGGAAGAGGTTTGAGTGGCGGCGCATGCGAAGCATGTTTCTCGTTAAGCATCGGAAGATGAATTTAGATTGATCCTCAGTCATACTCCCACTCGCTGAGGCTCATCCTGCCAGCCTCACATTTGAGGCAGCTGTATGAGGTGTACCATCGCACTCTTCCGGTTCTCCGATCTTCTCCGGACTCAACTTGCTTCCACGCGTGATTTACCCCGGCAGTGTGCTCGGAGTCTCCGGGCTTGCATGTGGCCAGGGCTCTTGCTTTGGCGTCGGCCTTCGCCTGAGCCTTCTCCTGAGCCCGCTGCTTGTTCCGCCAGATCAAGGTATGCCTCCGATAGGTAAGCCTTAGCCGCAGTTGGTGCCTCGGTAGGCATCCGGGCACTTGATGCCGCGACCATCGCAACGATCACACTCCGGACTGCCGAAGGGCTCGTTTCCGAAGTATCCCCGACCTTCGCAGTGCTCACATTCGATCTTCCAAGTGTTGCAATGTGAACATTTCTCATTCTCCATGATGAAGGCCCCCTTGCTACTGGCGACGATCTTTATTCGTGAAGTAGTGATGCATCGAGTGTGCCGGGGTGCACTTGAGCATCTTTCATGGCACCGCAAGTCGAACGAGATGTCAATCCGGAAGATGCGACGTGTGGGTGCTGGGCTACCAACGCTCAGGGGAAGGGCAGGCACTCTGGACCGTATAAATCGTCCTGCCTCGCGGACTGCCTCTTGCGGCTGTTCGCTGCTGCGGATAAATGGCTGCACATCGAAGTGGTTAAGGCCGTGACGATCGCTCACTTCGGCGCTCGCCGTCCTGGTTGGGGCGATCGCTGCCGCGGACCGACTTCGTCGGTCCTTGCCGCCGGGTCCAAGGGCTGAGGTCCGCCGTACAGCAGCCAGTACAGCAACACCGACTCACTCAACCGCACGGCGGCCATCCATGCCTGCTGTTCAGAGTGACGTGGAGGTGATCCACAAGCCGTCTGCCCTGCCCTTGTAAACAGAAGGTTTGGGGTTCGATTCCCCACGTCGGCTCTGCAGTAGGAAGCCCCTGAACAGGCATTATGCCGTTAGGGGCTTCCTTGCGTTGCCAGCAATCCCGGATTGGGCTAGGAATTCATTTCATAGCGGTACCAATGGCGCGGGTCTCCGTCCTCGTGTAGCCACAGTGTCCCGTCTCTGCCAATCCTCCCTCGGGCCCAGCCGGTCGGGTGTCGGTCGTGTGGCAGCAGCAGGTTCAGCCGGTCTGATTCGGTGACGGCTCCGTTCTGTCGGTGGGCTCTACGGATCCCCCAGCGGAACCCGCCATCCGCTCGGTGTTGATTGAGGAAGGCAATCTCAGCACCTGAGACGGCCAGGCCGTGGCAGCGTGTGATGGGGTTTGGGCTGATGCTGCGGACGCCCTGACTGTCGATCTCGATCAGGTGGAAGTCGGGGTAGGGGCAGGCGTAGACCACGTCGCGTCCGACGTTCAACGAGTAGCAATCACACCAGAAGACGTCTGGAGTGTGGAGCGGCGCCATCCAGGGTTGGCCACCGTCACTGCCCCAGCGCGCCAGGCCGATCGCGAAGCCGTAGGAGCGGGTGCCGTCCGGGTTGGGGAACCAGTAGTTCGACTCGTCGAAGTAGCTGATCCAGATAGCGCCCTGGGCATCCGTCATGAGTTGCTCGATGCCGTCACCGGCGTAGAAGGCCGACTGGGTCTGTCCGCCTTCATCGATCACCCGGACGTTCTTCGTGAGGTGTAACTCGTCCTCTGGGATTGGCTCCTGGTAGCGCTCAACGTCGATGTCTACACGCGCACAGCGGGCAGCGGCCAGCACGATGCCGTCGCCGTAGGTGTCGATGCTAGTGAACCGTTGGTCGAGATCTGTCAGCGGAATCTCGCGGGGCTCCGCGCCATCGCAGATGACGGCGGTTGCGTCGTAGCGCGGGGGCGGCCGGAGTCCGGAGAAGTGAGGCATGGGGACGAAGCCCTGGGCGGGGTCGGCGACCAGGGCGGCGAGCCGGCCGCGGTGGTCGATGGTTGAGGCCATGACCTCATGCTGGGCGTAGCGGTCGGGGAGCGTCGCGTGGAGCGCGAGGCGCTGATCAGCGACCATGGGCCTTTCTTGTTGTCATTCCTTGATGATCGCATACAAGGCAGCACGTCGTACGGTCGCCGGACTCTGCTCTCACAGCTCCTGCTGACAGCAAGCTTCCTTCACTCGCTTGGTTCCTACCACTCCCGAAGCGCGTCTCCGCTGGTCCGGGTCCGTGCCTGATCTTGCTAACGCGGATGCTAACAACGTCCGTGTACGCGGGTGCACGTCCTTGGAAGTCGATCAAGCTTTGGGAGCCGCCGAGCAGGCGTCCGCGGCAGCGGTAGCCACCGCTGGACAGTCTCGAAGTCCCTTGTAAACAGAAGGTCAGGGGTTCTCTCTTGCGGGCGCGGGTCCATGCCCGCCGGATCGTGCTCACGGAGAGCACCCCGCCCTCAATGCCGTGGAAGATGCGGCCGTCGGGTCCGGCACCGAAAGCCTCGACGTGTTCGCGGAGGACCGCGGCCAGCTCGGGAACGCAGGGCACCATGCGGGTTTCTCCCTCGGGCCGGTGCTTGAGCCGTCGTACTTCGCGGTGCTCACCAGAGTCGGTCCACTCCTTGCCAGCCTCTGGCGCGGCACGCCTCACATGAATCCAGCCCGAGCGGGTAACGGTCAGGCGTAGTCGTCGGTATTTGGCTGCGCGACCTGCCGCGAACGTGATCGCCGAGACAGTTTCGTCATGTCCGAAGGGGTGGGGCGGCCGATCGGTAGGACACCGACGACAACGAAGCGTGGCGTCTCCGTGATGCTACGCGCGCGCCAGGTGTTCCAGACGCTGTCTTCGAGGCTGGTGTAACCCTTAGCGTGATTGCTGTGATCCCCAACGAGCAGGATGCAAAAGGGAGGGCCCGTCGCAGTGTAATTGGCGGTCTGGGGAATGTACTTCTCTTCTATTCCTGCCCGTGTCCACTTGCTCGTATGACGTTTTACTTCCACGACAAGACGCATTCCGGATTCAGGGGTATAAGTGATGTCCGTACGCCCAGACGCGATGTCAATGACCTCCCGCTGAACGCTGCCGGGGGGCTCCAGCATCCCCCCGAGGTACTGGAGGCAGTCGTTTTGAACGTGTTCTTCCAACCAATACTTCTCGCCTGGTTTTGGCGGTCCCAGATAAGCTGTGACGTCACCAAGCAGATCTGCTTGCGCGTCGAAGCGGATATGCAAGAAGCGCAGGAAATGCATTAAGAGGGTAGCGAAGTAGCTGCGTTCGGGTTCCATCCATGCAGGGCTCCGGATTACCTCCCCGTGCAATTGCTCAAGCTGGCGGTCAAGCAGGATGTTGCCAGTGAGTGCGTAGCCCCGCTCGTGTTCGCGAAGCACGCCTAAGACCTTACGCTGAAGGACAGGATCTGAATTATTGAGCAGCGTGGCCCATGGCGACTGCTCTGCTGCGGATTTTCCCGGCGGCTCCGCAGGGGATCCAGTCTCCAGAGCCTGCCGCCGTGCTGCCACCTTCGCGTGGAGTTGCCAGACGTCGGGATGCTCGATCAGCTCCGGATCGTTTTCGAGTGCCTGCTCCAAGTGGTTGAGTAGGCCTAGCTCGCGGACGAACGCCGCTTCCACCGGAGGTGACACGAGCTGCTCCAGGCCGCCGTTGGTGGTGCCTGCGACTGTGTAGACCGAACGGCTAGCCTGGTACACCTGCAGCACGTCGGTCAGCACCTTGCAGGCATCAAGCCAGCTCGGTTCGAGCAGTCGGGCGCTGGCCTGGCGCAAGGTGGCAACAAGTTGGGACCAGGCCGCCTCACTCTGTCCGCGTGCCTCCAGCCACTGCGGCTTGTGCATCCGTGCGGACCATGCGTACCGCCGCGTCACAGTCTGATCGAGATTTTGAGCGCTGGCCACTAGACGACTTCTGACGGCGGCGGTTGGCTGGCCTTCAAGGTCAATGAAGGCGAAGACCGCATCCAGGGCGAGCCGGTAGGCTCGCGCGTCTAGACGCGCCTCTTCAGCGGTCTCGACAATTTGCAGTCGTAGGGCCGCAGCGCGCAACAGCCGCATCACCTCCTGACGGTCACTCGCTCCTAAACCCGCGCGGAGAGTCGCCAGCGCCAGCTCGTATCGGGCGTCGTTGCGGGTAGCTGACGACAGCGTGTCCGACCCTTCGAGTGTCCGTAGTACCTCAAGCAGCCCTGCATCCTCGTAGTGGTCGTGGGCTATGCCGATAAGTAGAGGCAGGCGCTCAAGTGCGGCGGCAGGCTCGCCCCCGCTGATCTCGGTGAGCAGAAGCAGGAGGCGGCGGTGGTTGGTGAATCCGCCGAGGGATAGCTGCAGCAGGCCGGCGACAGCGTGCTGTGCAAACGCAGGGTCTTGCTCCCCTGCAAGAGCCGCCTCCGCATGTCCGAGCAAGGCCTTAGCAGCCGCACTTCCATAGGCCTCCAGCAGCATCGGATGCGAGCACAGCACTTCAATGGCCTCAGCAAGTACCCAGGCGCGGAAGGGCTGCTGCAGTCCCTTTGCTATGGCCGGTACCAGGGCGGTCCTGATTTCGTTGGCACTGCCGGATGCCGGATGGACAAGCGCCCGCAGCAGCGTGGGCAAGTGCGGGCCTACCGCGAGGGCACGAGCTTCAGCGGTGACAGCCTCGGCACCCCCCAAGTCATCGAGACTGGGGCCGCTGTCGAGCTGCTCGGTGGTTGCACTGGCTGCCCAGGCACCCAGGGAGTGCTCGACGGTGCTCATCGTGTCCTCTCAATCGACGCTGCGAGCTACAGACTCTTGAACGTTCGCGTCAGCTAATCACGTCCTGCTCACTAGAACATGTAATTTTGGTCACTAGTAATAATCCTTTCTCGCGGCAAAGCGTCTGTAACATACTCAGGCTTGGCAGTCGTCAGGATGATCTGAAGCCCTGGTAGCTCCCGGCTCAGCTTCTCAAGCTCGGCGATCAACCTTGTCGCGTCTGGAGTGGTGACCTCCTCGCTCCCGATCGCGTCGATTAGCACCAGCCCAGGATGGGCTGGCACTCCTCGTTGAGTACTGACGCGTAGCATCGCGATCACCATGGCGATGCGGACGCGGAGACGCTCTCCCGGCTGGAACCTGTCGAACGAAGTGCTTTTTCCGCCCTTCTTGGCGTTGAGGTGACCGTTGCGCTTGAGGTCGACAGAGTCGAGGTTCGGTACGCCAAAGTCGCGCGCGAGCGTGACAATCTGGCGGTTGAGGGCGGGGAACAAGTGATCGGCCGCTTCCTTGGCCACAGCCTTCAGCACGTTTAAGACAGCAGCCACGACCTGCTCGGTCGTGCCTGACGTCCCGGTGGAGGAGGTACCGTCGGCCGTTCCCGTGGCCTGCAGTTGCCCTTCTAGCCGGGCGGCGCGGATCTCAAGGTCTCTGAGCGCTAGGTAGGTCGGTGCCATCTGGATTTCTTCAAGCCTGGCACGTGCCTCTTCATGGCGCTGGTGAGCCTCCCGCAGGGCCCGCGCCAGCGTAGCCAGGTTGTTGCTGACCTGCTGTCGGGCTTCCTGCTGTCCGGCGAGTTCCTGCTCCAGTTCTGCGATGCGGGCCTCGGCGAACGCTGCGTTCACTGGCGGCATCGGGCGCGTACAGACGGCGCAGGAGGCGTTCTGCCGCTCGGTAACGTGGCGCGCCCGCTCGAACGGTTCTTCGCAGCGTGGGCAGCATGTCGGGGACAGCAAGCCCAACACCCTCCGGGCCTGCCAAGTCTCTTTGGCGTCCATCACCTGCTGTTCAGCCATCAGACACGCCTGCTCGGTACTGCGGTACATATCCTCGCTGTCGGCGAATGCTTGCCTTGCCGCTCGCAGCTCATCGAGTGCGGCGTCGACGGCCGCTATGGCATCTGCGGCCCCAGGGTCCGCGGTCCGGTGCGCGTCATCTAACTGCTGTCGCACTTCGTCCAACTCTCGCTGCCACTGCTCGCGCTCATGGCGGCGGGCCGCTCGGTCCTGTTCCGTGCGGTGAGCAGCCTGGCTGGCCTCCTTCACGAAGCGTCTCTGCGCGGTGGACAGGTGCGTTAGTACCGAGGCGTAGGGGATGCCGATGAACAGGTCAAGCAGCTTGGCGGGTAGCGAAGGCACCTCTTTGACGTCGCCGAGCAGCAGCTTGTCCCCGCCACGGTTGAGGTAGCAAGCACCGAAGTAGGCGGGCCAGCCATGATTCTGCGCGGCCCCCTCGCCGTCCAGCCCTCCCGTTGGGTTCCAGATAGACGTGTAGCCCAAGCCAAGGGCTTCCATCATGAAGGTCCCTATAAGCCCTGCTACCTGAACTTCACCGTCAGCCTGTGCGAGCTGGCGTAGATTCCTATCTTCCTCCGTCGTGACTTCGTCGGCGGGGCCAGCCGGCAGGATGTGGCACTCGAGCTGACCAGGTTCCTGCGATGTGTCTTGATCCAGTACCACTCGCACTTCCTGGCCGCTGACCACCGCGTCAACTGCGATGTGACGGACCCATGACTTGACATCGGCTCCCAGCTCTCGTGGTCGACCTCGCAAGGCCCAGACGAGGAACTCCAGCATGCTGGTCTTACCGACCAGGTTTTTCGGATGCATGATCGCCCACACGCCTGGTTCGAGCGTTTGGTCGATGGAGAAGTTCGTTCCGTCGTTCTTGGTGCCGACGACTTGGAGCCGTCTCACCTCGATCGTGCGGGGTGGCGGCACCGGGCTGGGCAAGGTGATCCCGACCTCGCCCAGCACCGTCTCTACCATGGTGACGCTCATGGAGCACTTCGCGGCCGCCCGCTTCAACACCTCTCCGGGACTAGGGGGCGTCCAGGGCTGAATCTCAGGGTCTGCAACGCTGGTCACTGGACCACCTCCGTGAATCCCGCCTCGGCTGCGCTGGCCTGCCGCAGCGTGGTCAGACGTGCACGAACTTGCTGCGTGATCGGGGGAATGTGGGACCCAATTGGGGTGTCGGCGTAGTCCCGCTGCAAGTACTGGCGCTCCTTGATTCGGGTGCCACCGACGCCGTTGACGAGATTCACCACAGTGCGGGTGCGTTCGACATACCACACGAGCGCCGGAGCCTCCGTTATTAGGCTGGCTGCTATCACGCGCCCTTGGTCCAGCAGGTAGTAATCGTGCTGAATGACCCGCGTATCCCCAAGGCGATGCCGTTTGCGGGCCAGGCCCTTCTCAACGAGAACCGACAGCGCATTGTCCAACTGCTCAAAGGCGCCGAAACGGTGCCGGAGCATCGGGAACCGGCGAAGATCTGGCTCCTCCGACGTGAGGATTCGTTCCGCCTCGTCGACGAGCCCAGGCGATTCCGGATCAGCCTCGTAATCGTTCAGTAACTCGTTGGCCAGGTAGTCCGGATTGCGTACCCAGAAGTCGAGCTTTTGCAACCGTACCTGGGTATATACAACACCGACGGCCCCGGTCGGGACTTCACTGTCCTCGCCGATGGGCTCCGCCGCCGCATCGAGCAACAGCAGCAGCCGAACCGCGTCTTGCCAGAGGCTCGCCTTTCGAACGGTCCATTCAGCCACATCACAACCCAACCCGATTGCATGACCCGTGTCTAGATCACAACCGAGCGTTCTCAATATTGGTCTTGGGAGTTGGTCAAGGATGGACGAATCGATCAGCGGTCGCCGTAGATGGCGACGTGGTGCTCCTCCTCATCTTCAAAACACCCGTCGTTCGGCTTAGCACCTGGCGGGCGGGGGTGTCGAAGTCCACAAGGTCTGGCGATCTTACCTTTTGGCGTCATCTCGATACTGGCTGGCATATTTGTCCTAAATGACGGTTTCCGACACTCAACTAGACCTGTCTGCCCGGAAGCAGCACGGCATCGTGGTGGGCGGCGAGGGAGTGCTACAGCTTCAAGAGGCTGGAGAGCCAGTTGATGCACGCAAGGCCGAGGGCTCAAGCTTCCATGGAGGGTGACGCCTCTGCGGCCAACTGGTGAGATAGGGCTGGCCCTGTTCGTCATGGCCCGAATGGTCGACTGCTGCACCGCTTAGGGGCTTGCTCACTGCACCGGGGGAGGTGAAGCCGGACGGGACCTGGAACCAGACGAGGAGTGGCCCGGCCAGTATCTCATCGCTGATACTTGGATCTGGTGAGAGACCCTCACGGCCCTTGATCATTCCCAATGTGTTCCCAATGAGCCGCGCCCGCTGGAGGTCCGACCGTGTTAGGACAGGCCAAAGCCGTCTTAGCGGTACGGTGGATCTTCCACTTGTAAACAGAAGGTCAGAGTTTTGCGGGCCAGAACTGCAGTCGGTACGTCTCCAGCCCTTCAGGTGGACGTTCTTCGTGGTATCAGGCACCGGGGCCGGGGCGGACGCTGGCGCTTACGGACCAGTGGCGTGCTTGACCGCGCAAGTCCATGACGTTGCCGGAGGAGTGGCCTTCGGTTCCCACGACTCGGAGCTTGCCCGAGCCGGAGTAGAACTGTGCCGTCTCGGTTCGGGCCCATTGAGCGTCGTCGGCGGGTGGCCGGCCGACCCAGAGTTCGAGCGTCACCTCGACGGTGTGCCAGGAGTCCGCCTGGCTGGTGATGATGGCGACGTTCGCGGTGGTGAGGAACCAGTCGGTCATGCTCGCCCGGTTCGCGAGATCCCAGAGGTCCTCGGCGCCTTCTGGTTGCCCGTTGGCTCCATCAAGGTCCATGACCATGAAGCTGAAGACCCGGATCGTGATCTGGTGGATAGCTCCGGTGGTCCGGAGCATGGGAGAGTCGCTCTTGTGCGGGGATCATGTCGGTGATCGGAGATGGTGAGTGTCGGAAAGTCTCGCGCGGCTTGTGCTGTCCTTCGTGGACGAGGAACTGATTCTCGACCGGGGAAATGTGAACGTGGAGGCTCGGGGCAATCTGATGGCGTTCGGCTTCGCCCCGGAGGGCTTCGACGCGGAGCCCGTGGAGCAGGCTTTCGTCACGGTCGGCGAGCGGCTCGGTGCGCGGTTCGCCGATCTCGCCGGGCCCGTGACGTTCTATGCCTGGTACGACGAGCAGGCCGGCCAGCTACGGTGTTCGGCGGCCTCTGTCGAGCCGGACGATCTGCCGTTCAGGGGCAGGTTTCGGCTTGTGGACAGTCCCGTACCTGTGGTCGCACTGATGGCCGCGGACGCACTGCCGGCTGTGGTGCCGTGGACTGATCTACGGGAGGTCACCGCCGAGGAGGATGCCGGCCCGGACGAGCAGGTCGAGCACACCTTCCCGGTATTTGCCGTGAAGCTCACCCGGTGAAGACGGGCACGGAGGGCCGTGGTTGCGATGTCTGGGAAGGGCAGGGTGGCATCGGAGGTGTCCGTTTGGTCTGGCGGTGCAGAAGCTTGCCCGCGACCCGTTGGAGCTGCCAGCCGATCGTCATGTCGGCCTGGTCGAGATCGACTTCTGCCCAGCGCAGCCCGAGCGCTTCGCCGAGGCGTAGCCCGAGGACGTAGCCCGCGTACATCGGGTCTTCGCGGATGCGTCCCGGACTCCAGGAAGGTCTTCGCCTCGTCCACCCTCCAGGGCTTGACCTTGCGCTTCCGCTGGACCGACATCTTGGCGTTGCTGAGCGCTGCCCGCAACGTCGTGTACGCCGACAGCACCGACAGCACACGCCGACACATCCGCGCTACCGCGTACACGCACCTGACCATGGTCTTGATCAGCCGAGCAGCGTGATTGCTCAGCCTGAAGTAGAAGGTCGGCAGTTCCGGCGGCCCACGAGAGTGTTGCCACGGGCTGCTGCTCGCTCATCGAACCCTGCTAACAACGGTGCTAACAACGGCCCTGGACATTGATGTACGTCCGCGGAAGACGATCAAGCCGAGGAGGACGCTGAGCAGGGACGTGTGACAGCGATGGACGCTCGTGGACCATCTTCGACCCACTTTTAATCCGTAGGTTCCGGGTTCGAGCCCCGGGCGCCCTACCAGCTATTACGTCTCTCCTTGATCTTGTCGGGTGGAGTCGTACAACCAGTTTTACAGCCAAGAGGGCCGGATTCCCGTGGAGGGAGTCCGGCCCTTGATCGTGCTGGAGATCATCCGAGCTGTGGCCGAGTGTCTTCATGACCGTGCGAGGGGACGCCCCGCTTGCCAGAAGGTAGGACGCGCAGGCAGGTCGCAAGTCGTGCAGCCGCAGCCAGTCAAGCGATGGCGCGGGGCATCGCCGCACGCCCGCCACGCCGCAACCCAACAAACGCGTCGACCACCGCCCTGCCGCCGCATGACTCCAGAACACTCACTCCGAACTCAATCGTCAACAACAGTTGACGCCCACGCGCTGGTCAATCTAAGTTGACGTCATGGGAAGGGATGAGAAACCCGGAAACAACGATGTACCGACGCCGGTACTGATCGACCTAGGCGATCATGCACTATGCGCCCAGGTCCGCGGGAAAGGCCCCACAGTGGTTCTCGAATGCGGTGGCTCAGGCCAGGGCGTGGGAACCTGGGGAGAGGAACTGGAACTCGCGTTGGCCGAGCGTGTCACTGTAGTGACCTACGATCGGGCCGGCGTCGGCCGCTCCGGCGGATCGCAGGCCCGTACCGTCACCGAGATGGCCGACGACCTGCGTAGGCTTCTTCGCGCCCTGCACCTTGAACTGCCGGCGGTATTCGTGGGCTGGTCCTACGGTGGGCTCGTGACCCAGCTTTATGCCGCCCGCCATCCCACTGATGTGGCGGGGCTGGTCTTCGTGGATCCGACCGCCAGCGGAACACCGCCGGGCTCGGCGCTCGTACGCGCCCTCTCCTTCCTCCTAGCCCCAAGGCTGCTCCGTCTGCGTGCGATGTTCGGCGGCACCGATGCGCGGTCGCTGCGCGAACTGGCCGACACCCTGGCCGGGATGCAGAATGCCATGAACGAGGCTGCACAGGCGCGTCAGGAGAGCGGGTTGCCGCCTGTGCCCATCCGTGTGATCACGGCAGGCAAGCGGCCGCGCATGCCCAAAGCGCATCTGGAGCATCTGAACGCCGACCATCGCGCTCTGGCCAGCCAGTCCCCACATGGGCAAGTGATGGTCGCCGAGCGGGCCAGTCATCAGATTCCGTTCGAGCAACCCGAGATCATTATTCAGGCGGTCGATGAGGTGTTGGGCTGCCGCCGACATCACAGGAAGGCCTGAACGGGTGAGCCGCTGGATTTTCCGACGCGGCCCACCGAGCGCCGGGCTGCCTCGTGGGCCAGCTCCGGAAGCACTGTCGTGTACGTGTTCTCGGTCAGAATCGTCGAGCCGTGGCGCAGCATCGTGGACACCATCTCGTGTCGGCGCCGGCCGCATGAGCGAGCGTCGCTGCGCAGCGCCGTAGGTCGTGCAAACGGATCGGCGGCAGGCCTCGCCCTCCTCCAACTCCCATCCGACTTGGGCGAGTCGCTTCGCCACGACCAGCGTGCGCTCGTTCGTGTCGAGGTCCTCCCACCGGACGCCACAACCCTCGCCACGGCGCGGGCCACGGAAAGCAATGAGGGGGAAGAAGGAGTACAGCCGATGCTGGGCCGCGACGTCGAGGAATGCGCCGAGCTGGACCGGTGTCCAGACCATCACGGGTGACGGCGGCAGTTCGAGAGCCTCCCGGACCCGTACGGCGCTGATCTTCTTGCCGCCCTTCTCCGCCTTCACGGCCGCCAGGCGCTCGGCGAACTCGGCGACGAATGTCTCCCCCCGTTGCTTGGTCCACACCAGAGCCTGGGGCCGCTTGGCCTTGTCCAGCTTGATGGCACCGGCATTGTTGATGCTGCTGATCTCTTGCCGGACCGCTGGGAGTCCCCCACGCGCCGCTCACCCATTCGTTACAGCGACATGCTGCCCAAGATCATCGGAGTGCTGTTTTTGTGACCATTCCAGGAGCCAGGCCATGAGCCACCCTTCCACACCCGCCATCACCGGGGAAGCAGAGTCTCGCCCCGGAAGCCGGCACCCGACACTTTGATCAACTCGACCCCAAGAGGGCTCGGTCGCGATCGTGAGAGATCAGGGCCGAAACGCGCCTGCTGGGATTACCTCAATGAATGGCAGCTCAGAACACGAAACCGTTCACCGAATCGAACGTCCTTCAGGACCGGTCTCCCTCTTGCACCCTGATGAAGATGCGAGCTTCTCCACGCTCCGTTTTCGCCACCACACGCCAGCAACCTGGTGAAGGGAACTGCAACGACGCCGGTATGGGGCCCGGCAAGCCGTCCGCCGTAGGCATCAGCTGAGCCGAGCCCACGTTGTCACCCGCCACTTCTTCAACGGTAACCGTGGGAAGCCTCGTGCCGGTCGTCCATAGTGGACGCTTGATCTGATAGCCCTCCGGGACCCGCACGGCCGAGGAACTCCAACCTCCTGACACAGGAGCGACGAACCAGATGTCGGTTGCGCCTACCCCTGGCTGGCCATCGCTTCCGGGAATGTCCACGCGATCGCGCACCGTGTCATCACATGGTGCCGTGGCGGCATCTGTGGCCTCCGTGCGCGCCCCTCCTTGCGAACAGGCCGTCAGGCTCAACGCAGCTATGGTTCCGCATGACATGAGCGTTATGGCGGTAGCGGTTCGGTAGTTCAAAGCAGCCATGCGGAAGCCATCCATCCCGATATTGCGACCATGACGAGCACGCCGAGCGCCTGTGCGTAACGAACGCAGTGCCACCAGCGGTCCATCGCTCTCTTGCCGAGAGCTGAAACATCACCGGCGGTAACCGAAATGATAAGCGGAACGGCGAAGAACAGGCCGTAGACCGCGCCTGACCGCGACGGCGCTATCCCCAAGACGGCCGAAAGCAGGACCAGCCAGGAAGTGAACGACACTCGATAAAGAGCAAGGCTCTTCGCGGTTTGCCGACGCCATCCTATGGACATCGAGCCACGAAGAATCGCCCGGGTGTCGACGATGACTCCCTTGGCAGCGACAAGGGCGAACACTTTGAGCGCGTTTTCCACAGGGAGGACAAGCGCTACCGCCTGACCGATCTGCGACAGGAAGAACACCGGGCACGCCCTGGCACTGCCGGCCCGGGCATACCGGCCAGGTCATCACCACGCTGCGCAGGCCGCCACAGCCGTCGCGCCTGAAGCTCCGCGCTCTGATCGCCAATGGTGATCTCCACGACTCCTGGCGTTTTCACCTCGCCCGGCAACACGAACGGGTCCACCGGAGCGGCTACCAGGACGGATACTCCCTCACGGCTTGATCGATCAGTCACTGCGGAAGAGCTACACCCGTCCGGTTTGGTCGGCAGTGGGAGGATGGGGGGCATGTATGTCCGTGAGGCCGGTGACGCACACGCTCCTCCTATTCTGTTACTGCACGGTGGCGGCGTCGCGGGATGGATGTGGCGACCGACGCTGGAGCGGCTCGGAGCGAAAGCCCGAGTGATCGTTCCCGATCTGCCCGGTCACGGACGCAGTGCGGAGGAAGCGTATCGGTCACACGAGATGACCGCCCAGGCCGTGGCCAGGGTCCTGGAAGAGCGCGCACCGGGCGGCGCGATGGTCGCGGGGTTCTCGTTGGGTGCGCAGCTCACGATTCTCCTCGCCGCTACCCGGCCTGATCTCGTCACCAGTGCCGTCGTCGTGAGCGCGCAGGCGAAGCCTCTTCCGTTCCCGCAGGCGACCCTGGGGCTCCTCGGCGCGACCGCACCGCTCGCACGGCAACGGTGGTTCGCGAAGCTCCAGGCGAAGCAACTGTTCATCCCGGCCGAACTCCTGACCGACTACCTTCGCGACAGCGCTCGCACAAGCCGTGAGACTCTTCTCGCGAGCGTCGGCGAGAACATCCGTTTCACCCTTCCCACCGGCTGGGCCGACTTCAAGAACCCGGCGCTGGTGATGGTGGGCGAGCACGAGCGGAAGCTCATGCACGACTCCGCACGGAACATCCACGACTCCCTTCCGGGCAGCCAAATGACCTTCGTGCCGGAATGCGGCCATGGCATACCCCTGCAGCGCCCGGACCTGTTCGCTGAGATTCTGGCCGACAGAATGTGAGTGTCCTGTTCTTGGGCTTCCGCGCCATCACGCTGCCTCCCGGGACCAACACGCCCAAGCTGAATCGGGCGACGTAAGCGGCAATGCACCCTGGCCCACGGCTATCAGGGCCGCCTCCTGCCAAGCCGCCAGGGCCGCCGCAACCGTGCCGGGCCACCTGCGGGTGATTCCGAGGGTGATCACCGCGGCCACTCCGCACGCGGGCGGGATGTCGATCCGCGCCCTGGCCGCTCGACGCGTCAGCAAGAGCAGGACATGAGAAATGCCGAGTCCTCAGAACGCGTGGGAGGGGCAACGTGCTCGCGTACAACGGCGTACCGGTGGACGGCCAGGACCAATCAGAACTCGCCGACGGCCGAGGGGACAAGGAGTTCGCGGAGCCGGCATCCGCGTTGCGCTTGGCGCGCTGTGTGGCCGTCGTCGTCGGCGTGGGATTCGCGCTCGGTGGTCTCGCCGGCCTTCTCGCGAACGAGCCGCCCGGCGTTCTGCTCGCGGCCGGGATCGGCGCCCAGGCAACGATGTTCGCGCTGTATCTGTACAGTTGCGTGCTGCCGGCGCGTGGGCGACGGCCGCGAGGCTGGCGCTGGTCGCTGCTTGCTCAGACCGCGCTTACGGGCGTCGGCCTGATCTGGGAGGCCGGCTCCTGGTGCGGCACTTCCGGCTTCCTGGCGGCCGCGGTCCTGCTGCTGGTCAGGCCGGTCCGCCTCGGTTGGGCGGGGTTCGCCGGCGTGCTGGCGGTGCAGGGATGGTCCTGGTGGACGGTCGATGCCTCTCCGGGCGAGGTGGCGAATCTGGTTTTCGGACATACCGCGTTCGTCGCCATCGCGCTGTACGGCAGCGTCCGGGTGGCCGATCTGGTTGCCGACAGGTACGACGCCCGTGCTGAGCTGGCTGCCGCCGAGGTGACGCGGGAGCGCCGGGCCTTCGCCGACGAGCTCAACGGCCGGGTGGGGAACAGCTTGCGTACGGTGATCGCCGCGGGCGAGGCCATGCTGGCCTCGACCGGCACCGAGCAAGCCCGCGGCCAGCTGGAGCGGGCACTGGATACGGCTCGGTCCACGCTCGATGAGACCAGGGCGATGTCACACGCCCGTCGCGACTCGCATGCCCGGGTCCGGCCGCCGGCCGATGACATGAGCCCGGCGTACGTGCACTTCCTCGGCGGTGTCACCGTTTGCCTGATGATCGTCCCGGAGTCGGCGCGTTTCGCGGTCGAGGCGGGGCTTTCCGCCGCCGGAGGATGGGCGTTCGGCCTGCTGCTGGTGTCCTTCACCGCGCTCTATCTGTGGCACTGTCTGATGGACGGGACTGGAGGGCGGCCTCCGCACTGGCCTTGGACGCTGCTGATCCAGGCGGTCATCGCGTTCGTTCCCGTTGCGTTCTACGGTCTGCAGGCGTGGCACGTCGTTGCCTTCTTGCCGGGGCTCACCCTGATATTGCTGCGTGGATGGCTGCGCTGGGCGGCCACGGGGCTCCTGCTTGTGCAGAACGCCGTGTATCTCTTGTGGGGTGGCGGCCTGGGCGAGGCCGACGTGTTCGACCAGCTCTCGCGGGTGGTGTGGGGTGGCGAGCGCGCTCTGGTCGTCTACGGCCTGGCGCGGATGGCGCGGATGACCTGCGAGTTGCGTGGTGTGAGAGAGGCGCTCGCGCGCACGGAAGTGGCTCGCGAGCGCCTGCGTTTCGCTCGTGACCTCCATGATCTGTTCGGCTACAGCCTGTCGGTCGTCGTGCTCAAGGCCGGCCTGGCAGGACGACTGCTGACGGTGGACAGGGAGCGTGCCGAACGTGAGATGGCCGAAGGCGTCGCCGCCGCACGCGAGGCCCTGGACGACATCCGGACCGTTGCACACGGTTACCGGCAGGAGTCTCTCGCGGAAGCCTTCGAGTCGGCCCGGTCCCTGTTGCTGGCAGGCGGTTTCGACGTGCGTGCCCACTACACCCATGTGCCGATGTCCGCTCATTTCCAGACAGAGCTGGCAGCGTTGTTGCGCGAGGGCGTCACGAACATCCTGCGGCACAGCAGCGGTGACAGGTGCGAAGTCCGTATCGAGCGCGATGGGAATCACGTCCGATTGGCGCTGTCGAACAATGGTGCGGGGGCGGGTGCCGGGAGCCAGGGCCTCGGCATGGAAAGTTTCGCCGCTCGCGTGCGCGTCCTGCACGGGTCGTCGGACCGGCGCGTCGTCGGTGACGTTCATGTCCTCACCACGGAGATCCCGCTCGACGACGGGTCAGAGCCAGCCCTCGTCCGTGGCGATGCGGATGGCGTCGATGCGGTTCCTGGCACTCAGCTTGACGACCGCGGAGGTGAGATAGTTGCGGACGGTGCCCAGGCTGAGAGACAGAGCGGCGGCGATCTCCTGAGGCTCCGCACCGGTGGCGGCCATCCGCAGCACGTCGGTTTCTCGCTCGGCGAGAGGGCTGGTCATCGTCTCCAACGCCCTCATCGCGAGTGAAGAGTCGACCACACGATCACCGGCGGCGACTTTGCGAATGGCCTTCACCAGATCCTCCGGCGGCGAGTGCTTCAGGAGGAAGCCGGCCACCTGCGCGGTCAGGGCGCGACGCAGATAGCCCGGCCGCGCCATGCCGGTGAGCATCAGGACCCGGCAGGAGGGCAGCAGCTCATGCACCTGGGCGGCGGCGGTCAAGCCGTCGATGCCGGGCAACTCGATGTCGAGAAGGGCCACGTCGGCGCGTAGGCGCGCGGCGGTCCCGGCCACGTCGTCCCCCCGCTCGACGGTGGCGACGACATCGAAATCGTCCTCAAGGCCGAGGACGGCGGCAAGGGTGTCACGCAGAATTCGGACGTCTTCCGCAATGATGATTCTTATCATATCCGTCCCCGACGAAAGAGGCTGGGTGACTTCAGTATTGACACGTTGATTTTAGCGCCTCGCTGCCAGGCGAATTGCATCACCTTTTGATTGACTCACAGGCGCCTCCGTGACGTATTCATCAAGGGCTGGTGATCAGCGCACTTACCTCCTTACCTGCTGCCGGGGGAAGCTCACATCGGTACACCTGAAATCACTGAAAGGATCGATGATGTTGCTGGCGAAAAAGAACATCGTCATCTACGGCGGCAGCGGGCCGATCGGCAACGCATTCGCTCTGACCTTCGCCCGGGAGGGCGCGCGGGTGTTCCTGGTGGGACGGACCCGGAAGCCGCTTGAGCGTACGGCGGCCGAAGTGGAGGCCGCGGGCGGCAGCGCTCACGTAGCCGTGCTGGACGCGCTGGACGAGCGATCGGTGAACGAGCACGTACAGGAGGTGCGAACGCTGGCCGGTTCGGTCGATGTGTCGGTGAACCTGGTCTCGCGTGGCGATGTGCAGGGCATTCCGCTGATCGACATGGCGACCGACGACTTCGTCCGGCCCATCACCGCAGGTCTGACGGCGGCGTTCGTCACCGCCCGGGCCGCCGCGCGGGTGATGGCCGACCAGGGCGATGGCGTGATTCTGACACTGAACAGCGGCTCGGCTCACGGCAGCCCGATGATGGGGGCCAGCGGCCCGGCCGACGCCGCCACCGACACCTTCATCCGCAATCTCGCCGCCGAGGTGGGCCCGCGCGGGGTGCGAGTGCTGGGCCTGTGGACGGCGGGCCTGCCCGAGAGCTTCGCCCCGCGATTCCTGGAGCACAATCCCACGCGGCGGGCCTCCGGCATGTCAGCCGAGGACATCGACCGGGTGATCAGTGGGCTGAGCATGCTGGGCCGCGCTCCACGGCTGGCGGATGTCGCCGAGACGGCCGCCTTTCTGGTCTCCGACCGGGCCGGCGCGATCACCGGCGCCTTCGTCAACGCCACCAGCGGCATCTTCCCCAGCTGACCCTTCCAGCCAGGCACTCGAGCAGAGATGAGAACGATGAACCACGGACACGACGAGACCGTCGCCTTCGAAACCGTCGCCCCGCAGCCCGTCATCAGCGTGCGTCGCACGGTCCCGGTCGCCGAGCTGCCCCGGACCCAGGCAGAAATCCTGGCGGCGCTGTGGGCTCACCTCGGCGAGCACGGCGTGCGCCCGGCCGGGCCGCCGTACGTGCGCTATCACGCCTTCGGCGACGTCGAGACCGACGTCGAGGTCGGTGTTCCGGTGCAGGGTGTGGCCGCGAGTCGAGGAGAAGTCGCCATGGGCGAGCTTCCCGGCGGGCCGGCCGTCACCACCTGGCATCTCGGCGCGCACGACCGGCTGGGCGGCGCCTACGACCGGCTGCAGGCGTGGACGCGGACCGCACCGTACAAGCCGGAGGGCGGCGCGTGGGAGATCTACACCTGGATCGACCTCGCTCACCGCCCTGATCCCGCGGCGTGGCCGGCCCCGTCCACATGGCGCACTCAGCTCGTCCAACCCCTCAACAGCGCATGACAGACATGATCGCCAGGTCCACGGCGGGCCGCCGGGAATGGCTCGCGCTGGCCGTCCTGTGTCTGCCCACGATGTTGACCATGCTGGACATCAGCGTGCTGTTCCTGGCCGTGCCTCAGATCACCGTGGATCTGGGTGCCGGCGCGACCGAGCAGTTGTGGATCACCGACATCTACGGTTTCCTCATCGCGGGCTTCCTCATCACCATGGGCAGCGTGGGGGACCGGATCGGCCGTCGCCGGCTGCTGCTGCTCGGGGCGACCGCGTTCGGCGCGCTGTCGGCACTCGCGGCGTACGCCCCCTCGACGGAGGTGCTCATCGCCGCGCGCGCTCTCCTGGGGGTCGCCGGCGCCACGATCATGCCCTCGACCCTCGCGCTCATCATCGGCATGTTCCGCGACCCGCGACAACTGGGCGTCGCCATCTCGGTGTGGGCGTCGGCCCTGACGGCGGGGGTGGCCCTGGGACCCCTCGTAGGAGGAGCGCTGCTGCAGGCATTCTGGTGGGGTGCGGCCTTCCTCGTCGCGGTGCCGGTGATGCTGCTGCTGGTCGTCACGGGTCCCCGGCTGCTGCCGGAGAGCCGGGACCCGGGCGCGCCCGGCGTGGACCCAGTGAGTGTGGTGCTGTCCCTGGTGGCGGTTCTGCCGCTGGTCTACGGGCTCAAGGAGCTGGCTCAATCCGGCTGGTCGCCCGGTCCGGTCGCGCTCACGCTGGCAGGGGCCCTCGCGGGTGTCGTGTTCGTGGTGCGCCAGGGCCGGCTGGCGCACCCGATGCTGGACCTCGGGCTCTTCCGGATCGTGGAGGTGAGAGGCGCGCTGCTGATCTCCCTGCTGGTCGGCGCCTTGCAGAGCGGGAGCGGCTTCTTCGTGGCCCAGTATCTGCTGTCGGTGGAAGGACTGAGTCCGCTGGCGGCCGGCCTGTGGATGCTGGTGCCGACCTTCGGCCTCGTCATCGGAATCTTCGTCAGCCAGGGGATCGCGCAGCGGGTACGTCCCGCCCACGTGGTGGCGGCCGGAGCGGCGATCGCCTCCGCAGGCATGGTCGTCCTGACGCAAGTGACACCCGGCGGCGGGCCGGCGATCCTGTTGCTGGGATTCACCGTGGTCTACGTCGGCGTCAGCCCGGTCGGTCCGCTGGCCGGACGTCTCGTGGTCCCTGCCGCGCCGCCGGAGAGGGCCGGCTCCGCCTCGGCCATGCAGTCCATGAGCGGGGAACTCGGCGTGGCCCTCGGCATCGCCGTCCTGGGCAGCCTCGGGGCAGCGATCTACACATCGGCGGTCGAGGTTCCCCCGGCGCTGGCGAACACGGCGCCGGGCAGAGCGGCCGCCGAGACCATGGCCGAGGCGGTGGCCGTGGCACAGCGACAGCCGACCGGCATCGGCGACGCACTGATCAGCTCGGCACGCGACGCGTTCGCCTCCGGCCTCAACGTCACAGCGGCGGTGTGTGCGCTGGCATTCGCCGGCATCGCGGTGCTGGCGTTGACGACCCTGCGGCGCATCCCACCCTTCGGACCGCCTGCCGCCCAGTAGAGGGTAGGAAGAACGACATGACAGCCCTCCCCACCAGTGACGTCTTCACCGAGCGATTGACGGCCCTGCCAGTGCCGGAAGGGCGCCGTGTTCGTATCTCAGAGCAGGGCGCCGTGCTCGGTGTCCGTATGCGCGACGTCTTCGCTCTCGCCAGAGAGTTCATCGACATGCCTCCGGACGAGATCGCCAATCTCCTCGAACGCGACGTGCACGAGGTCAGGGTCGGCGCGTGCAGCATCATGGACAAGCAGGCCCGCCGCAAGCGCACGCCCCAGTCGCGTCGCGCGCAGCTGTACGACCTCTATATGGGCCGCCACGATCGCATCAACACCTGGGACCTGGTGGACCTGGCCGCGCCCCATGTCGTCGGAGGCTATCTGTACGACAAGTCGCGTGCCCCTTTGTATACGCTGGCCCGTTCCCCGCAGTGGTGGGAGCGGCGCACCGCCATTGTCGCCACCTTCTACTTCATCCGGCACGACGATCTCGGCGACACCTTCGGCATCGCCGAGATCCTGGCCGATGATCCTGTTGAACTGGTGCAGAAGGCCTACGGCGGATGGATCCGCGAGGCCGGCAAGCGGGAGCCTGCGCGCCTGCTCGCCTTCCTTGACCGGCACGCCGCAACGATGCCCCGCACCGCCCTGCGTTACGCCGTCGAACACCTCGGCAGCGACCTCAGAGCGCATTACATGGGAGCGGCGAAACGATCTGCCGGGTCTCAATAGGCTTCGTGCTCAGTGCGCATCAGAGGCATTCCGGCGAGTCACGCCAGGGCCTCGATGCGCACTGCCATACTTCTACCCCGACGCCCACTCGCCGGCCCGGCACAGGAACACGGCGAGCCCACTCGACGGCCTCCGCTCTGTCCTTTGCTTGGATCAGCCAGAATCCGGCGATCCATTCAGTGTCGAGCGATGGCCGGGCAGTCACGACGGCCTCGCCACCGTGACGCGCGATCTGCGCCACCAGGCTCTCTGGACGCAGCCTCCCGGCGGTCAGAAGCACTCCGGCCCTGATCAGGGTCTCGTCATAGACCCGCAGTCTGGCGGCGAACTCGCGGCCGGGTGGAAAGCCCGCCTCGGTGTCTGCCCCGGCCCGGCGAATGATCATGAATCTCATCGATCTTCTCTCAGCTCGGCAGGCCGTTTTCTTTCATGTCGAAGTTCGTCGGGGCGTCTAGCTCCTGCCTCAGATTGCCGCTTCATCCGAGGGTTGTGTAGTGCGCTCTTCATCGGACACCAGTGAGATATTCATGTTCAGCCGGTTACTCATAGCGATGATTCCGTCACCTTATGCAGAAGGGGAGGGAACCGTTGCGACAGGAGTTGCCCGGCGTGAGGCCGGGGACGATCGGGGCATGGCGAGCACATTTCAGCGGGGCAAGGTGCAACTCGTTTTCGGTGCGATGGACGTCGACGGTGACGGCGTGCTGCGCGAGAGCGATTTCGATGCCCTAGCGGGGCGTTGGGCGTCCATCCGCGCGGCCGGTGATGAGGAGCACCTCATGGCGATCATGCATGGCTGGTGGGGAACGCTCGCCGAGCGCTCCCGCGACCCCGAGTCGGTCACGCTCGACGACGTCCTCACCGTGGTGGATCTGCTCGGCCGGACGCCGGACGCCGTGGACGCCACCGCCGAGGCCATGTTCGAGGCCATCGACGAGGACGGCGACGACCGGATCTCGCCGGCCGAGTACCAACGCATGATCGAGGCGTGGAACGGCAGCCCCACCGACACCACCGACGTGTTCGTCCGACTCGACGCCGATGGTGACGGCACCGTCTCCCGTACGGAGTTCATCCGCCACTGGAGAGAGTTCTGGGTGGGCGACGACCCTGCGGCGCCCGGAAGCCACGTCTTCGGGATACCTCCCGCGGCCTGATTCCTAGGAACAGGTCTCGAGCGATCGTCAGACGTTGGTGCGTGACCACTGCTGGTTGGTGCCGGTGTTGCACGGATACTGCTTGAGGATCACGCCGTCCGCGGTCGACGCGGCCGGTACGTCCACGCATTTGCCGCTGTGTCGTGCCCGGAGCTGGAAGTAGCTGCCGTTGGCGACCATCTGGAACTGCTGGTTGGTGCCGGTGCCACAGGTGTACTGGATGAGTTCGGCGCCGTCGGCGGTCGACGCGCTCACCACGTCGAGGCACTTCCCGCTGTGGCGGCTGACGACGCGCCAGTAGCCGCTGCCGGCGTCCTGGAACTGCCACTGCTGCCAGGCGTTGCCGCCGTACGTGTACTGGCCGACGCGCGCGCCGTTGTCGGTGTTCGGCTGCTGGACGTCCATGGCCTTGCCGCTGTGGCGCACGTCGATCCGGTAGTACGTCGGCGGGGGAGTGGGGCCGACGGCGTCGCCCCAGGCGTACCGGATCCGGTCGGCGCCGGAGGGGTTGCGGACGGTCAGGCCGAGATCGGTGCCGCTGCCGGTCAGGCCGTACATCGAGTAGTGGTCGTAGCCGCTGGTTCCGGTCGGTTTGCCGCCGAGGGCGGGCCAGTAGGTGCCGCCCATCTGGTTGTCCCGCATGACCTGGGCCATGGCGCGGATGTGGCGCACGAAGTTGTCGGTGCTGTTCGCGTCGCCGTAGTCGAGGCCGGTGGCCATCGGCGCGCCGAACTCGGTCGCGACCGCGCGGGAGGCGCAGTTGCCCAGACGCGTCTGGATGTGGCTGCGGAAGGCGTCGTAGGTCATCGCGCTGTAGAAGAAGGCGTAGTGGTGGAAGGACAGCAGCGTCGCGTTGAAGCGGCTGTCGTTGCAGACGTCCCGCAGGTCCTGGCTGTAGCCGGTGCCGCCGATGAGCACCCGGCCGGGCACCGCCGAGGTGTGATAGCCGAGCCAGTTCGCCGCGACGTCGCGCCACTCCGCCGAGGTGTAGCCGTGCGGCTCGTTCATCGGCTCGAAGTAGACGTTGCCGTTCGAGCCGTACGTGTTGGTCACGCTGGACCACATCGTGTTCCACGCGGCGAGGTCGGTGATTCTGCCGCCGGAGGCGGCGCCGTCCTCCCAGTACGCGAGGATGACCTTGAATCCACGGGCAGTGGCGGCGTCGATGGCGCCGCGGTAGGCGTTCCACCAGGTCGTGTTGGCCACGGTGTGGGTGTTGATGGGCAGCCGGACGGTGTTGACGCCCATGGTGGAGGCCATGTCGTCGTAGAGGGCGTTGGCTTTCGCCCGTACTGTCGCGTTGCTGTCGGACTGGCTCAGGCCGTGCAGGACGAGCGTGCCGGTGCTGAAGTTGTCACCCAGCACGGCCCAGTTCATGCCCCTGAACTGGCTGGTGGCGGCAGCGGCCGGCGACGCGGGGATGACGAGGCTCGCCGCCGCGGTGAGCGCCGTCACCACGAGGGCGATCAGCGACCGGCGTGACGACCGGGTGTTTCCCGAGGATAAGCAGCTGATCAGTCTCATGGCATGCCCAATCACTGGATCTGAATTCCTGGGTCAGACCTGGGTGCGGCTCCACTGCTGGTTGGTGCCGCTGCCGCAGGCGTACTGCTGGATGTCGGCGCCGTCGCCGGTGCCGGAGCCGACGACGTCGAGGCACTTGCCGCTGTGCCGTGCGACGATCCGGAAGTAGCTCCCGGTGGCCTGCCACTGCCATTGCTGGTTGGTGCCGCCGCCGCAGGTGTACTGGATGACGTTGGCCCCGTCGGCGGTCGAAGCGCCGGCCACGTCCAGGCACTTGCCGCTGTTCTGGTTGACGACGCGGAAGTAGCCGCCGCCGGCGTCCTGGAACTCCCATTTCTGGTTGCCGCCGCCGTTCCAGGTCCACTGTTTGATCTCGGCGTTGTTCGCGGTGGAGGCCGACACGACGTCCACCACCTTGCCGCTGTTGCGGTTGGTCACGCGGTGGACCGGCGCGGGGGCGGGCACGTCGGCCACCGGCAGGATCGTGCCGTGGCGGCAACCGGGGCAGGTGATCTGGCTCAGGCCCGACCAGGAGTTCAGGTTCGAGCTGGTGGCCGTCCAGATGCCGCCGTTGGTGTACTTGTCGATCCAGATGCGCCAGGAGCCGTCGCTCATCCGCAACACGGCCGGTCCCTCGTAGCCCGAGCTCCACAACTGGCCCTGGTTGCTCCACCCGCTGGTGAGACTCGTGCTGGTCCAGTGCTCGATGTACTTGGAGGTCTCGTTCTTGGTGAAGGCGTGATAGGTGCTACCCGACTTCACCACGTACGTGTCGATGTAGTTGTAGCCGAGACCACCCATCTGCGCCGGTCCGCTCCAGGAGGTGAGCGACGCGTTCTGGGCGGTGAAGATGTACGGACGGAAACAGTTGGAGCACGTCGTCTGGGCGATGCTCACGATGATCCGGACGGTGCCGCCCTCGACGTAGAACTCGGGCGCCCAGGTGAAGCGCGTGTTGGCGACGCCGGAGTCGACGCTGGTCACGTGGGTCCAGTTGACCAGGTCGGGGCTGGAGGCGATGTTGAAGTGGGTGGAGTTCGTGGTCCACGACTCGACGGTGTGGGCGATGTAGTAGAGCCCGTTGTGCTGGATGATGCTGGGATCGCGCAGCACGCCGGACGGGCCGCGGTAGTTCGTGTCGGCCAGCACGCCGAAGTTCGTGCCGTTGGCCGACGAGTAGACCCAGAGCTCCTGGTCGGCGGCGGCGTCTCCCTTGAACGTGGTGTAGACGTAGCCGGGCGCGGCCTGTGCGGGTGAGGCGACCGACGCCCCGGCGGCGGCGGCGGTGAGCGCCACGAGGCAGAGCCGGGCCAACCAGCGTCTGACCTTCAGTCGTCTGTTCACGGGTGAATTCCCTCACCATGAATTGTTAGCGCTAACATCATGCTGATCCATTCACGAAGGCGTCGAATGGTGGTCGGTGCGCCAAGCGTGCGCGGGGGTGCGGTCGTTACGTCGGCGTTACATCAGTGTGTTCGCTCATGTCGAGCCGGTCAATACCCCGTTCATTCGTGGACGATTGACCGCAGGCGGAATCGTCTCGTGGCGAGGTATTGACAACCGGGCTGTCAGCCTTTTCCATGTGGGAAAACACGTCGTAAACATGCATGTGACCCTCGGGTCGGTGGTGATGTTAACGCAAACATCGTGCCCCCGTGGAACACCCGGTCGCCACGCCAACCGCCGGAACAGAGGGAAGTGATCAGCATGAATCGACTCGTGAGCTTACGCCGCTCGCTCGCGGCCATCCTCCTGCTCGCCGGTGCCGTCGTCGGCCACGCCGCGACCGCGGCCCCGGCCGGCGCGGCTCCGGTGACCATCACCAACGGCACCCAGTTCCTGGACACCAGCGGCAACGCGCTGCACGCCCATGGCGGCGGCGTGCTGCGGGAAGGCGGCTACTACTACTGGTTCGGGGAGAACCGCAATCCCGACAACACCTTCCGGGCGGTCTCGGTCTACAGGTCCACGGACCTGCGGAACTGGGAGTTCCGCAACGACGTCCTCACCCAGTCGTCGCACCCCGAGCTCAACGTCGCGAACATCGAGCGGCCGAAGGTCATCTACAACAGCTCCACCGGCAGATTCGTCATGTGGATGCACAAGGAGAACGGCTCAAACTACAGCGAGGCCCGCGCCGCCGTCGCCTCCTCCGCCACCGTGGACGGCCCCTACACCTACCACGGCAGCTTCCGCCCGCTCGGGCACATGTCGAGGGACATCACGCTCTTCAACGACAACGGCACCGCCTACATGATCTCGGCCGCGGACGAGAACTACGACCTGCACATCTACCGGCTCACGACGGACTATCTGAACGTCAGCACGCTGGTGGGCAATTTCTGGAACGACGCCCACCGGGAAGCCCCGGCCATGTTCAAACGAGGAAACGTCTATTTCCTGCTGACCTCAGGGGCGACCGGGTGGAGTCCGAACCAGGCGCGATACGCGACCGCGTCGAGCATCTCCGGTCCATGGACCGGGTGGACCAACGTCGGCGACGGCACGACGTTCAGCTCCCAGCCGACGTACGTGCTGCCGATCCAGGGCTCGTCGACCACCAGCTACCTGTACATGGGGGATCGCTGGGCCGGGGCCTGGGGCGGGCCGGTGAACGATTCCCAGTACGTCTGGCTGCCGATCACGTTCCCGTCCACCACCAGTATGAGCCTGACCTGGTATCCCCAGATCACCATCGACGCCGCCACCGGCGTCGTCTCCGGCGGCGGCACCTCCCCGTACTACCGGATCACCGGACGCGGCAGCGGAAAGGTGATGGACGTCGTCAGCTCGTCGACGGCGAACAACGCCGAGGTGAAGCAGTATCCGTGGAACGGCGGCGGGAACCAGAAATGGCAGTTCCAGGACATCGGCGGCGGCTATCACCGGCTGGTCAACCAGAACAGCGGCAAGTGCCTGGACGTGGCCGGCGCTTCGACCGCCGACGGGGCCAACATCATCCAGTACACCTGTGGCGGTGGCTCCAACCAGCAGTGGCAGTGGGTGGCCACCGGCAGCTACTTCCAGCTCAGGGCCCGTCACAGCGGCAAGTGCCTGGACGTCGTCAACGCGTCCACGGCTGACGGCGCCGACATCCAGCAGTACGCGTGCGGCAGCGGCACCAACCAGCAGTGGTCCCGTACCCAATCCTGATCCTCGGCCGTAGCGACATGACCAGGAAGCCATGCCATGAGAAGACTCGCACTCGCCGCGGCGCGCCTGCTCGCGGTGTGTTCACTGGTGGCGGCGACGTTGGTCGCCGGACCCGCCGCGCCTGCCCAGGCGTCGAACCCGATCGTGAACCGGTTCGCCGCCGATGCGTCGATGCACGTCTACAACAACCGCGTGTACGTCTACACCACGGACGACGAGAGCAACAGCGGCACGTACTGGGACTCGAACGCCTGGCGGGTGTACTCGTCGGCCGACCTGGTGAACTGGACCGACCACGGCGCGCCGTTCTCGGTCGGCGGGTTCGGGTGGGCGACGCGGTACGCGTGGGCGCCCTCGGCGACCCAGCGCAACGGGTACTACTACCTGTACCTGCCGACCGACCGGACCAGGATCGGCGTGGCCAGGAGCACGTCGCCCACCGGCGGGTTCAGCGACCCCCGCGGCACCCCGCTGATCGAGAAGGGGCGGGACGCCAACACCGGTGAGGAGCCCATCGACCCGGCGGTGTTCGTCGACGACAACGGGCAGGCGTACCTGTACTTCGGCGGCGCCCGCGCGCCGAAGGTGGTCCGCCTGAATTCGGACATGATCTCCACCACGGGCGCGATCCAGAACGTGACGATCAGCGGCGGCAGCGGCTTCGCCGAGGCCGGCTTCATGCACAAGAGGAACGGCGTCTACTACTACTCGTACTCCACGGGCTGGCCGGGTCAGATCGCCTACGCCACGGCGAGCAGCCCGCTGGGCCCGTTCACCTACCGGGGCGTCATCCTCGAAGGCGTCAACGTCAACACCAACCACCATTCGATGGCCGAGTACAACGGCCAGTGGTACATCGCCTACCACCGCAACGCCCGCGCCGGCGGTGGCAACTACAAGCGGTCGATCGCGCTCGAGTACCTGTCCTACAACGCCGACGGCACGATCCGCCGGGTGACGCAGACGAGCGCCGGGGTCGGCACCCCGACCATCGCCGCGAATCGGCTGCAGTCGTACAACTTCCCGGACCGGTACGTACGGCATGCCGACTACGACGTACGGATCGACCCGAACGTGAGCCCGGCGGCGGACGCGCAGTGGCGGATGGTGCCGGGGCTGGCCGACACGGGCGGCGCGTACGTGTCGTTCGAGGCGGCGAACCTGCCCGGCTACTACCTGCGGCACTACGACTACGACCTCGTGCTGGCGCGGAACGACGGCAGCGCGACGTTCCGGGCCGACGCGACGTTCCGGCGGGTGGCCGGGCTGGCCGACTCGTCGGCGGCGTCGTTCCAGTCGTACAACTTCCCGGACCGCTACCTGCGGCACGCAGACTACCTGCTCCGGATCGACCCGGTCAGCACCACGACCGCTCGGGCCGACGCCACCTTCCGCGTCACCGGCTGAGACCAGAGGGCCGGAGTCCCGCCGGGGAGTCCGGCCCTCGGTCAGCGCCGGTGGGGATCCGTTGAGGATCTGTCAGGCGTCTTGTGGCAGGGCCTTCTCGGCGGCGGCCGTCTCCATGGCCGACGGGCCTTCGCCCGGGCGCCGGGGAGACGTCGGCGGCTCGCGGAGGACGATCGGCATCCCCGCGGCGTGCCATGCCTGGAAGCCGCCGATCACGTCGGTGCTGCGGTGGAGGCCGAGGTCCTGGAGCGAGCGGGCGGCGAGGCTGGAGGAGTATCCCTCGTCGCACAGGATGATCCACTGGATGCGGGCGTGTTCGGCCTCGGGAATGCGGGCCTCGCACCGGGGGTCCAGCCGCCACTCCAGCTGGTTGCGCTCGATGACGATGGCGCCCGGGACCTCTCCCGCGCAGCGCTGGAAAGCGGGCCGGGTGTCGACGATGAAGCTGTCGGTCCGGCCCGCCGCCGACCATGCCTGGGGTGGGCTCAGGCGGTGCAGCCCCGTGCGGGCCTGAGCCAGCACCTCGTCGATGTCTATCGAAGCTCCCTGGTCGGCGCGGGCGGACGGGAGTCGGACCCGCCACCTTGACGATCAACAAGGTTACCCGCGCGGGGCCTCAGAACGCGCGCGCGCCGCTCGTGGCGGCCGGTCCGTACGCGCCGCCGCTGTCCGCGACCGGCATGCGGCGTATCGCGATCATGGCGGCGTCGTCGCCGAGACGTCCGCCGGTATAGGTGAGGAGGTCGTCGCACACCCGTTTCAACAGCCCTTCCGGGGCTTCCTGCGTCCAGGCGCCGATCCGGTCGGCCAGCGGGTAGAAGACCCCGGCGGCGTCGCGCGCCTCGGTGACGCCGTCGGTGTAGAGCAGCAGGAGATCGCCCTCGTCGAACCGGAACGAGCAGACGGCGTACCCGTGGTCGCACAGGTCACCCAGACCAAGCGGTGGCGCCGGGTTCTCGCACTGCAGCGGTGTGACCTCCCCGGCGTGCACCAGCAGCGGCGGCGGGTGGCCGCAGTTCACCAGGGTGAGCGCCGGTTCGTCGTCTGGTATGTCGAGGGCGACCGCGGTCACGAAGGTCTCCTCGCTTGCCGGCCATTCCCCGGCGAAATCGTACGGATTGAACCCGGCGCTGTCCTCAAGGTCGGCGACGAGCTCCGGCAGGGACAGGCCCCGGCGGGCGGCTTCGCGGAAGGCGCTGACGAGAGCGGCGGCGTCGGAGATGGCGGTGAGGCCCTTGCCCCGGGCGTCGCCGATGATCAGGCGGGTGGCGTTCACGGTGCGTACGGCACCGTACAGATCCCCGCCGACCCGGGCCTCCGCCGCGGCGGCCAGGTAGACGGAGGCCAGCCGGAGCGTGCCCAGCGACTCCGGCAGTGGCCGCAACAGAGCCCGCTGCGCGGCTTCGGCCACCGAGCGCACCTGCACCAGGACCCGCCGCTCGCGGTCCCGGATGAGGCAGAAGACCACCACGAACGCCGATACCGCGATCATGGCGATGAGCTCCGACTGCATGTTCTCGGTGCCCAGGCGGTTGTGATGGACGCCGATCATGATCTCGCCCGTGATCGCGAGAAGCCCGATCACGCCCGTGAACCACGCTCCCGCGAAGGAGGCCGTGATCGCCGGGGCCGCCACCAGCAGAGCTCCGAAGTGGATGTCGCTGGGGGACAGCAGGTCCGCGACCGTGATGACCACGATCATGGCCAGCGGAATCACCGCCAGCGCGTGATTCCGTTGCAGTGAGAGACGCCCCCGAAGATGCGGGTTTCCCCCATATCTCACAGTTTCTGTCTACATGTTCCGATACGGGGGCCAAAAGGTAGATGGACAGGTCTTGGGAAAGGCTTTCATCCCAGTCGCTCACCTCTCGTGACGTCGCGATGACATTTGGTGGTGGCGTGCCTAGGCTCTCCCCGTGATCGGCTTTGCGGAAGTCGTGAAGCGTCTGCTGGTCGGCAGGGCGCTGCGCAGCGAGAAGCTGCACGAGAGGCTGCTGCCCAAGAGGCTGGCGCTGCCGATCTTCGCGTCCGATCCGCTGTCGTCCGTGGCCTACGCCACCCAGGAGATCCTGCTGGTCTTCTCGGTCGCCGGGCTGGCCTTCCTGCATCTGACGTCCTGGGTGGCCACGGCGGTGATCGTCCTGCTGGTCGTGGTGGTCGTGTCCTACCGGCAGGTGGTCCGCGCCTATCCCGGGGGCGGCGGGTCGTACGCGGTCGCCTCCGGCAACCTCGGCCCGACGGCCGGCCTGGTGGTGGCCGCGGCCCTGCTGGTCGACTACGTGATGACCGTGGCGGTCTCGGTCGCCGCGGGAGTGGACAACATCGTCTCCGCGTTCCCCGGCCTGCACGAACACCGGGTGAGCCTGGCCGTGGGTCTCGTCGCCGTGCTCGCCACGATGAATCTGCGCGGGGTACGGGAGTCCGGCCGCGTCTTCGCCGTACCGACGTATCTGTTCATCGGGGCCGTGCTGGTGATGTGCGCGACCGGCCTGTTCGGCTGGGTCACCGGGAACGCGCCGGTGGCCGAGTCCGCCGGGTGGGAGCTTCGTCCCGAGGCGGGGTACGAGCAGCTGACGGGCCTGACGTTGACCGTGCTGATCCTGCGGGCGTTCTCCAGCGGCTGCACGGCGCTGACCGGAGTGGAGGCGATCTCCAACGGGGTGCCGGCGTTCCGCCGCCCCAAGGCCCGCAACGCCGCCACGACCTTGGCCGTCATGGGCCTGATCTCGGCGACGATGTTCGCCGGGATCACGGCGCTGGCGCTGATCAGCCAGGTGCGGATCGCCGCCGACCCCTGCCAGTTCAGCGGCACCGGCCCGGACTGCGCGGACCTGCCCCAGCGCACCGTGATCGGCCAGCTGGCCGCCGCCGTCTTCGGCGGGCACGACAGCGTGGGGTTCTTCGTCGTCCAGGCGGCCACCGCGCTGGTGCTGGTGCTGGCCGCCAACACGGCCTTCAACGGATTCCCGCTCCTCGCCTCGCTCCTGGCCCGGCATCGTTACCTGCCCGAGCAACTGCACATGCGCGGGGACCGGCTCGCCTTCTCCAACGGGATCATCGCCCTGGCGGCCATCGCGGCCGCGCTCCTGTGGGTCTTCCACGCATCGGTGACCGACCTCATCCATCTGTACATCCTGGGCGTCTTCACCTCCTTCACCCTGTCCCAGGCCGGGATGGTCCGCCACTGGGGCCGGGCGCTGGCCGTCGAGTCCGACGCAGGAGTGCGACGCCACCAGCGGCTGGCACGGACGATCAACGCCGTGGGGGCCCTGACGACCGGCCTGGTCCTGATCATCGTGCTGGCCACCAAGCTCACCGAGGGCGCCTATCTGGCGCTGGCCGCGGGCGTGCTGCTGTGGTCGCTGATGCGGGGCATCCGCCGTCACTACGACGTGCTCGCCAGTGAACTCGCCGTCACCGACCCGATCGAGGAGTCCGTCGCCCCCGCGCGGGTCTTCACCATGGTCGTGGTTCCCCGGATGGACGCGGCGACCATGCGCGCCCTGGGCTACGCCCGTGCGCTCCGGGCCGACCACGTGGAGGCGGTCACGGTGGCCATCGACCGCGAGGACGCCCAGGACCTGCTGAGGCGGTGGGACACCTCGGGCATCAACGTCCCGCTGAAGGTCCTGGACTCGCCGTACCGCGAGCTCACCCGCCCGATCACGGCCTACGTCCGCTCCCTCGTACGGAAGAGCCCGCGTGACGTGATCTACGTCGTCATCCCCGAGTACAGCGTCGGTCGATGGTGGGAGAGCCTGCTGCACAACCGGACCACGCTGTGGCTCAGGAGCCGGCTCATGCTCATCCCCGGGGTCGTGATCATCAGCGTCCCCTGGCAGCTGCCGTCCTCCCGCCGTCTCACCCGCCGCCTGACCCGCCGGCCCCTCCGCCGGGCCCCGGGAGCCGTACGACGAGGCGAACCCGACCCCCGAGCGGACCGTGGCTAGAGCGAGTCGGCCGGGTCCCAGACCTTCACGGTCGCCCGCATGTTGTGGTACGAGTCGTCCTTCATCTTCATCGCCGCGATGCGCCCTTCGGAGGTCCGCAGGCAGAAGATCGCTCCGGTCTCCACCTCTTCCTTGCCTGACTCGCCCCATTCCGTCGTGCCCTGGGTCGAAAGTGCCTCGACGCACTGCTGCCGGGTGGGCGCGGTGGAGTCGCTCCACGGGGCGAGGGACTGTTCGTGCGCTGCGATCGAACTCACGAAAAAGGACGAGGATTCAGCGATGTCCGCGTTCTCGTCGGATGTGCGAATGGTCGGCGGGAGCTGGTCGAGGTCGACACCGGCGCCCAGGCGCACGACTCCGGTCCACCGGACGGAAGGCGCTGCCGACGGTTCTGGTGACGGGGTCTGGCTCGGCGTCGGAGCCGAGCTGCTCGGGGCCGTGCTGGCGGGGTGAGCCGAGGGGCTGGTGGTCGCGGCCGCCGGCGGTGGGTCGTCCTCGCCGCGGAACCATCCGTCACCGAAGAACAGGACGGTCACCGCGAGGGCTAACGACAGGACCGCGAGGATGGTCTCCTTGGTCCATTTTCTCGATGGCTGCTGACTGGGATCGCCGTAGTAGTGGCCTGAAGGGTCTGCCTGGTCGCCATCTTGTCGAGTCTGGCTCATCCGAGCATTCCCATCGCCGTCAGATGTTCCTTCGAAGTCCGGTGGACCCCAGAGTGCCACATCTGAGCTGTCGGCTTCGGGTCAGGCCGCGAATTCGCCCGGCCGGTCTGCCTTCCATGAGAAAGGCGGACCGGCGGGCGCCGAATGGTCTGGGCGTGTGGTGCCGCCCAGGCTTTGTTAGCGCTCACATTCCGCGCTGTGGTCCTCCTTCGCACTCCGGCGTCTTCCGGTGGTGATGGCGGCGAGTAAATACAACACGCCGGGTGTCGTCAAGGGGTGGTGGTCTGGTGCGCGACGCGTCCGGTGGGTGTCGGGGCAGGTCTGCGGGTCCGTAAGTTGCGGGGATGGGTGAAAGTTTCATCTCCGCCGTCGCGGGGTGCTCGTGCGATATCGCTCCTGGTGTCCGTGGCTCCATGGCATCCGCGGTCAGGCATCGACCCCGCGTCGGGCGTTCCGAAATTTTCGTGAAAACGTTGACATGTTTCGGTTGCGTTCCCACACTGATCTCCGAGGCGGTCGGTCCTGCCTGATGTGGTGATCGGCCAGGGCCGCCGGTCATGACGCCATCGTGGTGTGCGCCTCCGGCCTGGGGTGCGGCGTCGTCCGCCGGGGTTCCCGCACATCCCTCGTTCCGTAACTTCAGTATGGAGTCAGGCATGGGCTTGAAGGCTTTACCTTCGTCCGCGTACGAACGTTTCGGTGTCCTCCGCGGCATCGTGGGCGCCGTCGGCGCCCTGGGGATCGTAGGCGCGGCGCTGATGGTGTCCGTTCCCGCGGACGCGGCGGAGAGCACGCTCGCCGCCGCCGCCCAGCAGAGCGGCCGGTACTTCGGCACGGCCATCGCCGCGGGCAAGCTGGGCGACCAGGCGTACACGACGATCGCGAACCGCGAGTTCGACATGATCACCGCCGAGAACGAGATGAAGATCGACGCCACGGAACCCAACCGGGGGCAGTTCAACTTCAGCGCCGGCGACCGGATCTACAACTGGGCGGTCCAGAACGGCAAGCGGGTACGCGGCCACACCCTCGCCTGGCACAACCAGCAGCCGGGCTGGATGCAGTCGCTCTCCGGCGGCAACCTCCGCCAGGCGATGATCGACCACATCAACGGCGTGATGGGGCACTACCGAGGCAAGATCTACGCCTGGGACGTCGTCAACGAGGCCTACGCCGACGGCAACTCCGGTGGCCGGCGCGACTCCAACCTCCAGCGGACCGGCAACGACTGGATCGAGGTGGCCTTCCGCACCGCGCGGGCCGCCGACCCGTCCGCCAAGCTCTGCTACAACGACTACAACATCGACAACTGGAGCTGGGCCAAGACGCAGGGCGTCTACAACATGGTCCGCGACTTCAAGCAGCGCGGCGTACCGATCGACTGCGTCGGCCTGCAGTCGCACTTCAACAGCAACAGCCCCTACAACAGCAACTACCGCACGACCATCCAGAGCTTCGCCGCCCTGGGCGTCGACGTGCAGATCACCGAGCTGGACATCCAGGGCGGCTCGGCCACCACGTACGCCAACGTCGTCAACGACTGCCTGGCGGTGCCGCGCTGTACCGGCATCACGGTCTGGGGCGTCCGTGACAGCGACTCCTGGCTCGGCGCCGGCGCCAGCGCGCTGCTCTTCGACGGCAACGGCAACAAGAAGGCCGCGTACAACTCCGTCCTGAACGCGCTCAACAACGCGGACCCGGATCCCGACCCGGACCCGACCACGACGCCCACGCAGACCCCCGGCACCGTGGGACAGATCCGGGGTGTGGCGTCCGGGCGGTGTGTGGACGTGCCGAACGCCTCGACGGCCGACGGCACGCAGCTCCAGCTGTGGGACTGCCACTCCAACTCCAACCAGCAGTGGTCCTACACCTCCGCGCAGGAGATCCGCGTCTACGGCAACAAGTGCCTGGACGCCGCCGGCACCGGCAACGGCGCCAGGGTGCAGATCTACTCCTGCTGGGGCGGCAACAACCAGAAGTGGCGCGTCAACTCGGACGGCTCCATCGTCGGAGTCCAGTCGAATCTGTGCCTCGACGCCGTGAACAACGGCACCGGTAACGGGACCCAGCTCCAGATCTACTCCTGCTGGGGCGGCGACAACCAGAAGTGGTCCTGGAACCGGGGCTAGGAGGTCAGATCATGAGACGGCACCAGCAGGTGCCGATCGGGTCAGGGACGGTGATCGCCGCCGTGGTCACCGCGGTGATCACCGTCCTGGCCGGTTGCGTCGCCATGGCGCCCCAGGCGAGTGCGGCGACGCTGACCAGGATCGGCGACTTCGGGGCGAACCCCGGCAACATCCAGATGCACCTCTACGTCCCTGACAACGTGGCCGCGCGTCCCGGCATCCTGGTGGCGATGCACGGCTGCAACGGCCGGGCGACCGACTTCCACCAGCAGACGGAGTTCGCGTCCCTGGCCGACCGGCACGGCTTCGTCGTCATCTACCCGCAGGCCAACAAGAGCGCCAACGGCCTGTCGAACTGCTTCGACGTGTGGTCGGACGAAGCACTCCGGCACGGCGGCGGCAGCGACCCCGTGTCGATCGTGTCGATGGTCAACTACGTCGTGCAGCGCCACAACGGCGACCCCGAGAAGGTGTTCGCCACCGGCTTCTCCTCCGGGGCGATGGAGACCGTCAACCTGCTCGCCACCTATCCCGATGTGTTCAAGGCCGGCGCTCCCTTCGCCGGTGTGCCCTTCGGCTGTCTCGGCCCGCCCGGTTGCGGCGACCGGACTCCGCAGCAGTGGGGCGACCTGGTCCGCGGCGCCTACCCCGGTTACACCGGTCCCCGGCCCCGGCTGATGGCCTGGCACGGCACCGCGGACGACGTGCTGAACTTCAGCATGTTGCAGAAGGAGGTCGACCAGTGGACCGACGTGCACGGGGTGAGCCGGACGCCCACCTCGACCACGAACCCGCAATCGGGGTGGACGCGCAGAGTCTTCGGGACCGGCCAGGTCGAGGCCTACACCATCAGCGGAGCCGGGCACAATCTGCCGCATCCCGGGATGGCCGTGCACGCGATCCGGTTCTTCGGCCTCGACGGCGCCGGCCCCACGCCGACCCCTGGCGGCGACGGCCAGATCAGGGGCGTCGCCTCCGGGCGCTGCGTGGACGTGCCGAACTCGAGCACCGCCGACGGCACGCGGCTCCAGCTCTGGGACTGCCACGGCGGCGCCAACCAGCGGTGGGCCCTCACCTCGTCCCAGGAACTGCGGGGTCTCGGCGGCAAATGCCTCGACGCCGCCGGGGCGGGCAACGGAGCCGGCGTCCAGCTCTACTCCTGCTGGGGCGGCGCCAACCAGAAGTGGCGCGTCAACGCTGACGGGACGATCGTCGGCGTGCAGTCGGGGCTGTGCCTGGACGCCGCCGGGACGGCCAACGGCGCCCGCCTCCAGCTCTACTCGTGCCACGGCGGCGCCAACCAGCGGTGGAGCCTGGGCGCCGCGTGACGCACCCCGGGTCTGGGCGGTCTCTTGTGGATCGCCCAGACCCGGGTCATGGCTCAGAGGCGGGTCCACCGTTGGTTGGCCGCGCCGCTGCACGTCCAGATCTGCAGGTAGACGCCGTTGGCGGTGGCGTTGCCGGGCACGTCCAGGCACTTGTTCGCACCGAGCGCGGTGATGCTTCCGTCGGTGTTGAAGCGCCACTTCTGGTTGTTCTGGCCGTTGCAGTCCCAGATGATCACGCTGGTGCCGTCGGCGGTGCCGTTGTTGTTCACGTCGAGGCACTTGTTCCCGTAGACCCGCAGTTCGCCGGCTGCCGTGGAGGTCCACTGCTGGTTGACCTGACCATGGCAGTCCCAGATCGCCACCCGGGTCCCGTTGGCCTGGGAAGCTCCGGTGACGTCGAGGCATCTGCCCGACCCCACGCCCTGGATCCGGGACACGGGGTTGGGCGTCCCGCCGCTGACCCGGAACACGACGGTGCCGTGGGACGGCACGCTCGCCGAGATGGCCCCGGTCGTCGAGGTGACGGCGTTCGTCCAGGCCTCACGCATACTGAAGGAGCTGCCGGACAGGCCGATCGCCGAGGTGGTGGTGCTGATCGTCGTCGTGCCGCCGCCCTGGTTGAACAGCGCGACCGCGACGTCGCCGTTGCTCAGCCGTTTGGCCAGGACGCGGCGGGTGCCGTCGTTGCTGATCTGGGTCGCCTGGAGGCCGAGCGGGTCCTGGTTGATGGCGATCAGGTTCTGGTTCTTCATGATCGTGGCGGTCGCGGAGTCCATGGTCCGCATGTCGTTGCCCGCGATCAGCGGTGCGGCCATGATCGCCCAGAGGGCGAAGTGGCTGCGCATCTCGGTGTCCGTCATGCCGCCCCGGCCGACCACCATCATGTCGGGGTCGTTGAACTGTCCCGGCCTGGCGTAGCCCGACAGGGGCGCGTTGACGTTGACGATGTTCTGGATGCCCATCGGGTAGCCGTTGGTCTGACCGGAGTTCCACACGTTGGTGATGTCCTCGGTCGTACGCCAGATGTTGGCGACGTCACCCCAGTTCCGCTGCGGGCCGGTCTTCTCGTGGATGCTGTTGGGGTTGATGCTGTAGAGGATCGGCCGGCCGGTGGCCGCCAGGGCGTCGCGCATCTTCGCGAAGGTGCGGACCTGGTCGTCGATGGTGCCGGTGGGGGAGCACCAGTCGTACTTGAGATAGTCGACGCCCCAGGCGGCGAACTGCTGGGCGTCCTGGACCTCGTGGTTCAGGCTGCCGGTGGCGCCCGGGTAGGCGCCGAAGTACTGGGCGCAGGTGCGGTCCAGGGGTGCCTGGTAGAGGCCGAACTTCAGGCCCCGGGCGTGCAGGTAGTCGCCGAGCGCCTTCATGCCGCTAGGGAATCTCGACGGGTTGGCCCGCAGGTTTCCGGCGGAGTCGCGGGCCGGGTCGAACCAGCAGTCGTCGACGACGACGTACTGATATCCGAGGTCGCGCATGCCGGAGGAGACCATCGCGTCGGCGGTCTGGCGGATCAGCGTCTCGTTGATGTTGCAGCCGAAGGTGTTCCAGGTGTTCCACCCCATCGGCGGGGTGCGGCCCACGCCGTTCTCCAGCGCCTGCGCCTGGGTGGCGGGGGTGAGCGCCACGACCAGGGCCACTGCGGTCAGCAGGGCGCGGGTTCTTTTCCCGTTCATGGAGATCGCTCCTCAGGGGGTCGAAGGGAGGGCACTGCCGGTGAACTGCCACCAGTTGACGTTGAACAGGTAGCCGCCGCCGCCCGCGAAACGCAGGTAGAGGTCACGGGTGCCGGTCGCGCCGGACACCGGGCAGGTGACCGTGGTCCAGTTCTGCCAGCCGCCGGTGCCGTTGACGGCGCAGGTGCCCACGAGGGTGCCGGTGGCGCTGCCGAGCCGCAGCTCGATCCGGCCGCCGCTGGTGGCCGAGGCGACGCGGGCGGTGAAAGCGGTGGCCCCGTTGCCGAAGGCGACGCCCTTGACCTTCAGGTAGTCGCCGTTCTCGATGTAGCCGACGTTCATGCCGCCCTCGCTGGAGGGTTCGGTCTCCACCCCGGACGCCCAGGCGACGGTCTCGGCCTCCTGCCGGACGAACGGGTTGAGGGTGCCGACCTGAGGCGGACCGGCGGTGGTCATGTTGATCGTCGGGATGCTGCCGTCGGCGTTGTAGGTGAACTTCTCCACGGCCACTGACCTGGTGAAACCGCCGCCGCCCGGCAGGGCGCCGTTGTGGTAGAAGAAGTACGATCCTCCGGCGTAGTCGATGATCCCGGCGTGGTTGGTGAAGCTGCTGCCCTGCCGGGGCATGATCGTCCCCCGGTACGTCCACGGCCCGGTGGCGCTGGGGGCCGTCGAGTAGGCGATGAACTCCGAGCAGCATTCCGCGGCGAACACGTTGTAGTAGAGGCCGTTGCGCTTGTAGACCCAGGGCCCCTCTTCGTAGAGCGTGGGGCGGCTGGGGTTGCCGTTGCGCGTGCCGAATCCCGCGCCGGTCAGCTGGATGTAGGTGATGCCGCCGGAGTAGGAGATCATGTCGCTGTTCAGGCGTACGTACGCGAGCCGGGGGTTGCCCCAGTACAGGTAGGCCTGGCCGTCGTCGTCGATGAGGACGTTGGGGTCGATCTCGTTGTTCTCGACCAGCGGGCGGCCCAGCGCGTCACGGAACGGCCCGGTCGGGCTGTCGCCGACCGCGACGCCGATGGCCATGCCGCCGGTCCTCCGGTTCCGTACGGGGACGTACCAGTAGAACTTGCCGTTGCGGTAGGCGACGTGGCCGGCCCAGGCGTTGGCGTCGGCCCAGGTGAAGGTGGCCAGGCTCATGGGCGAGCCGTGGTCGGTCCAGTTGGCCATGTCGGTCGAGGAGTAGACGCGCCAGTCGCGCATCGTGAAGTACGTGGAGCCGTCCTCGTCGTGGCCGGTGTAGAGGTAGACGCGGCCGTTGTGGACGAGCGGCGCCGGGTCGGCGGTGTAGATCGTCTGGACGATCGGGTTGTCCGCCATGGCCGGTGTCGCGGGCAGCAGGGACATGATGCAGAGCACGCTCATGATCCAGGCCAGGCGGCGTGATCGCGCGGGTCTCATGGGGTCCTTTCGGGGCGGCTTCGTGGAGTGTTAGCGCTAACATCAAATCGTGGGGTGCGTCGTCGCGGAGTACATCCGATGGTCCGGCGGGCGTCAACGGAGGCGATCCCCGCCGCGTGGGCGTCGTCGCCTGGACGCTTCCCGGCCTGCGGTTCCGTCCGAAAAGGGATCACGTGACCGCACCGTCACGTGAAAATTTCACGTGACGGTGCGGCCGGCCCGTGGATCAGGCGATCTCGATGTGGTCCAGTTCCGCCCAGCGCGTCCGGTGCTGCAGGCGCAGGGTGTTCCAGCCGGCGTTCAGCGTGAGCCGGGCCGGAACCTGCGTCCAGTTGTCCCAGCCGCGGTCGGGGTAGTCCAGGGTGAACCGCGTGGTCCCGTTGACCGTCATCAGGTGCTGCGCGTCGCCGTAACCGGCCGCGTAGGCCACGTGCGCCGTGTAGGCCCCGGCGACCGGCGCGAACACCCGGACGTCGACCCAGCTGTCCGCATGGTCGATCTTGGCCACGACGGCCCCCTGGGACGCCCCGGCCGCGCCGGTGCGGACGGTGGCACGGTTGAGCGAGCCGCGCTCGGCCTCGTACCGTACGCGGCTGCCACGCACGACCGGATAGTCGCCGGCCCAGCCCAGCGCCGCGGTGTACAGGTGGCGGGCGTCGCCCACCCAGCCGTGGAAGAAGGCGCGGTCGCCGAGCACGTCGGTCCCGCCGGGTCCCTGTACGGCTCCGTCGAAGGTGGCGGTCGTCATCAGCGGCCGGTACGCCTTGGTGTAGCGCCCGGTGAGCGACGGGGACACGGCGTAGCCGGTGAAGTAGCTGTTGCCGGTGTAGGAGCCGCCCGAGTAGAAGAGCACGTACTGGGAGGGCCGCTTGACGAGCACGGGCGCCTCGATGACGCCGGCCTCCTCGGGCCTGTCGTCGCGGATGAGCTCGGTGCGGCCGCCGACGAAGGTGACGCCGTCGGCCGCGACCTGCTGCAGCCAGAGGATGGTGGGCCGGCCGACGGCGTTGCCGTCGTTCTTGTAGAGCAGATACCGCTTGCCGTCGGTGTCGACGAAGCTGGACGGGTCGATGTCGCCGCCCTCGTCCGCGTCGCAGACGAGCGGCGAGCCGCCGGCCGGCTGGAAGGGGCCGAGCGGGTTCGCCGAGGTCGCGGCGCCGACGCACATGCGCCCGGTGGCGGTGCTCGGGCCGGTGAAGTACATCAGGTATCGGCCGTCGGGGAGACGGGAGACGTCGGGCGCCCAGAACCCGCCGTCGCCCGCCCAGGACGGCTTGGCCGGCAGCGCGTCCCCGCGCACGGTCCACGGGCCGGTGGCGGACGGGGCGCTGGCGACCGGGATGCGGCCGGGCCGGCTGCTGGTGGAGTAGGCGTAGAAGGTGGAGCCGACCTGGATGACGTCCGGATCGGGGAAGTCGGCGCGGATCACGGGCGCCGGGGCCACGGTGGCCGCCGCCGCGCCGGCCGTGGGCAGACAGACTGTGGCCGCGGTGAACGCCAGGAAGAGCCGGCCGAGGAGCCGCATGAGGACCTCCGATCATCCGTAATCAGTTCAGGTCCCCAGTGAAGTCCTCCGGCCGAGGTGGCCGACAGGGGTTCGGACGCACTCGGCCTCCCGCCGCGCTACGTCTCGGTCAGGAAGGCGCGGATGGCGGGGACGAACCGCTCGTGGGCGTCCTCCAGGAGGTAGTGGCCGGCTCGCCGGCAGACCTCGACCCTGGCGTGGGGCAGGCGGCGCCGCCACTCGGCCAGCATGGCGGGGTCGAAGACCGGGTCGCGCAGCCCCCAGCCGACGAAGGCCGGCAGCCCGGCGAACCGGTCGAGCCGCCGGCCGGTGCCTTCGAGGAGCGGCCACGCCCGGTCGCCCGGCCGCAGCGGGATGTCGTGCACGAACCGCTGGACGGCCACCCGGTGCTCGGGCCGGTCGTACGGGGCGAGGAAGGCGGCGCGCACGTCGGCGGGCATGCGGCGGCGCACGCCGAGCGGACGCCAGGTCGCGCCGCGGGCGAACAGGTTGTGCCGCAGGAACAGCCGCGCGCCGAGCCGGGTGCGGCGCAGCACCCACAGCGGCGCCCGCAGCGGGAGGCGGACCCGCTCGCCGTGCGGGCTGGGGAAGGCCGCCGTGTTGAGGACGACGAGCCGGGCGACGCGCCCGGGGTGGCGGCAGGCCCACGCCATGCCGATCGGCCCGCCCCAGTCGTGCATGACGAGCGTCCAGCCCCGCTCGGGGGCGCCCCGGTGGGCGATGAGGTGCCCGACCAGCGCGTCGAGGTCGTCGACGCGCGAGGCGAAGGTGTGGTCGTACTCCCGGGCGGCCGGCTTGTCGGACAGCCCCATGCCGATGTGGTCCGGAGCGACGCAGCGGAACCGGTCACGCAGGGCCAGGATCGGCCGCCGCCACAGGTAGCTCCAGGACGGGTTGCCGTGCACGAACAGCACCGGGGCACCCGTCCCCTCGTCCACGTAGTGCTGGCGCAGCCCGCCGGGGTGGGCGTGCCAGCGGGAGGCGAACGGGTAGCCGGGGAAACGTGTCACGGGGACTCCGAGAGGTGGGCGGTCAGGCGGGCGAGCCCTTCGGCCATGCTCACGCGTGGCCGGTAGCCGAGGTCGCGGCGGGCCGCGGAGATGTCGAACCAGTGCGCCGTGGACGCCTGCTCCACCAGGAACCGGGTCAGGGGCGGCTCCCAGCCGCCCTGCGCCGCCAGCCGTTCCAGCATCCCGGCCGCCGCCATCGCCGGTCCGGCGGGCAGCCGCCGCCGCACCGGAGGCTGCCCGGCCGCCGCGAGCAGCGCGTTCACCCAGACGCCGAAACCGCACGGCTCGCCCTGGGTGATGAAGTACGCCCGCCCGCACAGCGGCGACCCGGGCCGCAGCCGGTCGAGGGCCAGCACGCAGGCGTCGGCCGCGTTGTCGACGTAGACGGTGTCGATGGTCTTGTCCGCCCTGCCCAGCAGCCACAGCCGGTGCCGGTTCGCCACGAACCGGGGCAGGAAGTGCGGATCGCCCGGCCCCCAGATGAGGTGCGGGCGCAGCGCGACGGACGGCGCCGGCCCGGCCAGCACGAGCCGTTCGGCCGCCGCCTTGGTGCGCGGGTAGGGCGCGGTGAACCGGGTGGCGTACGGGACGGACTCGTCCACGCCGTCCAGGTCGCGCCCGTTGTGCACGACGCTCGGCGACGACACGTGGACCAGCCGTGCCCCGGCTGCCGCGCAGGCGTCCACCACGTTGCGCGTACCGTGCACGTTGACCTCGGCGAAGTCCCGGGACGCGCCGTGCGCCCCGGCCTTGGCGGCGCAGTGGACCACGGCCTCGCACCCGTCGACGGCGGCGCGGACGGCCGCCGGGTCGCGGATGTCGGCCAGGTACTGGGTGACGCCCAGCGCGTCCAGTTCGAGACGCGGGCGGCGGTGCAGCGCGCGCACGGTGTCGCCGCGCGCGACCAGGCGGCGGCACACGGCACGGCCGAGGAACCCGCCGCCCCCGGTGACCAGGACGTTCACCGGCGGCCTCCGCGCGACCGCCGGGCCGCCCAGGCGGCGAGCACGTCCCGGCGGATCTTGCTGTTGTGCCGGGCGTCCACCGGGAAGCGGCGGTGGAACAGCACCTCGCGCAGGCCCGCCGTGCGCGGGTGCCGCGCGGCCTCCGCGAGGATCCCGGCCCGTACGAGGTCGCGCCGGAAGCCGGGCTCGGGCTCCACCACGAGGACGGGGCGTGGGCCGGCGCCCACCAGGGCGACGCGGCGCGCTCCCGGCACTCCGGCCAGGAGTGTCTCGACGTGGTCGGTGTAGAGGTCGCCGTCCGGGGCGCGGACGCGTTCGGACTTGCGGCCCGCGAACCACAGCCGGCCGTGCTCGTCCAGCCGCCCCAGGTCGCCCATGCGGTGCCAGACCCGGTCGCCGTCCGGGATCCTGGCCAGGGCGGTGGCCCTCGGGTCGTCCAGGTAGGGATCGCTGACGGCGGGGGAGGAGACGACGAACTCCCCGACGGTGCCGGGCGGCACCGTCAGGTTCTCGTCCCACCGGGCGATCGGCCCGTCGGTGACGCCGATGACCCGGACCTCGACCCCGGGCAGCGGCGGGCCCAGGCATGTCCCGGCCCCCCGGTGTGCGGCGTGCGCCGCGACCAGTTCGGCGCCCTCGATCGCGGCCACCGGCAGGCACTCGGTCGCCCCGTACACCGACAGCACCCGGGCCGCGCCGGGGACGCAGGCGCGGACGCGGTCCAGCGTCGGCAGCGGCAGCGGCGCCCCGGCGACCGCCACCGTCTCCAGCGAGTCCAGCACCAGGCCGCGGGCCACGCAGTGCCGGGCCAGCCGGTCCAGCAGGGCGGGCGCGGCGAACAGGGTGGACACCCGGTACCGGCGGATGTCCGCGGCCAGCGCCGCGGGGTCGAACCACAGCGGGCGCCGCGGGTCCAGATCGGGCAGCACGGCTGTCGCGCCCAGCGCCGCCGCCCCCAGGGCGAAAGGGATGAACGTCGACAGCACGGGTGCGCCGGCCCGGATGAGCTCCAGCCCGGCCAGCAGGTCGAGCTGCGCCGTCAGGTGCCGGTGCCGCAACGGCACCCCCTTCGGCGGCCCCGTCGAACCGGAGGTGTACGCGATCAGCGCCAGATCGCTGGGCTGAGGCGCCGGCAGACCCGGCACCGCGCCACGGGCGGCGGTTCGCGGGTCCGGGGTCGGTCCGGCGTCGGTGACTCGCAGATCTGGTGTATGCGGGTCCGGGGTCGGTGCGGGCGCGGCGGCTCGCGAGTCCCGTGTCAGGTCGCGGGCGGCGGTTCGTAGGGCGTCGAGGGTCGGTTCCGGCCAGAAGCGGCGGGGTCCGACCGTGATGACGACGCGGCTGGTGCGCCGGGCCCAGCCCAGGGCCAGCCGGGCCGCCTGGGCGAGCGGCACCCCGATGAACGCCTCCGGCGCGGCCCGCTCCAGGCACCGCCGGACGGCCGCGTACGGCAGTCCCGGATCGACCATGACCGGCACCGCCCCCAGCCGCAGCAGCGAGAGCACCAGCACGCCGAGCTCCACGCCCGGACGCACCAGCAGCACCGTCCGCATGCCGGGCCGCACCCCGCCGAGCGCCAGCGCGGCCGCCGTCTCCTCCACCGATCGCGCCATCTCCCCGTAACTGGCCGAGCGCGGCGCCCGCCCGCCGATCTGGCAGGCGAGGGTGTCCGGCCGGTCGGCGGCCCATCGTTCGGCCCGGGTGACCAGCTCGCTCACCGGCACCGGGGTCACCACCGCACCACGACGGTGCCGGCGCTGAACCCGCTCGCCAGGCCGACGAACGCCACCAGGTCGCCGCGCCGCACCCGTCCGGCGGCGACCGCCTGGGCGAGCTGGACCGGTATCGTCGCCGCCACCAGGTTGCCGTGCTGGGCGATGGTGACGACGACCTTCTCCGGCGGGATCCCGACATGGGCGCAGAACTTCCACAGCGCGGGCAGCGACGCCTGGTGCACGCACACGACAGCGAAGTCGTCCCAGGTGAGGCCGAGGTCGGCGAGCGGATCGGAGAAGACGGCGTGGTCGGTCGCCTCGATGCCGCGTATCAGTCCGATGGCGTCGACGGTGAGCGGGCGGATGACCGGCCAGTCGGTCGCCGGGTCGGACGTCAGGTTCCGCAGCGCCACGGTGGCGGCGTCCCACCCGTGGGACTGGGCGGCGAACCGGTGACCGAGCACCCCCGGCTCCGCCGCGGCCTCCAGCAGCAGCGCGGCCCCGGCGTCCGACACCGTGTAGGCGGCGGCGACCGTCATGAACTCGTCGGCGCCGGAGAGCGTCCACGGCATGAACGCGGTCGGCAGCTCGCCGCAGCAGATCAGCACCCGCCGGTGCCGGCCGGTGACGATCAGCGCCTCCGCCACCTGGATCGCGTTCAGCACGCTGTTGCAGGCGTTGCGCACGTCGAACACCGGGCAGCCGGCGCCCAGCTTCGCCGCCACGACGTGCGCGGTCGCGGGCTCGACGAGGTCGATGGTCACCCCCGCGTAGACGAGCAGGTCGAGGTCGCGGGCGTGCAGGTCCTGCTCGTCCAGCAGCGCGCGGGCGGCGTGCGCGGCCAGGTCCGACGGTTTCTCCCCTGGCGGGGCGACGTGCCTGCGGCGGACGCCGCTGCCGTTGTGGATCACTCCCCGGGGCAGGACAAGCCCGGGGTTGCGGGCGGCGAGCCGGTCCTCCACCTCCGCGGTGGTCATCGTGGTCTCGGGCAGGTGGGCGGCCACACCGGCCACCCGGGCGTGCACGGAAGCCATGGCGGTCTCCTCAGGAAGCCGGACGCGTGGAGTGCAGCCCCAGGTGGAGGAGCACCGTACGGGCGATGTCGGTGACGGTCCCGGCGCCGCGGATCAGCTCCATCGGCGGGATGTCCACCCCGAACGCGTGCCGCATCGACAGCAGCAGCTGCGTGGCCATGAGCGAGTCCAGGCCGTACTCGTCCAGCCGCCGGTCGGGGGCGATGTCGGCGGCCGGGACGAGCAGGACCGCGGACAGCAGGGCGGTGATCTGCTCGACGACGTGCTCGTGCGCCTCGTCGCCGGTCATCGCGGCCAGCTCCGACAGCAGGTCGCCGGTTTCGGGGGCCTGATCGGCGCCGGGCGGCAGGACCGCCGACAGCCACGGCCGTCGCAGGCCGGGGAGCGTCTGCCGCAGCCTGGCCCAGTCGCAGCGGCCCACCACGGCCACGTCGGCCCCGTCGGCCAGCATGGCGTCCACGGCGGCGAGCGCCACGGCGGGGTCCACCGAGTCGATGCCGAACCGCTTCAGCGCCTCGGCCTGCGTGCCGTGCGCCAGCACGCCGGTGCCGGCGAGCGCGCCGAGGCAGACCGCCAGCGCGGGCAGGCCCCGGGCTCGCCGCCGTCGCGCCAGCGCCTCCAGGAACAGGTTCGCCGACACGTACGGCGACTGCCCGATGTTGCCGATCGTCGTCAGCGACGAGTACAGCACGAACGCCTCCAGCCGCAGGTCCGCGGTGAGCTCGTCCAGCACCAGCGCGCCCGCGACCTTGGGCCGCAGGACCGCCCGGATCCGGTCGTCGGAGAGATCGGCCAGCGCCGCGTCGTCGAGATGCATGGCGGCGTGCACGACACCGCGCACGGGGTGGCCCGAAGCGTCCAGTTCGCGCAGGATGTCCCGCATGGCGTCGCGGTCGGCCACGTCGGCCGCGTGCGCGGTGGCCTCCGCGCCGAGGCCGCGCAGCTCCTCCAGCAGCGTGTCCGCGCCCGGCGTGTCCGCGCCGCGCCGGCTGACCAGCGCCAGCCGGCGCACCCCGCCCCGCGCCAGGTGCCGCGCCGTCTCCGCGCCGAACCCGCTCAGCCCACCCGTGATCAGGTACGTGCCCGCAGCCGGACGCCGGGTGGGCCGGGACCGCACCGCGACAGGGTCACCGAGGGAGACGACGACCTTGCCGATGTGCCGGGAGTGCCGCATCAGCGCGAACGCGTCGGCCACCCGCTCGGCCGGGAACACCGTGTGGGGCAGCGGGCGCTGGTCGTGCACGTGCTGGAACGCGGCCGTCATCTGCTCGGCCATCAGCGCCGGGTCCTTCCACATGAGGGTGCCCACGTCCACGCCGAAGAACGCGATGTTGTCGCCGAACGGCCGCAGCGCCACGTGCCTGCTCTCGTAGATGTCGCGCTTGCCCAGCTCGACGAACCTGCCGCCGTGCCGCAGGCACTCCAGGCCGCGGCTGATGGCCTCCCCGGCCAGGGAGTTGAGCACGACGTCCACGCCGCGGCCCCCGGTCAGCTCCCTGACCTGCTCGCCGAAGCGCAGGCTGCGCGAGTCCAGCACGTGCGCGGCGCCCAGCGCCCGCAGCAGGTCGCGCTTGGCCTCGCTGCCCGCCGTGGCGATCACCCGCGCGCCGGCGTGCCTGGCGTACTCCAGCGCGGCCAGGCCGACCCCGCCCGCGCCGCCGTGCACGAGCAGCGTCTCGCCGGGCCGGAGCCGCGCGCACCCGTGCAGCGAGTGGTAGGCGGTCGAGAACGCCATCGGCAGCGTGGCCGCCGCGGCGAAGGTGAGACTGTCGGGGATCCGGACGGCCGTCCACTCCTCGGCCACCGCGTGGCTGCCGAACCCCACCGGGCCCGCGGCCATCACCCGGTCGCCGGGCCTCAGCCGGACGACGCCCGGCCCCACGGCGGCGATGGTGCCGGCGCACTCCAGGCCCAGCTCGTGGCCGCCGAAGACCGCCTCGACCGCTTCCGACGGGAGCAGGCCGACCGTGAACATGACGTCGCGGTAGTTCAGCCCGATCGCCCGTACCTCGATCAGCACCTGGCCCGGCCCGGGCTCCGGGATCTCGGCCCGTTCCCAGCAGAGCTCGTACGACAGCCCCGGGTCACGCACCGCCAGCCGGTACGCCCCCCGGCGGCCGGCGGGGACGGACGGCGGCGCCGACCTCACCAGACGCGGCGTGAACCGGCCCCGGCGAGTGAGGAGGATCTCGTCGTCCTCCCCGGCCGACACCAGTTCCGCCACCAGCCCCGCCGCGTCTCGCCGGACGTCCCCACTACGGTGCAGGCACACCCGCCGGGCGTCCAACTGGGGCTGCTCGTTCCCGAGCGACCGCACCGTCCCCCAGGTGGCGGCATCCTCGGGATGAATGATCCATACGGGGTCGGCGGCGTTTTCAGGGTGGACGGTCTCTACGGAGTTGGCGGTGTTTTCGGGGTCGGCGGTCTCTAGGGGGTTGACGGTGTTTTCGAGCTGGGCAGCGCTCTTCTGGCCGGCGGCTTCGCGGTGGGTGGCGTTCTCGGGGTGGGCGGTGTCGCCGGGCGGTCCGGGCTCCGGGAGCGCGCCGCATGGGCGGGTCACCAGCCACAGCCTCACCTGGACGTGGTGCGGCAGTTGCTCGCAGGCCAGGGCGATCGCGCGGAGCGCCGCGGCCCGCCGGGTGATCCGTTCGACGACGCCCTCCGGGCCTGTGCCGCCGAGGACGATCGCGAACGTGACCACGTCCGCCGACACGGCCTGGGCCGCCCACGCGGCGGGATCATCGGCGAGGGGCGCCACATTCGCCCGCCCACCCCGCTCCCGCAGCAACGAAGCGAGCTCGACGGCGAGCGGATCCCCATCGTTCTCCGCAGCGACCACCCACACGCCGTCGGCGAGCTGGTCGGCGGTTGTCTCCGCAATGTGCTCGGAGGGGGAGGTGGCGAGGAGCGCTGAGAAGTCGCCTGCTTCAGGGTCCTGTTCAGGGCCGGTCTGGATGATGTCGGCGTATCCGGCTTCCGCCAGCAGCTCCGGCCACCGCTGGGCGGACGGCAGCGCGCCGGGGCCCCACAGCTCCGGTGTCAGCCCCAGGAAGGGCAGCAGCGGTCCGGCCCGGTGCGGTCCCGCGACGAGCAGCTTGCCGCCCGGGGCGAGGAGCCGTCCCAGCCCGCGGAGGGCGCCGGGCAGGTCACGCGCGAGATGCAGGCACCCGGCCGCCACCACGAGGTCGAACCCGCCGGCCGGCCACCCCTGCCCGACCGGGTCGGCGTCCAGGTCGAGCAGGCCGAACTCGGCGACGTCCACCCCGGACAGCCGCTGCCGCAGCCGGGCCAGCACCGGCTCGGCCATGTCGGTCACCGTGTAGCGGACCCGGTCGACCGGCAGGATCGGCAGCAACGTCACCGTGGTGCCGCCCGTCCCCGCGCCCACCTCCAGGACCCGCAGCGGCCGGTCGGCCGGCCACCCCTGGACGACCTGCTCCACCAGCGCCCGCGCGAGCCGGTTCGCGAACAGGCTCGCCGGCCCCACGTCGTGGTACTGGTCCACCAGCTCCCCGGCGCCGTCCGAGCCGAGCACGTCGCCGGCCGCGACCTCCCCGGCCAGTACCTCGCGCAGCCGCAGCCCGGCCCGCACCGCCAGCGCCGTCTGCGCGGGGAACGCCGCCCCCGCCACGGCCAGCCCCCGCAGCTCGGTCGCGACCGGTGCGGGCGGGGCGAGGCGCACCCCCCGCTCGCCGCGGCGTTCCAGCACGCCGTGCCGTTCCAGCAGCGGCAGCGCCGCCCGGACCAGCGCACGGTGGTGCGGCTCCCGGCAGGCGGCGGCCAGATCGTCGACGGTCAGCTCGCCACCGCCGGTCAAGGCCGCCAGCGCCGCGCCGAGCGTACGGGCGAACGTCTCTTCCAGCTTGGCCGCGTACTCCGGGTAACGCAGCTCACGCCAAGCCGAGCGCACCTCGTCCAGCCGCGCGGAAGCCCCCGCGAGTATGCCCGCCGGATCGGGGCCCGGCCAGGCGTCCGCCGGCTCCCCGGGCCGGGGCGCCGCCCGTAGTTCGACGTGGTAACGCTCGGTCCGCGTGGCGTGCAGGCCGGGCGTCCTGCGCAACCGGACCCCCTCCATCTCGGCCGCCACCCGGCCGTCGCCCCCGGTGACCGTGATGTCCCAGCACACCTCCTCGACAGAACTGGAACGTTCCCGTACATGCAGGAAACCTTCCGGGGCCGGTCTGCCCCAGAGCCGGACCGACCCGATCGCGGCAGGCATGTAGCCCGTGCCGCCCACCAGCGCGTCCACCAGCCACAGCACGCCCGCCTGCAGGGCGCTGTCGAACAGCACGGGATGCGCCTGGTAGCGCTCGTCCCGCTGGTCAGGGCACGTGTACGCGCCCAGCACCTCGCCCGGGGCCCGCCACAACCCCGTCAGCACCCGGAACGCCGGACCCCACACCATGCGCCCCTCGGCGGCCCGCGCGTAGTAGGCGGGCACGTCCACGGGCTCGGCGACGCGGGCGCGCAGCTCCGCCAGATCGAGCGGCGCCGGGGCCGGCCGCAGCAGCGGCCGGACCCGCGCCCGGAAGTGCTCGCGCGGATGCTGCCCGCGCCGCGTCGTGCTCGCCACCGTGATCGTGCCCGTCTCGGCGGACAGCGACGTCTGCGCGCAGACCGGCTCCGCGCCCGGCCCCGGCACCACCAGCGCGCGGGTGATGCTCACCCGGTCCACCTCGACCGCCTCGGCGGCGTCCGGGATCGCCTGCCGGCCCGCCGCCAGCGCCATCTCCACGTAGCCGGTCGCGGGCATCACGGCGGCCCCGCCCGCCCGGTGGTCGGTCACCCAGGGCACCCGGACCTGGTCGATCTCCCCGTACCAGGAAGGGTCGAGCGCGGGCAGCCGCTGGCCCAGCAACGGATGCGTGATCTCGGGGTCGCCGATCGTGCGCACCCAGGTCAGCGGGCCGCCCAGCCAGTGCCGCTGCCGCTGCCACGGATACGCGGGCAGCGACCGTACGAGGCCCGGCCGCGGGAAGTAGCGGTCCCAGTCGACGTCACCCCCGGCCGCGACGACCGCCGCCACCGCCGAGCCGACGGCGGCGCTCGCGGCGGTCTCCTCCACCGCGGCACGCCGCAGGGCCGGCACCACGGCGGCGCGGACGCGGGCGGCGGCCGCGACGCGGCGCAGGTACGACTGCAGCACCGGGTGCGGGCCCACCTCCACCAGCACGTCGGAACCGTCGGCGAGCACCCGCTCGACCGCCGCCGAGAAGCGCACGGGCCGCCGCACGTTGCGCCACCAGTACGTCGCGTCGAGCTCCTCGCCGGTCAGCGGCTCGCCGGTCACGGTCGACACCATGGGGATCCGCGTCCGCGACGGCCGCAGGTCGGCCAGCGCCGCCCGGAGCGGCTCGCGCGCCCCGTCCATGGCCGCGCTGTGGAACGGATAGTCCACGTCCAGCTCGCGGAAGAACACCTCGCGCGCCGCCAGATCCCCGCCCAGCCTTCCGAGCGCCGCCCGCGGCCCCGCGACCGTGACGTCGCGGTCGGAGTTGACCGCGGCCACCTCCACCCCGGGGTAACCGGCCAGGAGTTGCCGGGCCTCGGCTTCGGGCAGCCCGACCGCCGCCATCCGGCCCTGCCCGCGTGTCGCGGCCTGCGCCAGGCCGCGCTCGGCGATCACCTGCGCGGCCTGGGCGGGCGACAGCGCCCCGGCGACGTACGCGGCGGCCACCTCGCCGACACTGTGACCGAGCACCGCCCCCGCCCGCACGCCCGCCGCCTCCAGCATCCCGGCGAGCCCGGCCTGGACGGCGAAGAGCAGCGGCTGGGCCCGCTCGGTCGCCGACAGCCGCCACCGGTCCGCGGGCAGCGTCAGCTCCTCCAGCACCGACCAGCCCAGCCGGGTCGCCAGCTCGTCGTCCACGGCCTCGACGGCCTTACGGAAGGCAGGATCACTCAACAGGCCGGCGCCCATCCCGGCCCACTGCGAGCCGTTGCCGCAGAACACCAGCGCCACCCGGCCCCGCTCCACCGCCTCCCCGATCACCGGCGACGAACCGTATAGACCGGACAGGCTGCCCGCCGCCTCCGCCGCGGACGCGGCGAGCACCACGGCGCGGTGCCGGTGCAGGCCGCGCCGCCGGGTGGCGGTGTAGGCCACGTCGTAGAAGTCACCCTCGTCCACCGACGCCAGGTGCTCGGCCGCCCGCGCGACGGCCTCCGGCAGCGCGCCCGCGGCCCGGGCCGACACGACGACAGGCACCGGCGCGGCCCCCGCCGGCCGCGCCGGCGCCGCTCGGAGGGGCGGTGCGGCCACCGCCACGTGCACGTTCGCGCCCCCGAACCCGAACGAGTTCACCCCCACCACCGTCCGGCCGCCCGTCTCGGGCAGCGGGCGCGGCCGGGTGACGACGCTCAGCCCGAGCCCGTCGAAGTCGATGGCCGGGTTGAGCGTCGAGGCGTGCAGCGACGCCGGGATCGTCCCGTGCCGCAGCACCAGCAGCGCCTTGAACAGCCCCGGCATGCCCGAGGCCGGCTCCAGGTGCCCCAGGTTCGTCTTGACCGAGCCGATCGGCAGCGGGCCGCCCGACCGCGCCGTGCCCAGCGCCCGCCCCAGCGCCCCGCACTCGGCCGGGTCGCCCGCCTGGGTGCCGGTGCCGTGCGCCTCCACGTACGCGACCTCGTCCGGGCTGATCCCGGCCTCCCGATACACCTGCCGCAGCAGCGCCTCCTGCGCCTCGGTACGGGGCAGCGCCAGCCCCATCGTGCGGCCGTCGTTGTTGGCGGCGGCGCCCACGATGACACCGTGGATCCGGTCGCCGTCGGCGAGCGCCTCCTCCAGCCGTTTGAGCACGACCACGCCGCCGCCCTCCGACCGGACGAACCCGTCGGCGTCGGCCGAGAACGCCCGGCACCGCCCGGTCGGCGACAGCATCGACGCCTGGCTGAACCCGACGAACCCGGTCGGGCTCAGCAGCACGTTCACGCCCCCGGCCAGCGCCGTCCGCGTGGAGCCGTCGGCCAGCGCCCGGCAGGCGCGCTCCACCGCCTGCAGCGCCGACGAGCAGGCGGTGTCGATGCTCATGCTCGGCCCGCGCAGGTCGAAGGCGTACGAGAGCCGGTTGGCCGCGATCGACAACGCGCTGCCCGACATCGAGTAGGGGCCGATCCCGCCGGGCTCCAGCGCCTGCAGCACCCCGTACGAAGGATCGGAGACGCCGACGAACACCCCCGTGTCGGTCCCGGCCAGGCGTGCCGGGTCGATGCCGGCGTCGTCGAGCGCCTCGGCGGCCATCTCCAGGAGCAGCCGCTGCTGCGGGTCCATCGAGGCTGCCTCCTTGGGCGAGATCCCGAAGTAGGCGGCGTCGAATCCGGTGAGGTCGTCGAGGAAGCCGCCCGCCCGCGTGTAGCTGCGGTCGGGGCGCGGGAGGGACTCGTCGACGTACCGCTCGGCCTCGAACCGGTCCGGCGGCACGGTGCCGACCAGGTCGTCACCGCGCAGCAGGGCCTGCCACAGTCCGTCGAGGTCGCGGATGCCGCCGGGAAGCCGGCAGCCCACGCCCACGATCGCCACCGCTCGCCCCGGCCACGTCCGCTCGTTCCCGCCTGCGCTCATATGCCACCTTTCCTGTTCGTCGGCGACACCCATGGCATCACAGCCGTACGTGGTCGAACAGCGACTGTTCGTGTTCCTTGCTGGTAAGCGTCATGCCTCCTGTTAAGGGATGGTGTGGTGCGCCGCGGAAACGTAAGGAATGTTGCCGAGAGTAGTCAACATTATGCAAAGAGTCCCTATACTGGGCCCGCCGGCTCACTCGTTCCGGCTTCCCCGTCCCGCGCCCGAGCGAAGGTGAGCGCCATGTCAGCCGAGACGCGGCTCGGCCGCACGCGGTGGCGGCGCTTCGCCGCGGTGCTCGTCCCCGCGCTGGCGGCGGCCGCGATCCTCGTCGGCGTGACCGGCGAAGGGGGTGTCGCGGCGTCGTTCGCGCTGTCCGGCGAGCGGTTCAAGATCTCGGCCGACCGGCTCGTGGGTAAGGGATTCGCCCAGTACGGAGACGTGGCGTCGACGGCCGAGGGGCGGCGCCCGGTCCTCGTCTCGGTGATCGGCCGGGCGCGGATCACCGGCCTGTGCCAGTCGGCGCTCGTGCGCACCCCGGTCGGCCCGGTCACGTTCCTGGTCAGGGCGGGCGACGGGGAGCGGCCCGTGGAGGCCGCGAACCTCGTGATCGACCTCCACCAGCTCTCCGGCGACGTCACGTTCGGCGACATCGAGATCGGCCGCGACGCCGCCACCCTCGACGCCCCCGCCGGTCTGGGCGGCCGTCCGGGCGACATCGGCCAGCAGGCGGCCACCGTGCGCATCACCGGCCTGCGGCAGACCGCCTACGCCGTCAACGCCGGCACCTTCCGGCTCAACGGGCTGCGGCTCAGCTTCGAGCCCGGCGACCACGAGTGCTTCTGACCATGCCTGACACCCGATTCCGCCGGTGGCGGCGTACCCGTCCCTTCTGGGGCGGGCTGTGGGTGGCCGCCGGTGGGGCCGTCATCCTGCTGGCGCCGCTCGCGCCGCTCCCGCTCCTGGTCCGGCAGGGGGTCGCCGGGATCTCCGGCTATCTGGCGGGGCTGCTTCTCGTCGCGGCCGGCCTGCTGAGCTGGTGGCAGCACGGGCAGCGGGTGTTCCTCGGGGTCGCCGCCATCGCGCTGTCACTGGGCTCCTTCGTCACGTCCAACCTCGGCGGTCTCGGCCTCGGCATGCTCGCCGGGCTCACGGGTGGCGCGCTCCTGTGCGCCTGGAGCCCCGACGGCCGCCCCGCCCGCCGTGGGGAGGAACCGCTGCGCGCGATCGCGGCCGTCCCGGTGGCTCTCGTTCTCGCCCTGCCGGCCCCCCACCCCTCCGGGCCCGCCGATTCCGGGCTCGAAGCCGCGCGGCTCACCCTGTGGGGCGGCCGGTTCGAAGGAGTGGTGAGCCGGCCCGCCGGTCCCCGCCTCAAGCTGTCCATGTCCGCCGTCGAGATCGAGGACGGCCTGCACCGGACGCGTGGTTCCGGTGCGGCCGTCCACCAGCGGTTCTCCCGGCTGCGGCTGTCGGGCGGTGTCGTCATGTACGTGACCCGGCTGCGTGCCCGGGTCGGCGGCGTCGCCCTCACGTTCACCCCCGAGCTGCCGCCGCCCCCGCTGCCGCTGCCGTCCATGACCGTCACGGACGTCGAGGCCGACCGGCTCCTCGTCCGTGCGGCCCACGCCCGGATCGAAGGGCTGACGCAGCGGGTCAGCTGACTCCGGCCGCCGTCTTCTCGGGCCTGTCCTCCAGGGCGGGACTGTCGGCGAGCTTGAGCCACACCACCCCGGCGATGATCACGGCCAGCCAGAAGGCGCGCGCCGGCGTCAGCACCTCGTCGAAGAACACCGGGCCCAGGAGCGCCGCGCCGACGGCCCCGATGCCGGCCCACACGGCGTAGCCGATGCCGACGTCGATGCCCTTCAGGGCGACGCTGAGGCAGAACAGGGTGAGAAGGAAGAACACGACGGCGACGACCGACCAGCCCGGACGGGTGAAGCCTTCGCTGCCGTTCACGGTGAGGGCGTAGCCAACCTCGAACACCCCTGCCAGGAGCAGGACGAGCCAGGAGACGGTCTTGCTGGGTGCCATGGGAGAAGTCCTTCCGGATGTGGTGTCGGTGGGACGCGCGGAGGTCATGCGCCACCGCTGAGCTGCAGGCCGATGACACCGGCGATGACGACGACGATGCCCAGGAGCTTTTTCCAGGTCAGCCGCTGGCCGAGCAGCAGGGCGCCGACGACGACGATCCCGACCCCGGCGATCGAGGTCCACAGGGCATAACCGACGCCGACGTCGAAGGTCAGCAGCGCGAGGCTGAGGAAGAACGTGGCGATCCCGCCGGTGACGAGCGTGGCGACGGTCCACCACAGGTCGGTGAATCCCTTCGCGTTGCTCGCGCTGATCGCGACCGCGATCTCGAAGACGATGGCGATCGCCAGATAGAGCCAGCTCATGATGTTCCTTACTTCTCTGCATGTACATACATATTTTTACGCGTGCGCATCTCGCCGCGCCGGGCGCCGTCGCTCAGGGGGTGACGACGTCCGCGATCTGCCGGAGTGCGGTGCCGAGCAGGCGGACGTCCACGTGGGGCGCCTCCGCCGACGCGCTGGCCAGGAGTTCGCCGATGCGCTCGTCGTAGGACGCGCGCACCTCACGCGCGAGTGCCTCGCCCTCCGGGGTGAGAACCGCGTAGACCCCGCGGCCGTCGTCGGCGCAGACGTCGCGCCGCGCGACGCCCTTGCTCTCCAGCCGGCTGACCAGCCGGGTGGCCGAGCTCTGGTTCAGGCCGATCTTCTGCGCGAGATCGTTGACCCGCAGCTCCTTGTCCGGCGCCTGCGTGAGATGGGCCAGCGCCCGATACTCCGTCAGCCCGATCCGATGCACATCCACGAGCCACTTGCCCAGAGCCGTGTCGATCGCGGACGTGAACGCCGCGACCTGGGACCACTGCGACCCGAGACCATCTATCTGCATGTGCATGCACTTACCGTAGCGCGACACCTGGCGTCGGCGCAAGCCGCGTTTCCCCCGTGCGAGCTACCGGCGGATGTCCACTGAGCGGTGACGATCCCGGGGCCGGCGTTGCGGTGTCCGGCCGCTTCCCGCTCCACTTGCATCGCAGAGGCATCCGTGCTGACCGCGCTCTGCGCCACTGTGGTCGGTGCGGGCTCGCCGGCTGCGACAGCGCACGGTGGAGAACTGGTACCCGTTCGCCCCCGCCACCCAGACCGGCCCGCTCTCCGGAACCCGGAAGATCGAGGTCGCGGGCCCGTCGGTGTCCTGTTCGGAGGGCCCGCGAGCTGCGCGCGCAGAACCTCGCGGTGTTCCAGGGCCAGAACCTGGAGAAGCTCGCCATCCCCGACGGGAAGGTCCGCCCAGCGGGGGACATCCCGGTGGAGGTGATCGAGCACGGTCAGCCGTACCTCGCGGCCGTCCCGAGTACGGGCCGCGCCTGGAGAAGGCGTGGGTCGCCGGACAACGCGAGTGGCTCGCGCTGTCCGGCGACAGCAAGCTGACCACGGCCGAGAAGAGCGGACACCACATCTATGTCGACCGGCCCGATATCGCTGTACGGGCGATCGAGCGCGTCCCCTCCCAGGCCGCACGCGCGGCGAGCGGCGGGTGACCACCACCCAGGGCCACCACCCAGGGCCGCCACCCAGGGCCGCCACCCAGGGCCGCCACCCAGGGCCGCGGCTCAGGACCGCGGCTCAGGACCGCCTCCTAGGACCGCCACCTAGGAGCGTCGCTCAGGGCCGCCACCCAGGGCCGCCACCCAGGGCCGCCACCCAGGGCCGCCACCCAGGGCCGCGGCTCAGGACCGCGGCTCAGGACCGCCTCCTAGGACCGCCAC
>NZ_JBFAPV010000004.1:673194-775484 GCF_040676925.1 Nonomuraea sp. NPDC049486
CCTAGGAGCGTCGCTCAGGGCCGTCGTCCAGGGCCGCCACCCAGGGCCGCCACCCAGGGCCGCGGCTCAGGACCGCGGCTCAGGACCGCCTCCTAGGGCCGCCACCTAGGAGCGTCGCTCAGGGCCGTCGTCCAGGGCCGCCACCTAGGGCCGCCGCCCAGGAGCGCCGTTCAGGCCGCTCGCGGCGTGGCGTACTACGGGTGTTCGTTCGTCCAGCCCGTCTCCAGGATGGTGTGGGTGCTCCACACCGTTCCCGGCTCCAGTCCGGCCTGGAGGCCGCCGGGCTTGACGACTACGCTTTCGCGCGCCAGCGCGCGGCCGGACTTCTCGTCGATGATCAGCCGGACCTGAACCACGCCCTTGGCGGTGTCACCGGGCTTGCGCTGGGAGATGTCCGCGATGGCGATCGCGGTGCCCGGGCGCCCGGCGGCGTCGGTGACCTGGCCGAGTGAGGTGACCGACGGCAGGTCAGCAAGCATCCGGAAGGCCGCCGCGAGCACCTCCGGGCTCACCGGCATGTCGGTGATCAACCCGTCGGTCACCCGGAACAGCCAGGCGTCCTCCGCCATCGGAGCGCCGGACTCGGTGTCCTTGCCCTCGTAGAAACGGAGCAGGTCAGCCTTGAGCGCAGCCGGATCGGTCGGCAGGCTCCGCAGGTCGGCCATGGTGACGTTGCGGCCGAGCCAGAAGATCTCCTGGCCCCGGGTGTGACCGGTGCGCGGCCGCTCCGCGCTCTCCTGGATCGGGATCCGCTTGCGGCCCGCGAAGGTCAGCTCTCGCGGTGATCCCGCCTTCTCCCAGGCGGCCCGGTCGGCGTCGGTCGCGGGCTTGACGCCCAGGGCGCGGGTGGAGCCCCACTGTTCGTCCGCGCCCACCCAGCTCTCGCTCTCCTGCTCTATGGAGATCACGAAGCCTTCGTTGACCGGATGGAGACTGCGGGAGCGGCTGGAGACGTGCCAGTAGTCTCCGGCGGCGGCGGGCCGGCGCTCCGCGCTGGTCGCGGCCACGAGCAGCACCTCCCTCGCCGACAGCGTAACCGGCTGCGCCGCGACGTCCGGCGCTCCCGGCGACACGACCGGGGCCGAACCGGCGGCCAGCGCGACCGCGGTCACGGCGGCCGCCGCCGCGCCCGCCAGGCCCAGGCCCCAGGTCAGCGACTTCCTGCCGCGGCGCGGCACCCGCGCGGGCTGGGCGAAGGCGTGGGCCAGCTCGGCCTGCCGGGTCCGCGGGTCCACCGGCCCGCCGGTCAGGTGGGCCGGGCGGGCGGCACGCAGCTCTTCCATCGGGTTCACGACAACTCCTCGACGAGCCGGGGCTGGGACAGCGGGGGGGATTCGAGCTCGGCACGCAGGCGTTTTCTCGCCCGGTGCAGCCGGACCCGGAAGGCGGGCACCGAGCAGCCGAGCACCTTGGCGGCGTCTTTCGGACTCAGGCCCTGCCAGGCGACGAGAATGAGGATCTCGCGTTCGTCCTGGCTGAGTCTGGCCATGGCCTTGAGCACGCCCAGGCGTTCGGCCACGTGGTCGGCCACGTCGGCGGTGATCCACGCGCGCATCTCGCGCTGGATCCCCTCACGCCTGGCCTCGGCCCTGATGGTGTCGCGGAGCACGTTGCGCGCCACACCCAGCAGCCATGGCAGGGCGTTCCGCGGCATCTGGTCGAACTTGCGCCAGGCGATGGCGAACGTCTCGCTCACCACCTCGTCGGCCACCTGCCGGCCGGCGCGGCTGACCACGTAGGCCCACACGCGTTGTCGGCATTCGTCGTAGATGGTGGTGAAGCGCTCTCGATCGCTCGTCACCGCCCCAACCCCTCACGTGTCCCGGAACTGTTCACAGGAGGAAGTGGTCCGAGACCATCAGAAATTACAAGCCGGCCGGCGATCCCGTCAGATCCGGCCCTGGGCACCTTGGACGCGTGACAGTGGTTCGCAAGGGGGCCAGTGTGAGATATGGGTCATCTCGACACCCCTGAAGCGGAGTATCGGTGCATCAAAGCATGACATGTCCGGACTGTGGAGCGCCGCTGCCCGGCTCCGGCTCCGGGTCCTGGTCCTGGTCCGGCTCCGGGTCCGCGTCCGGCTCCGGGCCCCAGGAGCCGGTGTCCAGGTCCAGGTCCAGGTCCAGGTCCCGGGAGCCGGTGTCCAGGTGCCCGAGGTGCGGGCTGACCCTTCAGGGACCCGCCGCATACGAGCTCTGGCAGGTGGACCAGGCTCTCGCCGGGCTGCGGGACCAGCAGGCGCGGCTGCGAGCCCGCCGCACGGACCTGCTCGGCATCCTCCGCACCGGCACCGGCACTGGCACTGGCACCGGCACCGGCACCGGCACAGGCACCGGCACCGGCACAGGCGCAGGCGCAGGCGCAGGCGCTGATGCTGGCGTGGCGGGTCAGGCCGTCGGGGACGCGGCGCCGCCGGCGTACGGTGGCGCGCCGCATGCTGGCGTGCTCCCGCCGCACGGCGGCACACCACCGTACGTCGGAGTGCTCCCGCCGCACGCTGGCGCGCCGCACGCTGGCGCGCCGCACGCTGGAGTGCTCCCGCCGTACGGTGGTGTGCCGCATGCTGGTGTGGTCCCGCCGTACGGTGGTGTGCCGCATGCTGGTGTGGTCCCGCCGTACGGCGGTGCGCCGCGCGCTGGTGTGGTGTCGCCGTATCCGGCGGTGGGTTACGCGGGCGGGGGGCCTGGTGCTGCGCCACGGGAGGTCTCGCAGGCTGCTACGAAGAACGTGCTGCTCATTCTCGGGGGCCTGCTGCTGACGGTGGCGGCGGTGGTTTTCACCGTGGTGAGCTGGGGGTGGCTGGGGATCGGCGGGCGCGCGGTCGTGCTGGCCGGGTTCACCGCGTTGGTCATGGTCGCGCCGGTCGTGCTGATGCGGCGCGGGCTCACCGCGACGGCCGAGACCGTGGCCGGGTTCGCGGTCGCGTTGCTGCTGCTCGACGGGTACGCGGCCAGACAGGCGGGATTCCTCGGGGCCGACGCCCTCGACGCGTCGCATTACACGGCGGGGGTGCTCGGGGGCACCGCGCTCATCCTGGTGGCCTACGCCCGGGTCACCCGGCTGACTGGGTCGGGCCCGCGGAGCGGGGTGGCCTACGCCCGGGTCACCCGGCTGACTGGGTCGGGCCCGCGGAGCGGGGTGGCCTACGCGCGGGTTACCCGGCTCCGCGGGCCCGGTCCGGTTGCCGTGGTGCTGGCGCAGCCGGTGCTGACGCTGCTGGCCGGGAGCCTGCCGGGGACCTGGCTGGTCGCCGCGCTGGTGGCCACCGCGGCGTTGGACGCGGCCCTGGTCCGTCATGTCCGGGGAGCGGTGCGGGTGACGGCCGCCCTGGCCGGCAGCGGGGTCGCCGCGCTCGCTCTGCTGGGTGGCACGACGTACGCGCTGGGGGCTCCGTCCGTCGGTCAGGCTCTGGTGAGGGTGGGGCCGCTGGTGGCGCTGGCTCTGCTGGGCGGGTTCGTGATCTGGCTGCTGGCCAGGCAGGGCGACGTCGAGGGGGAGACCTGGGCCGCCGTGGTCACCGCCGGGACCGCGCTCACGCTGATCGCCGTGGTGGCCGCGCCCGCGCAGGCGGCGCTGGCCGGTCCGGGCGCGGGCTGGCGCTCCCTGGCCTATCTCGTGCCGGCGCTCGCGGTGGTGCTCGCCGCCACGTGGCTGCCCTGGCGGAGGGTACGGCTCGCGGGCATGGCCACCGGTGGGCTGGTGGCGTTGCTGGTCACGCTGACGCTGCTGCCCCGGCTCGTGGTCACCCTGGGGTCGCCGCTCCCGTGGCTGGACGTGTTCTGGACGGGCACGTGGGGCGGACCGCAGTGGCAGCCGTTCGCGACGGCGTCGCCTGCGGACGTGGTGGTGCTGGGCACGGTGGCCGCCGCCCTCCTGGTGGCGGCTGTGTGGGGCGCTGGCGGGCGGCCGGTGATGGAGGTGCTTCCCGGCACTGCTGGGAGGGCGGTGCCTCGTGGCGAAAGCGAAAGCGAAAGCGAGGGCAAGGGCGAGGGCGAAGGCGAAGGCGAAGGCGAAGGCAAGGGCAAAAGCGAAGCGAGGGCAAGGGCGAAGGCGAGGGTAAGGGCGGGGGCAAGTGGCCGGTGCGGGTGGCGGCGTGCGGGGCGCTGGTGGTCGGGGCGCTCATGGTCGCCGTCGCGCCCCAGGCCTTCGCGATGCCCTACCCGGCCGTGGTGGCGGTCCAGGTGGCGCTGGCCGTCGCGCTGGCGGTCGCCGCCACGCTGGGCCGGGCGCCGTGGTGGGCCGGGGCGTGCGCGCTCGTCGCCGGGGCGGCCTCGACGCGGGCGGCGGCGTACGCGTTCGGCAGCGAGCCGGCGACGCTGATCGTGCTGCCTGTCCTGGCGTCGGCGGCCGCCGTCATGGCGCTGGCGGGCAGGACGAAGGAGCTCCAGGTCTGGGCGCCGGCCTTCGGCGCGCTGTTCCTCGGGCTGGAGGCGGTGGCGGCGGGGCTTTCGCTGGGCGTGCGCGTCCTGGTCGCGGCGAGCATGGGATTCGCCGTGGCCGGTGTGCTGGCGCTGCTCTGGTCGCTGCGGGCGGGGCAGGGCGGCGCGCGCGGTCTCAGGTACACCGGCGCCGTCCTGCTGTTGCTGGCCTCGTGGCTGCGGCTGGGGGCGGACGAGGTCACCGTGGTCGAGGCGTACACGGTGCCGTGCTCGCTGGTCCTGCTGGGATCCGGCTGGTGGCGGCGGCGTGGCGCACCGGCCGGGTCCTGGGCGGCGTACGGTGCGGGCCTCTCCTTCACGATGCTGCCCAGCCTGGTCGCGGTCTACGCGGACGCCGAATGGCGGCGGTCGCTGGGCCTCGGCGTGGTGGCGCTCGTGGTGCTGGTCGCCGGGGCCAGGTTCCGGTTGCGGGCGCCCACGGTGATCGGAGCCGTCGTGCTCGCCGGTGTCGCGGTGCGGGAGCTGGCCCCGTACGTGTCGGAGATGCTCCTCGTGGTGCCGCGCTGGGCTCCGATCGCCGTGGGCGGGCTGCTGCTCGTGGTGGTCGGGGCGACGTACGAGGCCCGCATGCGGGACCTGCGCAAGTTGCGTGACACCTTGACAGCGATGGACTGACCTACCCGTGACGCTTGGTGAACGGCAGGACGAGCCGGGACGGGTGGGCCGCGTCGCGGTAGATCTTGTGCGTGACGGGACGGCCCACCGGCAGGTGGAAGGCGTCCGGCGGCAGCAGCGCGTTGTGCGCGTCGGCCAGTGGTTCGTCGTTGGACAGCTCCACCAGCAGCCGGTGGCCGGGGCGGAACGTCGCCGCGAACGGGTAGAGCCGCAGGACGTACTCCTCGATCTCGCCGGGCTTCACGGGCACGGCGCGGGTGTGCGGGTGGTACGGGTTGCCCTCGGTGGTCCGGTCGTCCAGCTCGCGGTGCGACGCCTTGAGGAAGCCTGTGGTGATCAGCTGCCGGCCGCCGTCCGGGGCGACGTCCCACAGCCGCATGATGAAGTTCGTGTCATCCTGGTCGATCTCGGCGAACAGGTGCGCCGCGCCGGTGCCGATGAGCTCCACGGGCTCCTCGAACGGCTCGGTGCTCCAGCTGACGATCTCCACCTTGTCGGTCACCGTGAGGGGCGCCTGGTAGAAGCCGTCCGGGGCGGCGTGCTCGGCGCCCATCAGCTCGGGCTCGGGGGAGAGCTTGTGGCGCGGGCGCAGGTAGAGCGGCCTGTAGTCGATCTCCTTCGGCGGCCACTGCGACGCGGTGACCACCTCGCGCGAGCCCTCCACGAAGACGCTCACGGCGGGTTCGTCCATGATGCCGTTGTCGATGCCCTTGAGCCAGTAGTCGTACCAGCGGAACATCTTGTCGTGCTCCTCGATCCAGGGGCGCGACTGCATCGGCGGGTAGGAGCCGATGTCGAGCTTCTTGGGGCCCTTCAGCACGTCGAACAGCTCGATGTGGCCGTCGACGGTCCAGCCGCGTCCCTGATCGATCTGCAGGTAGACCGGGATGTCGATGTTCTCGGCCAGCTTGACGGGGTTGCGCTCCTCGTACCACTCGCCGTCGAGGTCGTTCATCACGATGTCGAACCAGAACTCGCGGTTCCTCGGGTACCTCAGCACGTGCACGAGGTTCGGCCACGCGGCGACGTCCGGGTCCCGCAGGCGCTCGTCGACGAGCTTCCTGAGCTCCTCGGGGGAGTGGACCTCCTGCATGCGGGACCGCACGTCGGTGTGGGCGATGCCGGAGTCGCCGCCGCGTCCCTCGCGGGCGGCCCTGGGCATGAACCACATGATGCCGCCGTGGTAGGTGGTCTCGTAGAAGTCGAAGTGGCCGCCGCTGACGAAGATCGCCTTCAGGTGCGGCGGGCGCTCGGCCGCGGCGTACACCTGCATCGACCCGAAGTACGAGATGCCGATCATGCCGACGTTCCCGTCGCACCACGGCTGCGCGGCGACCCATTCGACGACGTCGTACAGGTCCTGGCCCTGGGGGACGCCGCCGGCGTTGTAGTTGCCGATCATCACGCCGCCGGAGTCGCCGGTGCCGCGCATGTCGCCGATGACGTGGACGTAGTCCTCCTTGACGACGCGCGCGATGTCGCCGGCCTCGATGCAGCCGTCCCACATCGGGCTGGGGCGGCGCTGCGGCGGCGTGGTGAGCGCGAGGGCCTGCAGCTCCTTGCCGTAGGCGCTCATCGCGATCAGGGCAGGGCGCGGCCGGTCCTCCGTGCCGTGGTAGGCGTCCGCGGCGAGGGTGACCCCGTCGCGCATCGGCACCCGCAGGTCCTTGCGTACGGCGATCGCCTGCCCGCCTGCGTGGATCGTCTGGAAGTCAGCCATGAGATGTCCTAGTCCTGGTCGAGGTGCGTGCGGTAGCCGTGCATCGACGTGAAGAACGGCGACGGCTCCAGCGCCGGGTCGCCGGTGTAGCCGAGGCTCTCGGCGACGGGCGCGAACGGCGAGTACGGCGAGTCCGTCTCCCGCGGGCCGTCCAGGAGGCAGCGGCGGGCCGCCTCGCTCACCCGTGCCTCGATGTCCAGGCTCTGCTGGAGCGCCTCGCGGGCCTGCCCCGCGTCGAGCTCGACGCCGTACGGGGTGCCGTCCGCGCGCCGGTACGGGTGACCGAGGTAGAGGTGGCGCGGCCGGATCTCGTCGCGCAGGAAGCGCAGGCTCTCGCGGTACGCGGCCGGGTCCGCGAAGCCGGGGAAGCCGTTGGCGGCCCCGTGGACCTGGACGGCGTCGCCGACGAACACCCGGCCGCCGGCCTCGTAGGCCACCGATCCGGGCGTGTGGCCGGGGATCGCGTGGACGGAGACGGTGACGTCGCCGCCGAGCGAGAGGGTCTCGCCGCCCTGGACCAGCACGTGCGGCTCCAGTTCGCCGGAGATGACCGCGTCGGCGGCGGCCGTCACCTTGGCCTCGCCCTCCGCGTCGTTCAGGTAGCGGCCCCGGCCCCGGAGGTACTCGTCCACGTGCGCCCGGCGCGAGCGCAGCATCGGGGCGTCGGCCTCGTGGATGACCACCCGCGCGCGGCGGCCGGTCAGCTCCCACAGGGCGTGGGCGCCGCCGACGTGGTCGATGTGCCCGTGGGTCAGCAGGATCCAGCGCACGTCCTCGATGCGCCGCCCGATGGCGGCCAGCGCGGGGGCCATGCCCTCGGCGGGCGAGGAGGCGATCCCGGTGTCGACGACGGCCGGCTCGGGCGCGTCGAGGAAGAAGCTGTACAGCCCGAACCGGCCCCACGGCGAGACCAGGGGATGGACGTTCATGACGTGCCCCTCAAGAAGGCGGCCGTCTCCCCGAAGACCCGGTGGTACTCCGGGATCCAGGAGAAGTGCTGGACGAACCCGTGGCCGGCGCCCGGATAGCGGCTCACCGTCGCCGCCACCCCTGCCTCCTTGAGCCGCCGGCCGTAGAGCTCGCCCTCGTCGCGCATCGGGTCGTACTCCGCGGTCACGATCAGCGCGGGCGGCAGCCCGGTGAGGTCGGCCCGCTTGATCGGCGAGACCCGCGGATCGGCGGGGTCGGCGCCGCTGTCGAGGTAGAAGGCGTTGAACGGCTTCAGCCCCGCCGTCTCCAGGCCGTAGCCGACGGTGTTCTCGCGCAGCGAGGCGTAGCGGTCCACGTCGAAGTCGAGATCGAGTGACGGGTAGAACATCACCTGGTGGGTGATCCGGTCGAAGCCGTCGTCGCGCGCCAGCCCGGCGACCGCGGCGGCGAACGTGCCGCCGGAGCTGTCACCGGCGACGGCCAGCGTCGCGCCCTCCCGGCCGAGGTTCCCGGCCGCCCAGCGGACCGCGGCGTAGCAGTCGTCGAGCCCGGCGGGGAAGGCGTGCTCGGGCGCTCGCCGGTAGCCGACGGAGACGACCTTGAGCCCGGTCTCCTTCGCCAGCGACCTTGCGACGTGGTCGTGGGTGTCCAGGCTGCCGAGGAAGAACGCGCCGCCGTGGAAGTAGACGAGCAGGTCGTACGCGTCCGCCTCGTGCGGTGTGTAGACCCGCACCGGGACCTGTCCAGCGGTGAGGTCCTCTACGGAGCGGAGCGGCAGCCGGTCGGCCACGGGCGGGACCTGGGCCTCCTCGGCGGCGCGCATCGCCGCAGGGTCCAGCGGGCCGGGAGGAGGCGCCGGCAGGCCGGCGAGGACGCGGGCGATGTCAGGGTGCAGTGGCATGTCAGACCTTCGGGATGTTCCGGGACGTGGGCGCTACGACGCGGGCGTCTGGGACGCGGGCTTCTGGCCGGGGAAGACGTCGCTGATCTCGTCCTCGGTCCAGCCCTGGCGCGAGATCCGCTGAAGCTCGTCGGTCACCGGCTTGCGGGCGGCCTGGTAGCTCGCCAGCGCCTCCTTGACGGAGCCGGCCTCCTTGAGCGCGTCGGCGAGGGCGCCGGCGTCCAGGATCGCCGAGTTGGCGCCCTGACCCTGGTGGTGCAGCATCGAGTGGGCCGCGTCGCCCACGAGGACGACGGAGCCGGAGTGCCACGTGTCGACCGGGTCGATGTCGTAGACCGCGCGGCAGTTGACGGCGTCCATGTCGAGGCCGCGGGTGATGTTCACGATCCGCTCGTCGAAGCCCTCGACGCACTTCAGCAGGTCGTCCTTGGTGACCTTCGGCGCCCAGGTGCTGTCGGGGCACAGGGCGGTGATGTCGAACGAGACCTGGTCGCGGTGGCGCAGCGGCAGGAAGTAGACCTTCGTGCCCCGGCCGATGTACATCCGGAAGTTGTCGTCGACGGCCATCCCGTGGGCGTCGCCGACGGGGATCACGACGCGGTAGGCGTGCTCGCCGGAGAACACCGGCCGGTTGTCGCCGAACAGCCGCGCGCGCACGACCGACTTGATGCCGTCGGCGCCCACCACCAGGTCGGCGGTGGCCGACGCGCCGTTGGCGAAGGTCAGCGTCGCCCTGTCGCCCTCGTCCTGGATGCCCTCCAGCTTGTGGCCGAGGTGGACCATGCCCTCGGGGAGCACGCCCAGGAGGGCCTCGATGAAGTCGCAGCGGTGGATCAGCCGGGTCTTCTCGCCGAAGGTGTCGATCTCCGGCCAAGCCTCCTTGATGATCGGCTCGGCGGTGGCGGTGAGGATCTCGAAGTAGTCGCTCGGCGAGCTCACCTTCGCGATCGCGTCGAAGATGCCCCACTGGCGGAACCGGTCCATGGTGGACGGCCGCAGGCCGATGCCGGCGCCGACCTCGTGGATCCGGCTCGCCTGCTCGTAGACGTCGACGGTGGCGCCGAGGAGGCTCAGAGCCTTGGCCGCGGCGGCGCCGGCGTACCCCGCGCCGACGACGGCGATCTTCAGGTTCTTCAGGTCTGAGGGCTGCATGCTTGTGGTCCTTGTCAGTTCTGGATCGTCAGGAAGTCGGCGGGGTTGTCGACGAAGATGGTGGTGATCGTGGCCTCGTCGAGGCCGGCGGCACGCAGGTCCGGGATGAGGTCCTCGAAGATGTAGTTGACCGTGTGGCCCTTCACGCCCGGCCAGCCCAGCGGGCTGCAGTTGGCGTCGGCCGAGGCGAGCACCTTGCCCAGGTGCCCCTGACCGATGAAGCGCAGGAAGTGGTCCAGCCGCTCCTTGCGCGGACGGGCCCAGAAGGGCGGGTCCTCCAGCTCGGTCTCGTAGCCGAAGGTGTCGAACCCGATCCGGCCGCCCTGCTCCGCGATCCAGGTGTCACGGGTCTTGTCGGCGTTCACCCCGTCGTCGACGTGCCCGAACAGGACGCGGTCGAGCGGGAGGCCCTCCTCGGTGAAGATGGCGATGGCGTTCTCGGCGTCGATCGCCAGGTGGGTCAGGATGGGCACGCCGGTGGCCAGGGCCGCGCGGGCGGCGGCGCGGTAGATGCGCTTGTCCAGGTCCGTCATGCGGCCGCCGCGGCTCACGCCGACCTTGATGATGCCGGCACGGCCGCCGGTGTCGCCGATGCCCACGGTGATCTCGTGGACGAAGTGCTCGGTCAGATAGCCGACGCTCGCCCGGGCGAAGAACGGCAGCGCGGTGTCGCCGCCGACGAAGCCGGTGCTCGCCACGATGTGCACGCCGGTCTTGGCCGACAGCGACCTGTAGTAGTCGACGTCGCGGCCGTTGCAGATGCCGGTCGCGTCGACGAAGGTGCCGCCGCCGTACTCGTGGAACCGGCGCAGCTTCGGGACGGTCTCCTCGTACCGCTGCTCGGGGGTCTTCCACCACTTCGTGTCCAGCTCGGAGCCCGGCATGCCGTACCCGATGTGCTCGTGGACGGCCACGAGACCGAGTTCCTCGGCCGGGATCGGCCCCAGGACGGTGTTCACTCTCGACACAAAACTCACCTTCGAAGCTCTCTCGGGCTGCCGCGCTCAGCGCACCGACAGCAGGTCGCGGGGGTTGTCCACGAGGATCCGCCGGACGTCCTCGTCGCCGAGGCCCCGTGTCCTGAGGAGGGGGACGAACGTGGTGAGGACGTGGGTGTAGCGCACGTCGTTGGCGGGGTGTCCCTTGGCGACGCCGGTCGCGTTGCTGGAGAGCAGGATCCGGTCGCGGTGGCCGGCCTCGATCAGCTCGGCGACCAGGGCGGCGCGTCCGGCGTCGGTGACGTGGGCGTCGTCCTCGGTGCCCACGTGGTCGAGGGCGACGTAGGCGCCGCGGGCCGCGACGGCGAGCGGCGCGCCGGCCGCGACGGCGTCCCTGCGGTCGAGCCCGCCGACGACGACGCGCCCGGCGGGCAGCTTCTCGTCCAGGACGACCTCGAGATCGTGTACGGCGTCGCCGCCGTAACGGATGGACACCGGGACGCCGGTGGCGAGGGCGGCCCTGGCCGCGCCGCGGAACAGGCTCTCGTCTGTCGCGGTCATGCCCGAGGAGGTCGCGGCGGTGGCCATGAGACCGGCGGCGCCGCGCCGTTCGACCCGGGGGACCACCATGCCCTCGGTGACCTCCTTGGCGAAGAGGTCGGCGAACTTCTCGGCCGGCCAGGGCGTCGGCGGGTTGGTCTGCGGCGTCAGGAAGTAGCCGCCGAGCAGCTCCTCGGGGCCCTGGCCTGTCGACGCGACGATGTGCACGCCGGTGGCGCGCGAGAGGGTCTCGTAGAGCCGCACGTCGCGCCCGTGGAACATGCCGGTGCTGTCGACGATCGTGCCGCCTCCATGGCGGCGGAAGTCCGTCAGCTTCGCGGCCAGGGTCTCGAAGATCTCGGCGCGGTCGAGGGTGACGTCGAACGCGTGCTCCGCTCCCGGGAACACCGACAGCAGGGCTTCGTGCACCGCGACGACACCCAGCTCCCGCGCGGGAACCGGGCCGAGGACGGTGTTGACGGTGTCGGTCTGGTCGCCCATCACTGCCACTCCTTTCGGGTTTCAGCTCGGGTCTCAGCGAGTGACCGCGTCACCCCGCACTGTGAATCGTGGCATCTGGTTTTACATTGTGTCAAGCAAATGTCCGTCACGTAAATTTACCTATCCATTCGTACTGGGCAGGTCGGCGTCGTGCTTCGAGCCGAAGAGCCCGAACAGCGTCAGAGCCGCGGCGGCGGCGGCGCAGAGGGCGGCGACCAGGAACGCGAGGCTGTAGGCGCTGCCGAGCGACTCGAGCGCGAGCGTGCGCAGGCTCTCGGGCATCGGCACCGGCGGCATGTCCGGACCGGCGCCGGGCACGACCGGCATCGAGTTGATCGCCATGGCGCCGCTCCCGTTCGCGATCCCTCCGGCGACGTCGGTGTACGGCGGCTGGAGGCCGGACGCGCCGAGTGCCCCGCCGAAACCGGCGCTCATGTCGCTGTTCGCCCGGCTGACCGCGAACGCGGCGATGAGCACCGGGCCGAGGGCGAAGCCGAAGTCGCGGAGCAGGTTGGTGGTGGCGCTGGCCATGCCTGCCAGCCGCAGCGGAACGGTGTTGATCGCGACCGCCGTGATCGAGCCGACGGTGAGCGCGAAGCCGACGCCGAGCGCCAGCATCGGGGCGATGAACCGCGTCCAGTCCATGTCGTGGACGTCGAAGGTCGAGCACCAGACGCCGCTGACGGCGATGAGGGAGAAGCCGGCCGTGAGCACCCAGCGGGGCGAGAAGTTCCTGATCAGGTGGGAGACGATCGGCACCAGCACGAAGGCCGGGCCCTGGATGAACAGGAACAGCACGCCGATCTTCAGGGCGCTCTGGTGCTGGATCGCGCCGAGCCAGATGCTCATCGAGTAGCAGGTCGCGAGGAACGCGAACATGCCGACCACCGTGGCGATCGCGACGACCGCGTAGGAGCGGTTGGCGAAGATGCCGAGGTGCAGCAGCGGCACCTCGGTGCGCAGCTCGATGACGACGAAGGCGCCGAGGAGCGCGACGCCCAGGACGAAGGCGCCGACGATCTCGGGGCGGGCGAAACCGGCTTCGGAGCCCTGCGTGGCGGCGAAGAGAATGGCGATCAGGCCCAGGGCCAGCGTGACCTGGCCGGGGACGTCCAGTTTGCGGCCCTCCGGCGCCGAGGAGTCGGCGGCGAACCGGGTGATCACGATCGACACGACCGCGGCGGCGACCACGACGAGGTACGACGCCCGCCAGTCGCCCTGCTCGGCCAGCCATCCGCCCATCAGCGGGGAGATCGCCGCACCGATCGAGAGGAAGCCGGCCCACACGGCGATGGCCTTGGACCGGGCCTCCTGCGACGGGCTGGCCGCGGCCAGCATGGCCAGCGAGATCGGGTAGAGGATCGCGGCCCCGAAGCCCGCCACGGCCTGCCCGATCCACAGGGCCTGGACGGTCTCGGCGACGTAGCTGACGAGTGAGCCGGCCACGGTCAGCAGAGCACCCGCCTGCAGCAGCCGCTTGCGGCCGAACAGGTCGCCGAGCACGCCGGTGGTCAGCTCGAAGACGACCATGGGGATGGCGAAGGCGGCCGTGACCCAGGTCAGTTGGGCGCCGGTGGTCTGGAACTCCTGGTGGAAGGTGCCGTTGAGGGCGCCGGGCAGTGAGTACGCCACCTGCGCGAGGAGGACGGCGAAGCAGCCGGCGATCACCGTGGCGGTGTGGCCCTGCTTGCGCGCAGCGGTCTGCGTCATCGCGGTTCTTTCTTGTCCACAGGCCGGACCGGTTCCGGCCGCGCTCGGGATCGGCCACCCGTGTGAGCCCGATCACCTCATTGGCGTGCAATGTGTCATATGACTTGACACTGCATCAAGTGTTTGAGCGGTACGTATTGAGAACGATCAGTGAGAGTGGAAGGCGGCCGGGGTGCTCTATGCTGGCCGCATGGCGACGCTCCGTGCGGCACAGAAGGAGATGACGCGCAAGCTCCTGCTCGACGCGGGTCTCGACCTGTTCGGGTCCAAGGGCTACGCGACGACGACGGTCGACGACATCGCGTCGGCGGCGGGGACGACGCGGGTGACCTTCTACGCGTACTTCCCGTCCAAGGTCGAGCTGATGAAGGCCCTCATCTCGGAGCGGCTCAACGCCGCGCTCGACCGGACCCCGTCCACCGAGCGCGGGTCCACCGAGCGCGAGCTGGTCGACGTGGTCGAGGACGGCTCGCGCGAGCGGATCCGCGCGTGGCTGGCGTCCACCTCCGAACGGTGGGACGTGATCCGCCCCTACACCACGGCCGCCTTCGAGGCCGCGGCCGTCGACCCCGACATCCGCGCGCTCCTCGACGAGTGGCTGAACGAGGCCACCGGCGACATCAAGGAAGGGCTCGACCGCGCCGGCCGGTTCCCCGCCGGCACCCGCCACTTCCGCGGCGTCGTCGCCATCACCGAGCTCGACCACGTCGCGCGCCACTGGAAGCCGGGCACCTGGGGCGTCGAGCGCGACGAGATGCTGGACGTCCTCACGGAGAGCTGGTTCGGCACGATCGGACGCCACTAGCCTGCCCCCATGAGCCGAACGCAGGGCCCCGCGTTACGCGGCGCCGCCTACCTGGGAGCGGTGCTGGTGTCCGCCGCCCTCCTGCTGGTCGCGCTCGTGGCCCTGGCTCCCACGGAGGACGACCGCTTCGCCGGCTCGGTCGCCGGCATGGAGGAGGTCGCCCGCTCGCTGGCCGAGGGCGAGGAGCTCGGTGAGCGGACCGTCGGCGGTCTCACGTTCGAGAGGGTCTTCCGCGAGAACGGCCTGGTCTACTTCGAGCTGGGCCGGGGGTGGCTGGGGGACCGCGCCCACGGCTATGTCAGGAGCCCCCAAGGGCGGCCGGACGGCGCCGATCACGTGGCGGGCCCGTGGTACCGATACCGGGATGCCGAGGGCTGACGCAACCGATGGTTGCGTGATGGGGGGTTCGGCTGCTAACTTGACGTGCAACCAAAGGTTGCGCGTCAAGGAGGAGCGGGCGTATGGAGTACGGCAGCATCGAACGGGAGATCCACGTCGACGCCTCGCCCGAGGTGGTCTTCGAGGTCGTCAGCCGTCCCGAGCACATCTCGCAGTGGTGGACGGACGACGCCGACTTCGAGGCGGCTCCCGGCGCCGTCGGGGAGTTCGTCTGGGGTGACAGGGCGGTCGTCTCCCCGATGACCGTGGTCCAGGTCGAGCCGCCCCGGCTGTTCTCGTTCCGCTGGTGCTATTCCGACGGCAAGGTCGCCGAATCCCTGCTGGTCACCTTCGAGCTCACCCCGTCGGGCACGGGCACGAGGATCCGGCTCACCGAGACCGGGTTCCGGGAGATGGGCTGGGAGGCCGCCAAGCTGGCCCAGATGTACCGCGAGCACGTCGAGGGCTGGGACACCTTCGTTCCCCGGCTCGGCGCGTACGCGGCGCGCCTGGTGTCGGCTCCATGACCGCCGCCGTCGACGACGACCTGTGGTCCGCGGTCGGTGACCCGACCCGTCGGCGGATGCTCGACCTGCTCCTGGCCGACGGCAGCGGCACCGCCACCAGTCTCAGCGAGCGGCTGCCCGTGACGCGGCAGGCCATCGCGAAACACCTCGTCGTGCTCGACCGCGCCGGCCTCGTCCACGCGGCGCCCGCCGGGCGGGAGAAGAGATACCGGGTGGACGAGGCGCAGCTCGCCCGCGCCGTGGCCCAGCTGTCCTCGGTGGGGGCGGCATGGGACGCCAGGCTCCGGCGCATCAAGCGGATCGCCGAGACGATCCAGCGCGAAAAAGATCACCAGTGAATCCATGGAAGGACCGGCAATGGCAGACATCTTGCACAGAGTGGGGATCAAGGCACCGGCGGCCGACGTCTATGAGGCCCTGACCACCGTCGAAGGGCTCGCCGGCTGGTGGACGGCCGACACCCGGGGCGAGGGCGACGTGCTCCGGTTCAGGTTCGGGACCGACGGGTTCGACATGAAGGTCCTCGACGCCCGCCCCGGCGAGCGCGTGCTGTGGGAGGTGGTCGGCGGGCCCGAGGAGTGGATCGGCACGCACGTCGGCTGGGACCTCGATCGGGCCGACGACTACACCGTCATCCTCTTCAAGCACGCGGGCTGGAAGGAGCCGGTGGAGTTCATGCACCACTGCAGCACCAAGTGGGCGGTCTTCCTCATGAGCCTGAAGTCGCTGGTCGAAACCGGGAAGGGCGCCCCGGCCCCCGACGATGTGAAGATCGACAACTGGAACTGACTGCCAAAAGTCAGTAACGCCCCTTTTGTCCCCGTTTGAGCGCTAGGTGACTTGGCCGTGGCCGGAGCTCCTCAACACTGGAGATCAGGGAATCCGTGGTCCGGAATCTCGGGCACGCCATACGGGCTCCGCCGTCGGGCGGGTCCCAAGGATCTCAGGGGGACCATCGTGAAGCACTTGCTCATCGCCGCGGCCATGACACTGGCCGCCACCGTGACGGGTACCGCCGGCGCGTCCGTCACCTCGCCCGCGCCTCAGCCCACGAACGGAGGCAGCCCGTCAGGCCCGGGGTGCGCGGCCATCGAGGGCAGCCTCAAGGACATCGCCGACAAGCCGGTCGGGACCGCACTCACCCAGGTGCCGGAGCTCTCCACGCTGGCCAAGGCAGTCGAGGAGGCCGGCCTGACAGAGAAGCTGAACTCCGCCGAGGACATCACCGTGTTCGCACCCACCAACGAGGCGTTCCAGGCTGTCCCGAAGGAGCAGCTGGACCAGCTCATGGCGAACAAGGAAGAGCTCACCAAGGTTCTCCAGTACCACGTCGTCCAAGGGAAGCACATGGCCGCCGACCTGGAGGGCGCGCCGCTCACCACCCTTCAGGGCGGGGACCTGACGGCGAAGGCCTCCGGCCAGGAGATCACGGTCAACGACGCGAAGGTGGTCTGCGCCGACGTGCCCACGCGTAACGCCACCGTCCAGGTCATCGACAAGGTCCTGATGCCCCAGTAGGGCAGGACAGACGCCCACGGCGCACGCGGCGCGGTCTCGCGCCGCGTGCGCCTCATCTTCCGGTCGGCATCGACTTCAGGCACAGCGCGGCCGCCCAGGTCCAGATGGCCGTGCCGCCGACGACCATCAGGCGGAAGTCCTGCGCGGGGAACGCGGCGAACCCCAGGACGAGGTAGGCCACCGGTGCCAGGACGCTGTAAAGAGCCCAGCCACGCTGACCGGCGCGGGCGAACCGGCGGGCGAACACCAGGCACGCCACGCTCAGCGCGAGGCCCATCCCGACCGGGGCGAGGTTGTGCAGCATGCCGTGCCAGCTGACCTCGCCGGGGCCGTCAGGGGTTCCGACGGGATATCCCTCGGCCGGGTCGGTGGGGAAGACGCCGGCCCAGATCAGGCTCGCGCCGTAGACCCCGATGAGCCAGGTGCCCCAGGCGCGGCCCGGCGTCCCGGGCCGGAGCGTACGGCGCAGACCGGCGACGGACGCCAGCACCAGCACCCCGCAGAGCAGGAAGTTGCACGTCTGGATCCAGCCGTAATCACCCAGGCTGAGCATGCTGAGCGGGTGGCGCCGGGCGTCGAACCCGTCGCGGGTCATGGCCTGCGCCACGATCAGCAGGACGAACAGCGGCCCCGCGGCCACTCCGCAGGCGAGCAGGGCGCGGGTCGTGCGCAGGGGTGGCCGGTCAACGGCGGTGTCGGAGGACATGGTCGATCTCCATCGGTCGTGGCTGATTGCAAAAATGAGCTTGTACGTAAAAATATCCTTTGTCAACAAGGTCGGCAGAAGGACGTCGATCAGCCGTGAGCAGTGGTAGGTATGGCCCTGCGAGGGCCCGAGACAGCCGCCTCAGGCGGCGGACGAGGGGAAAGGGGAAGATCCGCGCCTTTCCACTTCCAACCTATAGCGCACCCCAGGGCTTGCGGCAAGACCCGGGTCGTGCCGCACAATCGTCGGCCGGGGCCAGAACCTGCGGAAACTTGGGGGGCGCACGTGCGTTTCGGAGCTGTTGACACGAACCCGCTGACCACCAGCGCGTTCGACCTACCCGGCAACCTCGCGCCCAAGGCCGACCCGGCCTTGATCGCCGGCGACGAGCGGCACTTCGCGGCCATCGCCGAGAGCCTGCGGCAGACGATCGCCGAGCTGTCCGACCGGCTCGACGCCACGCGGAAGGCGCCAGGCGGCAAGGGCCGGGCGGCGCTGGACCGGGACCTGGAGGTCCACCGGCTGTCCGCCCGCCTGCGCGCGCTGCGCAGGTTCGGTCTCGACCTGTGCCTCGGGCGCATGGTCGGCGCGGACGACTCCGAGCCCGTGTACGTCGGACGGCTCGGCCTGGCGGACGGCGAGGGTCGCCGGCTGCTGCTCGACTGGCGCTCACCGGCGGCCGAGCCGTTCTTCGGAGCCACCCACGCCAACCCGATGGGCCTGGCGAGCCGCCGCAGGTACCGATGGACGCGTGGCCGGATCAGCGACTACTGGGACGAGGTCTTCACCTCCGACGGGTTCGACGGGCACGCCGCGCTCGACGACCAGTCCGCCTTCATCGCCAGCCTCGGCGGCAACCGGTCGAGCCGGATGCGCGACGTGCTCGGCACCATCCAGGCCGACCAGGACGCCGTCATCCGCGCCGGATCCCGTGGCGCCCTCGTCGTCGACGGCGGTCCCGGCACGGGGAAGACCGTCGTCGCGCTGCACCGCTCCGCCTACCTCCTCTACTCCGACCCTCTGCTCGGCCACCGCAGGGGCGGCGTGCTGTTCGTCGGCCCGCACCAGCCCTACCTGGCCTACGTGTCCGACGTCCTGCCCAGCCTCGGCGAGGAGGGCGTGCAGACCTGCACCCTGCGCGACCTCGTCGCCGAGGGCGCCGCCGCCGGGGTCGAGACCGACCCGGAGGTGGCCCGTCTGAAGGCGTCCGCGGACCTGGTGAAGGCGATCGAGCCGGCCGTCAGGTTCTACGAGAACCCGCCCACCGAGGAGATGACGGTCACCACCGACTGGGACGAGGTCCGGCTGAGCGCCGACGACTGGGCCGAGGCGTTCGAGGCGCCGGAGCCCGGCACCCCGCACAACGAGGCGCGCGACCGGATCTGGGAGGAGCTGCTCACGATCCTGGTGGACAGGCACGAGGTCGAGGCCCCGGCCGACCTGATCCGAAGGTCGCTGCTGCGCAACCGGAGGCTGCTCACGACCTTCAACCGCGCGTGGCCGATCATCGAAGCCGCCGACCTCGTCGGAGACCTGTGGACCGTGCCCGCCTACCTGCGGATGTGCGCCCCCTGGCTCAGCCCCGACGAGGTGCGGAAGCTGCGGCGCGCGGACGCCCAGGCCTGGACGGTGTCCGACCTGCCGCTGCTGGACGCGGCCCGGCAGCGGCTCGGCGACCCGGAGGCGTCACGCCACAGGCGCCGCCAGGAAGCCACCCTCGCCGCCGAGCGCGAGCGGATGTCCGCGGTCGTCGACCACATGATCGAGGCCGACGACGACGGTGAGGGCGCGGTGATGATGCTGCACGGACAGGACATCAAGGACGCCCTGGTCGACGAGAGCATGCTGCCCGGCGTCGAACCGGACCGGCTCGCCGGCCCGTTCGCGCACGTCGTCGTGGACGAGGCCCAGGAGCTGACCGACGCGGAGTGGCAGATGCTGCTGCTCCGCTGCCCGTCCAGGAGCTTCACCATCGTCGGGGACCGCGCCCAGGCCAGGCACGGGTTCACCGAGTCGTGGCAGGAGCGGCTGGAGCGGGTCGGGCTCGACCGGGTCAGCCTGGCCTCGCTGACCATCAACTACCGGACGCCGGAGGAGATCATGGCGGAGGCCGAGCCGGTCATCAGGGCCGCGCTCCCGGACGCCAACGTGCCGACCTCCATCCGGAGCGGCGGCGTCCCCGTCGCGCACGGGTCCGCGGGGGAGCTGGACTCGATCCTGGACGGCTGGCTCGCCGCGAACGCCGACGGGACCGCCTGCGTCATCGGCGATCCCGCGTTCCGGGCGACGTCCCGGGTCCGGTCGCTGACTCCGGAGCTGGCGAAAGGGCTCGAGTTCGACCTGGTCGTCCTGGTCGACCCGCAGGCGTTCGGCGAGGGCGTCGAAGGAGCGGTAGACCGCTATGTCGCGATGACCAGGGCGACCCGGCAACTGGTCGTCCTCACGAGCCCCTGACGTCCGGGCCGCCACTATGGGATCTCAAGCGGCCCCCCTTCCGGTCTCCTGACGGCCGGACCGCAGGACGCCTTAAGGGATCCGTAAGCAGGTCCGGCGAAGCTGTCGGTACGACAGAACGGCGCGGCCGGACAGCCCCGCCCCTTCCCCGGAGGACCGTCATGAGGACGATCACCGCAAGCCTGTTCATCTCCCTCGACGGCGTCATCGACGAGCCGGCGGAGTGGCACTTCCCGTACTTCAACGAGGAGATGGGCGCCGCCGTGACGGAGGGCATGGCCGACACCGTGCTCGTGGGCCGCAAGACCTACGACAGCTTCGTGGGCGCGTGGCCGGAGCGCGAGGCGGCGGGCGGCGAGGACGCCGACTTCGCCAAGACGCTCGGCGACGCGCGGAAGATCGTGGTGTCGCGCCAGTCGCTGGAGTTCACCTGGCGCAACTCCGAGCAGCTGCGGGGCGACCTGATCGAGGGCGTGACCGCGCTGAAGAACGAGCCGGGCGGCCGGATCGCCATGAGCGGCTCGGTCTCGGTGGTCCGGCAGCTGCTGGCCGCCGGGCTGCTGGACGAGCTGCACCTGCTGGTGCACCCGATCGCCGTCCGCAAGGGCGAGCGGCTGTTCGACGAGGGCGGCGACGCCATCCCGCTGGAGCTGGTCAAGTCGCAGACGTTCACGACCGGGGTGCTGTCCCTGGTCTACAAGCCCGAGGGCGCCTGACCACGGCCAGCTCTACAGCCTGTAGAGTGAGCGCTTCCTCCAGGTGAAAGGGTGCGGCATGCTGCGCTGGTTCAGGATCGTTGCGGTGGCCGAGGCGTGCTCGTGGGCAGGGCTGCTGATCGGCATGTTCTTCAAGTGGGTGACGGAGACCACCGAGCTCGGGGTGAAGATCTTCGGGCCGGTCCACGGAGCGCTGTTCGTGCTGTACGCGGCCGGGGTGGTGCTCGCGGCGCGCGAGGCCGGCTGGAGCCGCGGCACGGTGGTGCTGGGCCTGGCGTGCGCCGTGCCGCCGTTCACCTCGCTGTGGTTCGAGCGCCGCATGGCGTCGCGCATGGTGACGCAGTCCTGATCCGAGCCCTTCAGACGCAGGTGTAGCCGGACGGCAGGGCGTCGCCGCTCGGGCGGCTCACCTGGAAGCCGACGCTGGTGGTGCTGGCTCCGGCGGCGAGGGTGCCGTTGTGGGCGACGTTCCTGATGGTCACGGTCTGCCCGCTGGTGGTGACGGTGCCGTTCCACGAGCCGGTCAGCGTGTGGCCGGCCGGGAGCGTGAAGGTCACCGTCCATCCGGTGATGGTCGAGCTGCTCGTGTTGGTGATGGTCAGCGGCTGCACGACGTAGCCGGTGCTCCACTGGGTCTGCACGGTAGGGACGGCCGCGCAGGTCCCGCCGGACGGGCCGGGCTGCGTGGTGACCTGGGCGGTGTTCGAGACCGGCGAGGTGTTGCCCGCGGCGTCGCGTGCCCTGACCTGGTAGCGGTAGGTGGTGTCCGGCGTCAGGCCCGTGTCGGCGTACGAGGTCGTGGCCGAGGTGCCGACCTGGGTGAACGTGCCGCCGCTCGGCCCGGGCGCGCGCAGGATGTCGTAGCCGGCCAGGCCGGTGTCGTCGGTCGAGGCCGTCCAGCTCAGGCTCGTGCCCGTGGCCGTGGTGCCCGAGGCGGCGAGGCCGGTGGGCGCGGTCGGCGGGGTGGTGTCGCCGGAGCCGCCGAGCGCCGGGGTCTGCCAGTCACGCCACTCGGCGAGGTTGCCCCGCTTGCTGGGGGAGATCCGCATCGAGCCCGTGTGGCTGCCCGTGTTCCGCAGGAACTTCTGGATGGTCTGCTGCAGCGGGGTGCGCCATTCGGACCGGGTGGCGCAGTGGTTGCCGTCCTGGACGTCGGACCAGTAGGTGATGTTCGCCTCCGCGCCGAGGGCCTTGTAGACCTCCGCCCCGCCGAGGGCGCCGACGCTCGCCGACCTGGCGGCCAGCCAGTCGATGTGCGGGTTGTCCATGACGAACAGACCGCGCGGCGCGATCATCGCCACGACCGAGTGCGTGTCGACCGGCAGCCTGGCCGGGTTGCCGGTGAAGGACCCGAACGCGTCGCCCAGCCACGGCTGCTCCCCGTAGGCGCTGCTCAGCGGCTGGGCGCCGCTCTCGCCGGGGATCACGCGGAAGGCCGCGAGGCCGCCGCTGCCCGGCTCGATCGGCATGGTCAGGGCGATGCGCTGGTCGAAGGCGCCGGCCACGAAGGCGCCCTTGCCGTACCGGGAGCAGCCCGTGACGCCGGTCGCGTCGGCGGTGAGCACGCTGCCGCCCGACTGCTCGATGACGTCGATGATCCGGCTCACGCCCCACGCCCAGGCGGCCAGCAGCCCCGTACCGCTGGAGGAGCCGTAGACGTTGTAGAACGCGCCCTGCTTGCTGGAGCGCGGCGTGCCCTCCCGCCCCACCGCGAGGGGGTCGTAGGTCACGACGGCCGCGCCGGCCGCCTTGATCGTGGCCGTGTCCGCGCCCAGCCCGCCCAGGACGATGACGGCGGGGAACGGGCCGGAACCGCTCGGCAGGTCGACGCCCGCCGAGAAGCTCGCGCTCCTGCCGTTGTGCGACACGTTCACGGTGATGCCGGTGCGTGACACCGTCCCCGTCACGCCGGACGGCTTCGCGGGCTTCTCGCCGTAGACGAACCTCTCCGCCAGCGCCTTGATCTCCGCCCTGTGGCACCGCCACTCGGACCTGGCGGAGACGCGCGTGCCGTTCAGCTTCATGAACGGGTCGGGAAGCCGGGAGACGGTGGGCAGGGACCCCTCGCCGGGCAGGCCGGACACCGCGCAGTCGGCGCCCTCGTCCTCGACCCCGGCGGCCGCGACGGCCTCGGCGGAGGTCAGCGCCACGGCCCCGGCGGCCGCGAGCGTCACGGCCGCCGCCAGCGCGACGGCTCTCGTACGGATCCCGATGATCACCGGAACTCTCCCTTGCGGTGAGGGGTCGGTGATCAGTCTGAGAATCCTCCCGAAACATGTCAATCAAGAGCCGAAATTTTCGGTCCGTACGATCACGCAATCCATCCATGAGCTGGCGATATGCCTCTGGAAACCGGCTGAAACGAGTTCAGAGGCCGAGGTAGGCGCGGCGCACCCGTTCGTCGCCCGCCAGGTCGTCGCCCGACAGGGTGATGACCCCGCTCTCGATGACGTAGGCGCGGTCCGCGAGCGCCAGCGCCTGGGCCGCGTTCTGCTCCACCAGCAGGATCGCGACGCCGCTCTCGCGGATGCGCCCGAGCGCGGCGAAGACGGCGCGGACCATGAGAGGGGCCAGCCCGACCGACGGCTCGTCCAGCATGAGCAGTCTCGGCCGGGTCATCAGCGCGCGCCCGATGGCCAGCATCTGCTGCTCACCGCCGCTCATCGTGTCGGCCCGCTGGTCCAGCCGTTCGGCGAGCCTCGGGAACAGCTCCAGCACCCTGTCGGCGGGCTCGCCCGTGTGGTAGGCGCCCATCGCGAGGTTCTCCGCGACGGTGAGCGGGCCGAACAGCGCGCGGCCCTCCGGGACCTGGACGAGCCCGCGCCGCACCACCGCGTGGACCGGCAGCCCGGACAGCTCCTCCCCGTCGAACACCACCCGGCCGGCGGTCGGCCTGAGCAGCCCCGAGGCGACCCGCAGCGTCGTGGACTTACCCGCGCCGTTGGCCCCGACGAGCACGACGATCTCCCCGGCCGCGACCTCCAGCGACAGGCCGTGCAGGACCCGCAGGCCGCCGTATCCGGCGTCGACGCCGTCAAGCGAGAGCATCATCGGAGTCCTCTCCCAGATAGGCGGTCACGACGCGGGGATCGCGGGCGATCGCCGCGGGCTCCCCTTCGGCGAGCACGCTCCCGCGATCAAGCACCAGCACCCGGTCGGCCAGCCGCATCACCGCCGGCATCACGTGTTCGACCAGGACCAGCGTCATGCCCTCCGCGCGCAGCTCGCCCAGCAGGGTGATCATCGGCTCCCGCTCCGCCGGGGTGAGCCCGGCCAGCACCTCGTCCAGCAGCAGCACCTTCGGCCGGAGCGCCAGCGCCCTGGCCAGCTCCAGCTGCTTGCGCGCGGCGGCCGGCAGTTCCCCGGCGGGCCGCGACAGGTAGGCGCCGAGCCCGATCCTCTCGATCGTCCCGGTCGCGGCGGCGACGGCCTCCTTCCTGGTGCGGAGGTGCGCGCCGGCGGCCACGGTCACGTTGTCGAGGACGGACAGGGCGGGGAAGGGCCGGGTGAGCTGGAACGTGCGGACCAGGCCGGCTCTGGCGCGCAGATGGGCGGGCCGGGCGGTGACGTCCTGGCCGTCGAACAGGATCCGGCCGCTCTCCGGCCGCTGCTCGCCGGAGATCACCGAGAACAGCGTGGTCTTGCCCGCGCCGTTGGGCCCGATGACCGCGTGGATGGTGCCCCGCTCGACCTCGAACGTCACCGAGTCCAGCGCGCGCAGGCCGCCGAACGCCTTGCTCACCCCCTCCATGCGCAGGATCATCGCGACCTCCTGGCGAAGCCGCCGTACAGACCGCGTGGCATGGACAGGACCACGACGATCAGGAGCACGGCGTACATGATCACGTCCAGCCCGCTGCGGCCCTGGAGGAAGGAGAGGAACTCGGGCGGCGTGCGGACCACCGTCGCGGCCACGTCCGACAGCGGGGCCAGCACCGCCGCGCCGATCAGCGGCCCCCACACCGTGCCGACGCCGCCGATCACCGCGGGCAGGATGGCCTGGATCGACACCGACGGCCCGAAGGCGAGGTCCGGGCTGACGAACAGGTAGTAGACGGCGTAGAAGCCGCCGGCGACCGAGGTGAGCGCGGCGGAGACGCCGATCGCCAGGATCTTGTGGCGGACCACCGCGACCCCGGCGGCCGCGGCGGCCGTCTCGTCCTCGCGCACGGCCACCAGGTTCAGCCCCGCCCTGCTGCCGAGCAGCACGATCACCGTCGCCACGCACGCGAGCGTCAGCAGCAGCGCGACCCAGAAGTACGCGGGGTCGCCGACGTCGAACCGGAGCGTCCACCACCCCTGCTCGCCGGTGACGGGCAGGGTGAGTCCGACCGCGCCGCCCACGAGCTCGGAGTTCAGCGCCGCCAGCCTGAGCATCTCCGCGAAGGCGAAGGTGGCCAGCGCGAAGTAGGCGCCCTTCAGCCGGTAGCGGACCGCCAGATAGCCGGTGACGACGCCGAACAGCGCGGCCACCGCCATCCCGGCGAGCAGCCCGAGCCACGGCGAGAGCCCCAGCTCGACGGTCAGCAGCGCGGTGGTGTAGGCGCCCAGTCCGAAGTAGGCGGCGTGCCCGAAGCTGAACAGGCCGCCGAACCCGCTCATCAGGTTCCAGGCCACGGCCATCATCGCGAACATCAGAGCGCGGACGGCGACCGCCTCCTGCGCGGGCGGCAGCAGCAGGGGCAGCGGGGCGAGGGCCACGCCGATCGCCGCGAGCACGACGAGCCTTCTGATCACGCCGGCCTCCCGAACAGGCCCTGCGGGCGCCAGAGCAGGACGAGCACGAACACCGCGAACACCGCCAGCAGCGGGCTCTGCCCCGGCAGGTAGATGCCGCCGAGCTGCTCGGTCAGGCCGACGATCAGCCCGCCCGCCACCGCCCCGGGAACGCTGCCCAGACCGCCGAGCACCACGACGACGAACCCGATGATGTTGAACAGCTCACCGGCCGTCGGCTCGACGGTGACGAGCGGCGTCACGAGCGTCCCCGCGGCCCCGGCGCAGGCCGTGCCGGCGGCGAACGTCAGCGCGTGCAGCCGCCGCACGTCGAGCCCCACCAGCGAGGCGCCCTCCGGGTTGGCGGCCACCGCCCGGATCGCGGTGCCCAGCCTGGTCCTCGTCAGCAAAAGCCACACCGCCCCGGCCAGCCCCATCGCGCCGGCGAACGCCAGCACCCTGCTGAGGTCGGCCACCGCGCCGAGGACGCGCAGCGGGGTGTCGAAGGAGACCGCGACCGTCCTGGTGTCGCCGGAGAAGGCCAGCAGCAGGGCGTTCTCCAGCAGCATCGCGATGCCCAGGGTCAGCAGGAGCTGCGCGGCGAGCGAGCCGCCCATGGTCCGGCTCACCAGGTGGCGCTGCACGACGTAGCCGAGGCCGAACAGCAGCGGCACGCTCACCAGCAGCGACAGGTAGGGGTTCAGCCCGGCGCCGGTCGCGAGCAGCGCGGTGGCGTACATCCCCAGCGTCATGAAGGCGCCGTGCGCGAAGTTGACGATGTCGAGCACCCCGAAGATCAGCGTCAGGCCCATCGCGACCAGCGCGTAGACCCCGCCGAGCAGCAGACCGGTCAGCACCGCCTGGGCGGTGACCGATCCGCTGCCCGAGCGGGCCCACGCGCCCGCGACCACGGCCACCGCCACGAGGATGCCCAGGCCGGCGCGCGAGATCAGGTGGTTCACTCCGCGGCGGGCCTCGGCTCGGCCACGGCCTTGGCCGCGGGATGCACCGGGACGACCTTGCCGTCCTGGACTTGCAGGACGATCGGGGTGGCGTTCTCGTTCTGCCCGGACTCGTCGAATTGGACGGGGCCGTCGAACGCCATCAGCGTGTCGAAGGAGATCCCGGCGAGCGCCTCACGGATCTTCGCCGGGTCCCGGCTCGCCGCCTTCTCCAGGGCCGCGGCCACCAGCCTGACGCACTCGTACGAGGTGAAGGGGATGAAACGCAGTTCCTCGCCGTACTCGGCCTGGAAGGCGTCGAGGATCGCCTTCGACTCCGGCTTGGTGGCGTCGTAGTTGAAGTTGGAGTCGTAGACGCCCTCCGCGGCTGCGCCCCCGTCGCGCGGGAAGACCGGCGAGCTGAAGGCGCCGTGCGAGACGCCGAGCACGATCTTCACGCCGGGCTGGACCGACGCGATGGCCTTGGCGGTGAGCAGGCCGTCGCGGTAGTAGCCGGTGACCGCGAGCGCGTCCACCCCGGCGGCCTTGACCTTGGTGAGCTCGGTGGTCAGGTCGGCGGCCTTGAGCGCGTCGTAGGTGATCCGCGGGCCGACCTGGAGGCCGAGCTTGGCCGCCTCGTCGGTGAACGACTCGTACGTCGAGGACCCGTAGTCGGTCTGCTCGTGTAAGTAGGCGACCTTGGTGATCTGCTGCCCGGTGCGGTCGGCCAGGTCCTTCAGGTAGCGCGCGCCGTACCTGCCGAGGGTGTCGGAGGAGGGCTGGAGCCGGAAGGTATAGGTGTAACCCTGCTTGAGTATGTCGTCGGCGGAGGCGACGTCGATGACGAACGGCACCTTGTTCCGCTCGGCCACCGTGGCGACCTGCGCGGCGACCGCGCTCTGGTAGGGCCCGACGAGCGCCACGGCGCCCGCCTGGGTGAGGCGCTGCGCCTCGCTCTGGCCGATCTCCGGCTTGCCCTGGCTGTCGGCGTCCAGGATCTCCAGCTTCGCGCCGCCGAGCGACTTGATGCCGCCGGAGTCGTTGATCGCCTTGGCGGCGAGTTTGATCGCCTTGGACATCTGCTGGCCGTCGAAGGCCAGGGCGCCGGTGAGGGGGTGGATGGAGCCGATCTTGATGGTGCCCGACGCGTCCGGCGAGGCCGGGGCGGCCCCGCCGGGAGCCGAGCCGCCGCAGGCCGTCAGGGAGAGAGTCAGGAGCGTGCCGATGGCGATACAGGACTTGATACGCATGGCGTCGTCCTCGGGGGGGTTGCCTCGGTTCCATCTTCTGGAACGCTGTTTCGCTGATGTTGGCAGCAGGCGCGCGCCGCGGTCAAGCGACTTGTCCCGTTGATCCAGCGCCTGTCAACCTGCTGTGAAGTGGCGCAAGACGGGAAGGTTAGGACCGGTGATGTGGTACGAGTGTGATGGATACAGCAGGGGGAACACTCTGACATCTAGGTGTGATACACCCCCATAGGCGTATTAATGTCCCCGAACTTGTCGCACAGTGAGAAAGTCAGGTCAATGCGGATTCTGGTCCTCGGTGGTGACGGCTATCTTGGCTGGCCCACCGCCCTCCACCTCTCTCAGACCGGGCACGAGGTCGCCGTCGCCGATAACTTCGCCCGGCGGCAGTACGACTTCGAGCTCGGCGTGGAAAGCCTGGTGCCGATCGAATCCCTGCAAACCAGGATTTCCACCTGGCACCGGCTGACCGGTAAGACCATCCAGGCGTACATTGGCGACCTGATGGAGGCGGACTTCACCTACGACATGATCCGCGACTTCCGTCCGGACGCCGTGGTCCACTTCGCCGAGCAGCGGGCCGCCCCCTACTCGATGATCGACCGCAAGCATGCCGTCTACACGCAGGTCAACAACGTGGCGGGCACGCTGAACGTGCTCTACGCCATCGCCGAGATCGACCCCGAGATCCACCTGGTCAAGCTCGGCACCATGGGCGAGTACGGCACCCCCAACATCGACATCGAGGAAGGCTGGCTGGAGGTCGAGCACAAGGGGCGCAAGGACCGGGTGCTCTACCCCAAGCGGCCGGGGTCGTTCTACCACCTGTCGAAGGTGCACGACAGCCACAACATGGAGTTCGCCTGCCGGATCTGGGGCCTGCGCGCGACCGACCTCAACCAGGGCGTCGTGTACGGCCAGCAGACCCCGGAGACCGCGCTCGACGACCGGCTCGCCACCAGGTTCGACTACGACGCGGTGTTCGGCACGGTCCTCAACAGGTTCGTCGTCCAGGCGGTGCTCGGCCACCCCCTCACCGTCTACGGCAAGGGCGGCCAGACGCGGGGCATCATCGACATCCGCGACACCGTCCGCTGCATCCAGCTCGCCTGCGAGAACCCGGCCGAGCGCGGCGAGTTCCGCGTGTTCAACCAGATGACCGAGTCCATGTCGGTCGCCGACATCGCCGAGACCGTCGCGCGGAGCTTCCCCGACGAGGTGACGATCAACAACCTCGACAACCCCAGGGTCGAGAAGGAGGAGCACTACTACAAGGTCGTCCACAGCGGCCTGGTGGAGCTCGGCCTCGAACCCCACCTGCTCTCCGACACGCTGATCACCTCGCTGTTCGACGTGACCAAGCGCTACGCCGAGCGGGTCGACCTCGACGCCATGCAGCCCCGGGTCGACTGGCGCGGCGCCCTGGGCGGAGAGAGGCGGTGAGCGCTGAGGAAGGCGCGTTCGCCCGGGCCACGGGCCGCACCGCGGAGCGGGAGGAAGGCGGCCACGACAAGCCGCGCTACCGCCGTTACCAGTTCGACCTGATCGCCCCCCACTGCGGGCGCAGCGTGCTGGAGGTGGGGGCCGGGCTGGGCGAGTTCGCCAGCCAGTTCACCGGCCTGGACCGGCTCGTGGTCACCGACGTCGACCCCGACGCGGTCAAGGTGATGAAGGCCCGCTTCGCCGGCCGCGGCGAGGTGGAGGCGGCCCAGTTCGACCTCGCCTGCGGAGCCAGCCTGGACCGCCCGGTCGAGACCGCGATCGCCATCAACGTGCTGGAGCACTTCGAGGACGACGCCGCCCTCCTCACCCTCCTCGGCCGCTCGGTCACCCCGGGCGGCACGCTCGTGCTGTGGGTGCCCGCCTACCAGAGCCTGTACGGCGACTTCGACCGCAAGGTCGGTCACTTCCGCCGCTACACCCCGGCCACGCTCAGGGACGCCGCGGTGCGCGCCGGGCTGGAGGTGGAGCTGTCCCGCCCGGTCAACCTGCTGGGCGGGATCGCCTGGTGGGCCGCGGTGCGGCTGGGCAAGGCGGGCTCGCCCAAGGCGGGCGCCGTCGGCCTGTACGACAAGGTCCTGGTCCCGGTCACCCGGGTGCTCGACCGGGTTCTGCCGATCCCGTTCGGCCAGTCGATCCTCGGCGTCTTCCGGGTGCCCGGCGACCGGGGGCACGCGGCGTCGTGATCCAGGTTCGTCGTCTTCTGCGGGGAGCTCTCCCGCGCATCTTCGGGCGCTACGCGATCGGTTCGGTGGTGGCGGGCGTGGTCAGCGAGATCACGCTGCTGACGGTCTACGGGCTGGAGCTTCTCGGCCCGTCGGCCGCCTCCGTGGTCGCGTGGGGGCTCGGCGCCGTCGTCAACTACGTGCTCAACCGGTGGTGGGCCTGGAAGCTGCGCGGCCGGCCCAAGCCGCTGCGCGAGCTGCTCCCGTACTGGCTGACCGCGGTGGTGGGGCTGGTCATCGCGTCATGGGGCACCGGGGTCGCCGACCGGGTGGGACACCAGATCTTCGACACCGACGGCCCCCGGGTGATCTTCGTGGGGGCCGTCTTCCTGGGGATCTACGGGCTGCTGTTCGTGGCGAAGTTCTTCCTGTTCCACTACTTCGTCTTCGCCGACACCCGCTCGGGTGAGGAGGGCGCCGAGCCCGCAGAGGAGGGCGACGAAGCCGGCCGGCGGCGCTCACGGAGCCAGGTCCCGAGCACGACCCGCGAGTAGCGGTAGCCGTAGACGAGGTTGCCGCCCTTCTTGGTGGTGCCGGCCGCGCGCAGTCGCATGGTGGCCGGCACCTCCACGACCCGGAACCCCCGCGAGATCACGCCGATCAGCAGCTCGGACGACTGGTACTGCGGCTGGGTGAGCGTGACCGCCCCGGTCACCTCCGCCCGCATCGCCCGCAGGCCGAACGAGGTGTCGGTGATCCGCTGGCCGGTGAACCGGCTGATCAGGAACGCGAACACGTGCACGCCGAGGCGGCGGACCCTGTCGTGGGTCTCCTGCCGCCCCAGCACGCGGGAACCGGTCGCGAAGTCGGCCTCCCCGCGCAGCACCGGGGCGAGCACCCGCTTGATGTCGGCCGGGTCGTACTGACCGTCGGCGTCGGTGGTCACGATGTAGCGGGCGCCGCTCTCGCGAGCCAGACGGTAGCCGAGCCGCAGCGCGGCGCCCTGCCCGCGGTTCGCGGGGACGTCGCAGACCATGGCCCCGGCCTTGCGCGCCTCGGCCGCCGTGCGGTCGGTGGAGCCGTCGACGACCACGATGGTCGCGGTCTCCATCCCGTCGACGACCGCCGGGATGCCGTTCACCGTGGCGCCGATGCTGCGCTCTTCGTTGTACGCGGCGATGACGATCGCGACGGGAGGCAGGTCCGAGCCGTATTCCGAGGTGAACTCCGCCATCGCGGCGGCGTCGATGTCCACCGGTGTCTCCGGGCTCGTCATGCGTCTTCCTCCGGTTTGTCGCTTTTAGCCGCAGATCATTCTGCTGCAGATGGCGTGAAGTCCGGCCATACTGTGGCCATTCCCGAGGTCAAATCGTGGCGAGGCTGATATCCGAGGGCCTTCGCCGCCGAGATGTCGAGCACGACCGCCGGCATCTCCCCCTGCTTCGCGGGGACGTGCTCGACCGGGATGGGCGCACCGGTGACCGTCCGCGCCGCGTCGATCAGGTCGTGCACGCTCACCGACGTGCCGGACCCGACGATCAGGGGACCGTCGTGGTCCTCGCGCCAGGCGAGCAGGATCGCCTGCACGACGTCGTCGACGTGGACGTAGTCGCGGAGCTGGGCGCCGTCGCCGTACACCTGGACCCCCCTACCCTCGGCGGCGGCCCGCATCAGCCTCGGGACGAAGCTGTCCTTGTGGAGCATCCCCGGGCCGTACACGTTGGCGAAGCGCAGCGCGCTCGTGCGCATGCCGTAGACGCCGGAATAGGCGCTGAGCAGCATCTCGCCCGCGGCCTTGGTCGCGCCGTACGGCGTGAGCGGGCGCAGCGCCAGGCTCTCGCTGATCCGGACGCCGCCGACGTCGCCGGTGACGGCGTTGGTGGACGCCAGCAGGAACCGCGGCACCCCGCGCTCCCTGGCGAGCTCCAGCAGCCCCGCCGTGGCCTCGACGTTGGTCTGGTATGTCCCGGCCGGGTCTTCCACCGAGCGGAGCACCGACGTGACGGCGGCGAGGTGGACCACCGCGTCGAGCCCGGCCGTCACCGCCCGCTCGCGCACCCCGGGATCGCGCAGGTCGCCCACGACGGACAGCACGCCGGGATCCGGGTGCGGGTCGAGGTCGACGACCGTCACCTCGGCCTTCTCGGCGAGCAGCGCCGCCACCAACCGCTTTCCGATGAACCCCGCTCCGCCCGTGACGAGCACGCGGGCCCCGGCCACCTCCGGCATCTCCTGGCATTCCTTTCCCTCAGGTCCCAGCGACGATACCGGCATCCGGACGGTGGACCCGCATCGGTTCTGGCGATGTGGAGGGCATTCCCAGCAAACGCTTGGACTCCCTGCGTAGGCTACGGTCTTTGTCGTCCTGTCGACCGACCGCGAGGCAGTTGGAGGAGTGCACGTGAGCCCAGCTCTGGTGGTGGGCCCTCCCCTTGTGGCCGGCCTGGTCCTGGCACTGGCCGCGCAACGGCGCGGCTGGGCGCCGCCGCTGTGGGCGGCGCTGGCGGTCGGGGCCGTGCTCCGGATCATCGCGATGGCCTGGGCCGCGCAGGACCCCGCCCAGCCGTACGACTTCGCCAACGACTTCTCGATGGCGGCCGCCGAGGTGCTCGAAGGCCGCAACCCGACCACCCACATGCGCGACGGCGGCTGGCACTTCCTGCCGTTCCTCGCCTACGTGCTGGCGGGCCAGAAGGAGCTGGGCGACCTCATCGGGCTCTCCTGGAACTGGTCGGGCCGGATCGTCCCCGTGCTGGCCGACCTCGCGCTGATCCCGCTGGTGGCCAAGCTCGCCGGCGAGCGCGGGGCGCTGCGGGGCTTCCAGTACGCGTGCGTGCCGCTCGGCATCATGGTGAGCGGCATCCACGGCCAGTTCCCGCCGCTCACCCTGGTCTTCGGGGTGGCCGCGCTGGTCGCCGCCCGCGCCGGGCGCGCCCACTGGGCCGGCGTGCTCATCGGCCTGTCGGTGGCCTGCACCAACTGGTCGGTGCTGCTCGTGCCGGGAGTGGTCCTCGCCGTCGCGGGGTCGCGCCGCCTGGTGGTGCTCGGCTGGACCGCGGCCGTTCCCGGGCTGTGGCTGCTCAGCAGCGCGGTGTTCCTGGACACGCCGGTCACCGGGCTCGTCGACCTGGGCAAGGCCATCATGTCGACGCGCCCGGTGGTGGGCGACTGGGGCTGGACCGCCCTGGTCACGGGCGGCGACCAGGACGTCTCGTCCGTCCTCGGCAGGATCGGCACGCTCGTGCTGGTCGCGGGGCTGCTCGCGGCCGGGTGGTGGTGGCGCGGGGCCGACCCGGTCGACCTGACCCTGGTCCTGCTGCTCGTCTTCCTCATCCTGACCTACCGGCTCGGCGCCCAGTACCTGATGTGGCCGGTGCCCTACCTCCTGGCCCGCGCCGGCCGCGCCACCTGGCCGGTGATCACGGTGACCAGCGCCTGGGCGGCGGCCGGCTACCTGCGCGTCCAGATGTTCACCGGGATGGGCTGGTGGCAGTTCCACAGCGTGTGGGCCCTGTCCTCGCTCGTGGTCATCCCCTTCCTGATCGCCGCACTACCGCCCAGAAACCCACCCCGTCCCGGCCCCGCCGAGCCCGTCCGGCCGACGGGAGCCATGTCAGAGCCGTAGCCGCCCCCGCGTCAGCGGCCGGTGCGCGTGGACCAGAGCGCCTTGCCGCCCGACCTGACGTAGATCACCACGTTGCCGTCGTTCTGCACGGCCAGGAAGGCACCGGGCGTGGTCGTGCGGCTGTGCCACACGGCCTTGCCGGCGGCGTCGTAGACGACGAAGTTGCCGTCGGTCTGCATGGTCGCGAACGCGCCCTTGCGGGAGCCGGTGGTCCTGGTGCTCCACAGTGCCTTGTCCGCGCTGCTGTAGAGGACGAGGTTGCCGTCGCGCTGCATCTCCAGCCGGTAGCGGCGGTCGGTGGACCGCCGCAGCTGACCGGGCCGGAGCGTGTCGCCGGGGCGCAGCAGGTTGTCCAGGCCGGACATGCGGTCCCACACGGCGTCGCCCGCCTTGCTGTAGACGACCAGGTTGCCGTCGTTCTGCACGGCCAGGAACGAGCCCGGCCTGGTGGTGCCGCTGTGCCACACGGCCTTGCCGGCGGCGTCGTAGACGACGAAGTTGCCGTCGGTCTGCATGGTCGCGAACGCGCCCTTGCGGGAGCCGGTCGTCCTGGTGCTCCACAGGCCCTTGCCGGTTCCGCGCCGGTAAAGGACGAGGTTGCCGTCCTCCTGCATGACCAGCAGGTAGCGGCCGTCGGGGGAGCGCCGGGACTGGCCGGCTTTGAGGGTCTCGCCGGCCCGCAGCAGCTCGCCGGCGGCGGAGACGGTCGTGGCGGAGGTGGACGCCGTGGCGGCGACGGCGACAGTCGCCGGGGTGAGCGTCAGCGCGCCGCCGAGCGCCACGACGGCCACCGTCTTCATGGATGTACGCATGGGTGTGCCCCTTGGGGAGAGTGGTGTCACGACCGGTACGCACCGGTCGATGGCACAACCTAGGGAAGAGGCACGGGGTATTCGATCTTTTCGAAACCCGCCTAACAGTCAGCTCATCAAATCGACCAGGGCCTCGCCCCGTGAGGTCAGACCGATGCGCACGTGGCGGCCGTGCCGCTCGCGCTCCAGGAGGCCCGCCGCCTGCAACTGGTCGCAGTGGTAGCTGGCCGTGGCCGGGGTGCAGCTCAGGAGGCCGGCCAGCTCGCCCATGGTGAGCGGCACCCGGCCCGCCCTCAGTATCGTGGCGCGCACCCGGCCGACCGTCAGGGCCAGGCTGTCCTTCTCGTCGCTCTCCGCCTCGTGGCCGGACCAGAGCAGGCCCACGGCGGGCACGGGGTAGCCGATCCACGCCAGCCCCGGCCGGTCGAAGGAGAACAGGCACGCGCCGTGACCGGAGACGACCGGCACGAACGTCAGCTTCCTGCCGCCCAGGTCGAACCGCCGGCCCTGCTGGTCCGGCAGCCTGATGGAGGTGCCGCCGAACCTGAACCTGCTGTTCAGGCCGGTGAGCACGGCCTCCAGAGCGCCGGTGACCGCCGCGACGCCCACCCGCTCGCGCTCCTTGCCGAGCAGCCCGCCGGCGCGGTGCCACGTCGGCGCGAAGTCCTCCCACAGCCTGCGCATCAGCCGCGCGTAGACGCGGAGCCACGCCCGCGGGCGGTCCACGACGGGCTGCCAGTGGACCGGCGCCCCGGCCCCGAACTCGGCCTCCAGTTCCCTGATCAGGGTCGCCGGGTCCAGGTCCTCAAGCATCTCCAGATAGGTCTCGACGTCGCCCTCGACCATCGTGGCCGTCGCCGTCAGGCAGTCGGGGATGATCGAGCAGTACGGGTCGAACAGCGGCTTCAGCGCGGCCGCGTCCTCGCCGATCACGCCGGCCACCCCGCGCCGCCAGTGACCGGGCACACCGTGCGGCCGGCCGCCCACGCTGCCCGCGGCCAGCGACAGCAGGCTGACGCCGGGGTGCAGCGCCACCGTCGCCCTGACCTCGTCCAGCGGTCCGAGTTGCAGTTCCGAGTACCCGTTCATCGTCCCCCAGCCGCCGGTCGAGCCCGGCCGATGGCTATTGTGCACAGAGCCTGGGGGACGCGGTCATCCGCCCGCAATCATTAAGAGAATCCTCGAAACGAGGGCCGACGGGCTACACGCGGCCCGGCCAGTCGGCGTAGCGGATCTCGCCGAGCACCGCGCCCTCGCCCGGCACCAGCGAACGCTCGTGCAGCTCGGCCCCGAAATAGCGCGCGTCCGGGTCGGTGACCACCTGGCGGGGGTCACCCCAGGCGGCGAGCGCGTCGCGGAAGAACTCGTCCATCCTGAACTGCTCCGGCCCGGCGACCTCGACCCTGCCGTTCAGCGGCGACCCCACCGCGGTCCTGCCGACCTCCTTGGCGACCTCGTCGCCCGCGATGGGCTGGTAGAGCACCGGCGCGATCCGTACGGTGCGGCCGTCGGTGGAGGCGGCGTCGGCGATCGTCCGGGTGAACTCGAAGAACTGGGTCGCGTGCACGAGCGAGAACGGGATCCCCGCCTTCTCGATCAGCCGCTCCTGGGCGAGCTTGGCCTGGAAGTAGCCGCTGTCCGGCAGCCGCTCGGTGCCCACCACCGACAGCGCGACGTGATGCCCGACGCCGGCTTCGGACTCCGCGGCGAGCAGGTTGCGGGTGGAGGTCTCGAAGAACTGCATGACGGCGCTCTCCTCGAACGACGGGGAGTTCGACACGTCGATCACCACGGCCGCGCCGGACAGGACCTCGGCGAGCCCTTCGCCCGTGAGGGTGTCGACCCCGGTGTTCCGCGCCGCCGCCACCGCCTCGTGCCCGTACTCGCCGAGCCTGGTCACGAGCTTCGACCCGATCAGGCCCGTCCCGCCGATTACCACGATCTTCATGACAACGCCTTCCTTGTCCCCTGGTGAACCAGGGTTCCCGCCCCTGGGACAAGGCAAGCCCGCAGTCCGTGCCAACTCCGGGGAAATTGTGCGGTCAGCCGGGAAGGCGGCAGACCGACACGTGCGAACGCGACTCGGCGGTGAAGGCGGCGCCGGACCAGTCGGCATGCCTGCTCTCCAGCTCGAACCCGGCCAGCTGCGCCATGCGGGCGACGAAGGCCATGTCGGAGCCGTAGCGATCACGACGAGATCTTCCGGACGTCCCCCGAGATCATGCCGGGCTCGTGAACCGGCGCCCTTGTCGATCGACGTGTTCCGGCCGGGCAGGCCGAGTCATTAGGCTGCCTCACGACGAGGGCCGCGTGCGGTGGGGGCGAGGTGACCGGTGTGGCGGAGGAAGCGGCACGGCTGCTGGTGCGGTTCGGCCGCCGTTACGCGGCCGCCGTGCGCCTGGCGACGCTGGTGCCGATCTGCGCTGTCGCCCTGTTCAGGGCGTCCCCGGAGCACTTCGCGGCCACCGCCTCGATGGTCGCCGTCGCGGCGGTGTGGACGTGCGGCTACGTATGGTGGCTGCGCCGGGGCCGGGGGGACGCGCTGCTCGTCCCCGACGTGATCGTCCTGCTGACCCTGACTGCGAGCGTCACCTGGACCGGCGCCCTTGAGGACACCAATTTCGGATGGTCACGGCTCCTGGTCACCTTCGCGTGCGTGACGTGGCAGTGGCACACCTCGCTGCCCGTGGGAGCCGTCGTGGCTCTGGTGGCCGGAGGCGGGGCGGCCGTCATCGTCGCCATGGCGGTGCCGGACCCGAGTGTGATCAGAGGCAACCTCTGGGCGGTGCCGGCGGCCGCGCTGTCCAGAGCCGCCTGGACCCTCCTGCGGCAGGCCGCAGACAGGGCCGACCGGATGGCGGCCGAGGCCGCCCGGGCGCGTGCCGCCGCGCAGGCGGCGGCGGCCGTCCGCGCCGAGGAACGCGAGCTCGCCAACGCCCTGCACGACACGGCCGCGACGACCCTCCTGATGGTCGGCACCGGGCAGGTGCGCTCCGACTCCGCCTGGCTCGGCCCGCAGGCCCGCCGCGACCTCGACAGGCTGCGTTCCGACAGCAGGCGGACGCCCCGCCCCGCCGACCTCGTCGACCTGCTCAGGGCCGACCTCGACGCCGCTCAGCTCTCCGTGGAGTTCGACCTGCCGGCACGCTTACCACTCCCGGCGGGGGTCGCGGCGCCCATCGCCGACGCGGCGCGCGAGGCGCTCACCAACGTGCGACGCCACTCGGGCACGACACGGGCGACCGTCCGCCTGCGCGGGGACTCCCGGTCGCTGCGGCTCGACATCATCGACGAGGGAAAGGGATTCTCCCTGGAAGACGTCCCGGGCCACCGCCGCGGCATCCGCGAGTCCGTGCGCGGCAGGATGACCCGCATCGGAGGCACGGCCACCGTCGTCTCCGCCGAGGGCGAGGGCACCCGAGTGCGGCTCGAATGGCCGGCCGGCCATGACTGACGCCGCCGGGGAGCGGACCGGAGCCCAGCTCAAACGCGGCCTCCGGATAGCGACGCTGCTCGTCGCCGTGGCGATAGCCGGCGGTCTCGGCGGCGCCAATCTGATGCGCCACTGGGACGTGTACGAGTGGCCGGTCGCCCAGGTCGTGGCTCTCGCGATGCTGGCGGCCGTGCTCGCCTGCGAGGCCGTGCTGCTGGTCCGGCGGCGCCCGTGGAACCGGCTGCGCTGGGCCGCCGTCGCCGTGGTGCTCGCCGCGTCCGCTCTCTCGTACGCGACGCTGCCGGACGGGCGGACGTCCACCACCACCGACTGGATCTTCGGCGCGGCGAACTGGGCGGGCTTCACCGTGCTGCTCGACCGCCCGTTGCGGACCTCGGCGGGGTTCCTGGCCGCTCACGAGCTCGTCGCCCTGCTCCACCTGTTCCTGTTCGACGAGCCCGACCGGCAGGCCCTGGCCCGGTTCGCCACCGGCTCGGTGACCGTGATCGGCTTTCCGCTCTGCGTGGCCGTGGGCGCGGCCGTGCTCCGCGGCCTCAGCGCGGCGGCGACCACCGCCCAGCGGGAGCTCGAACGGGTGCGCGTGGTGGAAGCCGTCGCGGCGGCGTCGCACCGCCGCAGGCAGCAGCGGTTCACCGAGCTATCGGCGAGCACGATCCCGCTGCTGGAGGGGTTCGCCGACAACTCGCTCCGGCCGGACGATCCTGCCGTCCAGCGGCTGTGCGCCATCGAGGCGGCCCGGATGCGGCGGCTGTTCGCCGAGACCGACACCGTCGCCGACCCCCTGGTACACGAGCTGCGCCACTGCGCCGACGTCGCCGACCGCAAGGGCGTCGAGGTGGAGCTGGACACGCGCGGGCAGTGGCCGACGCCCCCCGTGGCCGTCCGGCGCGATCTCACCGAGCCGGTGCTGACCGTGCTCGCCACCGCCGCCTCCCGGGCCAGGGTCACCGTCGTGGGCAGCGCGGACCTGGTGTCGGTGAGCGTCGTCGCCGACAGCGGCGAGGTGGACGTGCCGGATCCGGCGACGCCGGGAGTGCTGGTCGAGACGCTGCGCAATGACGAAACGGTATGGATGGAGGTCCGATGGCAGCCCACCGCGCCGGCGACGAGGTGATCACCGCGGTGATCGTCGATGATCACGCGGCCATCTCCGCGGGCGTCAGCGCCTGGTGCGCCGAGGCCGCGCCGCCGATCGACCTCATCGACGCGGGGGAGCGACTCGCCGACGTGTGGACCGGGCCGGGCGCCGCCGCCGACGTGGTGATCTTCGATCTGGAGCTGGTCCCCGGCAGGCCGGACTTCGGCGAGCTGCGCAGGCTGGTCCACAGCGGCAGGCGCGTGGTCGTCTACTCCCAGCACACCGACGACGCCACCGCGATCAAGTGCGTCGACCTCGGCGCGCTCGCCTACCTGACCAAGCGGGAGGGTCCCGAGCACCTGGTGACGGCCATCAGGGCCGCGGCGCGGGGAGAGCCCTACACCGCGCCGTCGCTGTCCGGGGCGCTCGCCGCGGACCAGTCCCCGGACCGGCCGCGCCTGTCCCAGCGCGAGACCGAGGTGCTGCGGGCGTGGTTCGTCTCCTCGTCCAAGGACCTCGTCGCCGCGAAGCTCAACATCACCGTCAAGACCGTCGAGACCTACATCGCGCGCGTACGCGTCAAGTACGCCAACGTCGGCAGGGCCGCCCGCACCAAGAGCGACCTCGTCACCCGCGCCATCGACGACGGCGTCATCACGCTCGCCGAGCTCAACCAGACGCTCGACCACACGGAGGCCACGCTGTAGGGCGTTCGCCGGACACCGGCCCGCCGCCCGCCTCCCTAGAGTTGCGATCAAGCTGCGGCCGACACAGGGGGGCCCGGATGGCACTGAAAATCAAGATCCTCGGACCATGGGAGGTCACGGCGGATGACGAACCGGTCAAGGTGGCCGGTGAGCGGCGGGTCGGCTTGCTGGCCCGGCTGGCGCTGAGCGCCGGCCACGTGGTTCCCGCCGAACAGCTGCTGGCAGACGTCTGGGGGCAGAGCACGGCGGCGACGGCGGCCAAGCAACTGCACATCGTCGTGTCGAAGATCCGCGACCTGCTCTCCAGGCACCAGGAGAACGAGGTCATCACGACCGTCGCCGGCGGATACCGGCTGAACGTGGAGCGGGAGAACGTCGACGCCCATCTGTTCACGCTGCTGAGCGGCCGGGCGGGCGCCGCGCGGGCCCGGGGCGAGGCGGCGACTGCCGACAGGCTGTTCCAGCACGCTCTGACGCTCTGGCGGGGCGGCGCGCTGACCGGCATCACCGCTCCGTGGGCCCAGGTCGAGGCCGCACGCCTGGAAGAGGAGCGCCTCATGGCGCTGGAGGACCACGCCGACCTCCGCCTCGCCGCCGGTGACCACCGCGCGCTGGTGCCGATGCTCACCGCCCACACCCTGTCCCACCCGCTGCGGGAACGGGCCCGGGCCCAGCTCATGCTGGCGCTGTACCGGGCGTCCCGGGCGTCGGAGGCTCTCGCGGTCTACCGGGACACCCGGTCTGTCATGGTCGGCGACCTGGGCATCGAGCCGGGGCCGGGGCTGCGCCGGATGCAGGAGGCGGTGCTCCGCCGCGACCCGGCGCTGGACCTCGCCTCCCCGGCCATGCTCATGACGCTCACCGAGCGCGTCATCACCACCGCCCGGCGCTGACCGGTCAGCGGTCGGGGATTCCGTCCCCGGGCCGGGGCGTGACGGCTCCGGCGAGATCGTCCGGAACGGATCCGCGGTCAGCCGGGAAGGCGGTAGACCGACACGTGCGAACGCGACTCGGCGGTGAAGGCGGCGCCGGACCAGTCGGCATGCCTGCTCTCCAGCTCGAACCCGGCCAGCTGCGCCATGAGGTCGAGCTCGGCGGGCCAGATGTAGCGGTGCGGGCTGCGGAACAGCCGGGCCTGCCTGCCGTCGTCGAACTCGAAGTGGTGCGAGACGACGTGCTGCGCCGGCACGTCGTAGGTGTCGAGACCGATGTAGCCGGCCTCGCTGTGGAAGACCGTGGCCCGCTGCCCCGGCGGGAGCTTGCGCAGGTCGGGCACCCAGAGCTCGATGACGAACCGGCCGCCGGGCGCGAGGTGACGGGCGGCGTTGCGGAAGCACTCGACCTGCCCGGCCTGCGTGAGCAGGTTGGAGATGGTGTTGTAGACGAGGTAGACCAGCGTGTACGTGCCCGGGGCGACGGCCGTCGTCATGTCGCCGGCGATCACGGGGATGGTCTCCTCGTCCGCTTTCGTCCGCAGTTGGTCGATCATCGGAAGGGAGAGCTCGATGCCGGTGACGCTCACCCCCCGCTCGGCCAGCGGCACGGCGACGCGGCCGGTCCCGATGGCGAACTCGAGCGCCCGGCCGCCGCCCGCGAGCTCGGCCAGGCGTCCGACCGTCGGCTCCAGCACCTCGGGCGCGAACATGCCGGTGCCCGGCGTGTCGTAGCGCCGGGCGGTCTCGGCGTCCCAGATGTCCTCCTGTCGCATGCGGCCCACGATCTCCCGCTCGTCCGCGCGCTGTCCAACGATTTCTAGCGCACCCGCTCGGCCAGGAACTCCTCCCACGTGCGCTTGCCCAGCTCGGCCTCCAGCGACAGGTTGTCGCCCGCCCGGTAGGCGCGGCCCGCCTTGCCCGGCATCCGGACCCGCAGCATCGGCCGCCGCTTGCCCCTGGCTGCCAGGTAGCCGCGCACCAGCTCGCCCATCCCGTACACCTTCGGCCCGGCGAGATCCGGCACCAGGTCGGACGGCGGGCCGACGGTCAGGTCCGCGAGGCGGGCGGCGACGTCGCGGGCGTCCACCGGCTGGAACCTGAGCCCGCCGGGGACCGGGACCACGGGGAGCTTGGCCATCGGCGTCACCGCCTTGAGCACGAGGTCGTGGAACTGGGCGGCGCGCAGCATCGTCCAGGGGACACCCGAGTCCATCACGGCCCGCTCGGCGTCCCGCTGGTAGCGGAACCAGGCCAGCGGCACGCGGTCGGCACCGATCACCGAGATGTGCACCAGGTGCCGCACCTCCGCGCGCACGGCGGCCTGGACCAGGTTGCGGGTCAGCACGTCGTCGTTCTTGGGGCCGCCCGCCAGGTGCAGGACGGTGTCGGCGCCGTCCACGGCGGGCTGGAGGCCCTCGCCGGTGAGCAGGTCGGCGGTCACGTCGCCGCCGCGCCGGCCGAGGACGCGCACCTGGTGGCCGGCGGACCGCAGGAGCGGTACGACGAGGCGGCCGAGCGTACCGGTGCCGCCGGTGACCAGAATCAGGGATGTCATGGTTTGCTCCAGTAGTCCATCGGGTGGGGTCTGCAACGCCGACACCGCGCGGGGAAGGAATGTGACACGGTGAACGAGCGCGAGCTGATGACGGCGTGTTTCGAGGAGGAACGCGGCCGTCTGCGCGCGGTGGCCTACCGGATGCTGGGCTCGCTGAGCGAGGCGGACGACGCCGTCCAGGAGACCTGGCTGCGGGCGAGCCGCGCCGGCACCGGCGAGGTGGCGAACCTGGCGGCGTGGCTGACCACGGTGGTGGGCCGCGTGTGTCTCAACGTGCTGCGTTCGCGGCGGCGGCGCGACGAGGAGCCGCTCGGCGCGGGCATCCCCGATCCGGTCATCAGCCCGGAGTCGGGCGTGGACCCCGAGCACGAGGCGCTGCTGGCGGACTCGGTCGGGCTGGCGCTGCTGGTGGTGCTGGACACGCTGTCGCCGGCCGAGCGGCTGGCGTTCGTGCTGCACGACATGTTCGCGGTGCCGTTCGAGGAGATCGCGCCGCTGCTCGACCGGTCACCGGCGGCGGCCCGCCAGCTCGCCAGCCGCGCGCGGCGCCGGGTGCGCGGGCAGGCCCCGGTGCCGGACCCGGATCCGGCCCGCCAGCGCGACGTGGTGAACGCGTTCTTCGCCGCAGCCCGTGACGGCGACTTCGACGCGCTCGTCTCCGTACTCGACCCCGAGGTCGTGCTGCGTTCCGACGGCGGCGTGGCGCGGGCCCGTCACACGGTCGTCTTCCACGGCGCGAAAACGGTCGCGGAGCAGGCGGTCACGTTCGGGCGGCTCTCGCCGTTCGCCCGCCCGGCGCTCGTCAACGGTACGGCCGGCGTGGTCGTCGTGGCGAAGGACCGGCCGCTGTCCATCATGGCGTTCACCGTCACGGACGGCCGGATCGCGGCCATCGACGTGATCGCCGACCCCGAGCGCCTGGCGCGGCTGATCCCCGGCGTCTGACCCCAGGTCACGCGGGGGTTTCAGGTGCCCCCCGCCCATCGACAAGGAAATTAGGTGAGGCTAAGCTAACGCCTCATGAGACGTCCCCTCACTCTGACCGTGCTGCTCGCGAGCGCGTTGGTGCTCGGGCCGGCCGCCTGTGGTGGCGCGCCCGAGAGCGACTCCGCCTCCGGTGGAGACAAGAAGATCACCGTTTACAGCGGGCGCAGCGAGTCGCTGGTCAAGCCGCTTCTGGAACGTTTCAGCCAAGAGAGTGGCATCACCGTCGAGGCCAGGTACGGCAACACCGCCGCCATGGCCGGCCAGCTCCTGGAGGAGGGAGACCGCTCGCCCGCCGACGCGTTCTTCGCCCAGGACGCGGGTGCGCTGGGCGCGGTGGCCAAGCAGGGCATGTTCGCCCCGCTGCCCGACGACCTGACCGGCAAGGTGCCCGAGACGTACCGGGCCGGCAGCAAGGAGTGGGTCGGCGTCACCGCCCGCTCGCGGGTCCTGGTCTACAACCCCGACCTCGTACAAGAGGCGGACCTGCCCGCGTCGGTCTTCGACCTCACGAAGCCGGAGTGGAAGGGCAAGGTCGGCGTGGCCCCGACCAACGCCTCCTTCCAGGCGTTCGTGACCGCGATCCGGGTCCAGCACGGCGAGGAGAAGGCCAAGGAGTTCCTGACCGGGCTCCAGGCCAACGAACCGCAGATCCGCGAGGGCAACGGCCCGATCCTGGAGGAGGTCGACGGAGGCAAGATCGCCATCGGCCTCATCAACCACTACTACCTGGGCGAGCTGGCCAAGGAGCGCGGCACCACGCCGGACACGCTCAAGGCCAAGCTGCACTTCTTCCCCGGCGGCGACACCGGCGCGCTGGTGAACGTGGCCGGGGTGGGCGTGCTCAAGAAGGCCGCCGAGGACCCCGACGTGCGGGCGTTCGTCACGTACCTGCTCGGCGCGGACGCGCAGAAGTACTTCGCCGAGCAGACGTACGAGTACCCGGTCGTGGACGGCGTGGCCCCGCCCGCGTTCGTGCCGCCGCTCGACCAGCTGACCGCGCCCGACGTGGACCTCAACGACCTCGACGAGCTGGAGGCCACGATCGCGCTGATCAAGGAATCGGGGCTCGTCCCGTAGTGATGCGCACGCGCACGCGCCGGCCGCTGCTGCTCGCCCTCTCGGTGGTGACGGTGGCGGTCGCGCTCGTCCCGGTGGCCTACCTGACGGTCAGGACGGCCGAGGCCGGATGGGCGCGGATCGCGGAGGAGGTGCTCACCGCCAGGACGGCCCGGCTGGCCGTCCTGACCGTGGGCCTGGCGGCCGTCGTGACCGTGGCCTGCACCGTCCTGGGCGTGGCGTCGGCGTTCCTCGTCGTACGCACCGACCTGCCGGGCAGGCGGCTGTTCGCGGTGCTGGCGGCGCTGCCGCTGGCCGTGCCCACCTACATCGCCGCGTTCGCCTGGCGGTCGTCGGTGGACGGGTTCGAGGGCTTCTGGGCGGCCGCGCTGGTGCTGACCCTCTGCTCGTACCCGTACGTCTTCCTGCCCGTCGCGGCGGCGCTCGTCAACGCGGACCCGTCGCAGCAGGAGGTGTCGCGCTCGCTCGGCAGGAGCGCGTGGCGCACGTTCACCGGCGTGACGCTGCGGCAGATCAGGCCCGCCTACGCCGGCGGGGCGCTGCTGGTGGCGCTGTACGTGCTGTCGGACTTCGGCGCGGTGTCGATCGTGCGCGCCGACACCTTCACCCGGGCCGTGTTCGTCGCCTTCGACCTGGGCTTCGACCGCACCGGCGCGCTGGTGCTGTCCACCGTGCTGGTGGTGCTGACCATGCTGGTGCTCGCGGGGGAGACCGTCACCCGCCGCCGCGGCGCCCGGTACGCGCACCTCGGCGGCACCCGCAGGACCGCGGCCAGGCAGCGGCTCGGGCGGGCCCGCTGGCCCGCCGCCGCCGCGCTGGCCGTGCTGGCGGGGCTCGCGCTCGGCGTCACCGCGCTCAGCCTCGGCCTCCGGATGCTCCAGGGCGTCTCCCGTCCGGGCGCCTGGGCGGAGGTGGCCGCCGCCATGGGCAACTCGCTCTGGCTGTCACTGGCCGGGGCCGCGCTCACCATGGCGCTCGCGCTGCCGCTCGGCCTGCTGACGGCCAAGGCTCCTGGACCTGTCGCGACCCTGCTCGACCGGCTCGCCTACGTCAGCCACGCGCTGCCGGGCGTGGTGATCGGGCTGTCGCTGGTGTCGTTCGGGGTCACGCTCGCGTACCCGCTCTACCAGACGACCTGGCTGCTGGCGCTCGGCTACGCCGCCCTGTTCCTGCCGCTCGCCCTCGCCGCCGTCGCCGGGGCCGCCGCGCAGGCGCCGCCGGTGCTGGAGGACGTGGCCCGCTCGCTCGGGCGCGGGCCGGTGGCCGTGCTGCGCACGGTGACGCTGCCCCTCGTCCTGCCCGGCATCGGCGCGGGCGCCGCGCTGGTCTTCCTGACCTGCATGAAGGAGCTGCCCGCCACGCTGCTGCTGCGGCCGACGGGCGTCGACACCCTGGCCACCGAGCTGTGGACGCACACCACCGTGGCCGCGTACGCGGCGGCGGCCCCTTACGCGGCGCTGCTCGTGCTGCTGTCATCGGTGCCCGCGTGGCTGCTCACCGCGCGCACCGGCATACTCACCGCGGAAACCTCACGATGAGCCAGTTGGACCTGCGGGGACTCGTCAAGCGCTACGGCGCGGTGACCGCGCTCGGCGGTGCGGACCTCGCCGTGCCCGGCGGCACCCTCACCGCCGTGCTCGGCCCGTCCGGCTGCGGCAAGACCACGCTGCTGCGGTGCGTGGCGGGCTTCGAACGGCTCGACGCCGGCGAGATCTCCGTCGACGGCCGCGTGGTCGCCGGGCCGGGCACGCACACGCCGCCCGAGCGGCGGCACGTCGTCACGGTCCCGCAGGAGGGCGCGCTCTTCCCCCATCTGTCCGTACGGGACAACGTCGCGTACGGGCTGACCCGCGAGGAGCGCCGCTCAGGCCGGGCCGAGGAGGTGCTCGACCTGGTCGGCCTGGCCGGGTACGGCGACCGGATGCCCCACCACCTGTCCGGAGGCCAGCAGCAGCGGGTCGCCGTGGCCCGCGCCCTGGCGCCGCGGCCCTCGGTCATCCTGCTCGACGAGCCGTTCAGCGCGCTCGACGCCGGGCTCCGCGCCGACCTGCGCAGGGACGTGCGGGCCGCGCTGCGGGCCGACAAGGCGACCGGCATCCTGGTCACCCACGACCAGAACGAGGCGCTGTCCGTCGCCGACCAGGTGGCGGTGATGCGCGACGGCCGCGTCCTGCAGAGCGGTCCTCCCGTCGAGCTCTACCGCGAGCCGGCCGACCCGTGGGTGGCGGCCTTCGTGGGCGAGGCCGTGTTCCTCCCGGCGACCGGCCTCGACCTGCTGACGCCGCTCGGCCCGGTCGCCGCGGACCGGGTCCCCGGCGGTACGGGCGAGCTGACGGTCATGGTGCGGCCCGAGCAGATCGTGCTCACGGAAGGGCCCGGCGTGTCGGCCACCGTGACCGGCCACGACTTCCACGGCCACGACGCCACCGTCGCGCTCCTGCTGGCGGACGGCACCCGCGTCACCGCCCGCGTGCCCGGCCACGCCGTCCCGGTCGCCGCCGGCTCGGCGGTGTCGGTGCGGGTCGAGGGGGCGTGCCGGGTGTGGCGCGGGGGTCACTTGGACAGGTAGAGGGTCTTCCAGGTGCCGGCGTACAGGCAGTTGAGTGACGGCTTGGACCGCTTGCCCTCGGCGCAGACCTTGAGCTCGACCTGGTAGACGTCGCTGTCGGTGAACGAGAAGCTCTTCGCCGTCCGGTACGTGCAGTCGCGGACGCTGCGGTGCTTGTGCGGCAGCTGGTTCCCGTCCCGGTAGGTGATGCGGAACACGGCCCAGCCGCAGACCTTGGACGAGGCGGCGTAGTCGTAGACCTTGCCGGTGATCTTCACGGTGTCGGCGGTGGGAAGGTCCGCGTGGTCCTCGCCCTTGGCGGTCAGCGTGCCGACGGCCTTGGCCTTCTGGCCGGGAGCGTAACGCGGGCCCCACGGGGCGGCGGCTTCGGTGGTGGCGGTCGCGGCCTGGGCGGCGGGGGCGATCGCGAGAAGGGTGCCTGCGGCGAGGGCGAGAACGGCGACGGGGCGGGAGAGCGACATCGGTGCGGTCCTTTCTCAAGTTTTCCTGACCGCACTGTGCGCCGCCCCGCTTTCAACCCCCTTGCCGGGTGGAATCCGCCGCTTTCAACATTCTTGCCCCGTAGCGGCCATCTCTGTTGATCAGGTCCGGTAGCGTCCACCCATGCTGAAGACGATCGCGTTGGTGGTGGCCGGTGCGCTGATGGCGCCCGCGCAGGCGCCCGCCATCCCGAAGGACTTCCTGCTGTACGAGAAGCAGGCCCGGCAGGACGACGAGCACTGGATCCTCGGCCTGGACGGGGCGGAGGACGTGTGGAACATCCAGTGCAGCCCCGTGATGCTCTCCGGGTGGAAGGAGAGCCGCGAGGTCTCGTACGACACGAAGATCGGCGGCGGTGAGCGCACCGACCGCAGGCGCGGCGAGCAGCTGTTCGTGTTCGCCAGTGCCAAGGGCGCGGGGAAGATGATGGACCGGATGCGCGCCCTGCTCAGGCAGTGCGGCAAGACGGTCAAGGTGGGCAAGCCGCGCATCGGCGACGAGGCGCTGCAGGCGGCGCGGACGATCCGGCCCACGAAGAAGGCGCCGATCCCGCAGACGCAGAAGTTCGTCGCCGTGCGCGAGGGCTCCGCCGTGGCGATCTACTGGGACATGCACAACGACGCCAAGCCGCTGCGCACCCTGGCCAGGCACCGGGCGGACGCCGCGAAGATGGCCGCCAAGATGGCCCGCTACTGGTCGAGGTAGGCCCTGCTGTCGTGACGGAAGAGGTGGACGATCACCCCGATCGCCAGGCCGAGCCCCACGATGGCCGGAAGGCTCAGCCCGCCGCCCGCGGCCAGGTTGGCAAGGTAGCCCAGGACGTTCATCGCCATGATCGCGATGAGGCCGAAGCGGGCCCAGCGCCTGCGGGCGGTCAGCTTGACCGTCAGGAAGGCCGTGAGCGCGAGGAGGGCGGCGCTCCACCCCGTGATCAGGTAGATCTGCGAGGTGTCCACCCCGGCCGGGGCGGACCCCGCGAAGAAGAGGATGAGGCCGGCGACCAGGGCCATCACCACGATATAGATCCAGAGCAGGATCCGAGCGGTCCGAACCGGCCTGGGCATGGGGGTGGCTTCGTCCATGGCATGACCGTAGCCGCCCCGACCTCCCTCATCCGAGGCTTTGCGAACGCTTCCTACTTCACGAACCTCGCCGCGATCCGCTTGCCCGCGCGCTGGGCGGGCGCCTCCACCAGCCGGTACGTCAGCGCCGCGCAGCCGAGCAGCGCCCCCAGCACCACCACGCCCAGCCCGGCCCGGTACGGCCACGCGACGGCGGCCGGATCCGCCAGCAGCCCGTCCACGATCTCCAGCAGGATCGGGTGCAGCAGGTAGACCGAGTAGCTCACCATGCCCAGCCACGCCCACCACGCCGGCACCCGCCGCCGGGCCAGCAGCATCCCGGCCGCGAACGTGGCCCACGCCGCCGGCACCGCACTCACCCACGGCCACGGGACGCCGTCGCCGTGCCAGAGCGCCGCCGCCACGGCCGCGACCGGCACGCTCCCCGCCAGCGCTGCCGCCCGCCACGGCGCGACCTGCCCGTCCCGCACCCGGTACAGGGCCGTGCCGGCGAACATGGTGGCGAGAATCGTCAGGCTCTGCCAGGCCGGGATCCGCCCGTTCACCAGGATCAGCCCGAGCACCACCACCCCGAGCACCAGCGCCCCGGCCCGCCGCGCACCAGGACGCCCGCTCAGCACCCCCGCCAGCCCGCACCCCACCAGCGCGATCACGGCGAGCACGGTGCCGAGCGTCGCCCCGGCCCCGCGCGACAGCAGCACCGACGGCAGCACCCCGCCCAGCAGCACGGCCGCGGCCCCGAACCCGAACGCGACCTCCGCGCTGCGCCGGTGCACCCCGGCCACGTACAGGGCGGTGACCAGGAGGTAGAAGGCCATCTCGTACGAGAGCGTCCAGAGCACGTTGAGCACGTTCGGCACGTTGAGCAGGTCCTGCAGCATGGTCAGATGCCCGAGCACCGCCGACGCCGGCCGGTCGGTGAGCCAGACGTGCATCGGGTCGACGCCGGAGACGGCCAGCAGCAGGGCCGCCGCCACGGCCACCGCCCACAGCGGGTAGAGCCGGAAGAACCGGCCGGCCCAGAACCCGGCCACGCTGCCCCGCCGCTCCAGCGAGGCGGGGATCACGTAACCGCTCACCAGGAAGAACACCATGACGCCATAGATCCCTGCGTCGAACCAGGGCCCGGTGACGGCGCGCAGCTCCGGGTAGAGCGGGTTGAGCGCGTGCTCGTACACCACCACGAGCGCGGCGACGGCGCGCAGCGCGTCCAGCCAGCCCAGGCGGCTCTCGCGAGGAGGAACGGGCGCGAGGGTCTCCCGGGTCCCGGTGGAATTGGCCATCGAGGCCCGAGGCTACCGCGTGGTACGCCCCTTTTGGCCGGAACCGTAGAAGATCGAGCGAAGGGCGGGAGTTGTCCCGCCCATACCGATCACCCGTTCAGGGTCACATGTTGATCATGTGGCCGGCCAGGCCGTGGATCGCCTCCTTGACCGCCTCGCCCAGCGTCGGGTGGGCGTGCACGTTGCGGGCCACCTCGTGCACCGTCAGGTCCCACTGCTGGGCCAGCGTCAGCTCGGGCAGCAGCTCGGTGACCTCGGGGCCGATCAGGTGGGCGCCGAGCAGCTCGCCGTGCTCGTTGTCACTGACGATCTTCACGAAGCCGTTCGCGTCGCCCAGGCCGTGCGCCTTGCCGTTGGCGGTGAACGGGAACTTGACCACCTTGACGTCGTGGCCCAGGTCGCGGGCCTGCGCCTCGGTGTAGCCGAAGCTGGCCACCTGCGGCTGGCAGTAGGTGGCGCGCGGGATCATCACGTAGTCGAGCTCCATGGTCTCGGCGCCCGCGATGGTCTCGGCGGCGATCATGCCCATCGACTCGGCCGCGTGCGCCAGCATGAGCTTGGCGGTGACGTCGCCGATCGCGTAGATGTGCGGCACGTTGGTGCGCAGGCGGCCGTCGACCGCGATCGCGCCCCTGTCGGTCAGCTCGACGCCGGTCTTCTCCAGGCCGTAGCCGTCGACGCGCGGCTGGAAGCCGATCGCCTGGAGCACCTTGTCGGCCTCCAGCACCTGCTGCTGCCCGTCGCGCGACACGGTCACCTTGACCGAGGAGCCGGTGTCCTCGATGTTCTCCACCTTGGTGGAGGTGTGCAGCTCGATGCCGAGCCGCTTGTAGCGCTTGGTCAGCTCGGCCGAGACCTCCTCGTCCTCCAGCGGCACGATCCGGTCGAGGAACTCCACGATCGTGACCTTGACGCCGTAGTTGTGGAGCACGTAGGCGAACTCCACGCCGATGGCGCCCGCGCCCGCGATGATGACGCTGCCGGGCAGGTCCTCCGAGAGGATCTGCTCCTCGTACGTCACCACCCGGTCCGACAGCGACGTGCCGGGGATCAGCCTGGTGGTCGCGCCGGCGGCGATGATGCAGTTGTCGAAGGTGATCGTCTCGTCGTTCACCTGGATGGTGTTGGCGTCGAGGAACGTGCCGCGCCCGTCGTACTCCGTGATGGAGTTCTTCTTCATCAGGTAGTGGATGCCCTTGACCCGGCCGTCCGCGACCTTGCGGCTGCGCGTGAAGGCGGCGCCGTAGTCGAACGTGACGTCACCCTGGATGCCGAAGGTCTTGGCCTCCTTGGTGAAGATGTGGGCCAGCTCGGCGTTGCGCAGCAGCGCCTTGGACGGGATGCAGCCCACGTTCAGGCAGACGCCACCCCAGTACTTCTCCTCGATGACCGCCGTGCGCAGCCCGAGCTGGGAGGCGCGTACGGCGGCCGTGTATCCTCCCGGACCCGCGCCCAGGACCACGACGTCGTAGTGAGTGCTCATGGTTCGGACCATACCGCTCGCCGGAGGGCTCACCTGACCGTCACCCCCGCGGCTGGACGTCCACCTGGTAGGGCAGTGTCAGCTCGTCGGCGACCTTGCCCCGAATACCCCAGTTGACCTGCGGCATCTCGATGATTGTGATTTCCACGTCTTCTGGCTCGTACGGGAGCCGCTCGTAGATCGTCCGGATGAGCGCGCGCTTGGCGTCGTCGCTGCGGCCGGTGAAGCAGACGATCTCGATGATCAGGTACGAGCCGGAACGCCGCGGACAGATGAGGTCGTCGGCGTCCAGCAGCAGGAACCGGTGGAACCGCTTGCCCTCGGGCAGCCCCCACGCCTCGACCAGGCATCCCTGGAGCAGGTCGGAGACCTCCCGCTGCCGCCCCGCCCACACCTCACGCCGCCCGTAGACCTTCACCTGAGCCATGTCGGTCACTATAGAACCGTGATCCGCATACTGCTGGCCGACGACGAGGCCATGATGCGCGCCGGGGTGCGGGCCATCCTGGCGTCCGACCCGAAGCTCGACGTGGTGGCCGAGGCCGGCGACGGACGCGAGGCGGTCGACCTGGCGATCAGCCACCACCCGGACGTCGCGCTGCTCGACATCCGCATGCCGGTGCTCGACGGGCTGGCCGCGGCGGCCGAGATGCGCAGGGCGGCGCCGGGCACGGCGGTGGTGATGCTGACCACGTTCGGCGAGGACGACTACATCGCCAAGGCGCTGGAAGTGGGCGCGAGCGGCTTCCTGCTCAAGTCGGGCGACCCGCGCGAGCTGATCGCGGGCGTGCACGCGGTGGCCGGCGGCGCGGCCTACCTCTCACCGAAGGTCGCCCACCGGGTGATCGCCCAGCTCGCCGGCGGCCGGATGGCGCGCGGCGCGCACGCCCGCGACCGGCTGGAGTCGCTGACCGAGCGCGAGCGCGAGGTGCTGGCCCTGGTCGGCGCCGGGCTGTCGAACGCGGAGATCGCCGGCCGCCTGCACATCGTCGAGGGCACGGTGAAGGCGTACGTGAGCGCGATACTCACCCGGCTGGGCGTCCGCAACCGGGTCCAGGCGGCGATCATCGCCTACGAGGCGGGATTGGTAGCCTGACACGTGATGTATCGCCTCGTGTTCACGCAGGTCTTGCGGCGGTTCGACGCCGAGGCCGTGCACCACCGGACCGTCAGGGGGCTGGCGTTGGTCGCCAGACTGCCCCTGCTCAAGCGCCTGCTCCACAGGGCGCTCGCCCCGCACGACCCGGCGCTGCGGATCACCGCGTTCGGCGTGCACTTCCCCGGCCCGCTCGGGCTGGCCGCCGGCTTCGACAAGGACGCCGCCTGCGCGGAGGCCGTGGCCGCGCTCGGCTTCTCGCACGTCGAGGTCGGCACGATCACCGCGCACGCGCAGCCGGGCAACCCGCGCCCGCGGCTGTTCAGGCTCGTACGCGAGCGCGCGGTGGTCAACAGGATGGGCTTCAACAACGCCGGAGCCCCGGCCGCCGCCCGCCGCCTGCGCCGCACCCGTGGGGTGCCCGCCGTGGTCGGCGTCAACATCGGCAAGACCAAGGTCGTGCCCGAGTCCGAGGCGGCCGCCGACTACGTCACCAGCGCCAAGGAGCTGGCGCCGCCGGCCGACTACCTGGTGGTCAACGTCAGCTCGCCCAACACGCCCGGCCTGCGCGACCTCCAGGCGGTGTCGCTGCTGCGGCCCCTGCTGACCGCGGTCAAGGAGGTCTGCGACAGCACGCCGCGGCGCACCCCGCTGCTCGTCAAGATCGCGCCCGACCTGGCCGACGACGACGTCGACGCCGTCGCGGACCTGGCGCTGGAGCTGGGGCTCGACGGCATCATCGCGACCAACACCACGATCGCGCACGACGGCCCCACCGGCGGGCTGTCCGGACGCCCCCTCAAGGCCCGCTCGCTGGAGGTGCTGCGGCGGCTGCGCGCCCGCGTCGGCGACCGGCTCACCCTGGTGTCCGTGGGCGGCGTCGAGGACGTCGACGACGTCTGGGAGCGCCTCCTGGCCGGCGCCACCCTGGTCCAGGGCTACACCGGCTGGATCTACGGCGGCCCGCTGTGGGCGTCCCGCATCCACCGTCAGCTCTCCCGCCGCGTCCGCCGCCACCGCCTGACGTCCATCACCGCCATAATCGGCCGCACGGCCCCTGCGGATTCCCGCCGTACGGACCCCGGATCCGGAGAGATCGGCCGCACGGTCCCCGACTCCGCGGAGGCCGGTCGTACGGTCTCCGACGACTCGCGGTGACCGGTCCGGTGGAGCTCGGCGGCGGGGTCGTGCTGCGCCCGCTGGCGCTCGACGACGCCGAGCCGCTCGCGGACGCGTACCGTCGCAACCGCGACCACCTGCGCCGCTGGGAGCCGAGGCGGACGGAGGAGTTCTTCACCACGGCGGGCCAGGCCGCACGGGTGGCGGAGATGCTCAAGATCCGCGACGAGCACCGGATGTTCCCGTGGGTGCTCGCCGACGGCCCGCTGATCGTCGGCATCCTCAACGTGAACGACATCGTGCTCGGCGCCTTCCGCAACGGCCACCTGGGCTACTGGGTCGACGCCGCCCGCAACGGCCGCGGCCTGGCCACCGGCGCGGTGCGGGAGGCCTGCCGCGTCGCGGCAGAGTCGCTGGGGCTGCACCGCCTCCAGGCCGGCACCCTCCTCGACAACCACGGCTCCCAGCGCGTGCTGCGCAAGTGCGGCTTCACCGAGATCGGCGTGGCCGAGAAGTACCTGCACATCGACGGCGAGTGGCGCGACCACCTGCTCTTCGAGAAGATCCTGCATGACGGCCCGCCCGGGTAGGACTGTCGGCACGGGCGGCTAATGTCCGAGCGTCGGATGCCGGACACGACGGCCGGGAGTTGAGTGGTGGCGCGCGCGAGACCCGACGAGGTCGAGGTCACGGTCGAGCAGCTCGTCCACGTCGGCGACGACGACTACACCGTCGCCCGGGTGAGCGCCGACGACCTGCCCTCCTTCATCGCCTCCGGCCGGACGCTGGCCGGGGCGCAGCCGGGGGAGCGGCTGCTGCTCGCCGGCGAGTGGGGCGAGCACCCCCGCTTCGGCGCCCGCCTGCAGGTCCGCCGGTGCGAGCGGATCGCGCCCTCGACCGTCCGCGCCATCGCCCTCTACCTCGGCTCCGGTCTCATCCGGGGCGTCGGGCCGCGACTGGCCCACGCCATCGTCAGCCACTTCGGCGAGGAGACGCTCAAGGTCATCGACACCGAGCCCGGCCGGCTGCGCGAGGTGGTCAACATCGGCGCCATCCGTCAGGCCCAGATCGTCGAGGCGTGGGCCGAGCAGAAGGCCGTCGCCGCCCTCATGGTCGCCTTGCAGGGCTTCGGGGTGAGCCCGCTGCTCGCCGCCAAGATCTACCAGGTGTACGGCGACGAGTCGCTGCGTGTCCTGACCACCGATCCCTACCAGCTCGTGGGCCGGGTGCGCGGCATCGCCTTCCAGAGCGCCGACCGCATCGCGCTGCGCTCCGGCGTCCCCGAGGACAGCCCGCAGCGCGTCAAGGCGGCCGTGGTCGACCGGATCGAGGCGGCCGCGGCCGGCGGCGGCCACTGCTTCGTGCCGCTGCGCGCGCTCGTCGCCCAGGTGGCCGCGCTGGTCGAGCAGGACGAGCCGAAGATCAGGCAGGCCGTCGACGCGCTCCACGCCGACCGCCGGGTGGTCGTCGAGGCGTCACCCTCCGACCCGGGCCGCCTGGTCGTCTACGGCAAGCAGGAACACAGCCGCGAGGTCGCGCTGGCCGGCCACCTCGCCCGGCTCGCCCGCGCCCCGTCCAAGCTGCGGCTGCGGCCCTTCCAGGAGGACGACCGGCTCCACGACGACCAGCGCGCGGCGGTCAACCTGGTGCTGACCAGCACGGTCTCGGTGCTGACCGGCGGCCCGGGCTGCGGCAAGAGCCACACGGTGGCCGCCATCGCCGCCACCGTGCGGGCGATGGGCGGCCGGGTGACGCTCACCGCCCCCACGGGCAAGGCGGCCAAGCGCCTGTCGGAGCTGACCGGGCTGCCCGCGATGACCGTCCACCGCATGCTCGCCCAGCAGCCGGAGGACGACGGCGCGCTGTTCCAGGAGCGGCCCGTCGAGGCCGACCTCATCGTGGTCGACGAGGCGTCCATGCTCGACCTGCAGCTCGCCACCCGGCTGGCGTCGGCCGTCCCGTCCGGCAGTCACCTGCTGCTGGTCGGCGACAGCGACCAGCTGCCCAGCATCGGCCCCGGCCGGGTGCTGGCCGACCTGCTGAGCGTCGAGGAGATCCCGCGCGTCCGCCTCACCCACATCTTCCGCCAGGCGCAGGGCAGCGGCATCGTCAGGGCCGCCCACCACGTGCGCGCCGGCGAGCTGCCCGGGCTGCCCGGCGGCGGCGGGTTCTGGTTCGAGGAGCTCGACGACCCGCAGGCGGTGGCCGACCGGGTCATCCACCTCGCCACCGAGGCCATCCCCCGCAAGCAGGGCATCCGCCCCGACCAGGTGCAGGTGCTCTGCCCGATGCGTAAGGGCGTCACGGGCACCGTCGAGCTGGGCCGCCGCCTGCAGGAGCGGCTCAACCCGCCGGGCGACGGGGTCGACGAGCACTGGTACGGCTCCTCGGTCTACCGGGCGGGCGACCGGGTCCTGCCCATCCGCAACAACTACGACAAGGGCGTCTTCAACGGTGAGACCGCCACGGTCACCGCCGTAGACCAGCGCGAGCGGCTGGTGGAGCTGCGCACCGACGACGGCCGCACGGTCGAGTACGCCTTCGGCGAGCTCGACGAGCTGACCCACGCGTACGCGATCAGCGTGCACCGCTCCCAGGGCAGCGAATACCCGTTCGTGGTCGCCCCGATCGTCGCCGAGTCGGGCGGCATCATGCTGCGCCGCAGCCTCCTCTACACGCTGGTGACCAGGGCCAAGTCGTGGGTGGTGCTGGTGGGCCAGCGCGAGGCCCTGGAGATGGCGGTCCACACCCTCGGCCGCAGACGCAACACCGCGCTGCCGCAGCGGCTGGCCCTCGCGCTGGCCTGACGGGTCAGATGCTGGGCCGGGTCGACTCGGGGTCGTGGGTCATGGCCTCGATGCGGTCCATCACCTCGTCGAGCCGGATGACGCCGGGGAGATGCGGCCTGCGGCGCTGCCACGGGTGCGGCCCGGCCGGCGGGCGATACTCGACGCCGAGCGCGTCCAGCCGCCCCAGGTGGGCCTCCAGGCGTCCGGGGAAGTCGTCCTGGGCGCCCCAGGCGATGTCGGCCAGCGCGCACGCCCTGGGCCACATCCGGTAGTCGAGGGTGCGCGGGTCGGGCACGCGCTCCGTCCAGAGCTGCGCCTGCACGCCGATGACCCGCTCACGCTCCTGAGGAGCCCAGTCGTCCGGGGCGGGGTCGAACGCGGCCACGTCGGCCACGGTGATCGTCTCGCCGATGGCCAGCGGCTCGTCGGGCGAGGCCGCCTCCGCGTAGTCGAAGTAGAGCGGGAAGACCGAGGTGGCCACCACGTCGTGGCCCGCGGCGGCGGCGCGGCGGGCCACGCCCTGCCCGCGCCACGGCATGACGACCGTGTCCGGCCGCAGCCCGCCGCTCACGAACGCCTCGTCCCACACCACCGCGCGGCTGCCCCGCTCGGCCAGCGCGTCGGCCAGCCGCCGCAGGAACCACGCCTGCAGGTCGTTGACCGTGGCCAGGCCGAGCGACTCGCGGTAGGCGTCGATCTCGGGCGAGGCGGCCCACTGGTCGAGCACCACCTCGTCGCCGCCGATGTGCACGTAGGGGGTCTCGCCCAGCGCCCCCAGCAGCTCGTCGAAGATCGTGGTGAGGAACTCGACCGTCGGCGGCAGCGGCGACAGGATGGCGGGGGAGATGCCCCACCGGTCGAGCACGTCATGCGGCTCGCCCGTGGCGCCCAGCGACGGGTAGGCGGCCAGGATCGCCGAGGCGTGCCCTGGCACGTCGATCTCCGGCACCACGGTCACCGCCCTGTCGCGGGCGTAGGCGGCGATCTCGGCCAGGTCGTCCAGGGTGTAGTAGCCGCCGTGCGGGATGCCGTCGAACGCCTCCGGCTGACCGTACAGGTGCACGGCCGAGCGCGGCCGGTGGGAGGACATCTCGTGCAGCAGCGGGTAGGCCCGGCTCTCCACCCGCCAGCCCTGGTCGTCGGCCAGGTGGAGGTGGAGGCGGTTGAGCTTGTGCAGCGCCATGAGGTCGACCAGCCGCATGACCTCCCGCTTGGGGAAGAAGTGGCGCGCCACGTCCAGGTGGAGCCCGCGCCACGGGAAGCGGGGTTCGTCCTCGATCCGCGCCCCGGGCACGGTCCACGACGTCGCGGCACCGTACCGGAAGGCCTCGTCGGGCAGCAGCTGGCGCAGCGACTGGGCGGCGTAGAACGCGCCCGCCCGGCCGCCGGCGGCGATCTCGACGCCGCGCGAGCCCACCGTCAGCCGGTAGGCCTCGTCGCCGAGCGAGGGGTCGAGCCGCAGGTCGATCGCGCCGTCGTCGCCCGGCAGCAGGTCCAGCCCCGGCATCGCGGTGCGGACGGCGCCGATCAGGTCGGCCGGCCCCGAGACGGCGGCCCCGGCGGTCAGCTCGTAGGAGGCGGACAAGGGACGGCTGAGCTTCGGGCGAGGGATCATGACTTCAGATAGTGCTGCAAGCCGTTCGCCAGCGCCAGCGCGATCTTCTGGCGGAACGCCGGGTCGCGGAACTTCGCCGCCTCACCCGCGTTGCGCATGTTGCCGGCCTCGATGAAGACCTTCGGCACCGTCGACAGGTTGAGCCCGCCCAGGTCGCCGCGGTAGTCGAGCCCCTTCTTGCCGATGTAGGTGGAGTACGGCAGCCCGGTGCCCTCGCGGAAGGCGTCGCGCACGGCCTTGCCCAGCCTGGCCGAGGCGCCCACCACGGGGTCGACCGGGCCGCCGATCTTCTTCGGCATGATGACGTGGAAGCCGCGGTTTCCTGGGCTGGAGCCGTCGGCGTGGACCGAGATCGCGGCGTCGGCCTCGCTGCGGTTGCCGATCGCGGCCCGCTCGGTGATGCACGGGCCGACGCCGGTGTTGCTGGAGCGGGTGAGCTTCACCGTCGCGCCGCGGCTCCTGAGGATCTTGGCCATGCGCGTGGACACGTCCCAGTTGAAGGCCGCCTCGGAGTAGCCGCTGTTGGTGGAGGTGCCGGTGGTGTCGCAGGCCTTCCACTGGGTCAGCACGTTGACCTTGCGGTTGATTTCCTTCGGGGCGCGGGCGTTGCCTCCGTTGTGTCCCGGGTCGATGACGACGACCCTGCCGTCGAGCGGCCGCACGGAGGGGGCCTTCTCGGCGGGCCGGGCCGAGCCGGCCGACCGGGCGGGCTCGGCGGCCGTGGCGCTCGACGTGGGCCCGGCGTCCCGGCGCGCCATCTGGTCCGCCACGGGGGCACCGGGAACGGCGCCGCCGCACGCGGAGGCGACCAGGCCGCAGGCAGCGAGAAGAGAGGCGGGAAGCGCACGCATGCGCTCCAACTTACGGCAACCTCGTCCGCGGGGTGCGGAACGCCGCGAACCCGCTCACCACACGTGCTCGCCGACCTCCTGACGCTGGAGGAGGGCGGCCAGCTCCCGCGCGTCCTCGGCGTCCAGGCCGAGGACGACGCGGGGCCGGCCCCACGGGTGGTCGAGCGAGTGGGCGACGTAGCTGGCGACGGACTCCACGCCGACGTCGGTGCCCCGGCCCCGCCCGGCGCGCCACTGCGCCCAGGCGCGCTCGAGCTCGGCCGCGGCACGCTGGGCGCACGACACCAGTTCCGGATCACGCATGGCTGTCCCCCCGGATCAGATCGTGGCCGGACCGCAAGTCCGGCCACAATTAGCATGACCCTGGCGAGTTAACCGCCGGGCGGGGCGTCACGGAGCGTGTTGACCGACCTTTGACATCCTCTTAGGCAGGACCCGTGCTGCGCCGCACGATCAGCTCTGGTGTCACCTCGCGTAGCCGGGCGGCCTTGGCCGGCTCGGAGATGCGATCGCTCAGCAGCGCCGCGGCCGTCCGCCCCATCGCGCGCCGGGGCTGGTCGACCGAGGTCAGGGAGATGTGGTCCGACGCCGCCAGGTGGGTGTTGTCGTAGCCGATCACCGAGAGGTCTTCCGGCACCCGCAGGCCGAGCTCGGCCGCGGCGATCAGCACGCCGAGCGCGACCACGTCGTTGGCGGCGAAAATGGCGGTGGGCCTCGGTTCGCGGGTCAGCAGGGCGAGTGCCGCCGTCCTGCCGCCGTCCTCCGAGGCGTCCGCCGCCTCGACCATGATGTAGGGCGCCAGCGAGTGCCTGCGCATGGCCACGAGGTAGCCCTCGCAGCGGGAGGGGCGCGGGCCCTCGATGTGCGCGATGCGCTTGTGCCCGGCCGCGACCAGGTGGTCGATCGCCAGGCGCGCGCCGTGCTGGTCGTCGTCGACCACGATGTCGACGCCGTCGAGCTCGATGTCACGTTCCCCGACGACCACCGTCGGGGTGTACGAGGTCGCCTCGATCAGGGTTTCGCTGGTGGGCGCGATGCCTAAGAGCACCAGCCCGTCGACCCGGAGTTCCAGGAAGGCCTCCACGGCCTCGTCCTCGAACGCCGGGTCCCACTGGCTGTTGCCGATCAGCATGCGCAGCCCGTCGCCGTGCAGGCTCTCCTGCAGGCCGTCGAGGAACTCGGCGTAGAACGGGTTGTGCAGGTCGGCGACGAGTGCGCCGACGAGGTGCGTGCGGCCTTCCACGAGGCTGCGCGCGACGGCGTTCGGCCGGTAGCCGAGTTCACGGGCCGCCTGCAGCACGGCCTGGCGCCGGTGCTCGCTCACGTGCGGGGATCCGCGCAGCACGAGTGAGACCAGCGATTTCGAGACGCCGGCTCTCTCGGCGACGTTGCGGATGGTGGGCCTTGGTCGAGGCAGCGCGTCTACCTCTCTCAGCTCGGTGATGGTCGATGACTTCACTGGCGGTCCTGGCATGTGTCTCCCCCGCGATGCGGATGTTGGGGCACCTGTACCACCAAACGATCGAGTTCGCCGCAGGGTACGGCCTGGGTTCCGGAAGCCCGTCATTGCCCGGATGTCCGCAGGTCGGCAAGGTTGAGGCCGGAGCGTTCAGAAGCTCGACGGCGTGCGACGACTGCGTTTCGACCGCGCGACGCTCAGTCGCGCATGGGTCCGCGCGCCTCTGTGGGCGGCGCGGGCGGCGTGGGAAGGAAACCGGGGAAGGATGGCGCCGGGCGGGCGGCGCCAACTCCCCTGTATGACGTCCGAGTCGTCACTGGGGTGGACCGGGCCACGCCGACCTGGCCCACCGTGAGAACCCCCCTGAGGTTGGTGACGACCCCGGTCTCACTCCGAGCGCTGCTGCGGAATCCCCGCCAGCAGTGCGCGAACCTCGGTCTCCCGGTAGCGCCGGTGACCGCCGAGGGTGCGGATCGACGTCAACTTGCCCGCCTTGGCCCACCGGGTGACGGTCTTGGGGTCGACCCGGAACATGGTGGCGACCTCGGCGGGCGTGAGCAGCGGCTCGGCCTCGGGTGTACGAGCTGACATTTGTGCGGCCTCTCCTCCGTGTGGACCGGCTTCGCGATCCTGCGACTGCCTTTGCGCGTGTCACGGATGTCCCTCTATGACCCAGAGCGTGCGGCTTTTCTGGGCCATATACGGCATCACCCGATGTGACCATACCGCCACGCAGAGCGATTGGCGAGCCCTTCTTTGACCCAACTGCCCGCCCCTGCGGCGATGTCACGCTCGGTGATTCTAGCGACACGTTTCGTGGTATCGCAGTGAAAACGGCAAACTACTCAGTTCGCAGAAGTGAGCAGCCGCGACTCATGACCTACTCATGCAGGTCAGACGGTCGTATTGGGGTTCAGTTGGAAGATTCCAGGAGTTGCATTGACTTCCAGCGAAGGATGACCCTCTGGTACATGGCATAGGCAAGCTCTTCTTGACCCGTGTCCAGCCCCGTCAGGGCCGCGGAAAGCTCCGCCACCGACTGGTCGGCCTGCAGCGCCTCGTCGTTCATCAGATGCACCAGGCCGCCGTAGTCGAGCTCCACCAGCGAGTGGGGGTGGAACTCCTCCAGCCACCGCGCCACGTCCTCCACGTCGAAGTTGGGCGCGGTGTCGCCGAGGTTGCGCCGCAGCACCTGCAGCGCCCGCGCGGCCCGCCTCCTGGCCTGGGCCATGGACGTGACGTAGATGAGGTTGCGCCCGGTGGCGGTCGTCACGTCCTGTCCGGGCACGGAGGCGCCGAGCACCAGCCAGCGCTCGTTGCCGTCGAACGGCACGAACCACGAGGGTGGCACGTGCCAGGCCGTGGTGCGGATGTGGGTGCGCAGCGCGTCCGAACCGGCGCCGCGCTTGTAGCGGTCGAAGTCGTCGGCCGTCTGCTCGGCGATGGCATTCGGGACGAACCGGTCCATCAGCTTCACAGGGACACTGCCCCGGAGCCTTGAGAAGGCCAGCCACGAGCGCAACCGGGTCTGCCAGGGGCAGACGTACAGACGGTCCTCGACACGCCGCAGGTAGGCGTTGGGGCTCTCCTGCGCGGGTACGACTTGAGGAGGCATGCCAAGCAGGCGCCTGACCGACTCCCCGTGCTCGGCTTGGAGCGCGTTGGCCCGGCGCGGACGGTCGCGAGAATCGGCATAGTCGGCCCAGACCTTGCGCTCGGATTCGGAGAACGCGGTCAGCGGCTCATAGACGCGGAGGTAGGCGGCATAGGGCAGCACGGAGGCATCGTGTCATGAAGCCAACCCGCCGTGCATCGTCGTGCCGACTACGCTTGAGTGATCTCCGCCGCGAAGGGGCGGCGGACCGGACAGGGAGTCACTACCGTGACCGACGTCTTCGGTGCGTCCCACAAGGACGTTCACGAGCAGGTCGTCTTCTGCGCCGACGAGCAGAGCGGCCTTCGCGCCATCATCGCCATCCACAACACCGCACTCGGCCCCGCTCTCGGGGGCACCAGGTTCTACCCGTACGAGAGCGAGCAGGCCGCCCTGGCCGACGTGCTCAACCTCGCCAAGGGCATGGCCTACAAGAACGCGCTGGCCGGCCTCGACCTCGGCGGCGGCAAGGCCGTCATCATCGGCGATCCCGCCCGCGACAAGAGCGAGCCGCTGCTGCGCGCGTACGGGCGCTTCGTCGAGTCACTCGGCGGCCGCTACATCACGGCCTGCGACGTCGGCACCTACAGCGAGGACATGGACCTCATCGCCCGCGAGTCCCGCTTCGTCGTGGGCCGCACCGTCGCCCACGGCGGCGCCGGCGACTCCTCCATCCTGACGGCGTTCGGCGTCTTCCAGGGCATGCGCGCCTCGGCCGAGCGGGTCTTCGGCGCCCCGACGCTGCGCGGCAGGCGGGTCGGCGTCGAGGGCGTCGGCAAGGTCGGCCACCGCCTGGTCAGCCTGCTCCGCGACGACGGCGCCGACGTGGTGATCTGCGACGTCAGCGAGCGGGCGATCGACCGCGTCAAGCGGCTCCACCCCGAGGTCGACGTGGTCGCCGACGCGCGGGAGCTGACCGCGGCGGACATCGACGTGTTCGCGCCGTGCGCGCTGGGCGGCGCGCTCGACGACGCCACGGTGTCCACGCTGCGCGCCAAGGTCGTCTGCGGCGCGGCCAACAACCAGCTCGCCCACTCCGGCGTGGAGAAGCAGCTCGACGAGCGCGGCATCCTCTACGCGCCCGACTACGTCGTCAACTCCGGCGGCGTGATCCAGGTGTCCGACGAGATCGGCGGCTTCGACATGGAGCGCGCCCGCGCCAAGGCGATGGGGATCTACGACACGACCCTGAAGATCTTCGCGATCGCGTCGGAGGAAGGCGTACCCCCGGCGGTGGCAGCGGATAGGCTGGCAGAGCGCAGAATGTCGGAAGTCGGGCGGATTAGGGGCATTTGGCTAGGGCGCTGACGCCCCGCGCTCATACGACGTACCGAGCTGGGCACAAAACAGGTACGGTAATAGGCGAACGATAGGCTGACGCCCGATGCAAGGGCGGCGTCAGCGTGTGGTGCGTTAGCGACGAGGGGTCGGGAGACGACCCCACACGAGGGGGTCGAGCCAATGGGGCGCGGCCGAGCAAAGGCCAAGCAGGTCAAGGTTGCTCGCCAGCTGAAGTACAACAGCGGTGGCACGGATCTCGACCGACTTCGCGACGAACTCGGGGTCGGAGACTCCAGCAACGACGACGCCGACGACCTCAACGACGAGCTGGCGGATCGCTATGCCGATTACGCCGACGACTACGGAGACGACGACGGCGGACGATCGTCCGGCCGCCGCTAGCCGTTCTCACTCTTCCCGTTGACCGTGGCGAGTGCCCGGCATCCGCCGGGCGCCCAGCCCGAAGCGCGCAAGCCCCACGGGCCACCCGTGGGGCTTCGTCACGCTCGCGTCGTGCCGGGTGAGAGGTGTACGTGTCCGGCGACACGGGATGGCCGGGCGCGATCAACCGGTAGCGCCCGGCACACCGGAAGCTGTTCAGCGGTAGCGGGCGCGGCCCTCGCCGGGCACGACCTCGCCCAGCACCCACGCGGGCAGCCCGCGCCCTTCCAGCAGGCGGACCGCCTCGTCGGCGACCTCCGCCGGAACGATCGCCGCCATCCCGACACCCAGGTTGAACGTACGGTCGAGGTCGGCCTGCGCGATGCGGCCGTGGCCCGCCAGCACCTGGAAGATCGCCGGAGGAGTCCACGACGAGCGGTCGAGCACCGCGTCCAGATGGCCGGGCAGCGAGCGGGACACGTTGCCCTCCAGCCCGCCGCCGGTGATGTGCGCGTAGGCGTGCACCTCGACCGTGCGGGCCAGCTCCAGGCAGTCGAGCGAGTAGATGCGCGTCGGCTCCAGGAGCTCCTCGCCCAGCGGCCGGCCCAGCTCGGGCAGCTCCGCGTCGAGGGAGAGGTCGGCCAGCTTGAGCACGTGGCGCACCAGCGAGTAGCCGTTGGAGTGGACGCCCGACGACGCCAGCCCCAGCACCACGTCGCCCTCGCGGACCCGGTCGGGACCGAGCATCGCGTCGGCCTCGACGACGCCCGTGCCGGCGCCCGCCAGGTCGTACTCGTCGGGCCCCATCGCACCGGGGTGCTCGGCCGTCTCTCCGCCCACCAGCGCCGCGCCCGCCAGCCGGCAGCCCTCGGCCACCCCGCCGACGATCTCCGCGACCCGCTCGGGCACGACCTTGCCGCAGGCGATGTAGTCGGTCATGAACAGCGGCTCGGCCCCGCACACCACCAGGTCGTCGAGGACCATGCCGACCAGGTCGACGCCGATCGTGTCGTGCTTGCCGTAGCGCTGCGCGATCATGACCTTGGTGCCGACCCCGTCGGTCGACGTGGCCAGCAGCGGCCGCCGGTAACGCAGCAGCGCCGACGCGTCGAACAGCCCGGCGAAGCCGCTGGCGTCGTCGACCACCTCCGGGCGGCGCGAGCGGGCCACCTTGTCCTTCATCAGCGCGACCGCGCGCTCGCCCGCCTCGATGTCGACGCCCGCGGCCTCGTAGGTGGTCACGCCTTGCTCTCCAGGACGAACTTGCCGACGTTGTCTTCGTCGATCGGGATCGGGTAGGAGCCGTCGAAGCAGGCCCGGCAGAGCCGCTCGGCGGGGATCGTGGTGGCCTTGGTGAGCCCTTCGAGCGAGATGTAGCCGAGCGAGTCGGCGCCGAGCGAGGCCCGGATCTCCTCCACCGACAGCGAGCCCGCGATCAGCTCGGCGCGGGTGGCGAAGTCGATGCCGTAGAAGCACGGCCACGCGACCGGCGGCGACGAGATCCGTACGTGCACCTCGCTCGCGCCGGCCTCCCGCAGCATCTTCACGATGGCCCGCTGGGTGTTGCCGCGCACGATCGAGTCGTCGACCACGACCAGGCGCTTGCCCTCGACGACCTCGCGCAGCGGGTTGAGCTTGAGCCGGATGCCGCGCTGGCGGATCGTCTGCGACGGCTGGATGAACGTGCGGCCGACGTAGGAGTTCTTCACCAGGCCCTGGCCGTAAGGGATGCCGCTCTCCTGGGCGTAGCCCACGGCGGCGGGGGTGCCGGACTCGGGCGTCGGGATCACCAGGTCGGCCTCGACCGGATGCTCGCGGGCCAGCACCCGGCCCACCTCGACCCGGGTGACCTGCACGCCGCGCCCGGCGATGGTCGTGTCGGGGCGGGCGAGGTAGACGTACTCGAACAGGCAGCCCTTGGGCTCCGCCAGCGCGAACCTGCGCGAGCGGACGCCGCGCTCGTCGATCGTGAGCAGCTCGCCCGGCTCGATCTCGCGGACGAACGTGGCGCCGACGATGTCGAGCGCCGCCGTCTCCGACGCCACCGCCCAGCCGCGCTCCAGCCTGCCCAGCACGAGCGGGCGGATGCCCTGCGGGTCGCGCGCGGCGTAGAGCGTCGTCTCGTCCATGAACACCAGTGAGTACGCGCCCTTGACCTGCGGCAGCAGCTCGGCGGCGGCGTCCTCGACGGACCGGCTGCGATCCTGCGCGAGGAGCGTGGTGAGCACCTCGGTGTCGGTGGTCGCCCGGGTCGTGCCGGGCTCCAGACGCTGGGCCAGCGCCGGGGTGTTGATCAGGTTGCCGTTGTGGGCCAGCGCGAGCCCGCCCACGTCGGTCGAGCTCAGCGTGGGCTGCGCGTTCTCCCACACGCTGGAACCGGTCGTGGAGTAGCGGCAGTGGCCGATGGCCAGGTGGCCGCGGAGGGTGCCGAGCACGGACTCGTCGAAGACCTGGGCCACCAGGCCCATGTCCTTGTAGACGAGGATGCGGCTGCCCTCGCTGACCGCGATGCCCGCGGACTCCTGGCCGCGGTGCTGCAACGCGTACAGCCCGTAGTAGGTGAGTTTGGACACTTCCTCGCCTGGCGCCCAGACGCCGAACACGCCGCAGGCGTCTTTCGGCGCGCGGTCGTCGGGGTCCAGGTCATGGCCGAGCCGGCCGTCGCCCTTCAGCACGTAGTTCAGTCTAGGTCGGCCGGCTTCGTGCTCGCGCACCCGGGGTGCGTCCTCGCCGGACCGCGCCCGTTTGGACGGAAGATGACCGGGGGGTTACCCGTGTCGTCAGGTTTCAAGTGCCGCTCCTGCGAAAAGGTGAAGTATCCGGCATGCAGACCCCGTCGGGAGAGCGGAACGTGACCACACCTGGCGACCCGAACGACCACCCCGAACCGGACCGCCCCTGGTGGGCCGAAGGCGCCCCGGATGACCCCGCGGACGAGCGTCCTCAGGGGGCCGCCGGCGATGACGGCGGCCGGACGGAGGAGCCCGGCGAGGGTGAGGAACCTCTCGCTCCTAAGCCTCCCGTCGTGCCTGAACCCGACCGGCCCTCCCGCCCCGAACCGGGTCCCATAGAACCGGAACCCTCGCCCGGTCCAGGTCCCGTGGAACCTGAACCCTCGCCCGGTCCAGGTCCCGTGGAACCTGAACCCTCGCCCGGTCCGGGTCCCGTGGAACCTGAACCCTCTCCGGGCCCCGTTCCTGGGGAACCATCTCCGGGGCCGGCGCCCGGGGGAGGGCCTGGGGAGCCGCGGCATCCGGACCTGCCCGAATCACCGGAGACGCCGCCACCCGCCCAGGTGCCCGACGAGAGTGACGCCGAGCGGACGGCGGTGTTCGAAGTCCCGCCCCGGGACGACGAGAAGGGCCGCGCCTATCCCACCCCCGGCGGCACTCCGCCGTACCCCGGGTGGGAGGGCACCTCCGAGGACCAGCCCACCACCCCCGGTGCCCGGCCCCCGTCCCGCTACGAGGAGCCCGAGGACCGCACCCCGTCCCGCTTCGAGGAGCCCTCCACGGGTGAGCCCCTGCCGTTCGCGGAACCTCCGTACGAGAGCGGTCCCGACGTCCCCCGTCCCGGCCGGCCGGAGGGGGACGAGCCTCACGGCGCGCGTCCGGGTCGTCCGGAAGGCGAGTCCTACGGCGCGCACCGTCAGCAGCCCGGCAGCGGTCCTCAGGCCTACGGCGCCCACCGTGTCCCGCCGCCCGATGACACTCCCAGGTACGGCGAGGACTGGCCCGAGGGCGAAGCCGGTGCAGCTCCCGGACAGCGCCCCGCCACCGGCGAGGGGCCGGGCCCACGCGGGACCGAGCAACCGCCGTACTGGGCGCACGGCGAAGGCCGCGGGGCCTTCGCCGACAGCGGAAAGCATCCCGAGAGCGGAGAACCCACCGGCGACCGTCCGCCCTCCGAGGGCCGGCCCACCGCCCCCGGAGCCACCCCACCACACGAAGGAACTGCAGAAGGGGCCCCCGAGCCTCAGGGCGGGTCGGAGCGCGGAGCGCCGCCTCACGGCAGACCGGAGGGCACGGAGCCGCCTTATGGCAGGCCGGAGGGTGGGGAGTCGCCGTACGGGAGGCCGGAGGGTGGGGCGTCGCCTTATGGAGGGCCGGCGTCGCCGTATGGGGGGCCGTCGCCGTACGGGGGAGCCGGGGGTGGGCCGTACGGGGAGCAGGGGCCGGTGCCGGGGACGTCGCCGTCGAGTCCGTACGGGGGGCCGCCGGGTGGGGGACCCGGGTACGGCGAGTGGCAGGCCGCGCAGCCCGGGAGCGGGCTGGCGACCGCGTCGCTGGTGCTCGGGGTGGCGAGCCCGTTCCTGGTGTTCGTGTGCTTCATCGGCCTGCTCACGGCGATCCTGTCGATCGTGTTCGGCATCGTGGCGCTGGTCCGGCGGGTGGGCAAGGGCAGGGCGATCACCGGGATCGCCTTCAGCGTGCTGGCGTTGGTGGTGTTCGGCGCGGTGTCCCTCTGGTTCTGGGACATCGTGCAGGATTGCGGCCGGCTGCCCCAGGGCCTCGCGGACCGGTGCTTCGAGGAGCGGATCCCGTGGATGCGGGGCCCGCGCTAGACCGGCAGGTGGGCTGACAGGTCGGCGCGGGCGCCGCTGGCCGAGACGGTGCCGGCGGCCACCGCTTCCGCCCAGGTGAGGCGGCCGGTGGCCAGCTCGATCCAGGTGCGCGGGTCGGTCTCGACGACGTTGGGCGGGGTGCCGCGGGTGTGGCGGGGGCCGGCGATCGCCTGGACGGCAGCGTACGGGGGGACGCGGACCTCGACGGTGCGGCCGGGCGCGGCGGTGACGAGCCGGTCGAGCAGGTGACGCACGACCAGACGGGCCGCCGAGCGCTCGGGCTGGAGGCCGCGGTCGTAGGCGGCGAGCACGGCGGCGACGAGCGCCCCCGTGAGGGCGTCGGCGGGCCCGTCGTAGGGCGGCCGGTCGAGCGCGACGAGCTGGTCGTCAAGGGCGGATCTCAGCTTCTCGGGGTCGATTCTGCGTGGTGGCACCGCCCCATTGTCCTCTGACGGGCGACGGTAAAGCGTTCATCGAGGCGGTGGCGTTCGTTCATCTCGGGTTGGTGCGGTGACCGTAACGTCCCGGCGGGAGAACCGCGCAACCTTGGAGGACCCTGTGGCGAACCTGTCGCCGCGCCGGCTGCTGCCGCTGCTTTCCACCCCGCACAAGGGTGGCCGATCCGCGATGACCTGTCAGTTCCGATGCGGCAACCAGTGCGCGCACGACGTGGCCAACACCAGCGGCAACCCGTACTTCGGCGAGGTGGCCGAGCAGGCGCTGTCCCGCCGGGGCGTGCTGCGCGCCGGTGCGCTGGGCGCGCTGGTGGCCGGCGCCGGCGTGACGATGGGGGCGGCCCCGGCGATGGCCGACCCGGGCAGGTCCGGCCCCCCGCGTGGCAAGGGCGGGCTCGGCTTCGAGCCGGTGGCGCCCAACAAGGCTGACGCGCTGACCGTGCCCAAGGGGTACAGGTCGTCGGCGGTGGTGCGCTGGGGTGACCCGGTGCTGCCGGGCGCGCCCGCGTTCGACTTCGACAACCAGACGGCCGAGGCGCAGGCCATGCAGTTCGGCTACAACTGTGACTACGTCACGCTCTTCGAGATGAACCGCAACCGCGGGCTGCTGTGGGTGAACCACGAGTACACCGACGAGAACCTGATGTTCCGCGGTTACACCGACGGGACGGCGGCCACCGAGGAGCAGATCAAGATCGCGATGGCGGCCCACGGCGGCTCGGTGGTCGAGGTGGAGCGGGTCCGCAACACGGGCGAGTGGAAGCTCGTCACCAACGGGCGCCGCCGCTACAACCGGCGGATCACGGTGTCGACGCCGATGCGGTTCTCCGGTCCGGCCGCCGGCAGCGACCTGCTGAAGACGACCGCCGACCCCAAGGGCGTCAAGCCGGTCGGCATGCTCAACAACTGCGCCGGCGGCACCACCCCGTGGGGCACGGTGCTGACCGCCGAGGAGAACTTCAACCAGTACTTCGTCAACGGTGACAAGGTCCCCGAGGCGCAGAAGCCGTACATCACCCGCTACAGCATCCCGTCGGGCACCGCGGGCCGCCGGTTCGACCGCATCGAGGAGCGGTTCGACCTGGAGAAGCACCCGAACGAGGTCAACCGGTTCGGCTGGATCGTGGAGATCGACCCGTTCGACCCGGACTCGACCCCGATCAAGCGGACCGCGCTGGGCCGCTTCGCGCACGAGGCCGCGACGACGACGATCTCCCGTGACGGCCGCCTGGTCGCCTACATGGGCGACGACTCACGCTTCGAGTACGTCTACAAGTTCGTCTCCAAGGGCCGCTACATCAAGGGCCACGACCGGCACAACCGCACCCTGCTGGACGAGGGCACGCTGTACGTCGCCAGGTTCACCGGCGACAGCCCGAAGGAGGAGCTCGACGGCTCGGGCAAGCTGCCGTCGGACGGCGCCTTCGACGGCTCGGGCGAGTGGATCCCGCTGGTGAGCGGCGACAGGTCGTTCGTCGAGGGCATGACCGCCGCGGAGGTGCTGGTCTACACCCGCGCCGCCGCCGACAAGGTGTCGGCCACCAAGATGGACCGCCCCGAGGACATGGAGCGCAACCCCGTCACCGGCGGCGTCTACATCGCGCTGACCAACAACTCCAACCGCACCCCGGCCCAGGTGGACGAGGCCAACCCGCGCGCCGCCAACAAGCACGGCCACGTGGTGGAGCTGATCGAGCAGCGCGACGACGCGGCGGCCAAGAAGTTCTCCTGGTCGGTCCCGCTGGTCTCCGGCGACCCGAACGACCCCTCGACCTACTTCGCCGGGTTCGACAAGACCAAGGTGTCGCCGATCTCCTGCCCGGACAACCTGGCCTTCGACCCCGACGGCAACCTGTGGATCTCCACTGACGGCAACGCCCTCGGCACCAACGACGGCCTGTTCGTGATGCCGGTCAAGGGCAAGGAGCGCGGTTACGTACGCCAGTTCCTCACCGTGCCGGTCGCCGCGGAGACCTGCGGTCCGCTGATCAGCGACGACCAGCTCAGCGTGTGGGTCGCGGTGCAGCACCCCGGCGAGGCGGACGGCGCGACGCCCGACCGGCCCGCCAGCCGCTGGCCCGACGGCGAGGGCAGCCAGCCGCGGCCGTCGGTGGCCGTGGTCTGGCACGAGCGCGGCAAGAAGATCGGCGCTTGACCTAAAGAGAGGTTCAGGTTTTAGCCTCCATGCCATGAGCATGGAAGTGACTGCCTGGCATCAGCTGTATTCACTGAACAACGAACCGGAGCGTCGCCAGATCTCGAAGGCGACGCTCCGCCGCGTGTGGGGGTTCGCCCGGCCGCACCGCCGGAAACTGACGCTGTTCCTGGGCCTGAGCGTGGTGATGGCGGCGCTGGCGGTGGCCCCGCCGGTGCTGGCCGGCCGGGTGCTCGACGCGATCGGCGCCGGCGAGCCGGTGGGCGTGGTGGTCGGCCTGGCGGGCCTGATCGCCGGTCTGGCCCTGGCCGAGGCGGGGCTGGGGCTGGTGGCCCGCTGGCTGTCGGCCGGCCTCGGCGAGGGCCTGATCCTGGACCTCCGCACGGCGGTCTTCGACCACGTGCAGCGCATGCCCGTCGCGTTCTTCACCAGGACGCGTACGGGCGCGCTGGTGAGCAGGCTGAACAACGACGTGATCGGGGCGCAGCGGGCGTTCACCGACACGCTCTCCGGCGTCGTGGGCAACGTGGTGACGCTGGTGCTGGCGATCACCGTCATGATCTCGCTGTCGTGGCAGATCACGCTGCTGGCGCTGCTGCTGCTCCCGGTGTTCGTGCTGCCGGCCCGCCGGATGGGCACCAGGATCGCCCGGTTGCGGCGCGAGGCCGCCGACCACAACGCGGCCATGGGGTCCCAGATGACCGAGCGGTTCTCGGCGCCGGGGGCGACGCTGGTGAAGCTGTTCGGCCGGCCTGTCAGGGAGTCGGCCGAGTTCGCGGCGCGGGCCGGGCGGGTGCGCGACATCGGGGTGCGCACGGCCATGACCCAGTCGGCGTTCATCACCGCGCTGACGCTGGTCTCGTCGCTGGCCCTGGCGCTGGTCTACGGGCTGGGCGGCTTCTACGCGCTGGCCGGGCGGCTGGACGCGGGCTCGGTGGTGGCGCTGGCGCTGCTGATCACCCGGCTCTACTCGCCGCTGACCGCCCTGGCCAGCGCCCGGGTGGACGTGATGAGCGCGCTGGTCAGCTTCGAGCGCGTCTTCGAGGTGCTCGACCTGGAGCCGCTGATCAAGGAGAAGCCGGACGCGCGGGCCGTGCCCGAGGGGCCGGTGTCGATCGAGTTCGACGACGTGCGCTTCGCGTACCCGTCGGCGGACAAGGTGTCGCTCGCCTCGCTGGAGGAGGTGGCCGCGCTCGACACCCGCGGCGGCGTCGAGGTGCTGCACGGCGTCTCCTTCACCGCCGCGCCCGGCCAGACGGTCGCCCTGGTGGGCTCGTCGGGCGCGGGCAAGTCGACGATCGCCCAGCTCATCCCGCGGCTGTACGACGTGGACTCGGGCGCGGTGCGGATCGGCGGCGTGGACGTGCGCGACCTGGCCGCCGACTCCATCAGGGGGACGCTCGGCATGGTCACCCAGGACGGTCACCTGTTCCACGACACGATCAGGAACAACCTGCTGTTCGTCCGGCCGGACGCCGCCGAGGAGGAGCTGTGGGACGCGCTGCGCCGGGCGAGGCTCGGCGACCTGATCGAGTCCCTGCCCGACCGGCTGGACACGGTCGTGGGCGAGCGCGGCTACCGGCTGTCGGGAGGCGAGCGCCAGCGGCTGACGATCGCCCGGCTGCTGCTGGCCGGGTCGCGGGTGGTCATCCTGGACGAGGCCACGGCCGCGCTCGACTCCACCAACGAGGCGGCCGTGCAGGAGGCCCTGGCCGAGGCGCTCGACGGGCGCACCGCGGTGGTGATCGCGCACCGGCTGTCCACGATCCGCGCCGCCGACGTCATCCTGGTCATCGAGGACGGCCGGGTGGCCGAGCGCGGCACGCACGCCGAGCTGCTCGCCGCCGGCGGCCGTTACGAGGAGCTGTACCGCACCCAGTTCGCCGAGCCCGTCGTCGCCGTGTGAAGCCGCGGCTCAGCGGCGGGGGGAGCGGGCCAGGGCGGCCAGGGCTGCGCCGGCCAGGGCGACCGCGAACAGCACCGCGTACGTCCGCTGGAAGCCGGCCATGAGCTGGTCGAGCGCCACCGGTGAGAGCCGTGACAGCGTCCCGGCGTACACCTGGGCCCTGACCTCGGGGCCGACGGCGCTGCCGAGCACGCTCAGCGACAGCCCGACGCTGAGCACCACGCCGACGTTCATCACCATGAGCCGGAACCCGTTCACCACGCCCAGGCTCCCGCTCGGCAGCGCGCCCATCACCTGCGTGGTGTTGCCGGTCAGGAAGGTCCCGCTGCCGCAGCCGGCCACGAACAGCCCGAGACCGATCACCCAGTACGGGGTGCCAGGGTCGGTCGCCAGCAGGAGCGCGCCGAGCCCGGCGGAGCTCATCAGGGCCCCGCCGATGCTCAGCGCGTACGGCGACACCCTGCGCCCGAGCGCGCCCACGATCGGCGAGGCCAGCCCCATGCCCACCGGCACCGGCAGCACGCTCAGCCCGGCCTCGAAGGGACCGAGCCCCCGGGCCGCCTGGAAGTAGAGCGCCACCACGAGGATCAGCGAGGCCCTGGCGACCGCGTTGCAGAAGGAGGCCAGGTTCGCGCAAGCCAGCATCCGCCCGCCGAACAGGCGCAGGTCGAGCACCGGGTGGGCGGCCCGCCGCTCCACGATCACGATCAGCGGCACCAGCAACGCGAACACGCCGGCCCCGGCCAGCACCACCGGGCTGGTCAGCCCGCCCGACCCGGCCTCCGACAGGGCCAGCAGCACCGCCGACAGGGCCGCGAACACCAGCGCGTTGCCCAGCGCGTCCACCGGGCGCCGGGGCCCGCGCGGCATCTTGCGCAGCGTGACCGCTCCCCAGACGACCGCGGCCAGCCCGGCGGGCACGTTGACCCAGAAGATCCACTGCCAGCCCGCGGTGGACGCGATCAGCCCGCCCAGCGTGGGCCCGGCGAGCTGGGCGACCGACAGGGTGCCCATGTAGACGCCCATGCCCTGGCTCAGCCGGTCGGGCGGGAACGCCTCGGTGATGATGACGGTGCCGTTGGCCAGGATCATGGCCGCGCCCACGGCCTGCAGCACCCGCATGGCGACCAGGAACCACACGTCCGGCGAGAACCCGGCCAGCAGCGAGGCCAGGGTGAACAGGGCGAACCCGGCCAGATAGACCTCCCGCCGGCCGAGCAGGTCGGCGACCCGGCCGAAGAACATCAGGCTCGCGGTGTTGGTCAGGAGGAAGGCCAGCAGGATCCACCCCGACTGGAACGGGGTGGCGTGGAAGTGGCGCACGACGGTGGGGAGCGCCACGTTGAGTGTGCTGCCGGCCATGCCGATGAGGATCAGCCCCAGACTGGTGACCGAGCACACACGCCACGCGTAACGTAACCGGGCCTGATCGGGGGAGACGGCGACCATGCCTTCCACTATGACGTACGACGTACGCCCGCGGTCAGCTGGGTGAGGGATATTCTAGAATTCTGTTCACCGAGCGCGTTTGCGCAGTCCCTCCAGGTCGTGGATGACCACCCGGCGCCGCCCGGTCTCGATCAGCCCGCGGTCGCGTAACGTGCGCAGCGCCTTGCTGACCGCCTCCCTGGACGCCCCCGTCCACCCGGCGAGTTCGTCCTGCGACAGCGGCAGCGCCACCCGCACCCCGCTGTTGGTCTTCTCGCCGTAGCGCTCGGCCAGCTCGATCAGCCGGGTGGCCACCCGGCCCGTGGTGTCGAACGCGCCGTACTCGATGCGTTTGCGGTCGGAGTCGCGCAGACGGTCGGTGACCATCCGCATGAGCAGCACCGCGATCCGCCCGTGCTCCTGGAGGAAGCCGGGGAAGTCGCGGACGACGATGCCGGAGATGGGCTCCAGCGCCGTCACCGTGGCCGAGCGCGGCGAGCCGTCGATGCTCGACATGTCCCCGAGCAGCCCGCCCGCGCCGCGCACGGCCAGCACCACCTCGGTGCCGCCGCTGGTGTGGGAGGACACCTTGACCCGGCCCTCGGTCAGCACGAGCACCCAGTCGGAGGTGTCGCCTTCCGACATGACCGTCGCCCCGCGGTCCCATCTGCGCGGCCGGCCGGCCGCGCGCAGGGCCTCGATCTCGTCGTCGGTGAGCATGGAGAGGAACTCGCCCGGCTCTGCCTTCATGCGCCCGATTATGTCCGTACGACGAGCGCCATAGCTATCGCATTGACGTGAGAACGTACGCCTCGACGAGCTCCTGCTTGCCCTTCAGGCTCAGCTTGCCCAGCGGCCGCACGGTCACGCCGTCGCCGAGCTCCTTGAGCGTGGCCGAGCCGATCACCACCGTGCCGGGCTCGGCCAGCGACTCCAGCCGGGAGGCCACGTTCACGCAGTCGCCCATCGCGTTGAAACCGCGCAGCTCCGGGCTGCCGATGTTGCCCACCAGCGCCGGCCCGGTGTTGACCCCCACCCGGAACGTCGGCCACGGCTCCTGGCCGGTCCGCCGCCACGCCATCTCCTCCGCCACCTCGGCGGCGGCCCGCTGCATCGCCAGCGCGGCCGCGCAGGCGGCCCTGGCGTGCCCCGCCTGCGTGGCCGGGGCGTTGAACAGGGCCAGCATCGCGTCGCCGACGAACTGCACGATCGTGCCGCCGTTGGAGAGGACGCACGGCACCGCGGCCGTGTGGTAGCGGTTGAGCATCTCCACGATCTCGCCCGGCGCGACCCGTTCGGAGAACGAGGTGAACCCCTTCAGGTCGGCGAAGAGCGCGGTGACCTCCTTGACCTGGCCGCCCAGCTCGGCCTGGGCCGGGTCGGCGAGCAGCGCGTTCGCCACGTCGGGCGACATGTACTGCCGGAAGAGCGTGTGCAGCTCGCTGTAGAGGCGGGCGTTCTCCAGCGAGATGGACAGCTGCCCGGCCAGGGTGGCGGCCAGCGCCTCGTCCTGCTCGGTGCGGCCGATCGGCACCTCCAGCACGCCGGCCAGCCGGTTCTTGACGGTAAGCGGGAAGGCGATGCGGCCGTCCCCCCTGACGGGGACGTCGCCGGGGAACTCGTACGAACGCGACCCGATCTGCGCCTGACCGTCGGACACCAGCCCGATCCGCACGTCACCGTACGCCTGCCTGACCCGGTCCAGCGCCGCGGCCAGCAACGCCTGCTCCGGCAGGCCGACGCGGGTCTGGGCGCTCACGTCGACGAGCGCGCCCAGCCGCTCGGACAGCTCCCGCTCGTCGGCCAGCGCCCGGCCCGCCCGGTCGAGCACCGCCGCCTGGCCCTCGCTCAGCCGGAACTTGCCCGACAGCCGGGAGGCGGCCAGCGGCTCGCCCCGCCGCACGTGCTCGACCAGCTCCTCCAGCGCGCGGTCGTAGTCGCGCTGGATGCGCCGCACGGTCGCCGAGAGCGCCACCGAGTCGAACAGCCCCGCGCTCGACCCCTCCCGCCTGAACTGCAGGTAGGCGCTGTAGGCGACGAACCCGAAGGCGAACGTCAGCAGGACGTGCCACTCCCACCAGGTCAGGTGCCAGTTGAGCTGCGGCATCCCGGCGATCATGCACTCGGCCAGCAGCGCGTACGCCGTGATCAGGCTGATCAGCATGGCCGACGGCCGCCGCCGGTGGAGCATGAACATCATCACGGCGGCCGCCGCGTAGAGCGCCAGCCCCGGCACCGACAGCCACACCACCCAGACCACCGGGTCCGTGAGCGGCGGCCGGCTGAGCGGCGTCACGTCCGGGACCAGCGAGGCCAGCCCCCACAGCGCCATGAACCCGAAGAGCACGCCGCGTATCACGTGCTGCGCCCTGAACACCTGGCCGGCCGCCCGCTCGTCCAGCGGCAGCGCCGAGGCGAACGCGAACCCGGAGGCGATCGTCAGCCCGACCGTCTGCCCTAGGTCGAAGCCGAGCGACCCGGTGGGCAGGATCACCTTCGGGGTGGCCAGCCCGTGCAGGAAGAAGAAGCCCGCGCTGCTGATGAACACCATGGAGACCAGGAACAGGCGGGCGTCCTGCCGCTTGCGCGAGGCCTCGCTGATGAGCGTGCCGAGCCCGACGTTCAGCCCGGCGACGATCACGATCATCCAGAAATGGCTGGGGTTGTGCTGCCACTCGACGTTCAGGTGCGGCTGCGCGAGCAGCAGCCAGAACCCGAGCAGCGGCAGCGAGAGGTGGATCACCCAGACGACCCCGCGCACCGGCTGGGTGGCGGGAGGAAGGTAAGGCTCGGGCGTCGGCACGCCCTGATTATCCCCGCGGGACCGGGCCTGCCAATGCGTCTTTTTACTCGCATCAACCTTCATGACAGGTCAAGTAACGTCAACCCGTATTGTCACGGACTGTTTCGTAATCGACACGTTATGTGAGAGCTGTCATCCATTGGAACGGTTGACGCGTGAGAACCATGAGCAACATCCGTATCTGAGAGGGACCATTCGATGAAGATTCTGCGCGTGGCCGCGGTGGGCGCGCTGGCCGCCTCACTTCTCACCGTGGGGGGCGCCGCCACCGCCTCTTCCGCCACCACCGCCGCCGCGGCCGGCGAGGTCACGGCCTGCGTGCACAAGAAGTCGCGGTACGTCCGGATCATCAACGCGTCCGGCAAGTGCAAGCCGGCCGAGATCCGGATGAAGATCGGCGGTGGCGAGACGGTGACCCAGACCGCGGTCACGTCCGGTCCCAAGGGCGACACCGGGGCGCAGGGCCCCAAGGGTGACACCGGCGCCCAGGGCCCGCGCGGCATGCGCGGCCCCCAGGGCAAGCAGGGCGCCCAGGGCCCGAAGGGCGACACCGGGCCGCAGGGCCCGAAGGGGGAGCAGGGCGAGCAGGGCCCGAAGGGCGACACCGGCCCGGCCGGTCCCAAGGGTGACAGCGGCCCGGCGGGGCCGAAGGGTGAGAAGGGCGACAAGGGCCCCAAGGGTGACACCGGGCCGGCGGGTCCCCAGGGCAAGCAGGGCGTCCCGGGCCCGAAGGGCGAGAAGGGCGAGCCGGGCAGGGACGGTAAGGACGGCGGCGGCAGCTTCACGACCTACACCAAGACCCAGCAGTTCTCCCGCAGCGGCGCCAGCGCCAACTGCAACCAGGGTGACCTGGCGACCGGCGGCGGCTTCGCCGTCAGCTCGGGCACGCAGGTCATCGCCAGCGCCCCCACCGGCTCCGGCACCTGGACCGTCACGGTCCAGGGCCAGGGCCAGACGAGCGGCACCGTCTACGTGGTGTGCCTGAAGAAGAGCTCCTGACACACCGAAAGGGCCGGTACGGGGCGCGTACCGGCCCTTTCTCGCGTCCGGTCTCAGCCGAAGAGCGCCGGCAGCGTGGCCGCGTGCCTCTCCCGCAGCTCCTCGACCGGCACCTCCAGCACGCCCTCGACCACCAGCGACGTCCCGCCCGTGACGCCCAGCCCGTAGCACGGCACGTCGTGCTCGGCGCAGAGCTTGGCCAGGTCGTCGAACGCCTCCGGCCGCACCGCTACCAGCGCCCTGGCCGCCGACTCGCTGAACAGCTCGGTGAACGGGTCGCCGGTGAGCGTCACCCGGGCGCCCACGCCGCGCGCCATGCAGGACTCCGCCAGCGCGATGGCCAGGCCGCCGTCGGACAGGTCGTGCGAGCCCTCCAGCAGGCCCCGCGCGGCCGCCGTCACCAGCACCCGGCCCAGCCCCTGCTCGGCCTCCAGGTCCGCCTCGGGCGGCAGGCCGCCCAGGTGGCCGTGCTCGACGTGCGCCCACTCCGAGCCGCCGAACTCGGCCCGCGTCTCGCCCAGCAGCGCCACCCGCAGCCCTTCGCCGGTGAACCCGGTCGGCACCCGCCTGGCCACGTCGTTGATCACGCCGAGCACGCCGACCACCGGGGTCGGGTTGATCGCCGTCGACCCGGTCTGGTTGTAGAAGGACACGTTGCCGCCGGTCACCGGCACGCCCAGGATCCGGCAGGCGTCGGCCAGGCCGCGCACCGCCTCCGCGAACTGCCACATCACCTCGGGGTCCTCCGGCGAGCCGAAGTTGAGGCAGTTGGTGACGGCCAGCGGCCTGGCGCCGGTGACGGCCACGTTGCGGTACGCCTCGGCCAGCGCGAGCTGCGCGCCCGCGTACGGGTCGAGCTTGGCGTAGCGGCCGTTGCCGTCGGTCGACAGCGCGATGCCGCGGGTGGTCGGCTCGGCCCCCTCGATGTCCTGCGCCACACGCAGCATCCCCGCGTCGGCGGGCTGGGCGAGGACCGTGTTGGAGCGTACGTACCGGTCGTACTGGCCGGTCACCCACTCCTTCGACGCCAGGTTGGGCGAGCCGAGCAGCCGCAGCAGCGTCGCGCGCAGGTCGGACGGGCGCTCCAGCCGGTCGGGGGTGTCGGCGTTCAGCGCCGCCTGCCCCGACGGCTCATGGTAGGGGCGCTCGTAGACCGGGCCGTCGTCGGCCGCGGTGCCCGGCGGGATGTCGACGATGACCTCGCCGTTCCAGGTCATCACGAGCCGGCCGGTGTCGGTCACCTCGCCGATCACGGTGGCGGGGACGTCCCACTTCTCGCAGATCGCCATGAACGCCGGGATGTCGGAGGGCCGGACGACGGCCATCATCCGCTCCTGCGACTCGCTCATCAGGATCTCCTCCGGGCGCAGGGAGGGATCGCGGAGCGGGACCAGGTTGAGGTCGACGTCCATGCCGCCGGTGCCCTTGGCGGCCAGCTCGGTGGTCGCGCAGGACACGCCGGCCGCGCCGAGGTCCTGGATGCCGACGACCACGTCGGCCGCGTACAGCTCCAGGCAGCACTCGATGAGCAGCTTCTCCATGAACGGGTCGCCCACCTGGACGGCGGGCCGCTTGGCCGCGGACTCGTCCTCGAACGTCGCGCTGGCCAGCACGCTCGCGCCGCCGATGCCGTCGGGGCCCGTCGAGGCGCCGAACAGCACCACCTTGTTGCCCGGCCCCGGCGCGGTCGCCAGCTTGATCTGGTCCTTGCGCAGCAGGCCCACGCAGAGCGCGTTGACCAGCGGGTTGCCGATGTAGCACGGGTCGAAGACGACCTCGCCGCCGATGTTGGGCAGGCCGAGGCAGTTGCCGTAGTGGCTGATGCCCTCCACCACGCCGGGCAGCACCCGGCGGGTGTCGGCCTGGTCGGCGCCGCCGAACCGCAGGGAGTCCATCACCGCGATCGGCCGCGCGCCCATCGACATGATGTCGCGGACGATCCCGCCGACACCGGTGGCCGCACCCTGGTGCGGCTCGACGTACGAGGGATGGTTGTGCGACTCGATCTTGAACGTGGCGGCCCAGCCGTCGCCGATGTCGACCACGCCCGCGTTCTCGCCCATGCCCACCAGCAGGGCGTCGGAATGCGGGGCCTTGGTGGCGAACTGCTTGAGATGCACCTTCGACGACTTGTACGAGCAGTGCTCGGACCACATGACGCTGTAGATGGCCAGCTCGGAGCCGGTCGGGCGGCGGCCCAGGATCTCGCGGACCCGGTCGTACTCGTCCTGCTTCATGCCCAGCTCGGCGAAGGGCATCGGCTCGTCGGGGGTGACCTCCGCACGCTTGACGGAGTCGGTGCTCATGCGTCCACCAGCTTCTTGAGAATGGAGGTGAAGAAGCCGAGGCCGTCGGTGCCCGGCGCGCCGACCAGATCCTCGACCGCGTGCTCGGGATGCGGCATCAGGCCGACGACGTTGCCCGCCTCGTTGCGCACCCCGGCGATGTCGTTGAGCGAGCCGTTGGGGTTGCCGCCCACGTAACGGACCACGACCCGCCCGGTGGCCTCCAGCTCGGCCAGCGTCTCCGGGTCGGCCACGTAACGGCCCTCGCCGTGCTTGACCGGCAGCGTGATCTCCTGACCGGCCGCGTACGCGTTCGTCCACGCCGTGTCGGCCGTCTCGATCCGCACCCGCTGGTCGCGGCAGACATAGTGGAGCGAGGCGTTACGCGTCAGCGCGCCGGGCAGCAGATGGGCCTCGCACAGGATCTGGAACCCGTTGCAGGTGCCCAGCACCGGCAGCCCCGCCCGCGCGGCGGACACGATCTCCTCCATCAGCGGCGCGAACCGGGAGATGGCCCCGCACCGGAGATAGTCGCCATAGGAGAACCCGCCCGGCAGGAAGACCGCGTCGACCCCCTTGAGATCCCGGTCGGCGTGCCACAGCGGCACCGGCTCCCCGCCCACGAGGCGCACGGCCTTGGCGGCATCCTGGTCGTCGAGTGTGCCTGGAAACGTCACTACGCCCACGCGGGCAGCGCTCATGACTGTCGTCCCCTCCGAGGAGTTGCGCAGCCGCCATCTCCGTGGCAGGCGGCGGTCACTTCAGGTTATCGGGTGCGCCCCGATGCTCCTCATCAACCTCCGCCCTTCGTACGCCCACCCAAGGCCCTCGCTCCGCTCGGACGCCCTTCCAGAGGGCTACCGCCCGACGCCCCACAAGCGGCCATAGGCATCAGGAGATCCGGGACCCGGCGTCGAACGCGCGAGCGGACGAAAACAGCAGTTGATCATGGACGTTTCTGACATGAAGCGGGGGACAATCCTGATATTGCTCTGCGGACGTTTCCCGCCCAACGCGTGCAGAGCCAGGTCAGGCGGGGCTCCTCGGTGGACGTGGACTCGCCCGTACATCGCGATCTGAAGGACGTCATTCGGCGACGCCCGGCCAGTCCCGGTCGTCGATCCCTGACCGCAAGAGGCGAGCGCTCAGGAAACCGGGGGTTGAACGGAGCTTTCTGCTGCTGCGGGTTAGCGGGTCTGGCGGGGGGCAGCCGAAGGGGGAGGCGTCCATCGAAGGAGGGGCATCATGGTCGTCAAGCCCGCTGAGGACGAGCACCCCAAGCAGTTCACCCTGCCCATGGTCGGCACGATCACCGTGCCGGAGGGCCCGCACCTCGCCTTCTACGTGGTCCTCGTCTCCATGGGGGCGCTGGGAGTCGTGGAATGGCCCGTCGTGGCCATCGTCGGCGTGGGCCATCTGCTGGCCAGCCAGACCCGCTTCCCCAGGCTGCAGCAGGCCGGAGAAGCCGTCCAGTCAGCGTGAGCCGGGCGGGCGCTCAGCCCACGTGGCCCAGCGCCAGAGCCACTCCAGGGGTCCCTGGCGGTAGCGGCGCAGCCAGAGGGCGGAGAAGAGCCACTGGGCCGCCAGGACGGCTCCCGCGGTCAGGAACGCCACCTGAGAGGACTCGCCGATCGGCAGGCCGAGGAGGTGGGCGGCGGCCAGGACGAGGACCGTGGCGGTCAGGTAGTTGGTCAGGGCCATCTTGCCCAGCGGCGCGAAGACGACCCGCAGCACAGGTCGCAGCGGTGTTCTGAGCAGCACAAGCAGGGCGCACACGACCACGCCGGCGACCAGCAGATCGGCCAGGCCGGTCGCGAAGGACGGGCCCGCTTCGGGCCTCGTCCACAGTGCGGCGGCCGCCCCCGCCGCGAAGACCAGCCCCAGGAGGAGCGGCCACAGGGTGGACCGCTCGATGTGCTCGATCACCCCGTACCGGACCAGCGCCGAGCCCAGCAGGAACAGCCCGGCGATCAGCAGGGGCCCGCCCCCGGCGACCAGCGCCGCGGGGATGAACACGGCGGCGAGGCCCGCCACGGCCCACCGGGGCAGCCAGGAAGAAGGCAGCAGCACCAGCAGGCCGACGACGGCGTACTTGGTCAGGATCTCGCCCGGCCACAGCAGCATGTGCAGCAGGCCGATCGCGAGCAGCGCCGCGAGCCGGCGCAGGAGGACCAGCCACGGGCGGGCGGCGCGGTCGGCGGCGGAGTCCAGCAGCAGCGAGAACCCGATGCCGAACAGCAGGGAGAAGATCGGCAGCCCGAGCCAGGGGTCCCAGTCGCCCAGCGGCTGGGTCACGACGGCGGTGCCGCCGGTGGCCATCAGCTGGATGTTGGCGAGCAGGATCTCGCAGAGGGTGAACCCGCGGAGCACGTCGAGCGCGATGATGCGGGGCCGCCCGGACGCGGGCGCGGCGGGCGTGAGTGGGTGGCCGGGAAGGCGTTCTGGGGGGAGTTCTGCGCTTGGCATGGGGCCTCATCCTGCAAGGCCACCGAGAGGACGACACCGGCCGGAAGCAGGATTCACGGCGTTTTTGATCATACTTTCGGCCGGTTCGGCGCGAGACGCCGGGCGCTGTCAGTAGCTGTCGCGCCAGCGGTACCAGTGGCCCCGCAGGTGCTCGAAGGACGAGGCGACCGACGGGTTGGAGTCGTCCACGGGCGCCTGGTCAGGACTCCACACGTAGCCGTACGGGTCCACTCCGGGCCCGTGCTCGCCCACCTGGAAATAGACCCGGTCACCCTTCCGGAAGATGGCCTGGAACTCGGTCTCCCCGACCTTCCGCGGCCGGACCGCATCGTCAGGACCGGTCGTCCGGGCCACGCGCTCCATCGCGGTGAGGGATCGTACGACGTGTCGGTCGTCGCCGTGCCCGCAGGACGTCAGCGATAACAGCGCGACGCAGGCGAGCAGCTTTTTCACGCGGTGATGATAATCAGACCGCGGCGAGCTCGCGGGAGCGGGCGGGCTCTTCGTCCTCCCAGGCGAGCTGCTTGCGCAGGTGGACCGTCGTGCCCCGGCCCGGCGTGATGCCGAAGGAGATCTCGTCGACCACCGAGCGCATGATGAGCAGGCCGCGGCCGTTCTCGGTGTCGGGGGGCGGGAAGCGGAGCGGCATCGACGGCAGGCCGCCGCCGTTGTCGGCCACGCGCACGTCGCAGCGGCCGTAGCCGATCGACGCGGAGACCTCGTAGCGGTTGGCGGGGCCGCCGTGGCGCACCGCGTTGGAGCATGCCTCGGAGACAGCGAGCAGCATGTCGGCGATGCACGACTCACTCACGTGCAGCGAACGCATCGCATCGCCAAGCACTCGCCTGACCATCGGGATGCCGATCGCATCCCGTGGCAGTGCCAACGAGAACTCAATGTCCACCGGACTCCTCCGGGCTCCGGAATGTCACCTGGAGTAGGTTTCCCCGTGAAATCGGGGCTAACCGCAAAATCACGCGGTTGTTATTTACTGTTGGCATGCCCGTGGCATTGTGGTACGCCGGAATGCGGCTTTAGCCACGTCAGGCCCTATGTGAAATGTGCTGTCCTACTCTTCCACTCTGACCGTGAAGTCCTCGATCACGGTGTTGGCGAGAAGAGTCTCGGCCATCTTTCGGACGTCCGCAATGGCCGCCTCGTCGGCGGGGCCGTCGAGCTCCAGCTCGAACCGCTTGCCCTGGCGCACGGCCGACACACCGGAGAAGCCCAGCCGGGGCAGCGCTCGGGCGACCGCCTGGCCCTGCGGGTCGAGGATCTCGGGCTTCAGCATCACGTCAACGATCACGCGCGCCACTGCGTTCCTCCTGGGTACGGCGGGGTTGGCAAACCACAGCCTACCGGCGTGTGTTCGCCGCCAGAACGTGGGGAACGGGGAGGGCATGGGGCTTGCGCGAAGGACTGTGACGTCTGCCACCATGGCCTCAAGCGCGTACGAACCACCATCACACGGTCCGACGCACCCAAAGGCCGGTCAGAGGTGGAAAACCCATCGACACCGGTCCCGATTGCACAGGAGTGGCACGTGACCATCGACGCCTCTCGTGGTGCCGAAGCACCCCCGGAGCTCGTCCAGCTACTCACCCCCGAGGGCGAGCGGGTCCAGCACCCCGACTACGACATCGACCTGACACCGGAAGAGGTCAGGTCCCTCTACCGCGACCTCGTCCTCGTGAGGCGCGTCGACCTGGAGGCCGTCGCCCTGCAGCGCCAGGGCGAGCTCGGCATCTGGGCCTCGCTGCTCGGCCAGGAGGCCGCGCAGATCGGCTCCGGCCGGGCGCTGACCGACGCCGACATGGCCTTCCCCACCTACCGCGAGCACGGCGTGGCGTGGTGCCGCGACGTCGACCCGGTCAAGCTCCTGGGCCTGTTCCGCGGCGTCAACCACGGCGGGTGGGACCCGAAGGAGCACAACTTCCACCTCTACACGATCGTCATCGGCAGCCAGACGCTGCACGCCGTCGGCTACGCCATGGGCATCCAGCGAGACGACGCCGACGCCGCGACGATCGTCTACTTCGGCGACGGCGCCACCTCGCAGGGCGACGTGAACGAGTCGTTCATCTGGGCCAGCGTGTTCAACGCGCCGATCGTGTTCTTCTGCCAGAACAACCAGTGGGCCATCTCCGAGCCGCTGGAGAAGCAGACCCGCATCCCGCTCTACCGCAGGGCGTCCGGGTTCGGCTTCCCCGGCGTCCGGGTCGACGGCAACGACGTCTTCGCCTGCCTCGCCGTCACCCGCCAGGCGCTCAAGAACGCCCGCGAGGGCCAGGGGCCCATGCTCATCGAGGCGTTCACGTACCGGATGGGCGCCCACACCACCACCGACGACCCCACCCGCTACCGCGTGGCCAGCGAGCTGGAGGCGTGGAAGCTCAAGGACCCGATCGAGCGCGTCAAGGCCTACCTGTTCAAGAACGAGCTGGCCGACCAGGAGTTCCTCGACGCCGTCGAGGCGGAGGCCGACCAGCTCGGCGCCGACCTGCGCCGGCGCTGCCTGGCCCTGCCCGACCCCGAGCCGACGGCCATCTTCGAGCACGTGTACGCCGAGCCGCACGCCCTGATCGACGAGGAACGCGCCCAGTTCGCCGCCTACCTGGAGGGGTTCGAGCGATGACGGTGATGAGCCTGTCCAAGGCGCTCAACGAGGGCATGCGCAAGGCCATGGAGGACGACCCCAAGGTCCTCATCATGGGCGAGGACGTCGGCAAGCTCGGCGGCGTGTTCCGGGTGACCGACGGGTTGCAGAAGGACTTCGGCGAGGACCGCGTGATCGACACGCCGCTGGCCGAGTCCGGCATCATCGGCACCGCGATCGGGCTGGCGCTGCGCGGCTACCGGCCGGTGTGCGAGATCCAGTTCGACGGGTTCGTGTTCCCGGCCGCCGACCAGATCATCACCCAGCTGGCCAAGATGCCGATGCGCTCGCTCGGCGCGATCAAGCTCCCGGTGGTCGTACGGATCCCGTGCGGGGGCGGCATCGGCGCCGTCGAGCACCACAGCGAGTCTCCCGAGGCGTACTTCACGCACACCGCCGGGCTGCGCGTGGTGGCCTGCTCCAACCCCGCCGACGCCTACTCGATGATCCAGCAGGCGATCCGCTCCGACGACCCGGTGATCTTCTTCGAGCCCAAGCGGCGCTACTGGGAGAAAGCCGACGTCGACACCGCCGACACCGGCTGGTGGACCCCCATGGACAAGGGCCTGGTGGTGCGCCCCGGCACCGACCTCACCCTGCTGACCCACGGGCCGATGGTCAAGACCTGCCTGGAGGCCGCCCAGGCCGCCGAGGAGGAGGGCCGCTCCCTTGAGGTGATCGACCTGCGCTCGCTCAACCCGCTCGACCAGCCGCTGGTGATGGATTCCGTACGGAAGACCGGGCGGGCGGTCGTGGTGCACGAGGCGCCGGTCAACAACGGGTTCGGCGCCGAGCTCGCCGCCAGGATCACCGAGCGGTGCTTCTACCACCTGGAGTCCCCGGTGCTGCGGGCCGGCGGCTTCTCCACCCCCTACCCGCCGTCCAAGCTGGAGGAGCACTACCTTCCCGACCTGGACCGGGTGCTCGACGCCGTCGACCGCGCCTTCGCGTACTGACAGGGGGTTGTGCAGATGAGACGCGAGTTCAGGCTCCCCGACGTCGGCGAAGGGCTGACGGAGGCGGAGATCGTCCGCTGGCGCGTCCAGCCGGGCGACGAGGTCAAGGTCAACCAGATAGTCGTCGAGATCGAGACGGCCAAGTCCATCGTCGAGCTGCCCATCCCGTGGGACGGCGTGGTGGCGGCCCTGATGGCGGAGGAGGGCCAGACGGTGGACGTCGGCGTCCCCGTCATCGCGGTCGACACCCTGGAGGAAGCCGGCACCCAGGAGAGGCTGGCGGAGGACCTCGTCCCCAGCCCGCCCGAGGAGGGCGCGGTCGAACCCGGCGCCCACGGCGGCCCCGCGCCCAAGGAGGAGCGCCAGGCGGTCCTGGTCGGTTACGGCGTCAAGACCGGCACCACCCGACGCCGTCCCCGCAAGACGCCCACCCCCGCCACGATCCCGGCCCCTCCCGTGGCCAACCCCGCCAGGACCGCCACCCCGGGCGCGGGCGAAACCGCCGAGGCCGAGGAACCCGCGCCTGCGGCGCCGGGCCGGGTGGCCGTGCTGGCCAAGCCGCCCGTCCGGAAGCTGGCCAAGGACCTGGGGGTGGACCTCACCACCCTCACCGGCACCGGCCCCCAGGGGACCATCACCCGCGAGGACGTGCACGCGGCCGTCGCCCAGGTGACGCCCGCGGAGACCCCGGACGAGGAGCGCGTCCCCATCAAGGGCGTGCGGAAGATGACCGCCCAGGCCATGGTCGGCAGCGCCTTCACCGCTCCGCACGTCACCGAGTTCCTCCAGGTCGACGTGACGGAGACGATGACCGCCGTCCGCCGCCTGCGCGCGATGCCCGACTTCGCCGAGGTCAGGGTCTCGCCGCTGCTCCTGGTGGCCAAAGCCGTCCTGGTCGCGGCCGCCCGCCACCCGATGATCAACTCGGTGTGGGACGAGGCGAGCCAGGAGATCGTGGTCAAGCGCTACGTGAACCTGGGCATCGCCGCCGCCACCCCGCGCGGCCTGCTGGTGCCGAACATCAAGAACGCCCACCGGCTCCCGCTCCCCGCCCTGGCCCGCGCGCTCAACGAGCTGGCGGAGACGGCGCGGGAGGGCCGCACCCAACCGGCGGAGATGGCCGGCGGCACGATCACGATCACCAACGTGGGCGTGTTCGGCGTCGACACCGGCACCCCGATCCTGAACCCGGGCGAGAGCGCCATCCTCGCCTTCGGCCAGGTGCGGGACATGCCGTGGGTGGTCGACGGCGAGCTGGCGGTGCGCAAGGTGACGACGCTGGCCCTCTCCTTCGACCACCGGGTCGTCGACGGCGAGTTGGGCTCCCTGTTCCTGCGCGACGTCGGCGCCATGCTGGAGGACCCCCTCCACATGCTGGCCTGGAGCTGACACCCGTCATCGGATCGCCTCCTCCCTCGCCGGTCTGAGCAGCGGCGGGTGGAGGAGGCGGGCGTCGCCGGCCCGGTAGAGCCTGGCCCGGGGGCCGCCGCGCGTGCCGCCGGTCTCGGTGGTCTCGCCGGTGCCCTCGACGAAGCCCGGCACCGAGAGGACCTTGCGGTGGAAGTTGCCCGCGTGCAGCCGCGTCCCCCACACGGTCTCGTAGATCAGCCGCAGCTCGGAGACGGTGAACGTGGCGCCCGCGAACGCCGTGGCCAGCGGCGTGTACTCCAGCTTGGCGCGGGCCCGCTCGACCCCGTCGGCCACGATCCGCGCGTGGTCGAACGCCAGCGGGGGCAGGTCGTCGACGGCGTGCCAGCCGGCCGTCGCCGCGTCGGCCCCGGCCCGGGGGTCGGGCAGGTCGGGGGCGAAGGCGAGGTACGACACGGACACGACCCGCATGCGGGGGTCGCGCGCCGGGTCGCCGTAGCTGCCGAGCTGCTCGATGTGGGCGGGCCGGGTGCCGAGCCCGCGCTCCTCGGCCAGCTCCCGCGTCGCCGCCTCCGCCAGGTCCTCGCCGGGCCCGAGGAACCCGCCCGGCAGCGCCCAGGATCCCGCGTACGGCTCGGCGTCGCGCTCGACGATGAGCACGTGCAGCCGCCGGTCGCGGATGGTCAGCGCCACCACGTCGACGGTCACCGCGACCGGCGCGTGCAGCCGGGAGGCGAGGGAGTCTTCCATGCACCATCGTCTTTCTCAGTACGAGTAAATCTCGCAGTGAGAATAATGAGGCGGTCGATCGTTGTCGATAGTGTTCGCCCATGATTCGTCACGTGGTGCTGTTCACCTGGTCACCGGAGGCAACCGAGGAGCAGAAGGCCGCGGTCGCGGCCGAGCTGCGCGAGCTCCCCGGCCAGATCCCCGAGATCCGCTCCTACCTGCTGGGCCCCGACGCCGGCATCAACCCCGGCAACCACGACTTCGCCGTCGTCGCCGACTTCGACAGCGAGGACGACTACCGCGCCTACCGCGACCACCCGCGCCACCAGGCGGTGATCGCGGAGCACATCAAGCCCATCCTGGCGACCCGGGCCGCCGTGCAGTTCGGCTGTTAGATCTCCGGCGGGTGGTTCTCCCGGTGCATCAGCCGGCCCTCCGAGGTCTGGCCGCGCCTGGGCGCCAGCACGATGCTCAGCACGACGCCGACCCCGCCCACGATCATGAAAATGAGACCGATGACGTCCATGTGGACGCTGTCGCCGAACACGTCGGGCTCGATCGCGAACCTCAGGATGGCGCCGAGCGTGAGGAAGAAGATGCTGACCCCGACACCCATCACGACCTCCAGACGGCAAACAGTGCGTACGCCCACGGTCATACCCGAGTATGGGCGATCACTACCTCGCCTGGAAACGCGGGACGCCCGCTCCGTGTCCGGAACGGGCGTCCTGGGGTGAGGATCCGCTAGAAAGCCTCCTCCGGAAGCTCCATGAGCTCCAGGCCGGTGCCGGTGAGCACGCGGCGCTCGGCGGCCAGGCGCGGCAGCACCGTCTCCGCGAAGAACCCGGCGGCGGCGACCTTGCCCTGGTAGAACGGGTCCTCGCCGTCGGCCAGCTTGGCCAGGGCCACCTCGGCCTGGCGCAGCAGCAGCCAGCCGATCACCAGGTCGCCCAGCGCCAGCAGGAACCGCGTGCTGTTCAGGCCGACCTTGTAGACCTCCTGGGGCTTCTCCATCGAACCGAGCGCCCAGCCCGCCATGGTGTCGCCCATGACCTTGACCTCGGCCGCGGCCTCGGCGAGCAGCTTGCGCTCCTCCTTGAGCCGGCCGTTGCCGGCCTCGGAGGCGGCGAACTCGTTGATCTCGCTCAGCAGCTTGCCGATGGCCGAGCCCTGGTTGCGCAGGATCTTGCGGAAGAACAGGTCCAGGCCCTGGATCGCGGTCGTGCCCTCGTACAGGGAGTCGATCTTGGCGTCCCTGATGTACTGCTCGATCGGGTAGTCCTGCAGGTAGCCGGAGCCGCCCAGGGTCTGCAGCGAGCGCGACAGCAGCTCGTACGAGCGCTCCGAGCCGACCCCCTTGACCAGGGGCAGCAGCAGGTCGTTCATCTCGTGCGCGTGCCGGTCGTCCGGGTCGATCTGGACGGCGTCCTGGAAGGTGGCCGTGTAGAGCACGAGCGCCCGCATGCCCTCGGCGTAGGACTTCTGCAGCATGAGCTCGCGGCGCACGTCGGGGTGGTGGGTGATGGTGACCCGGGGCGCGGTCTTGTCGGCCTGCCTGGTCAGGTCGGCGCCCTGCACCCGCGACCTGGCGAACTCCAGGGCGTTGAGGTAACCGGTGGACAGGGTGGCGATGGCCTTGGTGCCGACCATCATGCGGGCGTGCTCGATGACCATGAACATCTGCTTGATGCCCTCGTGCACCTCGCCGACCAGCCAGCCGATCGCCGGGTGCTTCTCGCCGAAGGTGAGCTCGCAGGTCGTGGAGACCTTCAGGCCCATCTTGTGCTCGACGTTGGTCACGTACACGCCGTTGCGCTCGCCGAGCTCGCCGGTCTCCAGATCGACGTGGTACTTCGGCACCAGGAACATCGACAGGCCCTTGGTGCCGGGGCCGTGGCCCTCGGGCCTGGCCAGGACCAGGTGGAAGATGTTCTCCGTCATGTCCTGCTCGGCGCTGGTGATGAAGCGCTTGACGCCCTCGATGTGCCAGGTGCCGTCGTCCTGCCGTACCGCCTTGGCGCGGCCCGCGCCGACGTCGGAGCCCGCGTCGGGCTCGGTGAGCACCATGGTGGCGCCCCAGTTGCGCTCGATGGCCAGCTCGGCGAAGCGCTTCTGCTCGGGGGTGCCCACCTTCCACAGGGTGTAGGAGAAGCTGGGGCCGGCCGCGTACATGTAGAGCGCGGGGTTCGCGCCGAGCACCAGTTCGGCCGTCGCCCAGGCGAGGCTGCGCGGGATGCCGGGGCCGCCCAGGTGCGGAGGCAGGTCGAGGTGCGCCCAGCCGCCGTCGACCAGCGCCTTGTACGACTTCTTGAAGCCTTCGGGCAACGTCACCGAGCCGGTCGCGGGGTCGAACACGGGCGGGTGGCGGTCGCCCTCCTCGAACGAGTCGGCCAGCACGGTGGTGGACAGCCGGTTGACCTCGTCCAGGATGCTGCGCGCGACGTCCTCGTCGATCTCCGCATAGGGACCGCTGCCGAGGATCTCGCGGCGCCCGAAGACCTCGAAGAGGTTGAATTCGAGGTCACGAAGGTTGCTCTTGTAGTGGCCCATGGGTGCAGCTCTCCTTGAACCGGTGCGTTTCTCTACTGGCCAGTAACCTTACTAGGAATGCTACCCGCGGGTAACCAGAGATATGCATGGCATGCTCGACTCCATGGACGCCGATGAACTCGCCGCGCTGTGGCGAGAGCGCCTGGGATCCTGGGCCATTCCGGAGGAGATCCTGGCCGCCGCGCCGGCCGATCCCTGGTCCTATCCGCTGGCGCGCTTCACCAGCCGCACCGACAGGGCGCTCGCCGAGCGCGACGACGGCCCCACGCTGACCCGGATGTCGGAGGCGCTGCCCGCCGGGGGCACGCTGCTGGACGTCGGATCCGGCCCTGGAGCCGCGTCCCTGCCGCTGCACGAGCGGATCGGTCACCTGTACGCGGTCGACACCTCGGGCGAGATGCTGGAGGAGCTGGCGGCCCGCGCCGACAAGCTGGGCGTGCCCGCCACCACCGTCGAGGGCCGCTGGCCCGACGTGGCCGGGCGGGTGCCCGAGGTCGACGTGACGGTGGCCGCCCACGTGGTCTACAACGTGCCCGACCTCGACCGCTTCCTGCTGGCGCTGGACGACCGCACCCGCGGCCGGGTGGTGCTGGAGCTGCCGAACCGTCACCCGATGAGCTGGATCTCGCCGCTGTGGGAACACTTCCACGGCATCGTCCGCCCGGTGCGGCCCATCGCGGAAGACTGCGTGGCGCTGGCGGCCGCGCTCGGCTTCGACGTGCACGTCGAGGAGCGCGAATCCCCGCTGGAGCGCTTCGACTCGCTGGAGGAGCTGGCGGCGAGCGCCTGCCACCGCATCTGCCTGGAGCCGGCCAGGGCCGAGGAGGTCGGGCGGACGGCGCTTGAGCTCGGCATGTGGCCGCTGCCCCGCGACCGCTGGGTCACCGTCTGGTGGGACCGACCGGTTTGACGCGGTCGCCGGTGCCGCGATTGGGTGGACGACATGATCGAGCTTCAGTGCGTGAGCGTCGACTGTGCCGACCCGTACAAACTCGCCTCGTGGTGGGGTGAGGCCCTCGGGCTCCCGCTCGGCGAGGGCGACGTCCCGGGTGACGACGAGGTGATGCTGGAGACCGGCCGCTACCCGTTCCTGCTCTTCATCCGCGTCCCGGAGGGCAAGCAGGTCAAGAACCGGCTCCACCTCGACGTCAGCGCCACCGCGGGCAGCACCCGCGAGCAGGAGGTCGAGCGGCTGCTCGGGCTCGGCGCGACCGTGTACGAGGACCACCGCACCGAGGACGGCAAGGGCTGGGTCACGATGCTCGACCCGGAGGGCAACGAGTTCTGCGTGTGCCGGAGCCAGGCCGAGCGCGAGGCGTGAGAGGTCATCGCGTCAGGGCGCGCCCCTTGAGTGTCGTCGTCAGGATGCCCGCGATGACGTACACGAGCAGGCCGTGCCACCCGGCGTCGAAGAGCCCGCCGAGCCAGTGCGCGTCGTCGAAGACGAGCTGCACCGGATAGTCGAGCACCGCGGCCATGCCGGCGGGCATCAGCGCGAACTTCCACGGATGGTTCAGCCCCCACTGGCGTGCCTGGCGGGTCACGCGGTCGCCCTCGTTCGGCTTGGTCACCGCGCCGATGGAGGCGATGAGCGCGAACAGGGCGATGCCCAGGCCCAGCGCCCACGACAGGTCACCGCCGCCGGTGATGAGGCCGGTGCCGAAGCTCGCCGCGGCGATCGCGCCGCCGCCGACGGCGGCGGCCTTCCACGGGGCCCCGCGCAGCGCCGCGCCGGACAGGGAGACTTCATCGCGTCGGGTGATTTCGTTCATGTCCTCAGCGTGCCTTTCGGCGTCCCTTGCCCACATCGGGGATGCACCCTGATTTCGACCCTGGTACGACGGTGTTGGCATGATGCGGGCCATGAGCGAAGTCGTGATCGAGCGGTTCGGCGCGGACGAGTGGGAGCGGTTGAAGGCGGTCCGGTTGCGGGCGCTGCGGGACGCGCCCGATGCCTTCGGGTCGTCCTACAAGAGGGAGAGCGGGTTCACGCCCGATACGTGGCGGGAGCGGCTGTCCGGGTCGTGGTGGCGGGTGGCCGTCGCCGAGGGCGGCGACGTGGGGCTGGTCTGCGTGCGGGTCGAGGAGGGCCGGGCGCACCTGCTGTCCATGTGGGTCGCGCCGGAGGCCAGGGGCCGCGGCGTCGGCTCGCGGCTGGTGGACGCGGCGATCGGGCGGGCCCGGGAGGAGGGCCTGGACGAGGTCGAGCTGTGGTGCGTCGACCACAACACCGCCGCCAGGGCGCTCTACGCGGGCAAGGGGTTCACACCCAGCGGGAAGACCATGGGCCTGCCGTCCAACCCCGACATCCCCGAATCCCACTATGTCCTGTCACTGCTCTTCCGGACGGCCCGTGCGGACGACGTGCCCGCGATCGTGGCCATGCTGGCCGACGACCCGCTGGGGGCCGAGCGCGAGGGCGACCCCGGCGACCCGCGCTACCTGGCCGCGTTCGAGCGCATCGACGCGGACCCGTGGGACGAGCTGATCGTGGCCGAGCGTGACGGGAAGGTGGTCGGCACCATGCAGCTGACCTACCTGGCCGGGCTGTCGCGGCTGGGCGCCGAGCGCTGCCAGATCGAGGCCGTTCGGGTCGCCGCCTCGACCCGGGGACAGGGGCTGGGCCGGAAGATGATCCAGTGGGGGATCGACCGGGCCCGCGCCCGCGGCTGCGCGATGGTGCAGCTCACCTCCGACAAGTCACGCGTCGGCGCGCACCGCTTCTACGACGCGCTCGGCTTCACCGCCTCCCACGAGGGCTACAAGCTCTCGCTGAGCTGATCGAGCATCCACCTGCACCACTCGGCCCGGTGGCGCTCGTACCCGAGTCCGCAGCGCAGCGCCGCGTAGTTGCCCCAGCGCGGGTCGCCGAACCCGGGCGGCCCACCGATGGCCTCCTCCTCGCGCTCGTACTCGGCCAGCCGCGCCTCGTGCTTGGCGAGCTGGTCCGCGAAGAGCCGGCGCAGCGCCGCCGGGTCGGCGAGCGCGGCGGCGTACGTCTTGAGCACCAACTCGTCACGCTCGGGCCGCTCGCGCGGCGGATCGGTGATCCACCCGCGCAGCGCGGCGGTGCCCTCGCCGGTCAGGCGGTAGATCTTCTTGTCCTGCGGCCCCGGCCCGGCCTCCGTCTCGTACGACACCAGCCCTTCGGCCAGCAGCTTCTGCAGCTCGGTGTGGATCTGGCTGTGGCCTGCCGTCCAGAAGTACGACAGCGGCCTGCGCATGGACGCGGCGATGTCGTACCCGGTGCGCTCGCCGCGGGCCAGCACGGCGAGGATCGCGAATCCCAGCGTTGAGGTCATGGTCCGTCCAGGGTATTGTGCCGGACACTATGTCAGAACTGACATAGTTTCTGGTGGAGAGGGGCGGCCATGCGCATGATCGCGGGCTCGGTGTTACTCGTCTTGGCGTTGACCGCTTGCGGGGGCACGGACCGCGCCGCACAGCCGGCGCCGAGTCCGCCCATGGCCTCTCCGACGCCCACCACGCCCACGCCCACCCCCACGCCCACGAAGACCAAGGCCAAGGGGCCGAACGTGAGCGGCTGCTACACCCGCGACGATGGCGAGATCTTCACGTACGGGGACGGCCTGCCGGGCGTCATCACGGGCGACGGCGAGACCGGCGTGGTCATCTCCTACGAGAACAACGGCAACGTGTGCACCTGGCGCCCGCTCTCCGACCGGCTGGTCGCCGCCGGCTACCGCGTGCTGCTCTACGCCAGGAAGTTCGACGCCAGCCCCGAGGACACCGCGCTGGCGATGGCACGCAGGCTGGCCAAGAAGGGCGCCGAGCGGGTGTTCTTCGCCGGCGGCTCCATCGGCGCCACCACCGCCGTCCCCGCCGCGACGAAGTTCGGCGAGCGCGCGGCCGGGGTGATCGCCCTGTCCGGCGCCATCGACGCCGAGGACGCGGCCGAGCTCACCGTGCCGTTGCTCCAGATCGGCACCGAGAACGACGGCTACGGCGGCGCCGACGACCTCCAGGCGGCCCATGACGCCGCCACCCGCGCCCCCGACCGGCAGATCCATGTCATCCGGGGCGAGAGCGTGCACGCCTCAGAGCTGTTCCGCGGCTCCTACGGCGGCGAGGTCATCGACCGGATCGTCGCGTTCATGGACCGGCACAAGGGATGAGCTCCACCCGGTTGTCGTGGTAGACCGCGCCCCTGCCCAGGTCGGCGTCGCGCTCCTCGACCACCGCGTTCGCGTTCGCGCCGCCGGGGCTGAGCTTGGGCCAGCGCCCCTTGGGCGAGGCCACCACGCCGGGCGCCACCCGGTCGCTGACCTCCACGTCGGCCAGGAACTCGCCGAAGGCGTTGCGCACCCGTACCCGCTGCCCGTCCGACAGCCCGCGGGCCGCCGCGTCGGCCGGATGCACCAGCACCACCGGGTCCTTGGCCCGCCGCAGCAGCTCCGGGTTGTTCGCGAACGTGGTGTTCAGGAAGGTGTGCGGCGCCGGGGTGATCAGCACCAGCCCGCCGTCGGTCCGGGAGGACCGCGACGGGACGTACGCCTTGCCGCGCGGCGGGAAGCGCATCCGGCCGGACCTGGTCGGGAAGCCCTCGGCGAACGGGGTGAAGGGCTCGGGGTAGTTCATCCGCACCCAGCCCTCCTTGCGCAGCCGGTCGACCGTGATGCCCTCCAGCGACGGGTGGCCGCTCGACAGCAGGTCCTCGGCCAGCTCCAGGTCCGAGTCGAACAGCGACGGCTCGGTCATCCCCATGTGCGCGGCCAGCCGCCGGAACGTCTCGGTGGTGGACAGGCACTCGCCGGGCGGGCTCGCCGCGGGCTCGTTCCACAGCAGGTAGAGGTGGCCGTAGCCGGCGTGCAGGTCGAAGTGCTCGGTCTGCATGGTGGCGGGCAGGACGATGTCGGCGTAGTCCACGGTGTCGGTCGGGAACTGCTCCACCACCACCGTGAACAGGTCCTCGCGGGCCAGGCCCGCCCGCACGGCGTTGCCGTCGGAGGTCGAGCCCGCCGGGTTGGCCGCGTACACCCACAGGCACTTGACCGAGTCCGGCTTGGCCAGCTCCGAGCCCAGCCGGGTCATGGTGAGCGTGCGCACCGGGCCGGGCAGCAGGTCGTCACGGGTGTCGATGGAGAGGTGCGCGTGGCCGCTGGTCGAGTAGGCCACCCCGCCGCCGGGGTGGCGCCAGTCGCCGGTCACGCCGGGGATCGCGGCGATCGTGCGCAGGGCGGTGCCGCCGCCCGCGTGCCGCTGGATGCCCATGGTGGCGCGGATGGCGGTGGGGCGGGTGCGCGCCAGCCTCGTCCCCAGCCTGTGGACCGCCTCGGCCGGGATGCCGGTGATCTCCGCCACCCGCTCGACCGGATACTCCAGGATCTCCTCCCGGAAGCTCTCCCAGCCCTCGGTGTGCGCGGTCAGGAACTCCTCGTCCTGGGCGCCCTCGGCCAGCACCACGTTGAGCAGGCCGAGCGCGAGCGCCGCGTCCGTGCCGGGCCGGATCGCCAGGTGCTCGTCCGCCTGGTCGGCCGTGCGGGTGCGGATCGGGTCGATGGCCACGACGTGGGCGCCGTCCGCGCGCGCGTCCTGGATGAACTTCCACAGGTGGTGGCCGCTGGTGAGCGGGTTCGTGCCCCACAGCAGGATCAGCTTCGCCTGCGCGAAGTTCTCCGGGTCCATGCCGCCGGGGGTGCCATTGGTCAGCGTCAGCCCGGAGTTGCCGGCGGTCGAGCAGATGTTCAGCCAGTGACGGGACGCGCCCAGCATGTTCCAGAATCGCCGCCCCGCCACGCCCTCGCAGCCCTGGAGGTAACCGAGCGACCCGGTGCCGAGGTAGGGCCAGATCGCCTGGCCGCCGTGCTCCTCGACGATGCCGCGCAGCCGTACGGAGATCTCCTCGAGCGCCTCGTCCCAGCTGATGCGCTCGAACCGGCCCGACCCCTTGGGTCCGACCCGCCGCATCGGGTAAAGGATGCGGTCGGCAGCCCTGGAGTGTTCCAGATAACGGTTGACCTTCACGCACAGCGCGCCGCGGGTGTAAGGATGATCGGGATTGCCGCGCATCGAGACGGCCTGACCGTCACGCACGGTGACCACCCAGGAGCAGGTGTCAGGACAATCGAGCGGACAGGCCCCCAGAACCCTCAATTCACCTGGCATAAGAGACAGACTACGGGCAAGAGGTCGGGTACCCGATGCCCGATCCCAGGTGACGATTCGGGACACTAAGGCCGCAAGAACGTACGGTCCCGCGAGGAAGGTGCAGAATCGCTGTCGGTGGCCGAAATCAATGAACACGAGGACGCGGAGGGATCTCCCGAGAGGAGCCCGTCCGCCGCCGGAGCGCGCGCCGAGCCTGACGTGTACGTCGTCGAGCCGCTCCTGCCGCAGCGCCTGCGCCGCCCCTCCGACCTGCTGCGCCTGCTGGCCACCCTGGCCGCGCTCGGCGCCGTGATCCTGCTGGCCCTCGTCGCCAAGCAGACCCTGTACGGACTGGAACGGGACGTCACGGAGGGCACCACCCTCGTCCCGCTGCTCAGCCGGATCGCCACGTTCATCGGCGGCGCCGCGGTGCTCATCGTGCCCGTCGCCTTCGCCGTGGAGCGCGTCTTCCACCGCGACGGCCTGCGCGTCGCCGAAGGGCTGATCGCCGCCATCATCGGCATGGTCGGCGCGTTCCTGACGGGCCAGTGGCTCCTCGCGGGCAACGCCGACGACCTCAGCCAGCTGCTCACCGGCGGCCGCAGCATCGAGCCGCTCAACACGCTGCTCACGTCCGTCCTCGCCTACACCACCGCGGTGCGCGTCTCCCGCCGGCCGACCTGGCGCGCGCTCATGTGGACGGTGATCGCGCTCTACATCCTCGCCCTCTACTCCGGCAGGCAGATCACCCTGCCGGGCGCCATCGTCACCGTCCTGGTCGGCATGGCCATCGGCTACGCCACCCTGTACGGGATCGGCAGCCCCAACACCAGGCCGCCGGGGAACGCGGTGGTGGCGGCCCTGCGCAAGCTGTCGTTCGCGCCGGTGTCGGCCCGCCGCATCGAGGACGACCACCAGGGCAGCCGCCGCTACTCCGTCGGGCTCGCCGACGGCGCCCGGATCGACGTCACCGTGCTCGACCGCGACCGCCAGGTGGCGGGCCTGCCGTACCGGCTGTGGCGGCGCTTCCGGCTCAGCACCGAGACCAGGCGAAGAGCCATCCGCTCGCTCCGCGCCGAGCTCGAACGGGAGGCCCTGATGGCGTACGCCGCGCAGGCGGCGGGAGCCAGCACGCCCAGGCTGCTCGGCACCAGCGAGATCGGCACCGAAGCGGCGCTGCTCGCCTACGAGCACATCGACACCCGCCCGCTCGACGAGGTGCCCACCGAGGAGATCGACGACGACATCCTCCACCAGATCTGGGAGCAGGTGTCCCTGCTGCAGATCCAGCGCCTCGCCCACCGGCGGCTCACCGGCGAGGGCATCCACCTCGACAAGGCCGGCCGGGTCGTGCTCACCGACGCCCGCAGCGGCGAGATCGCGGCCGGTGACCTGCTGCTCCGGCTCGACATCGCCCAGCTCCTGGTCTACCTGTCGCTGCGCGTCGGCGCCGAGCGGTCGGTGCGCGCGGCGAACGCGGTCATGGGGACGGAGTCGCTCGCCGCGGCCATGCCGCTGCTCCAGCGCATCGCGCTGACCCGCGAGACCCGCTCGGCCCTGGCCAAGGACAAGAACCTCCTCGGCGTCATCCGCGAGCAGATCGTCGCACTCGAACCCGAGGTCAAGGTCGAGGAGATGCGGCTGGAGAGATTCCGGCCGCGCACCCTGGTCACCATCATCGCCAGCACGCTCGCCGCCTACTTCCTGCTCTCCCAGCTCAGCCAGGTCAACCTGGTGCAGGTGGTCGTCCAGGCCAACTGGGCCTGGTCGGTGCTGGCACTGGTCGCCTCGTTCGTCAGCTTCGTGGCCGCCGCGGTCATGCTCAGGGGCTTCGTGCCCTACTCCCTGCCGCTGTGGCGGACCACGCTCGTGCAGTTCGCGGCCTCGTTCGTGAAGCTCGTCGCGCCCGCCGCCGTCGGCGGCGTCGCCATCAACACCCGCTACCTGCAGAAGCGCGGGATCGCGCCGGCCCTCGCGGTGGCCAGCGTGGGCGCCTCGCAGCTCGTCATGCTGGCCTTCCACATCGGGCTGCTGCTGCTGTTCGCCTACATCACCGGCTCCAACACCGCCAGCACCTTCACCCCGTCACGCGGCCTGGTCGTGGCGCTGCTGGCGGTCGCCCTGCTGGTCGTGGTGCTGCTGGGGGTGCCGCCGCTGCGCCGCCTGGTGACCCGGCGGATGAAGCAGCTGTTCTCCAACGTGCTGCCCCGGCTGCTGGACGTGCTCCAGTCGCCGCGCAAGCTGATCGAGGGCTCGATCGGCACCCTCATGATCACGCTCACGTTCGTGCTCTGCCTGTACGCGTGCGTGCACGCCTTCAACTGGGAGATCGGCTTCACCACCGTGGCGGTCGTCTACCTCACGGCCAACGCCATCGGCTCGGCCGCGCCCACGCCTGGTGGCCTGGGCGCGGTCGAGCTGTCGCTCACGGCGGGCCTGACCGTGGCCGGGGTGCCCGCGGAGCTGGCGACCTCGGCCGTGCTGCTCTACCGGCTGCTCACGTTCTGGCTGCCGGTGCTCCCCGGCTGGGCGGCGTTCACCTACCTTCAGCGGCACGAGGCGCTGTGATCGCGTCGATCGCCTTCAGCTCGTCCTCCGTGAACACCGGGCCCTCCACGCACGCCACGTTGTCCTCCAGCTGACGCACGCTGCTCGCGCCGATCAGCACACTCGTCACCCGCGGGTCCCTGAGCGTCCACGACAGCGCCATCTGGGCCAGCGTCTGGCCCCGCTCACCGGCCAGCTCGTTCAGCGAACGGGTCAGCTCCGCGTCGATCCGGTCAGGGCTGAGGAACCGGCTGGTGGCCGCCCGCGAGTCCGCCGGCACGCCCTGCAGATAGCGGTCGGTCAGCAGGCCCTGCGCCAGCGGCGAGTACACGATGCACCCCATGCCCGCCTCCTCCAGCACGTCCAGCAGCCCGTCCTCGATCCACCGGTTGATCATCGAGTAGGACGGCTGGTGGATGAGCAGCGGCGTGCCCAGCTCCCGCATGATCCTCGCGGCCTGCGCCGTCCGCTCCGCCGGATAGTTGGAGATGCCCGCGTACAGCGCCTTGCCCGAGCGCACCGCCCGGTCCAGCGCCCCCATCGTCTCCTCCAGCGGCGTGTCGGGATCCGGCCGGTGGCTGTAGAAGATGTCGACGTACTCCAGGCCCATCCGCTCCAGCGACTGGTCCAGGCTGGCCAGCAGGTACTTGCGCGACCCCCACTCGCCGTACGGGCCGGGCCACATGTCGTAGCCGGCCTTGGTCGAGATGATCAGCTCGTCCCGGTACGGCCTGAAGTCCCGCCGGAAGATCGCGCCGAAGTTCCGCTCCGCCGACCCGTACGGCACCCCGTAGTTGTTGGCCAGGTCGAAGTGCGTGACGCCCAGGTCGAACGCGCGGCGCAGGATCGCCCGCGAGTTCGACAACGGGCGGTCGTCGCCGAAGTTGTGCCAGAGCCCCAGCGACACCGCCGGCAGCCTGAGCCCGCTGCGCCCGCTCCGGTTGTACGGCTGCCGCTCGTAGCGCCCCGGATCGGCCAGATAGGTCATGCCGTGCCCCTCTCCACTATCCAGGAGAGCGCGAACGCCTCTTCCCGCCAGGCGTCGTAGCGCCCGCTGCGCCCGCCGTGGCCGGCGCCCATCTCCGTCTTGAGCAGGAACGGCCCGCCCGCGGCCGTCTCACGCAGCCGCGCGATCCACTTGGCCGGCTCGTGGTACAGCACGCGGGTGTCGTTCAGGCTGGTGATCGCGAGGATAGGCGGGTACGTCCTGCCGTCGACGTTCTCGTACGGCGTGTACCCCTTCATATAGGCGTACACCTCCGGATCGTGCAGCGGATCGCCCCACTCGTCCCACTCGATCACGGTGAGCGGCAGCGACGGATCCAGGATGGTGTTGAGCGCGTCCACGAACGGCACCTCGGCCACCACGCCCGCGAACTCCTCCGGCGCCAGGTTCACCGCCGCGCCCATGAGCAGCCCGCCCGCCGACCCGCCGCGCGCGATCACCTTCGAGCTCCACCCGGCCTGCTTGACGTGCCGGGCCACGGCCACGAAGTCGGTGAACGTGTTCCGCTTCCTGGTGAGCTTGCCGTCCTCGTACCAGCGGCGGCCCATCTCACCGCCGCCGCGCACGTGCGCGACCGCGAACACGAACCCCCGGTCGAGCAGCGACAGCCTGGGTACCGAGAACGCCGGGTCGATGGACGTCTCATAGCTGCCGTACCCGTAGAGCACCGTCGGCGCCGGGAGCGTGCTGTCCTTGCGCTTGACGATCGAGACCGGCACCTCGGTGCCGTCCTCGGCCGTCGCCCAGTCGCGGAACTGCTCGTAGTCGTCCGGGTCGTAACCGCCCAGCACCGGCCGCCGCTTCAACAGGATCAGCTCGCGGGTGGCCAGGTCGTAGTCGTAGACGCTGGCGGGCGTCACCATGCTGGTATAGGCCAGCCTGAGCCGGTTCGTCACGAACTCGGGGTTGCCGGCCGGCCCGACGTCGTACAGCGGCTCGGGAAACTCGATCTCGTACGGGGGCTCGCCGTTGTGCGGCAGCACGCGGAGCCCGGTCAGCCCGTCACGGCGGAAGTGCAGCACGGCGTGCCCGGCGAACGCGTCGATCTCCAGCAGGCGGGTGTCGTCGCGGTGCGGGACCAGCGGGGTCCACTCGCCGGGGTCGTCGAGCGGCGCGGTGGCCAGCTCGAAGTCGCGCGCGTTCTCGTTGTGCAGCACGTAGAAGAAGCCGCCCGCGTGGTCGACGCCGTACTCGACGCCGGTCTTCCTGGGTCGCACGAGCTGGAACTCGCCGGACGGCGTCGCCGCGTCGAGGAGGCGCACCTCACTGGTGATCTTGCTGCCCGCGCCGAGCACGAGGTAGCGCTCGCTGCGCGTCAGCGCGATGCCGACCCAGAACCGCTCGTCGTCCTCCTGGTAGACGAGGGTGTCCTCGCCGGTGCCCAGGGTGTGGCGGTAGACCTGGAACGGCCGCCAGGCGTCGTCGACGCGGGTGTAGAAGAACGTCGAGCCGTCGGCCGACCAGGCGCCGCCGTAGAAGATGCCCTCGATCTCGTCGGGCAACAGCTCACCGGTCCGCAGGTCCTTGAACCGGAGCGTGAACCGCTCGTCGCCGGTGAAGTCGGTCGAGTAGGCGAGCATCGTGCCGTCGGGGGAGACGGCGCTGGTGCCCATGGAGAAGAACGGGCTGTCGCCGGCCAGCTCGTTGCCGTCGAGGAGGGTCTGCTCGTGGTCCAGGCGCTCGCCGACGGTGATGTCCGGAGGCGTCTCGCTGTCGGCGGGCACCCGGCACGACACGGCGTACTGCTTGCCCTCCTCGGTGCGGGTGAAGTACCACCACGCGCCCTTGCGGCTCGGCACCGACAGGTCGGTCTCCTGGGTGCGGCCCTTGATCTCCTGGAATATTCGCTCGCGCAGCTCCGTCAGATGAGAGGTCTCCTGCTCCAGGTAGGCGTTCTCCGCCTCCAGGTAGGAGATCGTGTCGGGGTCGTCTTTGCCGGCCAGCCACGCGTACTCGTCGATCACGGTGTCGCCGTGATGGACGCGTTCAGCCGGGATCTTCTTCGCCACGGGCGGCGTGTAGCTGCTCACGTGGGGAGTCTATGGTCGGCCGTGATCGATTCGTGGCCTACGTGGCGGGTGAACGTGGCGTGAGCACTCGGAGGCGCTGCTAATCTTATGGAGTCGGCGCGTCCGGCGACATTCCTCCACCTTTAAGGATTCGAGTCAATTTGACACGGATTCGAGGGGGTGCGAAGATAAAGACGAAGCGAAACGCCCGCAAGCGTCCGTTTCTTGAGAACTCAACAGTGTGTTAAAAGCCAGTGCATGATGCACAACCCCGTCATGTATTTCTGTGACGGATTCCTTTTTGGTTGG